>CALJVL010000006.1 GCA_937773775.1 uncultured Flavobacterium sp.
TAGAAATAAATCGTTACGGAATTGTGTTGGATCTGGAATTTGCGCATAAGCATAGAAAGACAAAGTAAGTCTTTGTTTTCCGGCATCATCAATCATGATAGCTCTTTCTTCTGCGCTTAAAGTGTTATATAGTTGCATGCTATAAACGGTTTAAGTGTGAAAAATTATTTTTGCAAAAGTAGAGAAAAGGTTTTAAAGGGGCAATGGTTTGATTATGAAAAAACGAATAGCCAAATCTAGGTAAGTTTGTTATAGAGGTTTAGAAAGAAAGCTGTTGCGGTTTTCTAAGTTGTCGATTATTTGAACAATGCATTACAATATACTGCATCGACTGTTTTTTTTAGCTTGTTTAAATCAATTAAAAGATGTTTCTTAGAGTAAGTGTTTAAGAACTATAGTGTTAAAGGTGTTTCAATTAACTAAAGTAAGAAAATTATGAAAAAAGGTGTTTTTGTACTAGCTGTATTTTTCTGTTTAACAATCATGTTTTCGCAAGAGAATAAAAATGATTTTGATGGTATCAGAAAGAATGGGATTTCTTTTAATTTTTTAGGAACTACGCCGATAATTGGTATTACTTATGAAAGAGTGTTGTCCCAGTATATGAGTTTAGAGCTTGGTATTGGCTCTAATAGTGCTGGTTTAGGAGTAAAAATACTGCCATTTAAGATTAAAGAAAGTACTATGATGTTTACTACGGGCTTATCGACAACTTACGCTGATTATAAAGATGGTTGGTTAGCAAATGGTAAAAGAGTACAGTTATATGTGCCAATTGGCATAAGTTATTATGGAACCAAAGGATTTAACTTTGGAATTGATGTTGGACCTGGATATAGAATGTGCATTAAAGAGTCTAATAATGTCAATGATGACAATGGATTTCTTCCTTGCGCTGGTATTAAAATTGGTCACGGATTTTAATTACAATATTCAGCCTAGTATACAGAATGAAATTGTACGCTAACTGTCTTGATATATACGCACGATAGATTTAGTTCTTTAATCACGAACTAAACAAATGTATTCGCGAGCTGGCTGGGGTCTTTTCTATCTCGGCTAGAAAACGATTTGTCTGTAATTGTAGTTATCTTAGAAGTAGCTATTTGTTATTGTTAATTACGTTCTCGGTAAGTATTTGCGACACTTCTTTTAACTTTCCTTGTTCGTATAATTTTGGTAAATCTTTTAAAGTGGTTCCGAGGGGCGCTTCATAATTAATATAATCCTGGAAAGTTACGCCGTCAATCACTCTTGTATTAAAAGCGGTTCTAAAGCGGACCCCGCCATTATTTGTCAGGTAGTTATAGGCGATATAATCAATCTTATGCGTTTGTTTATTTATCCAATAGTGAAATTCATCATCAAAATCTTTTCCTCCACCGTCTTGACCAAAAGTTACTTCCACAACATCGTATTGCTTTTCTTTTATTGTAGTTTCTTCAATGAATTTTCTATTTACTGAAGCGTCTTGTAGTTTGTACGGAAGAGTAGCAAAATAAATCACGGAATTTAATGCTTCGGAATATTTGCCAACCTCTTCTTTATTCAAAGGCTGCAAATGGTTGTTTATGTATCTTTCAAAGCTATCGTTTATCAGATCGTCTTTAATTAGGGAGTCATTTTTTTGTTCTTCAGATGAATATTCAAAAGAACTTCCGTTATTCTCAAAACGATATTTCTTTGATCTAAAGACAAATGAATAATCGGCCTTAGTATATAGGTCGCCTCCGTGAGCTTCAATTACCTCATTGATCAAAGAATCCACTTTTGAGAATTGCTTTTCTGCTACAATTTTGTCGTCTTTTGTCGCTGTTTCTGTGCCGCCTTTTTTTTTATTGCATGATATTACTAAGGCCGCCAAAACGCAAAGAATAATTATAGTTTTTTTCATTTTTTAAAAGTAGCAAATATATAAGGAACAAAGGTCCCAGATTATTATTTTTTGAACTTAAATAGCTGTTGTTGATAGCTGTAAAGAAGTAATTGAATTTATTTTAAAAAGCTTGCTTTTAGTAGTTATAAAAAGCTTGCTACTGAATTTTTATTGCCAATAAAGTCATAAATAAATAGCCAAGATTTCTCTTATTAAATCATAAACATATACCTTTGCCTATCGGGAAGATAGAGTACTATAAAAAGTGCTTTTATCTAAACTAATTTTTTTATTAACATCTACTATAAACACAAGAATTCAACAAACTTAATTCAAATGAGTAAAGAAAATTTATTACAAAAAGAGAACAGTATTGTTCACGAAGAAGTGCTAATTGCAAATCAAAGTTATTCAGAAAGCTTTGGCGAAAAAGCTAATTTGGCAATGCCTCCAGCTAGGAAGTTTGCGATTTTGACTTGCATGGATGCTCGATTAGATCCCGCAAAATATGCCGGACTTTCAGAAGGTGACGCGCACGTTATTAGGAATGCAGGAGGAAGAGCGAGTGATGACGCTATTCGTTCTCTTGTTATTTCTTATAAATTATTAGGTACTGCAGAATGGTTTGTCATTCATCATACTGACTGTGGAATGGAGACTTTTACAGATGAGATAATTAGAGATTTGTTAGCTACAAGTCTGTCTACGGCAACAGTTGATTCAAATGGATGGAGAAATATTACTGAAGAAGGTGGTTCTGATGAAGCTAAAAACATTTCGTTCCTTACAATAAGCAATCAATCAGCTAGTATTATTGAAGATGTGCGTAGAATAAAAAACCATGCTTTAGTTCCATCACATATTCCAGTTTATGGCTATATTTTTGATGTAAAAAGCGGAAAGCTAATTGAAATTCCAGAGGCTACTGTTATCGGTAAAGCAAGTTAGATTTGAGAGTACAATAGTATTTTCTAAAAAATGGAATAAAAAAATAGCCCCGTGATTACGGGGCTATTTTTATTTAAGTGTATTAACAGTGCTCGTTAAAAGCATCTCGTAAATTCTCAGCAATCATTTCAGCTGGACGACCCTCAATATGGTGACGTTCCAACATGTGTACTAATTCGCCGTTTTTGAACAAAGCCATAGCTGGTGATGATGGAGGGAAAGGGAACATGTGCTTTCTTGCAGCATCTACAGCATCTTTATCAACTCCTGCAAAAACAGTGATTAAATGATCTGGTTTTTTTGCTCCTTCTAAACTCATTTTAGCTCCTGGACGTGCATTTCTTGCAGCGCAACCACATACAGAGTTAACTACAACTAGAGTCGTACCTTCTGCTTTCATCGCGTTTTCAACTGCTTCTGCACTATGTAAATCTTGAAAACCTGCAGCTGTTAATTCAGCTTGCATTGGGGTTACCATATCTTGTGGATACATATCTTTTATATTTTTTAATTTGTATTATTTTGTAAGCAAAGTTACGAAGTTTAGTAATAAGTCCTTGGTTAGAATTATAAAGTTTTGTTATAGTTCAATAGTTGTTTTTCGGGTTATTCGTAAATTAGATTCCAATCAAAAAGATAAAGTTAAAACACTAAAAATAGCGCATGCTTCTGGCTATAGCCTTGATGAAAAGAAGTTGAGGGCATCTTGATATAACTTGAAGATCTTCAAAATAAGAGGTCTCTTCATCTAAGAATTTAAAAACTAATGTAGGATCCCCTTTTTTGAATATGGATGAAAATATTCGTGCACCTAATTCGTTGTGTTTGTCTAAGATGTTCAATAATAGCAAATCATAAAACCAAAACTTAGTTTTTGTATGAAACTCTTTTAACTCCCGATCTTGCTGAAGAAAAGCGACTAATTGGGATGACTTCTTGTCAGAGTTTTTGAAAGTATAACCTGTACTTGCTTTAGTCCACCCGCCAGCGGTTCCTATATTCAGGACGCGCTTGGTAGTTTTGTTCCAGAAAAGATAGCAGGTCATGGGAATACTACCTTTTTCTTTTTCGATTATTTCGAAATTTTGAATGCCTAGTTTTTCAATGTATTGCTTAATCTCCTGTTCGTATTCCTCTTTGGTCAAAAGCTGGTGTGAAAACAATGTATATTCCAATAAAGCTTCGGTGGTTGAAGTTGGCAGCACATACATAAAGCGAGTATTGCCTTTTTGTTCAACTGAAAAATCCATAAAAGTAGCTTGGTCTGGATTGAAGACAGGTTCTTTACTTTTTATAAACCAACCTATAAAATGTTGTTGTAAAACGGGGTATTTAGTTTGATTTTCTACTCCCTCTTTGTCGTAAATACTATTGAAAATGGTATCACAGGTATAGCCATCTGTTTCAGTGGCGACATAAGCATGATTTTCTAATTCATTGATATCCGTTACTTTTTGATTGACATAACTGATGTTTTTTTCATGTAAAATAAAATCAAAAACTTGATTGTAAAAATCTAATCCTTGAACCATGTTGTATTGATAGGGTTGCAAATCTAAGTTTCGCTTAAAATCAGCGTTGGCGAAAAGTGCTGAATCCCATTTTTTGGAAATGGATGGTTCCCAGTCGCCTTTTTCTATTTGCCAAAAACACCAAGTACGATCATTAGTTTTTTTTTGGTTTTCATCTAATAATAAAATAGTCTTTTCCTTAAACTTCCCAGATTTAGCCATTTTATAGACTGTCATTAAAGCGGCTAATCCGCTGCCCGTGAAAATGTAATGGTAGTGTTTCATATTAGTGTTAGAAATTCTTATCAAAAATAGGGAATTAATTTATTTTTTCAAGGATAGAAATAAGGTCTTTCGTTTTTAAATAAGACTGTCGTTGGAATAGAATTGAATAATCAGGATCTAAAACGGTTAATGTGGGATAAACTACTTGGTTGTCAATTGTAGCTAATGCGGTTGCCAACTCGTGAATTCCTGTAGTTGTTCCCGTGGGTTTGAAGCGGAAAGTATGGTTGTTGAAAGTGATATCTTTTTTTGTTTCAGCATCGAAAGAAATGAAATAAAAATTATCGTTCAGTTCTTTAATGACAGCAGGGTTTTTAAAAGTCGAGTGCTCCATCATTTCACAGTATTTGCACCAGGAAGTATGAATAAACACTACGATTGGTTTTGGTTTTCCTTTCGATAATTGTTCTATTTCTTCAAAGGTGTGCCTTTTCAATTGGGCAGAACTCGACGCGGTTGCCAGAATCAGAAACAAAAGGAAAAGGACTGTTTGTTGCATTTTTAGTTTGTTGATTAAACTTAAATAACTTATATATTTTTTAAAAAATTATTTCAACGTATATCTTAAACCAAAAAAGCTGCGAATTCCTTGATTAGGCCCATAAACGTAGCTAGGGTCAAAAGTTAATGCATAAGGGTTATTTGGAGTTGCTAGTACATTGCCGTTAGTGTCATATTGTACGTTTTTGTCAAAAGGGTCATTTGCTCTTGCTATTATAAACGGATTTCCTTTGTTAGGTGTCCAGTTCAACATATTTTTTACGCCGGCGTAGAGCTCTAAATTTTTAAATTTATTGAAAGTGAACTGGATATTTTGGATACTCCATGTTGGAGAATACCCCTTTCTGGGATCTAAATCTCCCAAAAGTGGCAAACGCATCGGTCCATATAAATTGCCTGTATAGTCAATATCAAGGAATAGCTTGTTGATGCGATAGGAAACTGCCCAAGTGGCCGATATTTTTTCGGTAAGAATTTGTTGTGTGGTGGTATTGTTTTCCGTTTTTGAAACATCCATGTAGGTAGCACCAAGAATCATTTTTAATCTATTGTTAAAAACAATGTCCATATTAATGCTTATCCCTTTTGTAATGGCATATCCATTTAGGTTTTTATAAATAATCTGATTAGGATTAGTGTCATAATCTGGAATTATAGAATTACTGAAACGGGTATACCAGGCGGTAGTTTCTAGCCCGATGAAGTTGCCATTACGGGTGTATATTTTCTTCAGGTAATTCAGATTGGCATTAAAAGAACGTTCTGGTTTAAGTTCTTCCATTACAATTAACTCTCTTGAGCCTGTTAATGCCGCATGTTCTTCTGTAAAAAGATTAACTATTCTAAAGCCTGTGCCAGTATTGAAACGTAAGATATTTGTTTCATTAATTTGCCATTTATAGGCGAATCGTGGAGTGAAAATGGAGCCGTGATTATTATTGTAGTCATAGCGAGCGCCCAAAAGAATTTTATGTTTCTTATTAAATTTAAATTCGTCTTGAACAAACAGGCTGGGGATCCAGTTAATGTCCTCCTTTACAGTGGCAGGGGTGTTGTCATTATAATAATTGTAACGCAATGCTGTTCCGAAAAGCAAATCGTGTTTATTTATTTTTTTGTCCCAAGTCAATTGACCAAAACCAATTCGTTGTTTTGCCACATAAGGCATATCGCCATAAACCGAATTTTGGTCATGATCGGTATAAGAAAAAGAGAACAGCATTTTTTCGGTGAATGGTAATTCATAAGCTCCCAGTAACTCCCAACGTTTGGTATAGATACTTTCACCGTATACCTCAGTTCCGCCTCTGTATTTTTTCTCCCATTGCATTGCACCACCCCAACGGTCTTCGTAAAATAAACGTCCTGCCACCGAAAACAGTTTGTTGCTCTTGCGGTTGATATTCCATTTCTGAAAAATAGAAATTCGGTCTTGCAGCGTAAGGTCTGTAAAGTTGTCGTTATTGTTGTCGATGGGGTTGTCGTAATTAAAGTAGTTTATGCCTGTTAACACAGATGCTGTTTTGCCAATATTCGCTTTGAAACCTACATCTACATTTAATTCTCCATAATCCGTAGTAAAGGTATCTGCCGAAAAAAGGGAAGCGTTTTTAGGGTTTTTAGTAATTATATTAATTAAACCGCCTACCGCTTCACTTCCATATAAAGAGGAAGCGGGGCCCTTAACGATCTCTATTCTTTCCAAGAGCGAACTTGGTATTCCAGATAGTCCATAGACGGTGGAGAGTCCGCTGACGATAGGCATGCCGTCAATTAGAACCAAAGTGTAAGGGCCTTCCAGACCATTGATATGAATGTCTCCCGTGTTGCAAACATTACAATTTAATTGCGGACGTACCCCATTTACGTTCTGTAAAGCTTCAAAAACAGTAGCGGTTGGGTTTTTCTTAAAAAAAACAGGCTTGTACACTTCTACGGGAACTGGGCTTTCTAAACGGCTAACGGGCTTCATGGTTCCGGTTATTACGACTTCATCTAGGGAGTTATTTTCTTTTAAATTAAAATCAACTATTATTTCAGTACTGTCTGCAACGCTAATATTTCTACGCTCAGATGTAAATCCAGTGTAGGACACTGCAATTTCGTGATTACCGGGAGCCAGGTTCCTAAATGAATAAAGTCCATCTGCGTTCGTGATTGTTGTCTTACTAGTTTTTTTCAGGCTTACATTGACATGTTGTAGTGGTATTCCATCCGCAGTGACAGTTCCTTTTATGGTATACTGAGCAAAGAAAAAGCTCGGGAATAAAGTACAAAAAAAGATAATTAGATTTTTCACAAATATATTTTAGGGTATATTAATATAATATTTAGACAAAGCTAAAAATATTATTTCATAAAACAAAAAAACATAATTATATTTGCATTAAATAGTTATACAATGGGAAAATCATTAGAGGAAGTAAACGAGTCGGTTTCTACGCTAAATAAGAAATCAGTATTCCGAAAAATACTAGCCTTTTTTGGCCCTGCTTACCTTATCAGTGTTGGCTATATGGATCCGGGAAACTGGGCTACAGACATTGCCGGCGGAAGCCAATTTGGTTATTCCTTACTTTGGGTTTTATTGATGAGTAACATCATGGCTTTGTTGTTGCAAAGTTTGAGTGCTCGACTGGGAATTGTAACTCAACGGGATTTGGCACAAGCCTCGCGCGAGACCTATTCGCCCTTTATCAATTACATTCTTTACTTTTTGGCTGAGGTTGCTATCGCAGCCTGCGATTTGGCTGAGGTTTTAGGAATGGCTATCGGGATTAACTTATTATTCGATATCCCACTTATCGAAGGGGTGATGATTACCGTTTTGGATACTTTTTTATTGTTGTTTCTGATTAATAAAGGCATCCGGAAAATGGAAGCTTTTATCATTACATTGGTGATGGTAATTGGGGCTTCTTTTATTTTCGAAATGATTTTTGCGCAACCGGAAATGGACAAAGTGATTTTAGGTTTAATTCCGTCGATGCCAAATGAAACTGCTTTATATATCGCCATCGGAATCATTGGAGCTACTGTTATGCCTCACAATTTGTACCTGCATTCTTCATTGGTGCAAACCAGAAAATACGACCGAAGCAAGGCCGGAATAAAACAGGCCTTAAAATACAATTTCATAGATTCTACCATTGCCCTCAATTTGGCCTTTTTGGTAAATGCGGCGATTTTAATTTTGGCGGCAGCTACATTTTATAAAGTCGGAATGTACCATGTTGCTGAAATTCAAGATGCACATAAATTTCTGGCTCCGCTTTTGGGAACCAAGTGGGCTCCTATTTTATTTGCTGTAGCCTTAATCGCAGCGGGGCAAAGTTCAACCATAACTGGGACACTGGCGGGGCAAATTATCATGGAGGGGTATTTAAATTTAAGAATCCAACCCTGGGTGCGTAGAATCATAACACGATTGATTGCCATTGTACCAGCAGTTATTGTGATTACCATTTTTGGTGAAGGCGTGACGGGGAAATTACTAATTTTGAGTCAGGTGATTTTGAGTTTGCAACTTGGTTTTGCCATCATTCCGCTAATCCATTTTGTAAGTGATAAATCAAAAATGCATGGGTTTCATATCAGTAAATTAACGCAAGTTGCCTCTTGGACCGTGGCTACCATAATTGTCATTTTAAACGGTAAGTTAGTTTATGATGAAATTACCGGATGGCTTGCCGCTTCAGAAAACCCTGTCGTACTATGGTTGACAGTGGTTCCATTAGCATTTAGTTTCCTGATTCTATTGCTTTACATTGTGTTCAAACCATTCGCTTCGAAATCTAAAATCGATATTCACAATCATTCGCCACATAGTTTAAAACTTAAGTTTTCTGAGTCTGGAAGTACGCTTAAAAAGAATATTGCTGTGACTGTAGATTTTTCTGATGCTGATGAATTGGCTTTGAATAGTGCTTTTGCATTGGGTGGAATAGAAGCAAAATATACGCTGATTCATGTTGTGGAGACTGTTGGTGCTATGATTTTTGGTGACAACGTAGATGACCACGAAACCTCAATCGATGAAAAATTATTAGAGCAATACAAAGACATGCTTTCAGAAAAAGGATTTACGGTAGAAATACAGTTGGGCTTTGGAAAACCAAATAAGGTCATTCCAGACATTATCAATAAGGGAGATTTCGATATTTTGGTCATGGGAACACACGGCCATACAGGTTTCAAGGATTTAATTTTTGGTACCACAGTTGATAAGCTACGTCACAAAATTTCAATCCCGCTATTTATAGTTAAAAATTAAAATAATTAGAAGCTACTTCCCCATATGTGCTATATCTGTTTAAAGAAAAGGATAAAAGATATCGCTATTATCGGGGCTAAAAAATATAAAGATGACATTATCAGAAGAGAACTACCTCAAAACCATTTACCATATTACAGTTGTTTCAAATTCTGAAGTGAGCACTAACGCCATCGCCGAAATGATGGAGACTAAAGCTTCCTCGGTAACTGATATGATAAAGAAACTGGCTGAAAAGGACTTGGTTAATTATAAAAAGTACCAAGGGGTTTATTTAACGGATAAGGGTAAACTAGCTGCTAAAATGATTGTGAGGAAGCACCGTCTTTGGGAGGTTTTCTTAGTAGAAAAATTAGATTTCTCTTGGGATGAGGTACATGATATTGCCGAGCAATTGGAACATATAAAATCAGAAAAACTAATCAATAAATTAGATAATTTTCTGGGAAACCCTACCACTGACCCACATGGTGATCCAATTCCAAATGTAGAGGGGCAAATCCTTAAAATTGAGAAGCAATTGCTTTCGGAGTTGTCTGCGAGTCAAAAGGGAACTTGTGTAGGGGTGAAAGACACTTCTTCTGAATTTTTGAAATACTTAGACAAACAAAAGATTGCCTTGGGTTCAAAAATAGAAATACTCAGCAAGGAAAGTTTTGACTTGTCATTCAAAATTAGTGTAGACGGCATAGTTTTGACGATTTCAAATAAAATTGCCAGTAATCTTTTCGTGGAAACGACTTAAAATAAAAGAAACTATATTTGGACTAATTAAATGAAAACCAAATGAAAAATATTGTTTTTGCCGTTATACTACTTTTCAGCTTTTCTTTATTTGCCCAAGACAATAAGGATATTAGTTATCTGAAAGTCAAGCAAAATAGCTGCATTAAGAAAAAGGGAAACTCGTTGATCTTGAAGGAGACTCTTTCAGATTCGCGCTGTCCAGTAGGTGTAAACTGCATCTGGGCTGGCGAGATAAAAGTCCTGGTTGCTGTATATCAAGATAAGAAATTCATCAAAGAGGAAACTTTGATTATTTCTGGTAGTAACGCCAAAGAAAACCTAGCTTGGTTTGCGCAATATTTGCCTGCAGATAAAAGAAAACTAAAAAGCATAAACGTTTTGCCTTATCCAAAAGAAGGTGTGAAAATCAAAAGGAAAGACTATTGCATACGGATAGGATATATTAAATAGGCGAGTTTTAATCTAGATGATGATCCTGCAATAATGAATGTCCTCGTTATTTTAAAACAGTGTCAAAACTATTTTTTGTCGGGTTTGAAACCTATTAATTTTCGATATTTTTCTTCGATTTCCTCCAATGCAACTTCAAGATTTTTGTATGTGGTAATGTCTTTTATATTTGCTACTGCAGCAATAACCATGTTGTCTTCATCAACTATGGGTCTACCACTTATTAAAACTCGTTTTTTGCCTTTTGTTTCGTTACTTTCAATTATTAATTCAACATTAGCGGTTGACTCGCCTTTTAAGGCTTTGTCTAAGGGAAGATTTTGGGAAGGAAAAATAGTTTTTTCGTCTGGGTAGTATAAAGAATACTTTGCAGACCAGTCTAGGGTGGTAGGCATTTCAGAATTTTGTTTTATTCCTATAATTTCTTCCGCCATATGATTAGAAAGGACAATTCGTTTTTGGGTATCGGTAACAACAATTCCCTCACCAATATTTTCTAAGATCAATTTCAACTTTTGTTCGCTTTGACGCACTAGCCGTTCTGCTTCATTTTTCTCGTTTTCCAGTTTTTTGCTGATTGAGACATTTCTTATAAATGTGATAAAGAAGTAAGTATCCAGCATTTTCGCTGGTGAAACTGTAAATTCAATTTCAAACTCTACTCTTTTCTTATTAAGAGCAGTTATTTCAATTGTTTTATGAATAATTGGACTTTGGCCTGTTAAAAGAAAGCTTTGAAGACCTTTGTTAATTCTTTCGCGATGTTGTTCAGGAATAATTAAAACAGCCATAGGTTTCCCTAAAACCTCGTCGAGAGACCAGCCAAATATTTCTTCGGCTTTAGGGTTCCATCTAACTATATTTTGCTGCTCGTTTATTACAAACTAATGCATTTGGTGCTTCGTTAAATATGGTTTGCAACTGATCCTCACTTTCTTTTAGTTTTTGTTCAGCAGCATGTCGCTCAGTAATGTTTCTCATAAGCGATTTATGTCCTAATATCCTATTTCCTTCCCTTAATTGCATAACGGTCTGCTCAACCCATTTTTGCTCTCTGGATTTGGTAATTATTGGAAATGAATAAAGCGTCTCATTTATTTTGTTTTTAAATTGATATAAATAAAACTCATTCACGCGTTGTCGCCATTCAGGTGAAATGAGTTCCGAAATATTCGTGTTTGTCAATTCTTTTTGAGTATAACCTGTTAGTTTTTGACAAGCTTGATTAATGTAGGTAAAGTTTCCTTTGTAGTCAGTGGTGTGAACAACATCACTACTGTTTTCTACTATGTCACGATATTTTTCTTCACTTTTTTGAAGTGTTTCTATAGCTTCGGCCAATTGGCCTGTACGCTCTGCCACCTTTTGTTCTAGGTCTTCATTTAGTTTTGTTATAAGGTTTTCTGATTTTTTTCTTTCGGTAATATCATGAAACACACACACAGTTCCTGTTATTTTACCAGATAAATCTTTTAGAGGTCTGGCAGATATTATGACAAAATTGCCTTCTGTCTTTTGATAGTTCTGAACAAACATTTCCATAGAATCGACGTTTTCTCCACGTAACGCTTTCACTAAGGGTAGGTCGTATGTCTCCATTATTTTTTTAGTATCGGGCCAGAAAATACCATAGGTGTCAGCCCATTTTTCTTCTGGAATATCTAGTAATCCAATTCCAATTATTTTTTCAGATGCGGGGTTCCAAAGAAGGAATTTTCCATTTTTATCAGCGACGATTAGTCCATCTCCCATGTTTTTAATAACGGATTGTAAAAGAATATTTTGACTACTTAACTGCTCTTTAGAGATAACCACTTCGCGGTCTCTTTTCTCAATGTTTTCCAATAACTCATTAAACCCAGTGGCAAGGATGCCAATTTCATCTTTTCCTTCGACAAGCACTCGGATTTTGTAGTCTGCTGAATCTTTTATCTTTCCGATAACTGCTACTAGGTTTAGTAAGGGTGTCGAAATGTATTTTTTAATAATTATAGCAATTAAAAGAGCAAGGCTGAGACCAACGATAAGCAATACTAAGCCTAGGCTCAAGACATCCATTTTTATTCGTTTTAACTCCGTTAATTCGAAACGTAGGCAAACAAAACCTATTGTCTTATTATCTTTTTTTACTTCGTTATAAACAAAAAGATTTTGGCGGGTAAAGTAGGACCTATTCTCATCTATGGCAGGATAGGAGAACTTGTAAGTTAGATCCGCCCCCGGTTTAGTATAGGATGCAAAAGCATTACCCTTGCTGTCCAGAATAACGGCATTTAAAATATCATTTTGCGCTTTTAATTCCGACAACATTTGTTCGGCTGCAGTATTGTCTAAAGGGGTAAGCGAAGATGCGGCTTTAAAGCTGATTACTTTTGCAATAGCTGCAGAACTGATTACTTTGCGGTCTTTAAATTCCTTAATATTAATTAATACAAATGCAGTAATGCATATTCCTAATACAAGTGCAGAGGCAAAAACCTGCATCAACATTAGTTTATTTTGATGGATATGTTCTGTAGATTTATCATTTATTTCTGTTTTTCAATTGTAAAAAATAAAAGGACTCTAAGTAAAGCTGCGGCAGCTTTATTTTCTAATTATTATTGTTATCCATCAAAATCATGCTCAACTAATAATGAAGATTTATGCCTTGACAGCTTATTACTTTATTATAATGGCATGTTATAGTAAGAAAAAACTAATTCCGATTCGTGATTTTTTCATTGCTTTTATAGTAAGTTCAAATCTTAAAGGGTTGATCTTTAGATAAATATTTACAAGAAACATGATTGACAAAAGGATACAGTAATTCAGCTTTTAACGCATACTTCTTCCCGTCAGATTCGTCTTTGGTTAACACTCAATTCGCCTCGTCATTATGATGATAATTGTCAAATAAGCGAGGTGGTGTTTTGATTGTGATATCTTTTAATTTTAATCGTTTTTCAGGCTGTCTTGGATTGATTTTAATCCAAGTTAAATTTCATAGATTAGTGCTAAATTAAATAGCGCTCCCGAATTACTAAAGTCACGGCCTTGATAGGCCTGAAAATATATTTAAAAGGACCCCTTAATTTAAATAAGGAATCTATTGAACAAGTATTTAACAATGCAATTACCTGAAAATCAGAACGTATTTGTAGATTAGGGCATAGTAAAGCTAGTAAAAAAAAATTAGCTTAAATTAATACTTATTATTTTAGTTTTTTTGATTAAGATATAGCTCATTTTTTTTTAAGTTAATTCGGTTTTGAAAAAATTTATAGGGATAAAAAAAAGAGGCTGTTCTTTGTGCGTTTTTACTTAAGGCGTAAAAAAAGGTAGGTTTATTTTTTATTAGTAACCACAGTTGTTTTTACCAAATCTTTTACCAGAGTTCTTCTTTTTTTAAAAGAGTTTTCAATTAGAAATGCAAGTGCAATTTCGAGTACTATAGTAGTTGAGAGAGCTTAAACCTCTTTGTAGAAGAATAAAAAAAAGGTTTTCATTTGAAAACCTTTTTTTTAATAAATAATATTCACTTAAAATTTTGCGCCAACTGAAAGGTAGAATGTTTGAGCTTCGCCAGGTAAAATTCCTGGTCCAGGATAACCGCTAGCTCTTCGGGTTGTATACTGCTCGTTAAATACATTATTAATTCCTGCTTTCAGGTTGTAATTTTTCTTGAATTTATATTCGGTTGATAAGTCAAATACTTGATAACCGTCGAGGTAAACCTGTAACGCCGTTAGCAGATGGTGCTGTGGTATTGTTTGCATCTGTAAAAACTCTACCAGACATGCGGTACTGCATCGTGCTTGAAAATTGACTGTTACTCCATGAAAGGCCTAAATTGTGAATGTATCTTGGAGCATTTTCTACTCGATTGCCCGAAAGGTTATTTTCGGTAATGGTTGTATTTTGTCCCGTTCCCGACGAAGTGAAGGTTTGGAAATCCCCGTAGCGACTATCAATAAAACTCATCGAAGCAAAAAAGTCTAAGGCACCGTATTTTTTATCCATGGATAATAATCGGGTAACATTCAAATTAAAAAACCCTTCAATCCCTTTGTTTACTGTTTCTCCTAAATTAGTTCTGAAAAGAAAAGTACCTTGCGTTGGATCATTGTTTACAAATTGTGTTACTCCACCAATACGGTTGTTGTAACTCAAATAAAACAAGCTTAAATCAAAATTCAAATAGTTTTTGAAGTTACCCCTAAATCCTAAATCGGCATTAAAACCACTGGCATCTTTTAAGTTGGGATCAATTACATCTGTTACTGCGGGTGGTGTTAGGTCTGAAAACAATACAGGTCTGAAAGCTTGAGTAATATTAGCATATACATTGGTAGTGTTAAACTTATACTCGATGCCCAATCCAAAAAGGGACTTATTTCTCACTAATGTTTCTTGAGGAATAGGTACGTCGATTCCTTGTGAAACTCCAAATCTTCCTTGGCCCACGGAGGTAATATGTTCGTAGCGGATGCCGGGAGTGACACTAAATTTTTCGGTTACTCTAAACTGGTTTTCTGCAAAAAGCGCAACATTTTCAGTTGTAAAATCTAAATCCCTAGGATAAGCTCCCTCTATACTCAGATCGAAATCATTTCCGGTAGTACCGCGTCCTTGTTGTTGTCTTGTTGTGTTTGCTTTGTACAATCTGGCACCAAATGCCAAGTGTTGTTTGGTTTTTCCTAAATTATATTCTAGAATATTTCTATTTTCAACACCAAAGTTTTGGTAGAAATCACGATCAACGCGTCGATTAGCTAAGCTGTTTGTTGTTGGATTAACAGCATCTGCCATATTCGGAGTAGCGGTGAAACCGACACTATTTCGCTCACCAACCAAACCAAATAATTTGGTGTTAGAGCTTAATCTTGAAGTTATTTTTGTGTCAAAATTCAATGAAAATACATTCCAAGGGGTGCCAAACCAATTACGACCGCGTACCGATTGTCTTGGGTTTTCATCAAATTGTACATCAGTTAAACCACCTGGCTGCTGCATATCATAATTCATATTGGTATACTCGGCTGATATTTTTGTTTTATTAGTGAAGCGATACTCGATAAATGCATGTGTGTTTCGCACTGAATACTCGTTATTTTCTCTCCAACCGTCAGCACTCCTCGAATGGTTGTATGAGTAATAAGAGAATTTTTTAATTGTTCCTCCAATGGCGTTGTAGCTACTCATCAACCCATAGCTTCCAACTGTATTTTGAGTTTCAAAAGTAAATTCTTTTTCGGTTTCTCTTTTAAGCACATAATTCAACATACCGCCAAACTGAGGGCCAAACTGCAAGGATGCACCACCACGAATCAATTCTATTGTTTCAACCGCCTCCATTGGTGGATTGTAGTATGCTTCTGGATACCCAAATACATCAGAAGAAATGTCGTAGCCGTTTTGTCTTGTATTTAGTTCCCAACTTCTGTTCGGACTTAAACCTCTTACACCAACATTGATTTGAATGCCAGAACCTTCATTTTCCCAAATGTTTACACCGGGAATTCTTGAAAAAATTTCTCTGGCATTATTCGTAGCAAAGTTTCCGTTGATGCTAGAAAGTCGCACTACTTCATTTTTTTTACCTGAAAAAAGCGTGTTGTTTTTGATCTCAGGCAAACGTTCTGGACTTTGTTTTTTTGGAGTAACTATAACAGGTGACAATTCTTTGATAGTGTCATTCTGTGTTAAATTATTATTTTGGGCGTAAATTTGCGCCGAAACAAAAAGGACCAGTAGCGAAAAAGAAAACTTCATATTTATTCTTATTTAGATTAATTCTATGGTGCAAATATAGAACCCTAATCTTATTTAGACAAGGTAAAAATAGCGATTGAAGGAACTTTAACATTCGTTTATTGAGTCATAGTAGTGTCTGACGATTTGAAAAAGAAGTTTGACTCGTTTTTGCTGCTGAAAAGAAGTAATTTGTATGTTGAAGGGAAAGGTGCGGGTGTTAATTCTGAATGTAAGGATTCGAAATTTATTGAAAACAGGACATTGCTTTTATAAAAAAATGTAAAGTCCTTTGGGGGTTTAGTAGTCAGTAAAAAAATTAAAAAATCATTCGGAATGTAGCGTCATTGAAAGTTTGGTTAATGACAGCCACAGCCGTCGTCACCACAATTTTTAGCGGATTTTTTCTTTTTCAAAAAGAATTTTTTAATTAGAAATGCAAGTGCAATTCCGAGTGCCATAAAGGCTATAATTTCTTGAATATCCATACTGCAAAAATAAGAAAAAGCAACCGAATGGGTTGCTTTTTAGAGTTAAACTAATGACAAAATTTTTACAATTGTGCCATAATTCCAAAATTGATACTGAAAGGCATTCCTGGTCGCAATCCTGCAGGAACTCTTGACACGGCATACTCTTTATCCATTAAATTAACTATGTTCGACATCAGACTCACTTTTTGACTGAGGTGATATTTTGCTGATAGATCTATAATAAAATTACTGTTTACTTTGTTTTGTGAGGGAATTGCTCCAGCACCAGCTAATGTTCTGAATGCGTCTACATATTTACCACTGAGGGCAAGATTAAATTTTTCCGTTTCGAAAGCTGCTGTTAGGGCAAATTGATTTTTTGCGATATACGGAATTTCGTCTCCTTGCTCTACATTTCCCCAGATTGGGCTGTTAAAGTCACTATTTAATTTAGTGTCTGTTAAAGTATATGAAAAAGTAAGAGGTAGTTTGTATTCTTTGTCTGAACTATTTAAGATATCATAAGTTGCAGAGAATTCAATTCCTTTAACAATTGCTGCGCCTGCATTGAACAAATCACCGGTTCCAGTTCCCCCGCCAGACATATTATCAGTTCCTTGTAAGTTAGAAAAATCATTATAATACCCAATCAACTCGCCGTAAAAGGCATTTTTGCGGAAGCGAAAGCCAAGTTCTGAGTTGATACTACTTTCTGCATCTTCGCCAACTTTTGCTCCTGGAGGAGAGAACCCTTTGTGAATGCTTGTAAATACGTTGTAGTCCTCGTTTATTTTGTAAAGTATGCCCATTCCAGGAATCCAAACATCTATATGGTTATCTACTTTTGCTACAGTTGATCCGGTTCTTGAAACATCATTGCTACCATAATTGATGGATTGCAAATTGATGTTTTCATATCGTATTCCTGGAGAGAAAGTAAATTTGTCATAGCTAATCGTGTAAAGAATATGAGCAGCGACTGCTTCGGCTTTTGTAATTCTATTTGCGTCTGTGCCTGGTGTTCCGTTGGATGTTCTATTCATTACACCATTTTGGATAGCGTATCCGTCGACCCATTGAAAGCGATCCTCATAATCTTCGTGGTAACGAAAGCCAAAATCAAGGTCATGTTTAAGTGATCCTTTTCCAAAATTATAATTCGCTACTGATTGGATTCCTTTTGCCCCATACTTTCGGTTGTTAGCCTTAACTAATAATGCATTATCTGCAGTGTTGTTTGCGCCCGTTAAAGCTAGGTATTCTGCATTGTAAGTCGTTGGATCAGTTAAGATAGAGTTTATTCCCACTTTTGTAGATCCTAGTTTTAAGGCATCAAGCTTATACCAGTTCCTAGCGAAGTCATTTTGATATGCCTTTGTTGTTATATTAAAATTTTGGGAAGGTTTTATAAAATGGGTCAGCAGAACTTGTTTGTGCTCTGAATCAATATAATCTTCATTCGAAGCTGCATATCTTCTATAAGGGTTATCACCATAATCTTCTTCGGTTAGGCCAAGGTAGGTTTCATTAGCTAAATCCTCGCTGTATTGAATTTTGGCAGTCAACGACTGATACACTTTAGCATCGGCATCCGTATTAACTCTAAACTTAGCTACATAATCGTTTCCTTCGAAACCAGTGTTTTTCGTACTGTTGTCAATTTTTTTAAACCCATCAGAATTTCTGTTGTTGTACTCTAATACGTACCCAAAGTTCTTTCTTTCGTCTCCAATATTGACATATGTTCTTTTAGTATTGAAACTTCCAATGCTCGCCACAACTCTGGCTTTAAAACGGTTTGGTATTTGGGTAGAAACCATATTGATAGCTCCACCTGTGGTATAGGGACCGTATTGAATTTGACTTCCGCCTTTGAGAATTTCAAAAGCTTGCATGCGGTTTACTGTTGGGAAATAATAAGCTGCTGGAGCTGCATAAGGCGCTGGTGCGATCAGAACACCATCTTCCATAAGTGTTATTTTACTAGAACGATCTGGACTGGTTCCTCTCATGCCAATATTGGGTCTGAGGCCAAAACCGTCTTCTTCCTGAATATTTAAACCAGGAATAGTTCTTAGTATGCGAGAGACATCATCGTAGTTAAAAGTTTTTAGTTCTTTTGCTGAGATAAAAGAAGTAGAACCAGCCTTGTTTTTGGCTTTGAATTTACTCCCGACAATGGCATCAGTGTTGATAACAACTTCATTTAAATTTTCAATACTGTCTTTTTGAGTATTCGTAAGTTCCTTCTCTTGCGCAAATAAAACTGGTGCAATTAATAGCGTTGCTGCAATTATAATATTTCTCATTTTTTTATTTAGATTAATTCTACGGATGCAAATGTAGAACCTTAATCTTATTTAGACAAATTAAAAATAAAAAAATTTATAATTTTATTTCATGGAATTTTAGTAGATTATTAATCAGTGGATTACTTCAAAATTTGATATGAAATTAGTGCCACAATATAAGCAAACCCACTCATGAAAATAAGCTGACCTAAGGGCCATTTCCAGGAATTCGTTTCTTTTCGGGTAATAGCAATGGTACTTGCACATTGTAAAGCAAAGGCATAGAATAGCAATAAGGATATTCCTGATGCGAAGTTAAATATTTTCTTTCCCGTTACTGGGTTAACTTCGGCCGCCATTTTGTTTTTTATCGTGTCTTCACTATCACTGCCACCAACACTATATATCGTAGCTAAGGTTCCTACGAAAACCTCTCTAGCGGCAAAGGAAGTTAAAACGGCAATCCCAATTTTCCAGTCATATCCCAAAGGAGAGATAGCAGGCTCAATTGTTTTTCCCATAATCCCAATATACGAATTTTCAAGTTTATATGAGGCCACTTTGTTTTGGAGCTGCTGTTGTGTCAGATTTGTATTGCCAGCCTTAGTGTGTATTATCTTATCCGCGCTATCAAATTTTTGACCTGGCCCATAAGAAGCCATAAACCATAAAACAATCGAGATGGCTAAAATTATTTTTCCCGCGCCAAAAACAAAAGCTTTGGTTTTTTCAATTACATTAATCGCTACGTTTTTAAACATCGGCAATTTGTAGTTCGGCATTTCAACAACAAAAAATGTTTTACCTTTTATTTTTAATATCTTATTCAAAGCATAGGCTGAGAATATAGCCATCGCAAAACCTAAAAGGTACAATAGCATTAAGGTTAAGCCTTGAAGATTGAATATACCAAGCACGCGAGTATCGGGAATAACCAACGCAATTATAATAGCATATACAGGTAGTCTGGCAGAACAGGTCGTAAACGGCGTAACAAGAATGGTAATAAGCCGTTCTTTCCAGTTTTCAATATTTCGGGTCGCCATAATGGCTGGTATGGCACAGGCCGTTCCAGATATTAATGGAACAACGCTTTTTCCTGATAAACCAAATTTACGCATTATCTTATCCATTAAGAAAACCACTCTACTCATATAACCACTTTCTTCTAATATGGAAATGAATAAAAATAAAAAAGCAATTTGCGGAATAAAAATTAAGATTCCGCCAATACCGGGGATGATACCTTGCGAAATTAGACTTGTTAGAACACCAGCCGGTAATGAATCGTTTGCTAAGCTGCTTAAAGAGGCAAAAGAGCTGTCAATGAAATCCATAGGAGCTTTTGACCAGTCGAAAATCGATTGAAAAATAATGAATAATATAGAAAAGAAAATAACGTATCCCCAAACTTTGTGCGTCAATACTCGATCCAGTTTACTTCGAAAATCCTTAGCCATGCTAGCGTCTACTTTTAGTCCTTCTTTTAGGACATCATTAATAAACTGATAGCGCTTGATAGTTTCTTTTTGTTGTAAACGTTTTAAATCCGAGTGCGATTTAGTAAAGGAGCCTTGAATCTCCTTACGCTCTAAATTCAGGAAATTTACATCTTGGGTGATTACTAACCACAGTTTGTATAACAACTGGTTAGGAAATGCTTTACGAAGGCTATTGAAATATTCTGTGTCAATAACCGAAGCGTTCAAACAAGGTTCGCTTGAAATGGATTTGTAAGTGACAATCAATTTTTTTAACTCTTCGATTCCAAAACCTTTTCTGGAGCTTATAAGAGCAATTTTAGTTTTTAATTTTTCCTCTAGATACGGTATGTTTAATGTAATTCCCTTGTGTTCCATTCTGTCAGCCATATTGATGACTAAAATGGTAGGGATTTCTAAATCTTTTATTTGTGTAAAAAGCAGTAGATTACGTTTTAGATTTTCCACATCGGAAACTACCAGAGCTACGTCCGGATATAACTTATCGTTTTTGTTAAGCATTAATTCGATTACAACATTTTCGTCAATCGAACTAGCATTAAGACTATATGTACCTGGTAGGTCTAAAATATTTGCCTTTATATTATGGGATAATTTACAAAAACCTATTTTTTTTTCAACGGTGATTCCGGGATAATTTCCTACCTGTTGGTTCAGCCCAGTCAACTGATTAAAAACAGAAGTTTTGCCCGTATTTGGATTGCCTATTAAAGCGACATTGATATTTTGGTTGATCATTAAAGATTAATTTTTATAAGTTCAACTTCAATCTCTTTAGCGGTCTCAGTACGAATTGCTAAATGGGAACCATTAATGTCCAAATATAAAGGGTCGCCAAAAGGCGCAATTTGCAGCAATTCGACTATGTTTCCGGGCAAGCAACCCATTTCGAGAAGCTTTAATGGAACAATGTCAATATCAAAATCTTTGATAATGGCTTTCTCGCCTTTTTTTAGTGAATTTATCGTTGTTTTCAAGTCTTATTTAGATTGAATTAATATTGCAAAAGTACATATTATAATACTAAAACAGATGATAATTATCACTTTTATGACTTATTTAAGTGCACTAAAAACAAAGATTTTCAGTTAGGGTTGGGGAGTAATAACAATATTTTAGGTGTGGCTATTCGTTGCTTAAAAAATTAATATCGATTATTAGCTTTTGGATATCCTCTTCTTTTGTGCCGTCGTAAAAACCGCGAACTCTCCTTTTGCCATCTACTAGAACAAAGTTTTCAGTATGAACCATATCATATAATTCACTCGGTTTACCCAATTTAACTGCTAGATAGGATTTTCTAGCCATCGTATAAATTTCTTTTTTGTCGCCTGTAACTAGGTTCCACTTGCTGTCATCGACACCATTTTTGATAGCATAGGCTTTCAAAACTGCAACGTTATCGTTTTCAGGAAAGACAGTATGGGAAAGCAACTTAACTTTTGGGTTGTTGATAATTGCTTTTTGAACTTCAACTAAATTACCCGTCATTTTAGGACAAATGGAGCCGCAGGTGGTAAAGAAGAAGTTAGCAACGTAAATCTTGCCTTCATAATCTTTTTGGGTTATTGTTTTTCCATTTTGATTCACGAAAGAAAAATCTGCTATAGTATGGTATTTGCTGATGTATTGCACGGTGCTATCAACCAGTTCAGGGTTTACGTCCGCTGGGTTATAGATAGGAAGTGTTTTACTGGGTTTTAGGGCTGTATAGAACAAGTACAGAATAATGGTGGATAACACAAAAAAAACACCAAAAAATATTCGGTATTTGATGAAAATAGACTTCATAAAATTATTTTTTGCAAAAATACAAAAAATCTAGCTGGTTTAAACTGAATTTAATAATTGTTAATTCAGCCAAAATCAATAAATATTAAAACTTTTATCGATAGCTTTGAGCAGTAAATAAACAATACAAAAAATGAAAATAAAATGGAATAAACAGTTGCTTTTTGTGATTCCTGCAATAATAGGATTTACAGAGGCTCAAGCTCAGAAGAAAGTACAGGTTAAGGAACCTGGAATTAACATTTCATACTTTGATAATAAAGTAAAACCTGCTGATGATTTCTTTAGATTTGTAAATGGTACCTGGCTTGATGAAACTGAAATTCCTAGTGACAGGACTTCTTGGGGGAGCTTTAATGAGTTGCTTAAAAAGACAGATAAAGATGCTTTGGCAATTTTGAAAGAAGCTTCTAAAAACCCAAAATATAAATCAAATACGGATCAAGGAAAAGCAATTAATCTTTACAATACTATCCTAGATACCGTAGCAAGAGATAAACAAGATATTAGTCCTCTATTGCCTTATTTGGCTAAAATTGATAAAGTAGAAAATACTACTGATTTACAGCAGCTATTAGCCGAAATGGAACCTATCGGTGGGATTGGCTTTTTTGGTGTCGGAGTTGGAGCGGATAATAAAAACAGTGCGAAGAACTCGCTTAGTATTGATGTGGGAAGGTTAGGATTACCTGATCAGGATTATTACTCCTCTGAAGAAAAAGACACCAAGGAAAAACGTCAAAAATATGAGCTGCATATTGCACGAATGTTGCAATTTATAGGAGAAACTCCAGAAGAGTCTAAAGTGAATGCCAGTGCAATTTTAGCTTTGGAAAGCGAAATGTCTAAACCGCGTTTAGACAGAGTAGAGCGCAGAGATGGAAGGTTGCAGTATAATCCAATGACTATAGCCGATTTGCAGAAAATGACTCCAGCAATTAATTGGAATAACTATTTTACAGAAATTGGTTTCACTAAATTGGATACCGTTATTGTTGCGCAACCTAAATACATGAGAGCGTTACAAACAATTCTTACTGAAAATAATGTTTCGGCTTGGAAAGAATATATGAAATGGAATTTGATCAACGGCTCTACTCCCTTATTATCCACAAAAATAGAAGAGGCAAACTTTGATTTTTACGGAAAAACGCTAACCGGAGCTATTAAACAAAGACCACGAGAGGAAAAAGCATTGCAAACGGTAAACGGAACCGTAGGGGAAGCTTTAGGTAAATTATATGTTGAGAAAATGTTTCCTGCCGAAGCGAAATTAAAAGTGGAGAAGATGATTCAGAATATTATTCTTGCGTATCAAAACCGAATAAATAATTTAAGTTGGATGTCTGCAGAGACTAAAACAAAAGCCATAGAAAAGCTAAATAAAATCACAATTAAAATAGGTTATCCAGACAACTGGAAAGACTATTCAAAATTAGATATTAAAGGAATAGCTGAGGGTGGGAGTTATTATGAAAATGTAAAAAATATAGCAAGATGGAGTTTTCAAAAGGATGTTGATAAGCTCAATAAGCCAGTGGACAAGACAGAATGGTATATGTCACCGCAAACGGTAAATGCATATTACAACCCTTCTTACAATGAGATTGTTTTTCCCGCAGCTATTTTACAACCGCCTTTCTATAATTATCAAGCAGATGAAGCGGTGAATTATGGAGGGATTGGTGCTGTTATTGGACATGAAATTTCTCACGGGTTTGATGATTCTGGAGCGCGATATAACGCTGATGGAAACTTAGTAGACTGGTGGACTAGTGGGGATTTAGAACAATTCACAGTACTAGGAACTTCCCTCGCAGATCAATATAGTGCTTTAGAGCCATTGCCTGGCGTTCATGTTGATGGTAAGTTTACTCTAGGAGAAAACATTGGTGATTTAGGAGGAGTAAATGCGGCTTATGACGGTTTGCAGTTGTATCTAAAAGACAATAAAAATCCAGGGCTTATTGACGGGTTTACACCTGAGCAACGTTTCTTTATTGCCTGGACAACGGTTTGGAGAACTAAATCACGTGATGAAGCGATTAAGAATCAAGTTAAAACGGATCCGCACTCTCCGGGAATGTATAGAGCTTATGTTCCTATTCAAAATGTGGATGCTTTCTATGATGCATTTGGAGTTAAAAAAGGAGATGGGATGTATATCGAACCAGAAAAGAGAGTCAAAATCTGGTAGTAAGATGGATCTATAAATGCATAAATCACAATCAAATCAGTGATTGTGATTTATAATAATCTTTAAGTAAACAGGTCAAAATAATTTAACAAAATAAAAATGAGAAATAAAATAAACAAAAAATTGCTTTTTGCATTGCCTGCGATTATAGGACTTACAGCTGCTCAAGCACAAAATGTCCCAGTGCCCGTAACGCCTGGCATCAATGTTAATTACATGGATAAAGATGTGAAGGCAAGCAATGATTTCTTTCGATATGTAAATGGTGCGTGGCTTGACAATACGGAAATTCCAAGCGATAGAACGCGTTGGGGCAGTTTTGACGAACTGAGGCAAAGTACAGATGCAGATGCTTTGGCAATCCTAAAAGAATCCGCAAATAACCCTAAGTATAAATCAGATACGGATCAGGGTAAGGCGATCAACTTGTACAAATCTATTTTAGATACTGTGGGGCGAAATAAATTAGGGATCACACCTTTAAAACCCTACTTGAAGCAAATTGATGCTGTTAAAAACGTAAAAGACTTAGAGGCTCTAGCAATAGAAATGGAACCCTTAGGAGGAATTGGTTTTTTTGGTGCTAATGTTGGTGCCGATGCCAAAAACAGCAATAGAAACGTAATTAGTGTTGGACCAGGAGGTGTAGGCTTGCCTGACAGAGATTACTATGTTTCTGAAGATGCGGACTCTAAAGAAAAAAGAGTAAAATACGTTCTCCATGTCGCAAGAATGTTAGGGTTTCTTGGGGAAACACCTGCAGAGGCTAAATTGCATGCAGAGCAAATTTTAGCACTGGAAATCCAAATGTCTGAACCTAGATTTGACCGTGTTGAAAGAAGAGATAGGAGAAAGTCTTACAATCCAATGACGGTTGCTGATCTGGGAAAATTGAGTCCATCCATAAACTGGAATAATTACTTCACGAAAATTGGATTTAAAAATGTAGACTCTTTAATAGTTTCACAACCTAAATACATGAAGGCTTTAGAGTCAGTATTGAAAGAGAATAAAGTAGATCAATGGAAGGCGTACATGCGATGGTCATTATTAAATAGAGCTTCAAGTCAGTTGTCAACAACTATTGAAGCGGCAAACTTTGATTTTTATGGTAAAACCTTAACTGGCGCCGTGAAACAGAGACCTAGTGATGAGAGAGCGTTGCAAGTGATTAACGGAAGAATTGGTGAGGCATTAGGAAAATTATATGTTGAGAAAAAGTTTCCGGCTGAAGCCAAAGCCAAAGCGGAGATAATGATAAAAAATATATTTATCGCCTTTGAAAACAGAATAAATAATTTGGCGTGGATGTCTCCAGAAACCAAAGTAAGTGCTGTTGAAAAACTACATAAGTCAAAAATAAAAATTGGTTATCCTGACAAATGGAAAGACTACTCTGCATTAGTAATTTTAAGTCCAGAAGAGGGAGGGACTTATTTTGAGAATGCAAAAATAATGGCTAGATGGCGTTTTGAAGAAGATTTAGTGGACTTAAAAAAGCCAGTGGACAAAACGAAATGGAATATGTCACCACAGACCGTAAACGCGTATTACAATCCGTCTTATAACGAAATTGTTTTCCCAGCAGCAATATTACAGCCACCGTTTTATAATTATCAAGCAGATGAAGCAGTTAACTACGGAGGTATTGGTGGAGTAATTGGACATGAAATTTCTCACGGATTTGATGACTCAGGATCTCGATATAATGCTGATGGTAACTTGGTGGACTGGTGGACAGCTGATGATTTAAAACAATTTTCGGCCTTAACGGGTGCGTTAGCAGATCAATACAGTGCTTTGCAGCCTATTCCAGGAACATTTGTAGACGGTAAGTTTACCTTGGGGGAAAACATAGGGGATTTAGGAGGTGTAAATGCAGCCTATGATGGATTGCAATTGTATTTAAAAGAAAATAAAAACCCAGGCCTAATAGATGGGTTAACTCCTGAGCAACGTTTCTTTATTTCTTGGGCAACCGTTTGGAGAAGTAAATCTCGTGACGAAGCTATAAAAAACCAAGTAAAAACCGATCCACATTCTCCAGGGATGTACCGATCGTATGTTCCTTTGCAAAACATTGATGCTTTTTATGAGGCATTCGGACTCAAAAAAGGGGACGGAATGTATATTGAACCAGGTAAAAGAGTTAGAATCTGGTAACATTCAGGTATACTAATAAAAAAATCTCGAGAGTAATCTCGAGATTTTTTATGTTGAATCATTTGTGGTGCGGGGTATCTTATTTAAGATTTATTTTCCAGTAACAGCCTGCGGGCTCTCCTTATTGATTTATTGACCATAAATAATCCAAACAGGGTTATTGCACCGCCTATTGCAATAGTCACAGTAAGGACTTCCCCAAAGATAATGGCACCAAGCAGTACGGCTATTATTGGGTTGATATAGGCGTAAACACTGTTGATTTCTGGCGGTAGTTTTTGGATCATGTAGATGAATGCAATAAAGCTTAAAATGGAACCTATTATCACTAAATAAGCAATCGCCCACCATGAAATTGCTGGAATGGAAGTTATATTCACGCTAGTTCCCGTCGCTCCTGTAATGGCAAATAGGAAGCTGCTAGAAATCACCATTTGTAATCCTAGGCTAAAATAAGGATTGAAGGTAGCCGCTTTTTTCTTGGTATACAAACTACCGAACGCCCAACTTATAGTGGCGATGAATGATAGGAAAATACCAAATCTAAAATCAGGCTGCAAGAAATCACTCAGATGATCATAGAAAATAACGCAAACGCCCCCAAAACTTGTTATCAGCCCCATAATAGCTAATTTAGCTAGCTTTTCACCTCTAAAAAAGGTAATGATCACAATCCACAATGGAAATACGGCATTTAAGATTGCGCCTAACCCGCTGCTGATATATTTTACTCCCCAAGTACTTAATCCATTGCTTAATGCAAAATTAAGAATGCTTAAGATGATTATTGTTTTCCATTGCTTTCCTTTTGGCCAAGGCGCTTTTTTATACAGGAAAAAGGAAACATAAAGGATTCCTCCTATAAATTGTCTGATTGCTGCTAGTTGTAGTGCGGGCATGTGTTTAACCCCTTCTTTTGAAGCAATCCAAGTCGTTCCCCAAAAAAAAGCACACAAAAGACAAGGCCAATATGGGCAATCCAACTGAATTTATTTTAGTTGAAAATGCGGTCCTAATTGTAATCTTCACTTTATAAATCTTTTTTTGTAAAAGTGTAACTAAGCACTCTCTTTAATTTATCACTCAAAATAGTTTTTCCTACAGAATGGATTGTCATAATTAAACGTTGGCGGAGCTAAATTTAAATTCTATCGCTTTTTGGGTATAATAGACTGATCGCGACGGATGAAAAGGAGTAGCCGCGTTAAAAGTATCGCCCCAAGTCTTAGTTTCTAAAATTTTTAAGATAATAGAGATACAGTCGTCTTGGTGTATCAGGTTGATGGGCGCCTCAGGGTTTTCGAGGTTTTTACGACCGGCCAAAAAACGTACTGGATGGCGGTCTTTGCCAATTAATCCGCCAAAACGAAGCACCGTAGTCTTAAAACTGGTGTTAGTTTGTAACAGCTTCTCCACTATTACCAATTGTTTGCCGCTTTCCGAATCTGGGTTTAAGTCAGTTTCTTCGGTTACCTTGTCATTTCGATCCCCATAAACGGAAGTGGAGCTTATAAAAAGGACATTTTTTATACTTGATTTTTCTATATAAGGAATAAGTAACTGTATTTTCCCAATAAAATATTCTTTATGATCACCCCTTAATTTTGGAGGAATGTCGATAATCAGAATTTTGCTTTCTTGTAAAAAATCTTCAATGGCACCAACAACTTTATTGCTTTCAAGTGCAATTAGGAAGGGCTGAATTTTTAATTTTTTTAATGTCGTAAGCTTTTCCGTCGACGTGGTGGAGCCATGAATTGAAAATCCATATTGGACTAGGGCTTTCGCCAAAGGTAATCCCAACCAACCACAACCTAGAATGCTTATTTGTTTCATTGTAAATTAAAATAGAGATTACAAAATAGTAGTATAAAACAACAGGATTTTGATTAAAATTTTCACAGTCATTTTTGTACTTACTGCAAAATAAAACACCGCTAATACGTAGATCTTAATTTACGAATTGGCGGTGAATTTCAAGCTTTATGGCATAAACATCAACCATAATGCAGTTCCGAATAATTATTGTTATTCTGATCTCAAACTGTCAGTTGCTTTTAAGAGTTGCTTTTCTTTGGGTTGCTGTGCGAGCCTCAATAAATACTGGAACTTCGATTATTTTTGGAGTAGGTTTTATTCTTTTTCGGATAACTACAGCATCATTTAAACCAAAAGGAGTGGGCATCATCCAAGAGGCTCTAGGTGTGATACTAAATAATGGATTTGACATTAAGTCAAAAGAGCTTTCTAAAAGTTGCATGTCAAAAAAGAACAGCGTTTTTTATTTCAAACTGCATTTCTAGTGGTTCATTATTAACCACATAATAGCTGAGGATTTTCTTTCCGTTGCGGTTCATTTTGGAGTTTTTCTGTTCGAGTTGTTTTACTCCATTTGCTTTAAAATCGTAAAAGCTTATTTTTTCGTTGGCAAAAATATCATACCGATTGACAGCACGATTGGGATTAATTCTGATTTTTATATAGCGTTGATTACCAGCTATACTATCTTGTAGGAATTCAATTGTAGGTTCTGCTAATTTCTTTAAAGGTGCTGTAGTAGCATAGTTGAATTTGGAGCCATACTTACTAAACAGGGGTGTTTCTTCCCAAGAATTCGCTTGTTTTGGGTTTTCACCTAAATAGGCTTTAGTCCAAACATCTAGGTTTTTATCATAGCTAACCCAATTTGCTTTGTGTGTATCGGCATTATAGATGTAAATTAAACTGTTCGATTTCGCTTTACCCTTTTCATAACCGGATTCGAAATGTGCTTTAGCAAAGAAACCTATGGAAACTATTAAAAAGAAAATTGTCCATCTGCCTTTTTTGGCGAAATCGCCAAAAAACAGGTAAGAGCAATGCAAAAGTTAATGCTGTTAGAATAGCACTTAAAAAAAGAACTTTTAATCCTAATCCTACAGGGAACATTTGAATAAAAGGGACAATAAGCAGTAAAGCAGGAATGCCAAGAATAAGGTTTAAAAGTACATTTGATTTTTGTCTTATAATAAAAAGCCCAAAAGTAAAAAGCCCAAAATAGACTGATGGAATAATTAAAAACCCGGCACCCTTTAAATAAAATGCAATAAACCCATTGATGAGTATCCATAGAAATAATGGCGCTACATAATGGTTCATTGTTCGTTTTCCTGACGGATAGTTTTTGATAAAAGCCAAAAGAATTTGCCAAACTCAACAAAACAAAAGCTGTAATGTAAGTATACCCATTATAGGTAAAACCATTGAGTAGATCGTTGTATTGGGGGGTAAACCATCAATAGTCCTTTCCAGCCAAGAAAAGTAATTAATCCAGCTGCAATTACAGAGCCTAAAAGAGGAACGAAACCTTTTATTATTATTGAAAAAGACAGCAGTCTTTTTGCGATTCCTATAAAAAACTAAGAATACAAAAAGGAGTATTGCAACTAACAGCAGTGGAAAAGTCCAACTAAAAGGATAATGTATAAATGCGTAAGGAATCGTAAAATAGATGTCGTCATTTTCAACTTTACTACTATTTAAGTTAGCATCAGAAAAATAACTTAGCAAAGGCATTAAGTAGCTGCCTTGATGAGCCAATGTGTTTTTATTTAAATGCTTGCTGTCATCCTGAGCAGTATGATAATTATAATGGTCGTCAATAAATGCAAAATTATAGCCTTGAATATTGCCTTTTTCTCTAAATACGGTCAAATCGGTATCGTTGGGAAGCATTTTATAAATACTATACATCAAAGGAATTGGTTACCGGAAAAATCAGTCTTGCTGCCGAGAACTCTTTCACCAGACCGGCATTACCATTGTTGGTTTCCATTAACATATAACTCGGGCCAGAAGTCCCTCTAGCTTCAAAATTTAAGGACTAATCCAATTTCTTTTGCCCATTGATGTCTGTTACAAAAAGTGCTGCCCCGTTTAAGCCCAATTCTTCGGCATCCGAAAAAAGAATAATTATGTCATTTTTGTGAGCTGTTTTAGAATCTAAAAAAGCACGCAGACTTTCTAAAATTGTGGCAACATCCAGAGCCCGCATCACTTGCGCCACGAGAAGAAGAATGAGGAGCGCTGTCGTAATGTGTAAGCAATAATAATGCTTTTGTATTTTGAGTACCCTTTATCCGAGCCAGAATATTTTTTGATTTTACCAGATTCCCCCAATCGGTTAGCGTATACCCTTCTTGTACAGAGGTTTCTAATCCTAATTTTTTCAGTTCTTTTATTAGATAATTGCCAACAAGTTCGTGATTTTCTGAACCCACAAAATGGGGTTCTTTCGAAATAGCTTCTACTGTGGCGTAGGCCCCTTTTAGTTGAAAATTCTGAAAGAGGCACATTGTCATTTGAAGTCCATTTTGGCATCATCGTAAAGTAGAGGGAACTTAAAACGGCCAGGATGAATAGAGCAGCGAAAATGGATGAAGGTCTTTTTTTCATACAAATAATAAATTTGGGATTATGGCATTAAATATCTTTTTTGACTAACATGTAGAAATCGTTATCCAAGTGCAGATAGCCTTGGTCGTATAAGAAATAGTAGGTATTTCCTGTTTTTGTTTTCAATATGTTAGTAAAAAAATCAAAATCGAAACCTTTACTTAAAAGCTTTGTTCTTGTTGTTTTCGACTTTCCATCTGTATTAAGTTCTAATAGGATACGATAATTTTTGCGCAACTTGTTATTGATGTTGCGCATAAAATTATTGTTGTCTTTGTTTATTTTGTTATTGAAGGCGTTGCGACATCCGTCACTACAGAATTTTTTATCTTCTCTACCCACAATTTTCTCGGCACATTCTAAACAATTTTTCATTTTTATATTTTTTTCAAACTATATAAATCATGTCTTCTGTCTTTCATTACCCTTACACTTCCGTGTTCGTGCAGTTCTTTTAATAGATTGATATCAACATCAACGATCAAAGTCATTTCTGTGTTTGGTGTGGCTTCGGCCTTAATCCCGTTACTTGGGAATGCAAAATCAGAAGGCGTAAATACAGCTGCTTGGGCATATTGAATGTCCATATTATTGACCTTGGGTAAATTACCCACACAACCTGCAATGGCGACATAACATTCGTTTTCAATGGCTCTTGCCTGTGCACAGTGCTTTACGCGCGTATATCCATTTTGGGTATCTGTTAGGAAAGGAACAAATAAGATATTCATTCCTTCATCTGCCATTAATCGAGAAAGTTCTGGGAACTCAACATCATAGCAAATCACAATTCCTATTTTTCCACAATCAGTGTCAAAGGTTTGAATAGCGTCTCCACCTGTGATTCCCCAATGAAAAACCTCATTAGGTGTAATGTGAATTTTACGGTACATTTCGTTTGTACCGTCACGTTTGCATAGAAAGCCTACATTATATACATGTCCATTTTCTATAAACGGCATACTTCCCGTAATAATATTGATGTTATAGGAAATAGCAAATTCTTGAAATTTTAGTTTTACCGCTTCGGTATGTTTTGCAAGTTCTCTTATGGCTTCAGCCTCTGATAAATGATTATAATCGGCCATTAATGGCGCTGTAAAAAACTCTGGAAATAATGCAAAATCACATTCATAGCCAGAAACAGCATCAATAAAAAATTCGGCTTGTTCAAAAAGTGCGTGTAAATTAGATAATGAACGCATTTGCCATTGAATTAAACCAAGTCTAACCACGCTTTTTTTAGTACTAAATAAGTTTGGACTATCTTCGTAATATATGTTGTTCCACTCCAATAAAACAGCATATTCTAAAGATTCAGTATCTCCTTCAAGATAATTCTTAAGGACCCGAACTTCATGGAAATCATTACTCAATTGAAAGGATAAGACAGGATCATAGATTTCTTTTTTCTTTACCTTTTCGATGTAGACTTTTGGGGTGATTTCGTCTTTGTATTTTCCATAAGAGGGAATTCTACCTGCAAAAATGATTGATTTCAGGTTTAGTTGTTCGCACAGCTCTTTTCGCACATCATATAAACGTCTTCCTAGTCGGAGTCCACGGTATTTTGGATTAATAAAAACATCAATTCCATAAATAACTTCTCCATTTGAGTCGTGAGTTGAAAAAGTATAATTACCAGTAATATTTTTGTACGTCCTAGTTTTGAAAGCAAAATCTTCTGTTACTAAAATAGATAGTGCGGAACCAACAACAATACCATCAACTACGATAACAAGTTGTCCTTCTGGGAATTTTTTTAATAAAATTTCTAACTGCTCTTCTTGCCAAAATGAATCAGCCATTTCTGGGTAAGATTCAACCATGGATTTTTTTAACTGTTTGTAATCCTCTATTTTTAAATTTCTTAATTCAATAGATTGTATTGTATTTGACATATTGTATTCAATTTTTAGTAAATATAATATAATAATTATCCGTTTACAAACGTTTACAAATATTTACAACCGAAAGTAATTGAATACTAACCGAATAAGTTTATGAAGCTACCTAATCTTTGCAATGTCGAAATCAAACGATAGTCGGCATGAGTTTTTAATCTAACATAAACATTTAAATTTTACACGCCATGAATGCAATGAAAAACAGAGTACAGTTAATTGGACACGTAGGGAATGATCCAGAAATCAAAACCTTTGAAGGTGGTAAGGTCTTAGCGAACTTAACAATCGCAACAAACGACAGCTACAAAAATGACAAAGGGGAGAAAGTAGAGCAAACGGAGTGGCACAAAGTAGTTGCCTGGGGAAAGACTGCCGAAATCATAGAAAAATACGTAACCAAAGGCAAAGAAATTGCTATCGATGGGAAATTGACTCACAGAAGCTATGAGGATAAAAATGGTGAAAAACGCTATGTTACCGAGGTAGTAGCCAATGAAGTGTTGCTATTAGGAAAATAGTAGTAAGTTTCTAAATGCACGGATTTCTGCTACTGAAGTCCGTGCATTTTTTTCAATAACTAACTAGTTATGCCAGCGATTTTAGAAAATATTTTTGGCAGCTCTATAAGTATTGGCATGTGCCTCAATAATAGTTTTAATTTCTGGAGAATACCCACCACCCATAGAGACTTGCACTGGAATTTGGTGTTTTGAACAAAGTTCAAAAACAAGTTCGTCTCTTTTTTTACAGCCTTCAACTGAGCAAGCTAACTTGCCTAGCTTATCAGAAGCTAAAATGTCAACTCCCGCTAAATAAAAGATAAAGTCAGGTTTTTGAGTTTCAATTAATCTCGGAATTACACTTGCTATTGTTTGGAGGAATTCATCATCAGTTGTGTCGTTATCAAAAGCGATATCTAAATCAGATGTTTCTTTTTTAAATGGATAATTGGTTTTTCCATGCGTAGAAAAAGTAAATACATTGGGATTACTTTGAAAAATTTCAGCCGTTCCATTTCCTTGATGTACATCTAAATCTACGATTAGAATCTTTTTAGCAAGTTTATTGTCTAATAAAAACTGAGAAGCAATGGCTTGGTCATTTAACAAACAAAAAGCTTCACCATGAGTAGAATAAGCATGATGCGTGCCACCTGCAATATTAAAAGACACTTGAGTTTCGAATGATTTTTGAGCACATAAAATGGTTCCTTGTGCGATCCTTAATTCGCGTTCTACAAGTTCTTTCGAAAGTGGAAATCCAATTTTCCGTGCTGCTTTTGGGTTTAAAGTTAGATTAACTAAATCATCTATATATTCTTTTTTGTGGATTGCCAAAACATGATTTAAGTCACAAACTTCAGGCTGAAAAAAATCAGATTCTGACGCGGTTCCTTCATATAATAATTGTTGAGGAAGCAATTCGTATTTCAACATGGGAAAACGATGTCCTTCTGGTAACGGATGCTGATATATGGGATGAAATGCTATTGGGAACATGAAGGGAATTATTTGATGAGAAATGAATCTTTAATACTAGTGCTAAAAGTAGTAAAATTCATTTTTCGGGATTTAACTTATTTGTAATCATGTTTTTTATTGATTCATAATCTCTTGAAAGTAATCTACAAAGCTTCCAAGCTGCAGGCCATCAATCAATCCGTGATGTACATGAATAGACATAGGCATCGTTCTCTTGCCGTTTTCCGCAACCATCACTTTCCCAAACGAGATTTTGGGGCAACTGTCAGGTGCTGCGAAACTTCTGGCGTGTGAAAGGGAAGTGAAATTTAGCCAAGGAATAGCCGAAAAATGAATTACATTGTCAGATTCAAAACTTCGGGTAAAAAGCCCTGTCGTGGTTTGGATGCGTTCTATTTCAGCCAAAGCGGTTGCTTTAAAAATGTCAAAGCTATGGTTATATTCTATCAATGAAAACCCAAATGTACCATCCGGTCTTCCTATAGTCGCTGAGGCATTGATTCTATCGTTTATATAGATTTTGTCATCTAAAATTCTATAGCGAAATGGCTCAATAGTATTGACGACAACTAGAGTTTTGTGCAAATAATAGATAAAAAAAGAGCTATCCAGTTTTTTTGAATTTGCGTAAGCGGCGGTACAGTCGATTTCTACAGTAGCACCAAAGAAGGGTTCGTCAAACTGTCTAAAGAAATGAAAATGTTCTTTTCTAGGCCAATTTTCTATATCTAAAAGGGTTTTCATTAGGTTGTTATTTTTTTTCGTGATTAAAAGTACTATTATTCATTTAATATTGAGGTTCACACTGTAAAACAACTGTTAGTTAATTGTGAATTTATGACAGATGAACCTTAAAAAACACTATATAAAAAAGCCCTAAAGGAGTTATCCTTTAGGGCTTTTTGGATAATCTAACAGTAAATTATTTCACTTCAAAAGTTACTTTTCTAACTAGGTTCCTAGCAAGTTCCGAATCTTTGTTTACTGAGTCGTCTTCGCCAGCAGCAATTACGTTCAATCTTGAAGGGTCAATATTTGCTTCTATCAAAATGCTTTTCACGTTGTTCGCTCTTTCATTAGATAATTTATCGTTGTAAGCTGTTTTTCCTAATTCGTCTGCATTTCCTATGATGTCAACTGAAGCAGTAGCATTTTTTCTCAAATAAGTTAAAATGAAGTCAATTCCTCCGTTTGAAACTTTTGTGGGGGTAGAACTATCAAAGTCAAAATATGTAGCAACATAACCACCGTTAATTAAAGCAGTAATTAATTCATTATTGCTTAATAGAGGAGATTTGTCAGTTTTACTTGGATAGTTTTTCATAATGTAGTTTTCTACATCATCTGGAACATTATTATTGTTTGAGTCAACTGACATTCCTTTTGTGTTAACTAAAGCTCCAGAAGTAGTGTTAGCCTCCTGATCTAGATAATCTGCTATACCATCATTATCTGTGTCCAACATTTTGTTTTCAATGTTACTAACCCTGTCTGTCAAAGCTAGGACGTCTTTATCTACAATTTTAACCCAGTCAGCATGTTTTTCGTTTTTACCTAGGTAAACCGTTACACCTACTGTTCCATTAAAAAGTATCCCGGTGAAACCTCTATTTGCGCGAGTACTTGCGCCATCAAATCCTGCATCTTGGTCTGCATTAAGAATAGTTGTAAAATCTCCTGTTAAAGCAACTCTATCACTCAGCTTGATCTGACCGGTTACACCTGCCATAAAATTACCCATTCTGTCTTTTAATGCAGAGTTTTGATCTTCTAATTGAGCTAAACCAAAACCAGCATGTCCTAATAGACCAAGGGTATTAGTCCATGATTCAAAGTTCATAATTCTACCCAAGTTAGCTACTGCTTGGATGTCAGCTCTGTAGTATTTAGTGTCAAAAGATTGTGAGTCGTCATTTCCTTCAAAGCTGTTATAGCCAAAGTCAGCTTTTAAACCAAATTTGCTGTTAAACATATATCTTGCCCCTAAATCAATAACGTAAGGACTTGGGGTTGATGTGGCAAAACCGGAAGTCATTGGTCGTTGTGGTTTATTAAATCCACCAGCCAACTCAATGGACCATTTGTTAAATTCACTATTGGCAACTGTCTTTTCATTCTCTGTTTGAGCACTTAATGTTGTAAATGCCGTAGCAAAAACTAACGATAGTATGATTTTTTTCATAATTTTATTTGTTATAATTTTAGTCATACAAATTTACGACATACAAATTATTAAGAAATTTCAAAACAGTTAATTATTTGACAATTAGCGTTTATAATAGGAATACAATATTTTATATGTATTTTTAATGATTTATTGTCGTTTTTTAAGTAGATAGCTTCAACAAGCTTAAATTTTTGGAAGCTATTCTTTATTAATGCTTCCTTAGATAGGTAATGTTGAGGCCAGAGGTATTGTGAAAATTAAAAGAAAACTGAAATTCAGGGTTTTTACTAGTAGAAGCATGGCGGTTATTATAACTTTTTTAGTACGTCGGTTATTTTTTCATAAGCCCAAAATTTATCATGCACAATTTTATGATCAACTTTTTCATGTGCCCATGTCGTGTGAAAAGGAATATGTACCGCATGTCCGCCGATGGCCAAAACCGGTAAAACATCCGATTTAAGAGAATTTCCAATCATGAAAAATTCCTCAGGTTGAATCTCCAATCTTCTTATCAAATCCGAGTAATCAACTTCTTGTTTGTCTGACATCACTTCAATATGATGAAAGTAATGACCTAGACCGGAATCATGAAGTTTTCTGCGCTGGTCTAATAAATCTCCTTTTGTAGCAACAACAAGTTTGTACTTTCCGTGTAAAGCCGCCAAGGTTTCTTCAACTCCGTCCAATAAAACAATTGGTTTTTCGAGCAGTTCTTTTCCGTATTGAATTATTTTTTCTATGATTTCAATTGGAATTGTGTTGTTAGAAATGTTCATTGCGGCTTCAATCATCGAGAGAATATAACCTTTTATACCATAACCATAGATTTTCAAGTTGTCAATTTCAACTTTAAAAAGCTGTTGTGAAATCCCTTGGTTTGATAAATAATCTTCCATCAGTGCGCAGAACTTTTCCTCCGTTTCGGCAAAATAAGTTTCATTGATAAATAAGGTGTCATCTGCATCGAAAGCTATAACTTTTAAATTTTTCATGCTTTTTTTTGTGTTGCCAAAGAAGAATTGGCGGTTGATTTGTTAAAAATATTTTTTATTGAAAGTGTCTTTGTGTAAAATGTAGTTCGGATTCCTAGAAGTAAAATTATACCGCCAATGATCATGTTAAAAGTTATTTTTTCATCTAAAAATAGCCAAGCTAGTATAGAAGTTAGGACTGCTTGCCCAAGTAAACTTAGGGAAATTCGTGTGGGACGCATGTGTTGAGTTGCATAACTGATCGATAGCCACGCCATCAATTGACATACCAAGGCTTGAATCAGTAAAACTAACCAGCCCACATCAGAAAATCCCGAAAAGGGTTCTTTCATCGCAACACATACTATAGCTAAATACACTGTGGATGCTAGCAAACTAATAACCATGAAGGAAAGTACGTCAATATGGCTAAGTACTTTTTTACTGACCAATAAGTAAATAGAGTAAAGTATCCCTGATAATACTGCTAGTATGAAGGCGTTATCAAAATCTAATTTTAGAAAAAACTGAAAACCAACCAACATCGTCATTCCAAATAAGGCTACTGTTGTTCCTATCCAAAAATTAGTAGCGGGTTTGGTTTTTAAAAACACGTAAGAAATGATACCCACCCAAAGAGGTGATAAGTTAGTCAGTAAGGAAGCTTGTGTAGCGCTCGACTCCTGAATAGCTATATTCCAGACCGCAACATCTGAAGCGAATAAGATCCCGCAAAGAATCGCCAGTATCAAATACTTTTTTTCAGGTAGTTGGAATTTTTGTGTGATTAGTACATAGGGTAACAATAAAGAAACAGCAATTGCCATTCTGTAAAAGGCGGAGATCAAACCAGGGGTAAGCTTGACTTTAACCAATATAGGGAAAATCGAAATACAAAGTATTCCGAAAGCAAGTGCTAATCTTGGTTTTGCATTTGTCATCTTGATTGTGAGAGAAATTTAGACCTACCTATTGTAATTAATGGGCGACTTTTCTGACCTCGAAAATAACTTTTATTTTTTTAAGACGATATGTTTTACCTAAAATTCGCAAACTTGATTTCTTTTTTTGAAAACAAAAATTTGCGAATTTTAGGTTAGGATTTAATTGATGGTCTCTCCGTTAGGGACACCATCAGTATCCGGATTTACAAAAACTAGTTTCCCTTCGGCATTGGTGGTCATCAAAATCATTCCTTGACTTTCAACACCACGAAGGTTTCGTGGAGCTAGGTTGACCAAAACGGTAACTTTTTTACCTACGATGTCTTCCGGTTTAAAACTCTCTGCAATTCCTGAAACAATCGTGCGGACATCAATTCCAGTATCCACTTTCAAAATCAACAGTTTATTCGCTTTCGGCATTTTTGATGCTTCTATTATCGTTCCTACACGCAAATCCATTTTAGAGAAGTCATCAAACTGAATTGCCTCTTTTTCTGGTTCCACTATTTTGTTTTCTGCCTTGTTAGCCGTTTTTGTTGCTTCTAGTTTATCTATTTGTTTTTGGATTTCTTCGTCTTCAATTTTGGCAAAAAGCAATTCTGCTTCACCAATTTGGTGTCCTGCAGGAATCAAATCAGAATTAGTAGAAACAGTGTTCCAATCAATTTTATCTTCAATTTTCAGAATACGAGATAGTTTAGTCGCAGTAAATGGCAAGAAAGGTGCACAAAGTGAACTCAATGCAGCAGCAATTTGTAAGGCAACATACATTTGGGTTTGTACACGACCTTCATCGGTTTTTATCATTTTCCAAGGCTCTTCATCGGCCAAATATTTGTTTCCTAAACGGGCTACGTTCATTAACTCTCCCAATGCTTCCCTGAACCTATATCTTTCAATAGAGCTCGAAATTACGGCAGGATATGCTTTCAATTCTGTTAAAGTGGCTTCGTCCACTTCTGATAATGTGTTCGGACTTGGAACGATTCCGTTGTAGTATTTATTGGTTAAAACCACGACACGGTTTATGAAATTCCCGTAAATCGCAACCAATTCATTGTTGTTTCTAGCCTGAAAATCTTTCCAAGTGAAATCATTATCCTTAGTTTCTGGCGCATTCGACGTCAAAGCATAACGCAACACATCTTGCTGGTTTGGAAATTCTTCCAAATATTCGTGTAACCAAACCGCCCAGTTTTTTGAAGTCGACAATTTATTTCCTTCTAAGTTCAAGAACTCATTCGCAGGGACGTTGTCTGGCAAAATATAACTTCCCTCAGCTTTCAACATCGCAGGAAATATAATGCAATGGAAAACAATATTGTCTTTCCCAATAAAGTGAACCAGTTTTGTATCCTTGTCTTTCCAATATGGTTCCCAGTCTTTTCCTTCGCGTAAAGCCCATTCTTTGGTAGATGATATATAGCCTATTGGTGCGTCAAACCATACATATAATTTTTTTCCTTCGGCACCTTCAACCGGAACATCAATTCCCCAATCTAGGTCGCGAGTTACCGCACGAGGCTCTAGTCCGCCATCAATCCAGGATTTTACTTGTCCGTAAACATTGGGTTTCCAGTCGTTTTTATGCCCTACGAGAATCCATTCTTTCAAAAATTCTTCATAACGGTCCAATGGCAAAAACCAGTGCTTCGTCGATTTCATAATAGGGGTTTCTCCCGTGATGGTCGATTTTGGATTGATTAAATCTGTAGCGTTTAGCGTAGAACCACATTGTTCACATTGGTCTCCATAGGCTTCTTCATTACCACATTTTGGGCAGGTTCCTATAACAAAACGATCTGCTAAGAACTGATCTGCTTTGGCATCATACAATTGTTCGGTAACTTGTTCTATAAAATCACCTTTCTCGTATAATGTCGTAAAGAATTCCGAAGCTGTATCGTGATGAATTTTAGCCGAAGTTCTTGAATAATTATCAAATGAAATTCCAAAATCAGAAAACGATTTACGAATAATGCCATCATATTTATCAATGACTTCCTGAGGCGTTATGCCTTCTTTCTTGGCTTTCATGGAAATAGCAACACCGTGCTCGTCGCTTCCGCAAACAAACAAAACGTCTCTTCCTTGCAATCTTAGGTAACGGGAATAAATATCTGAAGGCACATAAACACCAGCCAAATGGCCAATGTGAATTGGTCCGTTCGTATAAGGTAATGCTGCTGTAATCGTATATCTTTTTGGATTCTGTATCATGATTCAATTTTATTGGATGCAAAAATAAGAAATAGAATTTTATTTGGGGCTATTTAGCTTCGCTGAATCTTCTATGTCCTGCTATCCATTGCAAATATATTCACTGAACTCCGCTGTAAATAAAAGGTAGGTGAAGTAATCTTATTTTTTTTAAAGAAAAAACAATAAGGATTTCCACTTTTATCGGGGCTAGGGGATCATTCTAAATTGTTGAGCGTGGCATTACTTTTTTAGGTAGGCTTTTTTTACATTTGCAACGGAATTAATTAAGACCGTAAATCATGGCAAAGGGACCGGAAAAAAAGACTAAAAATAAGGCTTTACATACCAAATTGCTAAATCGCAAAAAAGCTAAGATTCAAGAAGAAAAAAAAGAAAAAGCATTGCGTTTGAAAGTATTAGTTACAAAAATGAATGCGAAAAGAAATAGTAGTGAATCTGGTGATAGATAAATTATATTGTGTTTCGTTTCTGTTTTAATTTAACTGAAATTTGCAGCAAACTCTTTAAAACAAAATCAAATGGAATTCGGTAAAATAATCATTTCAGAAACCGCAATGGATGGCGACAATCCGCAGGATGTAATCCATTCTAATATTTCGGTAATTAACTTGATGCGCGAGGAGGGAGTTGATGACGATTTAATTCACGAAGATGCTATAATGAGCTATTATTTGGATTATTATACAGCGCAATGTACCGAAGGAAATTTTGCTCAATTTGTATACAATTCGAGTTGGGATAAAGAACTAAATGAATTAGTGGAAGAAGCTTTGGCTTTGGTTGGTGCCGAAAAGCATTTGGAATTATTCCAACAACAATGCAAAAAAGTCAGCTTGATGAGCAGCGTAAAGTTGAATAAATTCCTGAAAGGAAAGCTAGAAGGCGTAAATCCAACAAGAGATGTCCTTAATGCACAATCCTTTGCCGCAATCGAAGAAAATTTAGTGGTCTTGAATGCTAATTTTTTAAAATCACATCCCGATTTTGAAGTGCTTACAGTAGACGATATGTTTGCCGTTTTGGAAGAGTTTGTTGGACACGAGATCAAAAGAGCATAGGCCAAGTCAAAAGTCTTAAAATTGTTTCACATTGAATTCAATTGTTTTTTCAGCATACAATTAATCTAAATAAAGTGCTGGTAAAATTAAGTTGTCACTGAGCCTTTGACTTTATGAGTTTTGACTTTAGACTTTTGGGTGAACTTTTGTCCCTTTTCTACCAAACATTTCATTAAATTTGCTTTCATTAATATTTAAGTAGAGTTATAAAAATCAAGCTATGTTACAAATCGCATTTATTAGAGAGAATCAGGAAAAAGTAATCAAGGCTTTGGCAAAAAGGAATATGGATGCCACCACTGTTGTTGAAGAAGTCGTAAAACTGGACGAAAGACGTCGTGCTACTCAAGTCGAGTTAGACGGTATTTTATCTGAATCTAATAAGTTATCCAAAGATATTGGCGAAATGATGAAAGCCGGAGAGAAATCAAAAGCTGCGATACTTAAAGAGAAAACAGTTTCATTAAAAGAGAAAAGTAAAGGTTTAGCTGAAATAGCGGACGTTATTGCTCAAGAACTTTTAGAAAAACTATATACATTACCCAATCTTCCAGCTGACATTGTTCCAGAAGGAAAAACTCCAGAGGAAAACCTAAATGTGTTTGAAGAAGGCGCTATTCCTGTTTTGCATGAAGGTGCACAACCACATTGGGAATTAGTAAAAAAATACGATATCATTGATTTCGAATTGGGAGTAAAAATCGCGGGTGCAGGATTTCCAGTTTATAAAGGAAAAGGAGCTCGGTTACAACGCGCTTTGATTAACTATTTTTTAGATAAAAATACAGCTGCTGGTTACAATGAAGTTCAGGTTCCCCATGTGGTAAATGAAGCGTCTGCTTATGGTACAGGACAATTGCCGGACAAAGAAGGCCAAATGTATCATGATGCTGCGGATGATTTATACTTAATCCCTACGGCTGAGGTTCCTGTAACCAATATGTTCAGGGATGTAATCCTTGCCGAAAATGATTTGCCGGTTTTAACTACCGCTTACACACCCTGTTTCCGTCGTGAAGCAGGTTCCTACGGTGCACATGTACGTGGACTGAACCGTTTACACCAATTTGACAAAGTGGAAATTGTGCGCGTGGAGCACCCAGACAACTCTTATAAAGCTTTGGACGGAATGGTAGAACATATAAAAGAAATCCTAAACGAATTGAAGTTACCCTATAGAATATTGCGTCTTTGTGGAGGCGATATGGGTTTCACATCGGCATTGACCTATGATTTTGAAGTTTTTTCTACGGCACAAGATCGTTGGTTAGAGATATCTTCAGTTTCAAACTTCGAAACCTTTCAAGCAAATCGGTTGAAATTGCGTTTCAAAGACAAGGACGGTAAAAACCAATTGGCACACACCTTAAATGGAAGTTCTTTGGCTTTGCCAAGGGTTTTAGCAGGAATTCTTGAGAATTACCAAACTGCGGATGGAATCGTAATACCTGAAGTTTTGCGTCCATATTGCGGATTTGATATTATAGATTAAAAAATTAAACATATAAGCCATGTAAGTTTGCAGGTTCCTAAAATTAAGCTGTGCTAAAGCTTACATGACTTATATGGTCAATAAATAGATATTTGAAGACACAAACGGCAATTAATAATGAAAAAACTCTTTCTACATAGCATGCTGTTTTTTTCATTAGTTTGTTTTTCTCAAAACGAGCAATTGGCGGAATATTATTATGACAAAGGCGATTTTGAAAAAGCGAAAATCGGTTTTGAGGAATTACTAGTAAGCGTTCCTCAAAACATGCAGTATTTTCTGAGAACGATAGATTGTTACCAGCAATTAGAACAATACGATGTTGCCGAAAAAGCAATACAGTCACGCTTAGACAAATACAATCAAGGGAACGTTTTGGTCGAGTTGGGGTATAACTTCCAATTGCAAAAAAAAGAGGATGAGGCCATAATTTACTACGATCAGGCCATAGAAAGAATCAAAAAAAATCCGAATGAAGTTTATGGAATAGCCGCTTCATTTGAGAAAAAAGTATTGCTAGAAAGGGCATTGAGATCATATCAAACTGCAACAGATGTACAGCCTAATCTTAATTTTAATTTCCAAAAAGGTCTGCTTTACGGGCAATTAGGAAATCCGGATATGATGATTTCTACTTTTCTTGACGAAGCTTTTGCAAATCCCCAAAACTCAATACTGATCCAGAATCAATTGTCCCGTTTCATGTCAGAAGATAGCGATGCGAATTTTAATGAGGCGATGCGAAAAGCATTAATTATCCGAGTTCAAAAAAATCAAGATCTTTTCTGGAACCATTACTTGAGTTGGTTCTACGTTCAACAAAAAGAGTTTTCTAAGGCCTTCATTCAGGAAAAAGCCATTTACAAGCGCAATCCGGAATCACTTTCTAATATTGTGAACTTAGCAAACTTATCCATAGAGGAAGGCGATGAGGATATTGCCAAAGAAATTTTAGGATTTGTGATAGAGAACACTAAGGATATAGGGCTGCTTATTCAAGCGCAGACTTATTTGATCAAAATGAAAATAGACAAGGCACAAGACAAAGATTTTGTTGCTATAAATGCGGAACTGTCCGGTTTACTTACGGAATATGAAATAAGTCCTTTTAGCTTACCTTTGCAATTAATTCAAGCACATTTTGTGGCGTTTAATTTGAAAGATCCAGAAAAAGGAAAAGCAATTATAAAAAAAACGCTCGACTTGCAACTGAACGATTATCAAGTAGCGCAGGCAAAAATGGAATTGGCGGATATTTTACTTTTCGAAGAAAAATTTAATCAGGCATTGCTTTATTATTCTCAAATAGAGACGAATTTGAAAAATGATGAGGTCGCTCATGAAGCGAGTTTGAAAGCGGCTAAAACTAGTTATTTTAAAACTGATTTCGTTTGGGCACTGAAGCAGTTCAAGGAATTGAAATCTGCCAATACGCAATTGATTGCTAACGACGCTTTGGAGTACTTTCTTTTGATAAATGACAATACAGTCGCCGATTCGACACAAACGGCATTGAAGGAATTCGCCAAGGGAGACTACCTATTGTACCAAAATAGAAACAAGGAAGCCATCACGCAGTTTCAATCTGTTTTAGAGAAGTATAAAGGACAGGAGATAGAGTCGGTAACATTATTGCGACTTGGGAAAATTTATGAAAAAACGGGAGATTATAATTTGGCTTTAAGCCAATATCAAGAAATAATAGAGCATCACAGTGACGGAATTTATATCGATGAAGCTTTGTTTTTTTCTGCGGAAATTTTTAATAAAAAACTGGTAGCACCTGAAAAAGCGAAACCACTATACGAAAAGATAATTTTTGATCATCAGGATAGTATTTATTTCGTAGAAGCTAGAAAGAGTTTTAGAAAATTAAGAGGAGATACAAATTTGTAAAATACCTTAATATATTAATCGAATAACTGGTTAAACAATTAACCGATTTAACCCAATTGAAAAAATGATAATATACAACGTTACCACAAACATACACGAAAGCGTTCACGATCAATGGATGATTTGGATGCAACACAAGCACATTCCAGAAATTTTAGCGACTGGAAAGTTTTCTTCTGCTCGGTTGGTTCGGGTTTTGATCGAGGAAGAAATGGGCGACGTAACCTACTCGGCACAGTACACGACTGACAGCAAAGAAACTCTAGAAAAATACTATCTGGAAGACGCACCCAGATTTAGAGAAGAAGGAGCAAGCTTGTTTGGAGATAAAATGCTCGCTTTCAGAACTGAGTTGGAATTGGTTTCAGACCATTAGCAGAAAGTAAACAGTGTAAAGTTTAATAGTTAGTACATCAAATAGGTAATTATAAGATAGAGATAGAATAAGCGAGTTGCCTCATCTAACTTAAAAAATAGTCTAGAGAGAATAAGTTTTGAGTTGGTAAACTTTAAACTTGGAACTTTAAACTTTAAATATAAAAAATGGAAAAAGTAAAAGCGAAAAAACATCTCGGACAGCATTTTTTGAAGGACGAAAGTATCGCTAAGGACATCGCGGATACTCTGAACCTGGAAGGATATGAAGATTTATTGGAGATAGGTCCGGGAATGGGTGTTTTGACAAAATATTTGTTAGACAAACCTGTCAATACTTATGTTATTGAAATTGATACAGAATCAGTGACGTATCTGGACGAGAATTATGCTAAGTTAAAAGATAGAATTATATCTAAGGATTTCCTTAGGTATGATATTAATGAAACTTTCGAAGGAAAGCAATTTGCGATCATCGGGAACTTTCCTTATAATATTTCGACCCAGATCGTTTTTAGAGCATTGGAATATCGCAACCAGATTCCCGAATTTGCGGGGATGTTTCAGAAAGAAGTGGCGCAACGTATTTGTGAAAAAAAAGGAACAAAAGCTTACGGAATATTGTCTGTTTTGGTGCAGGCATTTTATGATGCAGAATATTTGTTCACTGTTGATGAAACTGTTTTTATTCCGCCACCAAAGGTAAAATCGGGTGTTTTACGTTTGCGCAGGAAAGCTGATTATAGTTTGCCTTGCGGCGAAAAGTTATTTTTCACAGTGGTAAAAACAGCATTTCAACAACGAAGAAAAACCATGCGTAATAGCTTAAAGACATTAAACCTGTCAGATAGTTTAAGAGAAGATCCTATCTTTGACCTTCGTCCAGAGCAGCTGGATGTAGCGCAGTTTATAGAACTTACTCAAAAAATAGAAGCCGATGGAATTTAAAATCAGCAAAGACCTAATACTCGAGTTAGAGCAACATATTGTTAATAAGAAAGACCAGGAATTATCTCGCCTTCTTAGCGATTTGCACCATGCTGATATCGCCGAGATTTTGGACGAGCTTGATTTTGATGAGGCAACCTATATTTTTAAAGTATTAGATTCTGAAAAAACTTCGGAAATCCTTCTGGAATTGGAGGATGATTTACGGGAGAATATCTTAAAAAGACTTTCTGCCAAAGAGATTGCCGAAGAACTGGATGAGTTAAACACGGATGATGCCGCTGATATCATTGCGGAGCTTTCGCAGTCCAAAAAAGAAGAGGTAATCTCTGAGTTGGACGACTTAGAACATGCAAAGGATATTATTGATCTTTTGCGTTATGACGAGGATACTGCCGGTGGTTTGATGGGAAAGGAACTCGTAAAAGTTAATGAAAATTGGAGTGTGCTTACTTGTGTAAAGGAAATGCGTGCCCAGGCGGAAAATGTATCTCGTGTACATTCCATTTACGTTGTTGATGATGAAAACAGGTTAAAAGGGAGGTTATCACTTAAAGACTTGCTGACTACGTCGACCAAAACACCGATTGCCGAAATTTATATTAAAAAAGTAAACTCAGTTAATGTTGATGCGGAAGATGTTGAGGTTGCTAGGATTATGCAAAAATATGACCTTGAGGCTATTCCCGTTGTTGATGCTATGGGACGATTAGTAGGTCGTATCACCATTGATGATATTATAGATGTGATCAGGGATGAAGCGGACAAAGATTACCAGTTGGCTGCGGGTATCTCAAATGATGTAGAAGCAGATGATAGTATTTTAGAATTATCCAAAGCACGCTTACCATGGTTAGTTTTAGCACTTTTGGGCGGTTTTATTACCGTTCGCGTATTGGGTTTATTTGAAGGGGCCATGGCTGAACACGGAAATTTATTCTTTTTCACTCCTTTAATCGCTGCTATGGCGGGAAATGTAGGAGTGCAGTCATCGGCAATAATAGTTCAGGGTATAGCTAATAATACATTGAGCGGCTCCTTGTTTAACCGCCTCGTAAAAGAGGTGTCTTTGAGTTTGTTAAACGGTGGTATTCTGGCAATCATTCTGTTTTTGGGAAGTTATTTCCTTTTGGATGAACCACCGATAATTGGGGTTGTTATCACTAGTGCATTAGTTTCAGTAATTATTATCGCTTCTCTTATAGGTACATTTATACCATTATTACTTGATAAATTTGGCATTGATCCCGCATTGGCGACCGGCCCGTTTATAACTACAAGCAATGATATTTGCGGAATTTTAATTTATTTTTCTATAGCAAAAATGATTCTAGGATTTTAAGAGTAACCAAACAACCAACAAACTATAACCACTTAACACTTTCCGTAGCGTTTACTTCGTATTTGTAACCGGTCAAGGAAAGGAAAACCACAAGCATAATGAAAATACATATAATCGGAGGAGGAAACTTAGGCGTTGCAATCGCAAAAGGGATATTAAAATTTTCGCAAGGAAATCAAATCACTATAACTAGGAGAAATACGGCAAGTATTCTTTATTTGGAGGAATTGGGTGTAACTGTTTCTTCTGATAATACAGACGGAATTCAGGAGGCAGATATAGTTATCCTTACCATAAAACCCTATCAGGTAGATATTGTTCTGGCAGAAATCCTTCCAGTAATTAATAACAAAGTTTTGGCGTCAGCTGTGAGTGGATTGTCAATAGAGAATTTACAAAGCAAGATAGGGGCTTCAAATAGTGCCATCCGAATCATGCCTAATATCGCATCACAATTTGGCGCATCTGCAACCTGCATCGCTTTCCATGAAAAGGACAAAGAGAAAGCTCAGCATGTAGTTGCACTTTTCGAAGATTTGGGAACAGCGCCGATTATAGACGAGAAATTGATGGATGCAGCTACTGTTCTTGCTGCCTCAGGAACCGCTTTTGCTTTGCGTTATATCCGCGCCTCTATGCAGGCAGGAATCGAAATAGGATTTGACTGGAAAACAGCATTGGCGATTTCTGCACAAACTGTAAAAGGAGCTGCCGAAATGATCATGGAAGAACAGGTACATCCAGAACAATTGATTGATCGTGTTACCACTCCACAAGGTTGTACGATTGCGGGATTGAACGAAATGGAAATGCACGGATTCAGTTCGTCTTTGATACGCGGAATTAAAACTTCATTAAAACAAATTAAGGGGTAAGCTAAATCTTGACTTGCCTTCATTAACAAAGGGTCTTATCAGCATCAGGTTGATAAGACCCTTTTTTATTGGCGGAGAGCTCTCTGTTATATTTAGGAGATTCATTTCGACCGCGCAAACAGCTGCAATCGCCCGATGAGTTGGGATATTGCTTTCATTATTAAGACGAGTCTTGTTTCCAAATCAAATTTGTAACTTTGAGCAATATTAAATTAAGAAAAAAATGTTAAAACCAGAAAGTATTAAAATACTTCATATCGATAGTAATAACCCTATTTTATGGGGAGGATTGCAAACATTAGGTTTTACGAACCACGAAGATTTCACTTCTTCCAAGGAAGAGATTGAAGCGAAAATCGAGGACTATCAGGGAATCGTAATCCGTAGCCGCTTCAAAATCGACAAGGCATTCTTGGACAAAGCCACTAACTTGCAATTTATAGCACGAGTAGGAGCCGGTCTGGAAAGTATCGACTGTGAGTATGCTGTTTCAAAAAACGTCGAATTGATAGCCGCACCCGAAGGGAACAGAAATGCGGTTGCTGAGCATACGCTGGGGATGATCTTGTCGCTTTTTAATAAACTGAATATTGCTGATAGAGAAATTCGCTCCGGACATTGGAATCGCGAAAGCAATCGTGGTCATGAGCTTGAAGGTAAAACGGTTGGGATTATAGGGTATGGAAATATGGGGAAAGCTTTTGCCAAGAAACTGCGCGGTTTTGACGTGGAGGTCTTGTGTTATGATATTCTGGAAAATGTGGGGGATGCCAATGCAAAGCAGGTTTCACTAAAAGAACTGCAACTAAAAGCGGATGTGTTGAGTTTGCACATTCCGTGGACACCGCAAACCAATAAAATGGTAGATGCGGTATTTATAGACGCTTTTGATAAGCCTTTTTGGATTTTAAACACATCTAGAGGTAAAAATATAGTAACGACCGATTTAGTGGCTGCTATGCAGTCTGGAAAAATTCTTGGTGCTGGCCTAGACGTATTGGAATATGAGAAATTATCCTTTGAAACTCTCTTTCAAGAAGATAAAACCCCAGAAGCATTCCAGTATTTACTGGAAGCTAAAAATACAATCCTTAGCCCACATGTTGCTGGCTGGACTTTCGAGAGTCATCAGCGACTGGCGCAAGTCATAGTTGACAAGATAAAATTAAAATATTTTGGACAAGCCCCTAAGGCAGAGATATAATAAAGAGTTGCCAGTATGGGTGCTGTTTCTCTCAGTGAAAGAAACCCAAACATTGCCTGACCGGCGCAAAACAAACTACTTGAAATATTAGGGTTGACTAGATACAGAAACTACAAGATTAAGCCTCTTTCGAAAAATAGTTGATGTGGTTAAGCTAAATTTTAGATTGCGAAGGAAATGAAAATGAACTTTTAGGAGGGGTAGATTCGGCTTTCGAATTAATTTTCGTAGATTTAATTATTGAAAACAGTTCAAATTATAAATACTCTATGGAAAACACCAAATACGAACACTGGAATAACCCGCAACCGGCTCGAGAAGACAATAAGAAATTGGCAGCAGGTTTGCTTGCCATACTTTTGGCACCTTTTGGGATTCATAAATTCCTTTTAGGGTATACTAAAGAGGGTATAATATGGTTAGTGATTAGTCTTTGCACTTGTGGTATAGTTACAGGAGTCCTTGGCTTGATTGAAGGAATAATTTATTTGACAAAGTCAGATCAGGAGTTTTATCAAACCTATCAGGCTAACAAAAAAGCGTGGTTTTAAACATAAAAAAGTCTCGACCATGTCGAGACTTTTTTATGTTGTATTTTCTGAATCAGCTATTTTATCTAACCTTCTTTTTCTGTTAATTTGCGCTCTAGTTCTGCTTGAAACTCCTCCATAACTGGTTTCATGGTACTTTCAGGAATATCTGCAATCCTAATGTACATCAAGCCATCCACCGCATTATTGAACAAGGGGTCCACATTAAAAGCAACCACCCTTGCATTTTGCTTGATGTATTTTTTTATTAATACCGGCAAACGCAAAACGCCTGGTTCGAGTTCGTCTATAATTTTATCAAATTTATTTAAGTCGGCCTCAGTTTCGTTAAAGATAAAATCTTTGTCGGCATCCTTTAGCTTGACTTTGTATGCTTTCTTGGGGTGAACGTACTGTGCTATATACGGATCATAATAATTTGATTTCATGAATTCAATCATCAAAGATTTCGAAAAATTAGAGAATTGATTGCTAATACTTACCCCACCAAGAAGAAATTTGTGTTCTGGGAAACGTAAAGTCGTATGAATAATCCCTTTCCAAAGTAAGAAAAGTGGCATCGGTTTTTGCTGGTACTCCTTGATGATAAATGCTCTACCCATTTCAATGGACTTGTCCATCATGTCGTCTAATTCAGGTTCAAAACGAAAAAGTTCATTCAAGTAGAAACCTTCAATTCCATATTTAGGAAAAATTTCAGAACCTAATCCCATTCGATAAGCTCCAGCGATTTGCTTTGCATTCTCATCCCATAAAAAAAGATGGTGGTAGTATTGATCATATTTGTCGAGATCAATAGACTGATTAGTTCCTTCTCCCACTTCCCTAAATGTAATTTCACGCAAGCGACCTATTTCATGCAGAATGTTTGGAATCGCATCAGCTTCGGCAAAAAACACCTCATAGTTTTTGCTTTGCAAAAGTCTGCAATCCGTATTTCTTAAGTTATCAACTTCCGCAATCATTTTTTCGCCATTAGCCGGATTTGCTATTTCTTTTGGACTTCTGGGGATTTTTAAAGTTGGAGGCGTCAGTAACTTACTTTCTTTGTTGTATGGATTAGCTAGGATATAGGTCTTCTTTCTAAGGAATTCCGAATAGGCTTCGATAGTTTTATATTCATTTTGTTCGGCTACAGAAATGGGTCTGCCGATACGTACTTTTATCACACGACGTTTTTGACTAAAAACTTCCGAAGGTAATTTTGCTGTACGGAAGGTGCCGCTAATTTTAGAAAGAAAATAAAACAGCCAACTGTTTTTAGCATGAAAATAAATGGGGATAACAGGGACCTGTGCTTTTCTAATTACTTTAATAGCGCCTTCTTCCCAAGGTTTGTCTACCATGAGTTTTCCATCTCGATAGCTGGAAACTTCTCCTGCTGGAAACATCCCAAGAGGTTTTCCATCACTTAAGTGGCGTAAGGTTTCCTTGATGCCTATAACGCTTGATTTAGCTTCCTTAAGATGTTCAAAAGGATTTACAGGCATAATGTATTTCTGGAGAGGTTTAATTCTATGCAACAGGAAATTAGCGATTATTTTAAAGTTGGGCTCTTTTTCTAACATTAACTTCAACAATAAAACACCGTCTATTCCTCCCAGCGGATGGTTAGAGATGGTGATGTAAGCGCCATCTTTAGGTAGGCGTTTGAAATCTTCCTGCGGAATTTCAAATTTGATATCAAGATCGTCTAATATTGCATTTAGGAACTCAATGTCTTCTAGATGTTTATTGCTATCGTAAAATTTATTAAGCTTAGATATTTTTAAAATTTTCATTAAAAGCCAACCGGAGAAAGTTCCGAAAACCCCATATTTTTGCGCATTTATTGCTTTTGCAACTTCTTTGGCGGTAACTAAACCCATTTCCTTATTGTTTATTGAACGAAAATCAAAGATAGAAAAAAACTCCACTATCTGGCTATTGCCCTGTGGATTTTGTTGTTTTTGCGGTATATCCTTTTTAATTTTTAGTACTTTTGGGGATCAAAAAAGTACAACAATGAGAATTATCTCTTACAATGTTAACGGAATTCGTGCAGCAATTTCAAAAGGATTCATCAATTGGTTGCAACAAGCAGACCCAGATGTAATTTGCCTCCAAGAAATCAAAGCTTCTCCAGATCAACTTCCATTATTAGATTTCGAATTGGCCGGATATCCATATCACTACTGGTTTCCTGCAACTAAAAAGGGATACAGCGGTGTAGCCATTTTGTCGAAAAAGAAACCTAATGATATCGTCTTTGGGACAGGAATTCCCCATATGGATTTTGAAGGCCGGAATATCCGTGTGGATTTTGATGAGATGTCGGTAATGAGCCTTTATTTACCTTCTGGCACTAATAGCGAAAGACTGGATCATAAATACATGTTTATGGATGATTTCCAGAACTATATTACGGAATTAAAAGCAACGATTCCTAATTTGGTAATCTGCGGAGATTATAACATTTGTCACGAAGCGATTGATATACACGATCCTATTCGGACTAAAAATGTCTCTGGGTTTTTACCTAAGGAAAGAGCCTGGCTTGATGCTTTTCTGAAAAATGGTTTCATCGATAGTTTTCGTTTTTTGAACAAGGAACCAGACAATTACAGCTGGTGGACGATGCGCGTCCCTACCGCCAGAGCTAACAACAAAGGATGGCGTATTGACTATTGCTTAGTCAGTGAGCCACTGAGAGACCGAATAAAAAGAGCACTTATTTTGCCCGAAGCGAAACATTCTGACCATTGTCCCGTTTTAGTAGAAGTAGAATAAAGTTAAAATAGATAATAACCCAATCTTAAATTATAAAAATGGTAAAGAAAATCGCTCTAGGATTACTGATTATGGTACTTTCGACTTCTTGTGTGTCCAAGAAAATATACACTGATTTAGAAAACAAATACACTGATCTAAAAAAGGAAAACAGAAGTTTAGCAGATGAAAACTCGGAACTTATGAAAGCCAAAAATCAATTAGAATTAGATCAAGACGCATTAAAAAATGATTTCGCTAATTTGAAACTGGAACGTGACAAATGGCTTGCTGATTATGGTGCTTTAAGTAACAAAATGAATGTACTTAATGATTCTTATAAAGCATTGGAGAAAAATAGCAATGAGGCTTTGCAACTTAATATGAGCAAAAACCGTGATTTGCTTTCTCAATTAGATGCTAAAGGAAAAGCATTGGCGATTGAACAAGAGCGCTTGAACAAAAGTGCTCAAAGATTGCAAGAAATGGAATCCTTGATTGCTGCCAAAGAAGCAACAATGAAAAAGTTAAAGGAAACACTTTCTAAAGCCTTAAATAGTTTTGAAGGAAAAGGATTGACTGTAGAACAAAAAAACGGGAAAGTATATGTTTCTATGGAAAACAAATTGCTTTTCAATTCCGGTAGCTATTCAGTAGGTGCTGAGGGTAAAAAAGCCGTAGTTGAACTAGGAAAAGTTTTGGGTGATAATCCAGACATTTCGGTTTTGATTGAAGGACATACAGATGATGATGGTTTTTCCAGTTCAGGACCAATTGCAAATAACTGGGATTTATCAACCAAAAGAGCCACTGCAATTGTTGCTATTTTGAGTGAAAATGTTGCCATCAACAAACAAAATCTTACCGCCGCAGGTAGAGGAGAATTCTCTCCTTTGACAAGTAATGCTACTCCAGAAGGGAAAGCTAAAAATCGTAGAATCGAAATTATTCTTACGCCAAGGTTAGACGAAATAGCCGAGATGTTAAATGAGATAAATTAAAAAGAAGTCTAGGCTGAGAGAGAGAAAGGTTCAGAGTTTTTACTTTGAGCCTTTTTTAGTACCGGGAACGTTTCGAAAATATCTGTTAATGTGATCTCGGACACGACTAATAAAATCTACATTTGTATCCTTATCTATAGAAAAACCACATAAATGAAATACACTACTTTACCCAATACCGATATAAAAGTCAGCAAAATTTGTCTTGGAACAATGACTTTTGGACAACAAAACACAGAAGCAGATGGTCATGCGCAAATGGATTATGCGTTTGAGAAGGGGATTAATTTCTTTGATACTGCTGAGATGTATTCAGTTCCTGCACGCGAGGAGACTTATGGTAGCACTGAAAAAATCATAGGGACCTGGTTTAAAAAAACAGGAAAAAGGGAAGAAGTTGTTTTGGCTTCAAAAATTGCGGGACCCAACCCGAACTTCAGTTATATGCGGGAGAAAAATGATTTTTCACCGGCTAGTATTAAATATGCCTTAGACAATAGTTTACAACGTTTACAAACGGAGTATATCGATTTGTATCAATTACATTGGCCAGAGCGTAAAACTAACTGTTTTGGACAACGAGGGTTTAAGGTACAAGACGACGCGTGGGAAGACAACATTCATTCTGTTTTAGACACTTTAGGAGGCTTTATAAGAGAGGGAAAGATCAAGCATATTGGACTTTCTAATGAAACGCCTTGGGGACTGATGCGTTTTCTGGAAGAAAGTAAATACAACCATTTGCCTAGGATTAAGACGGTTCAAAACCCATATTCTTTGTTGAACAGACTTTTTGAAAACGGTTCTTCTGAGGTTTGTATGAGAGAAAACGTGGGTCTATTGGCTTATTCTCCAATGGCTTTTGGTATTTTGTCGGGTAAATTTTTATCTGGTGAAAGTCATCCCAATTCCCGCCTTAATCTTTTTCCGCAAATGGCCAGATACAATAGTGCGCAGTGCGCGGAAGCAACTCGCTTGTATCAAGAAATTGCACATAAAAACGGATTAACACTGACGGAGTTGTCATTGGCATTTATTGAGCAACAGGCTTTCTTGACTAGCACGATAATTGGAGCCACAACCATGGAACAATTAAAAGAAAATATAGAGACCATCAAGATCACTTTAGCTGAGGATGTGTTGCAAGCAATTAATGAAGTTCAGGCTTTAATTCCAGATCCTGCTCCCTGATTTTTAACAGCAAGACTAGCTTTTTTTTTAAATTAGCCCACAAAGAATAACTGTTTTTTTGTGGGCTTTTTTCTATTCAAATTTGAAGAACATTACGGACTCCGGACATTCAATGTTCAAAGATATTAAAATTCAAATTCAGGAGGCATCGCTAAGCTATCAACAGTAGTCGAATCCTGAACTCGCAATCTGATAAGTGATTTAGCAGCCCCAGTAATATTGATCGGCTGTGATTTATAGATCGTATCATCAATGTTCAAAAGTCCTCTTCGGATCATGATATTCGTTAAAAAACTTTCCTGTTTTATCGCAAAATCTCTGAGTTCCCCCTGGTCATTGAACTGATACATGAATTTTCTCGGACTGGGAATAATTCGGGCAAGGTACAAACATTCGTTTAGCGTTAATTCTGAAGGACTTTTCTGGAAGTAAAAACAGCTGGCTTCTCCTATTCCATATACATTAGGTCCCCATTCGATAATATTAAAATAAACTTCCAGCATGCGTTCTTTGCTTACTATTCTGTTGTTTTCTAAAATGTAAACCAAGAGGATTTCCTCTAGTTTTCGTGAAACTGTTTTTTCCCGGGTAAGAAACACATTTTTTACTAATTGCATGCTAATGGTACTAGCACCTCTAGAGAATTTTTTGGTTTTTATATTTTTTACAATGGATTGCTTGAAGGCTTCATTGATAAAACCGTGATGTGAAAAGAAAGAGGGGTCTTCTGTGGTCAGGACGCATTTTTTTAAATAGGGGGAAATTTGATCAATAGCTGTGTAATTAGGATTAGCAGTTCCAACTAATACAGGTCGTTGTAATACGTCATTTATTATTGCTCTGTAGATAAATTCTCCCTTGAGTTTGTTAAGATTTGCTTCGCCGTATTTTGTAATTTTTAAGTTTTCTTTTTTTAAATTACTGTCGAAAACGAGTTGGTTGGGTTTGTTTTTATTGAATTTAAAATCTAATTTATAATCAAAAGTACCTTCGGCTTCCATTCCTTGAAAATGGGTAAAGAGACCGTTTGGAAGAGACGAGATGAAATCTTGGGCTTTCATCTTTGGGATATTGACTTTGAGTTTGTAAATTGTATCTGATTCAGTATCGTAGGTCACATAAGGATGAAATTTTACAGCGTTAAACTGAGCGGTTGAGCTACTGTCTATGGAAATAAAGTCGGAACCCAGTAGCAATCGAAAGTCAAATTGCGCGTTCTTTATTAGTACATCTTTGCTGGCTATTTTTGGATGATTGAACCTGAGATTTGTGATAGATGTAAGGCCGTCAATATGCAATTCATCACCGCTTTTGTCAATATTTTCGATCTTTAATCGAATGGAATCAAAACTTGATTTCAGATTGTACCGTTCGTCAAAATAAGGTATTTTAATGGCGCCCGTGTCAATATTGAATAGGCGGATATCTGCTTTTTGATTTCTGGGATCTGCAAATCCCTTTATTTTCCAGCGCTGCGAAAAAGTATTGGTTTGTACGTTTATGGATGTCTCCAGTTGCTCGTCAAAAATGATTAATTTTTTTATGGAGATGATTGCTTTTTTAGCATTGTCATCTAGTTTGAATGTCAAGTTTTCTATTCTCATGTCTGTAGGAACCAGATTAAGTGCATTGGAAATGATTCTGTAAGCAAAAGCGGCATAATCTCTCTTATCCTTATTTGTTGGCTCCTTGTTTTCTTTTTTTAGAAATGCTGCAAAGTTTTTTACTTTGCCTTTTTGAACTAGTTGTACGAGACCGTTTTGAATTTCTAAACTGCCTAGTTGCACTTCACCAAGAAATAAATGCCAGAAACTGACACTGGTTTTGATTTTTTTAATACTAAATAGGGTGTCGGCATGTTCTGGAACTAATGTTATTTCGATTAGCTTTACTCCTGATAAACCTTCAAAAGTAGCTTTTCTTACAGAGAGTCGACTGCTGTATTCTTGTTCCATTTTGGTTGAAACTTTTGTGATGGCTTGCTGCAAAAGAAAATTTCTAAAGGCAAAGAAAGCTATAGATAAAACCAGAAATATTGCCGTAAGCACGCTCAGCAAAATAATTGTTTTTTGTTTTCTGGTTTTCATGAATTGCAGTGTCGGTTAGTTGTTGATTTGTAAAAACATATAAATATATCGTTAAAAGCTTCTATTCTAAAAAATGATTTATCTGGACTAGCTTTTTTTAGATTGTGCAAATGAAGACCTTTTAGGGATGTAAACTATTAAAAGTTTTGATATGCTCCTAATTTGAATAAATTATTTATTAGGAATATAAAAAAAACCACAAAATTAATTTGCTGTAGTTTTTGCGGTAATCGCTAAAATAAAAGGTTGGTCTCCTCAACGGAAAGTTATTATTTTTGATTATAAAACTGTTTGACTTTTGCCACAATCTGGTTTGAAGTCATGCTATCAGCTGTTTCAATAGATTTAGGTTTGCTGGCAATAGTCGATTTCTCAGCGTTTATTTTTTTTCTAATTTGGTTTTTGTGTCTGCTGGTCCAAAAATATAAAGTTCATCAGCTCCATTAACTGTCGAGATAACATCTTTTAGATAGCTATTTATTTGGTGCTTTTTACGTTCATCAAATGATTTCTGAGAGTCAATATGCTGTCCAGCGAAGAAACTTCCTTTGTCTACTTCTTTGTCATGATACACACGATTCTCAAGATTAGATTGTATTTCTGTTACCGTTTCTTTACCGTCTTCAAGACTTACGATGATTGCTTTTGTTGAGTCAATCCAAATACCTGTTTGCTTTTTCATCTTTTCTTATTTTTAAATTACAGTGGACAATTTTAGATTTCATTAAGTAATTATGCTGTGAGTTTTATTCTGATATTGCTTTTCTAAAACTGCACTGAGCTGGCTTATTAAAACATGTTCGGATTTGTTTTTGCCTGCAAAGGAGTCTGCAATTGCTTTGGCAGTTTTTAAAATAATTGCATTTACTTGGTCTGTAAACAAACTGCTATGTACTATTCTGAATGTTTTTAAATCGGGTATCACTTGATCTATATTCCCTTCGTTTTCCACTAACCAGTCAAATACAATCTCTATTTGGTGTGCTGAATGAGATCCAAAGTTGTCAACAGTGTTTTCAAGGGGTAACCACTCTTTTTGAATTACTTTCTTTAATTCTTTAATTTCTTCAGGGCGAACTGTTTTGTCTACAGCGGCAATGTTGTAAAATAGTTTGTCGATTTGCTGATAAAAAACAACCATTGTTTTGTCATAGGGTTTCATTTTAGCTTTCTTTATTATGGCAGTGTAATACTCACTAAATAAAGTTACAAAAAAAAATGACTAAACAATTATAATTAACGCGCTAATATCTATAAATCAGCAAAGTAGATTATTCTGATATATAGGGGTAGAACGTTTCGTTAGCGGTGTTTTAAACAGAGTTTATTCAAATAACATTCTAGCTACATCTTCAATTTTTGTAACCAATTGGATTTTTATGCCAGTATTTTTCAAGGCAATTTTATTATATTTCGATACAAAAATGGTCGAAAAGCCTAATTTCTCGGCTTCCTGAATGCGTTGATCGACCCGGTTTACGGGACGAATTTCTCCTGACAAACCAACTTCTCCAGCAAAGCAAAAACCTTTATTTACCGGAATGTCTTCATTAGAAGATAAAATGGCTGCAACGACGGCCAAGTCAATGGCGGGATCATCAACACTTATACCTCCGGTTATGTTTAGAAATACGTCTTTGGCGCCAAGCCTAAAACCAGCTCTTTTTTCCAGAACGGCTAAGATCATGTTTAGTCTCTTTGCATTGTAACCCGTTGTGCTGCGTTGAGGTGTTCCATATACTGCAGTGCTTACCAGCGATTGTATTTCTATCATCAATGGGCGCATTCCTTCTAGAGTAGATGCAATGGCGGTTCCAGATAATTCTTCATCTTTATGTGAAATTAGTATCTCAGAAGGGTTTGAAACTTCGCGTAAGCCGCTTCCTAACATTTCGTAAATTCCTATTTCAGCGGTAGAACCAAAGCGATTTTTTAGAGAACGCAAAATGCGGTAAACGTGGTTTCTATCCCCCTCAAATTGTAAAACGGTGTCAACCATGTGCTCTAAAATTTTTGGGCCGGCTATATTACCGTCCTTGGTAATGTGACCAATAAGAATCACCGGGATATTGGTTTCTTTGGCAAATTTGATCAGTTCTGCCGTGGTTTCCCGAATTTGGGAGATGCTTCCAGCGGTCGATTCGATATAATCGGTATGAAGAGTTTGGATCGAATCTATGATGACGATTTCGGGCTCAATCGCTTCAATTTGTTTGAATATGTTTTGGGTTTTTGTTTCGGTTAGTATGTAGCAGTTGTCACTGATAGAGGTGATTCTTTCTGCCCTCATTTTTATTTGTTTTTGGCTTTCTTCACCCGAAACGTATAAAGTTTTGTAGGGTAATTTTAAGGATATTTGAAGTAAAAGGGTGCTTTTCCCTATTCCAGGTTCTCCTCCTAAAAGGGTTAGCGATCCAGGAACAATACCGCCACCCAGAACTCGGTTTAGTTCTGCATCAGTAGTGTCCATTCGGATTTCTTGAGTAGAATCTATTTCGTTAATTTTTAATGGCTTTGGGGCTTTGCTTTTCGGGGAAGATTCGCTTTTCCAGGCTGTCTTTTCTTCTTTTTGGATAATTTCTTCGGCAATGGTATTCCATTCTTTACAAGAATTACATTGTCCCTGCCATTTTGCATATTGCGCGCCACAATTCTGACAAAAAAAGGAGGTTTTTACTTTGGCCATAGCTAGTATAATTATTTTTGTTTCAATTAGAATAAAAAAAGACAATAGGTAGGAGGGCTATTGTCTTTTGTAATGTTAAAATTACATTTATTTCCGAACTAATTTAAATTATGTTAAAGAATTGTCTTTTTCATTTGGAAAAATTATCCAAGGTTTGAAGGTTTTGGCTTCTTCAAATTCTAAAGTAGCATAAGAAATGATAATAATAATATCCTCTTTTTGTACTTTTCTGGCTGCAGGGCCATTAAGTGTTATTTCACCAGAGTTTTTCTTTCCTTTTATGGCATAGGTTTCAAAGCGCTCACCGTTGTTGATATTCACGATTGAAACTTTTTCCCCTTCAATGATGTTTGAAGCCTCCAATAATGTTTCGTCTATGGTAATACTACCAATATAATTTAGATCAGCTCCGGTAACTTTTACCCGATGGATCTTTGATTTTAATACTTGAATTTGCATGATACAAAAGTAAATTAATTTAATGAAATGGTGTCAATCAATCGAATATTATCGGCAAGAACTGCTATAAAGGCACGGTATTTTTTGGCTTTATCTTTTCTAAGGCAAGGTAATAATGCGGTTTCGTCAGCGATTTGAAAGTACTCTAGGTCAAAGGAAGTGTTTTTTTCGAATGTTTTTCTTACCCACGCTGTTACGGACATGGCGCTATTCGTTTTGAATTTTTCTTTTGCTCCATTTAAGGTTTTGTAAATTAGCGCGGCATCGATTCTTTTTTCCTCTGATAGGCGCTCATTTCTCGAACTCATAGCAAGACCATTGGTTTCCCTGAAAATTTCGCAGCCTTTTACGGTAATAGTCAAGTTGTTTTTTTCGACCATTTTTTTTACGATTTGCAATTGTTGGAAATCTTTCTCTCCAAAATAAGCATTTGTTGGACTCACAATTTCAAACAACCTTTTTACTATAGTTCCAACTCCGTTAAAATGACCAGGTCTGAATTTTCCTTCCATTTGGTTTTCCAATCCGTCAAAATCAAATTCCTGGGACAAGATTTTTCCCTCATAAACATCTTCAGTAGAGGGGGCGTACAAAATTATTTCAGAACTTAAACCTGATATTTTGGCAATATCGGATTCCAAGGTCCTTGGGTATTTTGATAAGTCTTCAAGATTATTGAATTGAGTGGGGTTTACAAAAATACTAACCACGGTATTATCGTTCTCTGCCAATGATTGTTGCATCAAAGACAAGTGCCCTTGATGTAATGCCCCCATAGTGGGAACAAAACCAATAGTGGAATCAGGAGTCTTAATAGATTTCAAAAAGGCCATTAAAGCTTCTTTTCCATTGAAAATATGCATGGTCGTATTATTAAAATTAACTGCAAACATAATATATTAGTTAATAACTGCATAAATTTTTGTAATTTTGCGTGTTTTTTATTATCAATAAATTAATCAAATTACAATATGAAAGATAAGAGGATATTATATGTATCATCTGAAGTGGTGCCTTATTTGGCTGAAAATGAGGTTTCTTTAATGTCTTACGATGTGCCGAAGATGGTTAATGATCAAGGCGGACAGATTAGAATTTTTATGCCTAGATACGGAAACATAAATGAGAGAAGACATCAATTACATGAAGTAATTAGACTTTCAGGAATGAATTTAGTAGTGAATGACTTAGATATGCCATTGATAATAAAAGTGGCGTCTATACCTAAGGAAAGAATACAAGTTTACTTTATTGATAATGATGAATATTTCAAAAGGAAAGCCACATTTGCAGATGAAGAAGGGGTGATGTATCCTGATAACGACGAGCGTGCCATCTTCTTTGCAAAGGGAGTTGTAGAAACCGTTAAGAAATTGAACTGGGTTCCTGATATTATACATGTTCATGGATGGATGGCAGCTATGTTGCCTATTTACATGAAACATTATTATAAAAATGAAGCTTTGTTTTCAGATACTAAGATTGTTACTTCTGTATACAGTCAGTCGTTTGAAGGTACTTTAGATCCCGAAATGATGAATAAAATAGTACTAGACGGAATCCCTGTTGAAGCTATATCTGACTTAAAAACACCTGATTATGAAAGTATTATAAAAACTTCAATTCAGCATTCAGATTCTGTTATTATTGCTACAGACAGCCTGTCTCCAAGTTTAACAAAATTTATAGAGTCTTCAGGAAAACCTTTTTTACCTTTCGTGGCCAAAGATGCCTTTGCGGAAGCATACAGTAATTTTTACAACAACGAGGTTCTATAATTTAAACTTTTATTATCTAATATGTACAATAATTTTTTTTTTAAGAAAATTCTAATAGTTAGCTGTGTTGTCTTTTTATATTCCTGTGACAAAGACTTTAATACAATTGGAGACGGACTGATAGGCGGTAATGCCTTTGATTTTGATAAATATACTTCGGGTGTATTAGCTTATAACCAAAAAATTGGACCCATACAGTCAAACAATCTTAATATAAACTCTTTAGGGATACTAGTTAACCCTGCGTTCGGTACAACAACGGCAAATTTTGCGACTCAGTTGTCATTGAATTCTCCAAATCCTGTGATAGGAAATAATCCAGTAATCGAAAGTGTGATTTTAACAATACCCTATTTTAGCACATTAATTTCTACCGACACTAATGGGGATCAGGGATATGAGTTAGATTCAATATATGGTGGTACTGATGCTAAAATTAAACTAAGCGTGTATGAGTCAGGTTATTTTATGAGAGATTTAGATCCTACAAGTGGTTTTCAGGAAGCACAAAAATATTTTACGGATCAAAACGCAGATTTTGATGGTTCTAAAGTAGGAAGTCGTTTAAATAACGACAGTAATACTTCTCAAAATGATTCGTTTTCCTTCAGTGCTGCTGAATATAAAGAAACCACTATGACGGATGGCAAGGAGGTTGTTACTCGAACAGCTCCTGGAATGCGATTGACTCTTAATTCAAGTTATTTTAAAACTAAAATAATTGATGGCGTTGCAGCAGGAAAGTTATCTACAAATGAGGTTTTTAAAGAATACTTTAGAGGTTTGTATTTTAAGGTAGAAAAATCAGGAAGTAGTCCAAGTGCACTAGCGCAATTAGATTTCAAGAAGGGAAAAATCACGATAAAATACAAGGAGGATACCTCATCTACTGACAATACAAAAATTGAAAAGTCGATTGTTCTTAATCTGACCGGCAATACGGTTAGTTTGCTGGAACAAAGCAACACGAATACCCCATATGTCAATGCGACTAATTCTGCTAATATTAGCACAACGCTTGGCGATGAAAAGTTGTATCTAAAAGGAGGGGAAGGCGCTATGGCGATAATCGAACTTTTTGGTCCGGACGCGGACAATAATGGGGTAGCTGATGATTTAGAAACTATTAGAAATAATGGGTGGTTAATTAATGAGGCTAATCTTGTTTTTCATGTTGACGCAAGTGCAATGGCAAGTGCAGATGAGCCGAGCCGTATTTACCTATATGATTTAAATAATAGCAGACCGGTTTTCGACTATGCGGTAGACGCGACTGCAGGTACGACTGCTAAAAACGGGAAAATAGTATTTGGGGGTCTTTTAAATAAAGAAGATATCACAAGTGGAGTATATAAGATAAGAATTACAAATCAAATACGAAATCTTATTAAAAATGCTGATTCAACAAACGTTAGGTTGGGTGTTGTTGTTACAGAGGATATAAATACGACGGCGTCATCTAAATTACGAACAGCAGGATTTTCGATATCTCAGGCTCCGAGAGCTTCAGTTATGAGTCCCCTAGGGACAATTCTATACGGGAGTAAGTCGACCGTTCCTGAAGATAAAAGGTTGAAATTGGAAATTTATTATACTAAACCTAATTAAGAGAGTACTATGTGTGGAATTGTAGGATATATAGGTTACAGAGAGGCTTACCCGATTGTTATAAAAGGATTAAAAAGACTTGAATATAGAGGTTACGATAGTGCCGGGGTCATGATTTATGACGGTGAGGCTATAAAGCTGAGTAAGACAAAGGGTAAAGTTGCAAACCTTGAAGAGAGGGCTGCCAAAGAAATTTCTACCAATGGGACGATAGGAATTGGTCATACGCGTTGGGCAACGCATGGCGTTCCTAATGATGTAAACTCACATCCCCATCTTTCTAATTCAGGCGATTTGGTAATAATCCATAACGGTATTATTGAAAACTATTCTCCTTTAAAAGTAGAATTAAAAAAAAGGGGTTACGTTTTTCATTCTGATACAGATAGTGAGGTACTTGTAAACCTAATTGAAGAAATACAGAAAAAAGAAAATATAAAGTTAGGGAAGGCTGTTCAAATTGCGCTTAACCAAGTGGTGGGAGCATATGCAATTGCTGTTTTTGATAAAAAAAACCCTAATGAAATTGTGGCTGCTCGATTAGGCAGTCCATTGGCAATTGGAATAGGTGAAGGTGAGTATTTTATCGCTTCAGATGCTTCTCCTTTTATCGAATACACTTCAAATGCGGTCTATCTAGAAGATGGTGAAATGGCAAATATTAGGCTACATAAGCCTATGAAAGTAAGGAGAATTAAAGATGACTCTACAGTCGATCCGTATATTCAAGAACTTCAAATGAATTTGGAGCAGATTGAAAAAGGGGGTTACGATCACTTTATGCTTAAAGAGATATATGAGCAACCAAGTGTTATTAAAGACACTTACAGAGGAAGGCTTCATGCAAACAAAGGCCTTATTCAAATGTCGGGAGTTGAGGATAATTTAGAAAAGTTCCTAAACGCGGATCGGATTATTATAGTCGCTTGCGGTACTTCATGGCACGCAGGATTAGTTGCTGAATATGTTTTTGAAGAATTTGCTAGAATTTCAGTTGAAGTAGAATACGCATCTGAATTTAGATATAGAAATCCAATAATCAATAGTAAGGACGTAGTTATTGCCATATCCCAATCTGGTGAAACAGCTGATACGATGGCCGCCATAAAGCTGGCTAAAGAAAAGGGTGCTTTTGTATTTGGAGTTTGTAACGTGGTGGGTTCGTCCATATCGAGAGAAACACATGCAGGTGCTTATACACATGCAGGTCCTGAAATAGGTGTAGCTTCTACTAAAGCGTTTACAACACAAATTACCGTATTAACTATGATTGCGCTTCGTTTGGCAAAAGCAAAAGGAAGCTTATCGTTAGCGGATTTCCATATGTATTTGCAAGAACTAGAATTAATTCCAGAGAAAGTTAGAGAAGCTTTGGAAACCAATGATAAGGCGAAGGAAATTGCTGAAACTTTTAGAGATGCGCCTAATTGTCTCTATTTAGGGAGGGGTTATAATTTCCCGGTTGCTCTTGAAGGCGCTTTAAAGCTAAAAGAGATATCTTATATTCATGCTGAGGGCTATCCCGCTGCTGAAATGAAACATGGTCCGATAGCTTTGATCGATGAGCAAATGCCAGTTGTTGTTATTGCACCCAAACAAGGGCATTATGATAAGATAGTGAGTAATATTCAAGAGATTAAGTCAAGAAGTGGGCGAATTATTGCAGTAGTTACCAAAGGCGATACGCAAGTTCGTGAATTGGCGGATTATATTATTGAAATACCTGAAACATCAGATGCTTTATCACCATTAATAACGACAATACCGTTGCAGCTTTTATCATACCACATTGCCGTTTTGAGAGGTTGTAATGTTGATCAGCCGAGAAATTTGGCGAAGTCAGTTACGGTCGAATAAAGCAGTATTAGAATAATATTTAGTAAAAAAAGCGAGATTTTTGATCTCGCTTTTTTTTTGTTAAAAAATATATTTTGGGGGATTATTTTTATGATTAATCTAAATATATCTTAAAATTAGTATGTGCGCATAGTAAATTTTACTTTTTTAACACATTTTCAGAGATTAATACAAAAATTATATCTTTATAATTGTGTTAAAATCTAAATAATACCTTAACAATAACTAATTATTTTTATTGTTTTTTTATTAATATCAAAATTAATTGTATTTTGGCGGTATAAAATCTATAAAATTCAACCAAATGAGAATGTATTTACTTTTATTGTCATTGTTTTTTTGCAGCATCACTTTTGCTCAAAATTCAACTTCGGGTACCGTTGTCGAAAATGACAACCAGCCTATTTTTGGAGCTAATATTAAAATTGTTGGAGAAGCCACAGGGACAGTTACCGACAGTGATGGAAAGTTTACTTTAATTTCATCAGTAAAAGCACCTTATGTGATCGAGGTTACAAGTATAGGTTTTATTTCAAAAAGAGTAAGTATTACATCAAATAACCAAAAAGTTAGAGTTGTCCTTAAAGAGGAGCAAACCTTACTTAATGAGATTGTGGTGTCTGCCTCTAGAACCCCAGAGAGAGTTCTGGAATCGCCTGTTACCATCGAAAGAATGGGAATCGCCGATATTAAAAAGTCTGCTTCGGCTACATTTTATGACGGCTTAGAAAACTTGAAAGAAGTTCAAATGAATACCAGCAGTTTGTCCTTTAAATCAATCAATACACGTGGTTTTGCAACCGTGGCCAATACCCGTTTTATGCAGTTGGTTGACGGAATGGATAACTCTTCCCCATTGTTAAACTTTGTTTTAGGAAATTTGATTGGTATATCTGAAATTGATGTTCAAAGTGTTGAACTTTTGCCGGGTGCCTCTTCCGCTTTGTACGGAGCGAATGCATTTAATGGTATCTTATTTATGAATAGTAAAAGCCCTTTCACAAGTCAGGGAATTACTGCTTATGCAAAGTTTGGTCAGACAAGTCAAAAAGCGGCAGGGTCAAATGACTACGTAGATTACGGGATTAGAATGGCGCATGCTTTCAGTCCCAAATTGGCTGCTAAGGCTAATTTCACCTACATGAGAGGTACAGATTGGTATGCGACGAATTATGATGATAAAACGAATGTCGGCAGAGATAGAAGCAACATCAATTATGATGGTATAAATGTATATGGTGACGAGGTTTCTACAAACATAAAAGGGGTTGGATCATCGTTAGCCGCTCTAGGAATTATACCTTCCTCAGCGGTGAATTTACTTCCAAGCACAAATGTGAGTAGAACTGGATATAATGAAACTAGTTTAACGGATAACAAGGCGAGCAATACTAAGATTGACTTTTTCACTACATTATAAGCCTTTTGCAAATGACGTAGAAGTTATTTGGCAGAGTAAGTTTGGTCTAGGGAATGCTGTTTATCAAGGTGCAAACAGGTATTACTTGAACAACTTTTTTATGCAACAACATAAATTAGAAATAAAAGGCAAAAACTTTTTTGTTAGAGGATATACTACGAATGAGGATGGAGGAAAATCATATGATATGCTTTTTACGGGTATTAATATAAACAGAGTTTGGAAAGATGATAAAACTTGGTTTGGACAATATGCAGGAGCATTTGTACAGGCTACATTAGCTGGTCAGACACCAGAAAATGCGCATATTGCTGCAAGAAGTACTGCAGACACCGGAAGATTAATTCCTGGAACAGCGGCTTTCAATGCTGCTTTTAATAAAGTAACAAATGAGGCAGACGTATTAACAGGTTCGAAATTAGTTGATAATTCTAGAATATATCATTCAGATGCCAATTATAACTTTAAAGATCTTATTGAATTTGCTGAAATACAAGTAGGGGGTTCTTTTAGAGAATACCAGTTAAATTCTCAAGGTAGAATTTATACGGACAAGGACGGTCCAATTAACTATAATGAATATGGCGCTTATACGCAATTGACAAAAAAGTTTATCGATGACCGATTGAAATTTACAGGCTCAATGCGTTATGACAAAGCGCAGAATTTTGATGGTAATATTTCGCCAAGAGTTTCTCTAGTGTATTCTGGAGGAGAAAGTAGAAGACATAATTTTAGAGGGTCGTTTCAAACTGGTTTCAGAAACCCAACAACACAAGATCAATACATTGGTTTTAATGTAGGTAGCGCCGTTTTAATCGGTTCGGCTCCGGATAACTTAACAAGATTCTCTGAAGTGAGAGGGAATGATGTGGATGGAAGTGGTACAATCTCTGCTTTTGGTCAAGCAGTGCTTGGGTCAAATACAGTTACATTGACAGGTTTAAATGCATACAACAACTCCTATACTGCATCATCTGTAGGGCAATTTAGTGCAACGGGAAATGCAGCTTTATTGAGGAAAACAAATGTTGACTATGTAAAGCCAGAGCAAGTTAAAGCATTTGAGTTGGGATATCGTTCGTTGATAAGAGGTGTGTCAGTTGATATCAATGGGTATTATAATATCTATAATGATTTTATCGGAAATTTAAATGTAATTGCACCTTATTACGGGACAACACAAGACAGTCCATCAACTAATCCTGGTAATGCGGATCCAAAACTTATGGACCCAGGATTTCAGACATTAGGGGCGCTACAGGGCGGTGACTTTAGAGTGTATCAATTATACACTAATACTGATGTGGAAATTAAATCACTTGGTTTTGGTCTTGGTCTTTCTAGAAAAGTGTATATGGATTTTGAAGTAGGTGTTAATTATAACTATGCTGAATTCAAATTTGACCAAGCAAGAGATCCAAGTTTTGAAGCTGGTTTCAATACTCCAAAACATAGAGTGAAAGCGTCATTTGGAAACGAAAAACTATTCAAAAACTTTGGTTTTAACGTGAGCGGCAGATACAACACTGAATATTTATGGCAATCTACATTTGCGGATGGTATAATCGCCGCTGCTACTGTAATTGATGCCCAGGTTAATTATGAGTTTCCAAAACTTAAATCAACTTTAAAACTAGGTGCCTCAAATATTGGAGGAAAGGAATATGGCCAAGTGTTAGGAGCTGGTTTGATCGGGCAACAGTATTTTGCTTCTTGGACAATCAACCCGTAATATTGATATAAAAAAAATTTAAAAAACATACGTAATGATAAAAAATTTCAAATGGCTTTTATTGGTTTCTCTAACCTTTGTAGCGTGTAATAATGATGATGAAGTCATAACAGTCTCTAATTCATCAGACGGATTGCCTTTAACGGCAGGTTCAGCAAATTTCGCCAAATATGTGGCTTTAGGAGATTCCTTTGCTGCTGGGTATAGTGATGGTGCCCTGTTTGTTAAGGGGCAAGAAGGTGCTTATCCTAATGTTATGGCACAGCAATTTGCTTTAGTAGGAGGAGGTACTTTTACGACTCCCTTAATGGCAGATAATTTAGGTGGATTTTCTTCTGGAGGAAATCAAATTCCTCAATTTCCTACACGATTTTACTTTTTTCCAGGGAGTACAACTGCTGCTGCGGGCCCAGTAAATGTTTCAGGGGTTACAACAACTGCATATGGATCTGCTTTGTCGGGTCTATTCAATAATATGGGTGTTCCGGGGGCGAAATGTATTAATTTAGTAATGCCTGGATATGGTAGTGCAGTAGGGAATCCGTATTTTACTAGATTTGCATCTAGTCCCGGGACGACGGTTTTGGCAGATGCCCTAACGCAAGCTCCTACTTTTTTTTCATTGTGGATTGGTGGAAATGATGTTTTAGGTTACGCGCTTGCTGGGGGTGATTCAACTTTAGCTACTATTACTCCTAGTGCAGGAGGTGCAGGTGTTGGTTTTGACGCTTCCTACAATGCACTTGTTAATCAATTAACTGTAAACGGAAGTAAAGGAGTTGTTGCTAATCTGCCTTATATAAACACTTTGCCAAATTTCACAACTATACCGCTTAATCCTATTGCCCCGTATACTTACTTTGTTGATGGGGACGAGTTAAAAACTGCTCCTGTAGTAAGCACTGGCGATATTGCAACCATAAACGCACTAAATACTCAATTATATGGACCGCTTAAGCAAATTCTAGCGGCTTTGAATGTAACTAATAGGATTGATTTGTTATCGACTACGGCTGCTAACCCAGTTATAATTAAAGATGAGTCTTTGGCGGATTTAGGTACTTCAATAACTTTTGTTGCGCAAAATAGTGGAAATCCACGGTTAATGGCTTTAGCTGGGTATCTTGGTGCTACTTTTGGAAAAGTTAGACAAACAAAAACGGGTGATTTAATCCCATTAACAACAAGAGGTGTGATCGGAACTCCCGCTGCGCTTCCTCCAGGAATTCCTGCTTTGCTTGGTGCCTATGGAATTACTTATCCACTACAAGACAAACATGTTTTAATACCTTCAGAAATTGCTGAATTAAAAGTAGCAACGGATGCCTTTAATATTACTATTAAAACAATTGCAGACGCCAAAGGACTTGCCTTTGTTGACACTAAGGCAATTATGGATCAATTAGTAAATGGAGGTATTACTGCTAATGGCTTTACCGTGTCAGCTACTTTTGTTACTGGTGGAGGTTTCTCTCTTGATGGTATTCATCCTAGTCCAAGAGGATATGCACTAATAGCTAATAAGTTTATGGCAGCTATTAATACAACTTATGGCTCTAATTTAAAAGCAGTAGATTTAGCTAATTATCGAATATTGTTTCCAAAGTCACTGTAAATTAAAGATCTTTTTATAGTAAAAAACCATTCGTCGAAAGTCGAATGGTTTTTTGTTTTTAATCAATTTTCATAATTTATTTAGTGCTAATAAATAATCCTTTATTTATTTATCGTTTTTATAGAAAAAGGTGTTGATTTTTTATTTTAAAAAATTATATTTGCAACTTGAAAAAAGCAGCTAATCGATAAAGTCGGTTGCTTCTATTTCATAAACCTAAATAGCTATTTAATAAATACATAAGTAATGTCAAAAGTAATAGGAAAAGTTGCGCAAATCATTGGTCCAGTAGTTGATGTAGTTTTCAACGGTAAAGATGTTGAACTTCCCAAAATTTATGATTCATTAGAAATCACAAAAAAAGATGGTACCCTATTGGTACTTGAGGTACAATCTCACATTGGTGAAAACACCGTTCGTACTATCTCAATGGACTCAACAGATGGTTTGAGCAGAGGTTATGAAGTAGTAGGGACAGGTTTTCCTATCCAGATGCCTATTGGTGCGGATGTTTACGGACGTTTGTTCAATGTAATTGGAGATGCCATTGATGGTTTAGGTAATTTACCTAAAACAGGAGAGCACGGAATGTCAATTCACCGTCAAGCACCAAAATTTGAGGATTTATCAACTTCTTCTGAAGTTTTATTCACAGGTATTAAAGTAATCGATTTAATTGAGCCTTACTCAAAAGGGGGTAAAATTGGATTGTTTGGTGGAGCAGGTGTTGGTAAAACAGTACTGATTCAAGAGTTGATTAACAATATTGCAAAAGGGCACGGTGGACTTTCAGTATTCGCAGGAGTAGGAGAAAGAACACGTGAAGGGAATGACTTACTTCGTGAGATGTTAGAGTCAGGAATTATAAAATACGGTGACGATTTCATGCACTCTATGGAAAATGGAGGATGGGATTTATCTAAAGTAGATATGCCAGGAATGAGAGAGTCTAAAGCTACTTTCGTTTTCGGTCAAATGAATGAGCCACCAGGCGCTCGTGCTCGTGTAGCACTTTCTGGATTATCTATTGCTGAATACTTCCGTGATGGAGCAGGAACTGATCAAGGGAAAGACGTTTTGTTTTTCGTTGATAATATCTTCCGTTTTACACAAGCAGGTTCAGAGGTTTCGGCACTATTAGGTCGTATGCCTTCTGCAGTAGGATACCAACCAACATTAGCTACAGAAATGGGGGCGATGCAAGAACGTATCACATCTACAAATAAAGGGTCTATTACATCTGTACAAGCGGTTTACGTACCTGCAGATGATTTAACGGATCCAGCACCAGCAACAACATTTGCTCACCTTGATGCAACAACAGTATTGTCTCGTAAAATTGCAGAATTAGGTATCTATCCAGCAGTTGATCCATTAGATTCAACTTCTCGTATATTGACGCCACAAATTCTGGGTAATGAGCATTATGACTGTGCACAAAGAGTAAAAGAAATTCTTCAAAAATACAAGCAATTGCAAGATATTATCGCGATTCTAGGTATGGAAGAATTATCTGAAGAGGACAAATTAGCGGTTTCTAGAGCACGTCGTGTGCAACGTTTCTTGTCTCAACCATTCCACGTTGCGGAACAATTTACAGGATTAAAAGGGGTGTTAGTAGATATCAAAGATACTATCAAAGGATTTAATATGATTATGGACGGTGAATTAGATCACTTACCTGAATCAGCATTCAACCTTAAAGGTACTATTGAAGATGCTATCGAGGCTGGAGAGAAAATGTTGGCAGAAGCTTAAAACAAGTTGGTAGTTTTCAGTTGGCAGTTTTCAAAGCTCCTAACTTTTAACTACGACTTCTAATATTAAAAATATGTTATTAGAGATAGTATCACCGGAAGCATCCTTATTCAAAGGAGAAATAACTTCAGTATCTGTACCGGGTGTTGATGGAAGCTTTCAGATTTTAAGTAATCACGCACCGATTGTTTCCTTGCTTCAAAAAGGGACTGTAAGTATTACTGCTCCAAGTTTAGAGTTTAGTAAAGAAGTGGCTGCCATGTTCACAAAAGTAGATGAGCAGAATTACTCTTTATCTATTTCATCTGGAACTTTAGAAATGAAAGATAATAAAGTAATTGTTTTAGTTGACTAAAACATATCACGATATAAATATTAAAGCTAGACTTATGTCTGGCTTTTTTTATGAATTTATTTCTGTTTATTTTAAATACTTTTCTACTCGTAATTCATTTAAATAATAGCTAAAACTTAAGAAAAATAGAGGTTAGTCTTCTTTTATGAATTCCATTATATCACCAGGTTGACAAGCCAAGACCTCACATATGGCTTCTAATGTCGAAAATCGAATCGCTTTTGCTTTTCCGGTTTTCAAGATAGAAAGATTGGCGGTAGTAATGCCAATGCGTTCCGCCAGTTCATTGGAGCGCATTTTACGTTTGGCAAGCATTACATCTACGTTGATTATTATACCCATAATTACACCGTTAATTCATTTTCCTCTTTCATTGTTTTGGCTATTTTAAAAACGTCGCTTAATACCATAAAGAACAAACCTAAGCTTGAGGTAAATAGAAAAGAACTAAATCCTCCGTCAAATTCAATCCCAATATTTCCTTCGTGAATTATTTTATAGAAAAGAAGAGGTAATCCTGTAAATAGAGAAGCCAGTATAAAATTTAATCCGATTTGATGTAATAATAAAATTATGCTTTCGTCAAAAATTATTCTTTTCGAAAAGAGATCTAATACTTTTTTCAGGTGATAGATACCATACACAAAAAAACAATAAGCAATCACCATGAAGGTCAATATGATTTTTGTTGTTAAATCGACGGCTAATAGTATTTCGCCATTTATTTTAATCGGAATATCAAAAGGATCCTTACTGAAGAACTGAAACGGAATAAAAATTGCCATGCCGATAATTCCAATGATTGAAAAGAACCAGATGAAATGTAATAACGTTTTTAAGAATTGAAGTTTTTTCATAAATACATGATGTTTTTTTTAGAAATTTGTTTTGGATAACCTGAAGGTAATGATCTCTATATATTACCGTTTCTTGTTTTTTATACCGTTAAATCATTTTCTGTTTTTAACACATTTCCTTTTTTGATAACATCTGAAAAGGCTAACAATCCAATGCCTATTGCTATTAATAATAGGTTTATTATAATATCAGATAATATTTCTATTTCAGATGCTTGTTCTATTGCCAAAAAACTTATCATTAACATAGTAATACTAAGAATTAACAATAGATATCCGCTTATTTTAAATCTTTCTGAGCTTTTGAAATTAAAATAGCCATCTTTGATAAATCCTTGCAGGCCTTTTTGAATATTAAGCAATGCGATAATTAATAATGCTATTATTGCCAGCATAATATACGGACTATAATTACCGAAAACTGAGTCTTTATATTTTAAAGTTAACGCTTCGTTAGACATATTGTAACGTAAACACTCATTGATAGGGATAGCTAATATTTTTAATACCCAGTTTAAAATAGTAATTTTTTTCATTTTTGTGAAATTTAAAGTTTTAACAAATATATAAAAAGTATTGATAAACAATAATAAAGCATCATAAAACAACAATAAATTTTTAAATAATCACGCACCGATTTTTTCGTTGCTTCAAAAAGGGACTGTAAGTATCACAGCGCCAGTTTTTGAGTTTAGTAAAGAGACATTAGGATTCTTTACTAAAGTAAGTGCAGAGAATTATACCTTAGGTATCTTTTCAGGAACTTTAGAAATGAAAGACAATAAAGTAATTGTTCTGGTAGATTAGAATAATTTGAATATGTAAGGAAAGCCTAACAGTGATGTTAGGCTTTTTTATTTTAGGGTCAAATCATAAGCCTGTTTCAGTTTTTTTACTATGATTTCTATTTCTTCTTCATTCAAATGGCCAAAGCCTAAACGAATAGCGCAAGTGTCCTTGTCTTGATAAAGTATGGTTTTAGGCAAAAACAAATCATAGCGTAGCGCTTGTTCTGAAAGTTGAACCAAAGAAACTATCGTATTAAACTCTAACCATATTGCTAGACCACCCGTTGGTTTTTTAAAACGGATAGCGTCTTTAAAATTTTCTTCAAGACATCGGTATAAAAAATCGCGTCTTTGCTTATAGACCAGTATGTTTTTTTTGAGTAATCGATGAATTTCACCTTCATAAATCAATTCGGATAGCATTTGTTCTTGTGTCAAATCGCCTTGGCGGTCCAGCATTTGCAAATAGTTCTTGGCTTCTGAAATTAAATTTTCTGGAGCTACTACAAATCCTGTTTGAAAACTCGGAAATAAAGATTGTCCAAGCTTTCCCAAATAAATCACCATTCCATCTGTATCCGAACTAGCCATAGGTAACATAGCCAAGCCTTCGAACTGAAAATCATAGTCATAATCATCTTCTATAATTGCAAACTGGTATTCCTTTGCAAGTTGTAACAGTTTTAAGCGACGTTCTGCTGTTAATGAAACCGTTGTCGGATAATGACGATTGGCACTAATATAAACGCTCCGAATTGCCCCTTTTACAAAATGTGTTCTAATATAATCTACATCTAAGCCTTGTTCGTCAATAGGGACTGTTTTGATGGTTGCGCCTGATTGTTGAAAAATCATGTTGGCAGCATAATTGCTCAAATCCCCAACCAAGACCACATCTTTTGGGCGGATTAAAAGTTGCGATATGATGTACAAACTCATTTCTGTACTTCTTGTACTGATGACATTTTTTGGTTTTATGTGAAGTCCTCTTGTAGCATTTAGATAATTACACAGTTGGTTTTCAAATACAGAATACCTTGGTTTTTTATTTTGATTCCATTTCGAAATCAATGATTTGCGTTTCATAGAAGCGCCATACCATTTTGAAAATTCGTGAATGGGATGAAGCCTTAAATCGGGTTGCCCATCATTTAGTTCATACTTTGCTTCCGAAAATTCACGCGTTGATGATAAATGAAAAGAGGGTTGAAAGGGAAATCCCGTTGTTTCTGCAAAATTATAAATGTCTCCTAGTCGGTTTGAACCCGCTTTTATTGTAGCTCTTCTCTTTTCAGGAACTGCTATAAAAGTCCCTTTGTTAGCAATTATTTCAACCCAACCTTGAGAAGCTAATTCCTCATATACCGCGACGGCTGTGTTTCGGTGGACATTTATTAATTGGCTAAAGATTCTAGTTCCAGGCAATAAAGAGCCTCCTGCTAAATAACTGCGCTGAATGGCATTAATGAGTTGTTGGGAAATTTGTATATACACAGGGCTGGCACTTGATTTATCAAAGTGGATTAGGCTTTTTAACAATGTATTAGCCGGACTATCTGTCATTTTTAAACTGGACTATTTTAGTAGTCCGGAAAGGTACTATTTTTGCAGCGTTTTAAAATAATTCAACACTTTAATAAATGAAAAATAAATACTTTTTAGGCTTTTTTGTAAGTTTTTCTTTGATAATAAATGCACAGCAAAACAGACAGAAAATAGATTCTTTACAAGAAGTGGTTATTACATCCAGTAGGATTGATTTGCCTTTCAAGGAAAATTCCAGAACCATCCAGTTGATTACTGCTGATGATATAAAAAAATCCGGGGTGACAAATGTTGCCGATGCTTTACAGCAAATTGCAGGTATTGATGTAAGACGTCGCGGGACTAGTGGTATGCAAGCTGATTTATATATACGAGGCGGAAGTTTCGATCAAACGCTGCTACTTATAGATGGATTCAAGGTAGATGATGCTCAAACCGGACATCACTCGATGAATTTAGCATTGCCGATTGAAGTTATTAAGAGAATTGAAATTATAAAAGGGCCTGCAAGTCGTGTATTTGGTCAAAATGCTTTTACCGGGGCTGTCAATATCGTTACAAAGGATTCCCTTGATAATGACGCATCAGTTCGTCTTCAGGCGGGTTCTTATGGTCAAGTTAGTGCTGCTGTTACCGCTGGAGTTAATTTGGATGAAAGCAGTCATGTTTTGCATTTTTCAAAAAATACATCGAACGGGTATCGCTATAATACAGATTTTGACAATCAGAATTTTGTATTGAAGAGTGTTTTTAATAAAAACAGATTGCCAATAACGATGTTGGTTGCTCTTTCGGAAAGAAGGTTTGGGGCAAATGGTTTTTATGCTTCGCCAGCGGCTATTGATCAATATGAGGAAACGACGGCTAGTTTAGTGGGTTTTTCAACCACTATTAAAAAAGGTAATTTTATCTGGAAGCCAGAGGTATATTGGAGACGTAATGAAGACGAATATGTTTTTATTAGAAGGAATCCGTCTATTTACAGAAATTTGCATATTTCAAACAAAATTGCTGCAGAACTAAATGGATCGTATACCTCAAATATCGGTGTTACTGGCTTTGGTATAGAAACGGCTAAAGTGTTGCTTGCGAGTAATAATCTTGGGGATAATAACCGTTTTCTAAGTACTTTGTTTTTAGAGCATCGTCTGGAATTGTTCAATAAAAAATTAGATATTACTCCGGGAGTAGCCGTGACTTATTTTTCAGACTTCAAATTTTTTGCTTTTCCAGGCATAGATGTTGGATATCAATTGGCTGATAATCTGAAGGCGTATGGTAATTTGGGTTATACCTACAGAATCCCAACGTTTACCGATCTGAATTATAAATCTCCAACTACAATAGGGAATTCTAATTTAGAACCGGAGAAAGCATTTTCGCAAGAAATTGGTTTGAAATGGAATACATCTAATTTTAATCTGTCTGCGGCAGTATTCAATCGAAACTCTAATCATTTAATTGATTATGTAAAAATGGAGTCTACGGATCCTTGGCAAGCGCAAAACATTCAAGATGTTACTACCAAAGGTTTTGAAACGCAACTACTTTATAGCTTTAATCTTAATGCATTTGCTCAAAAATTACAATTTGGTTATTCTTTCATTCAGAATGATATAGGACAAAGCAGCTTTGCTTTCTCACAGTATTCTTTGAATTCACTAAAGCATCAGTTTGTGGGGAGTTACAATATGCAATTCTTGAAAAATTTCAGCAATACGATTTCGTATCGTTATGCGGAACGAACTGCTGGAGATTCCTATTCAGTTGTAGATTTGGGTGCTTCCTACGCTTTAAATGCTTTTGAGTTGTCTTTGTTTGCTAACAATATTTTTAACACGGAGTATACGGAAACGAATTTAGTTCCTATGCCAAAAGGTAATTTATTGTTTGGAATTCAATATAACTTTAGATAAACAATCACAATCTAAACCTAAAGTTCCAGATTATCGGTAGACTTTTTATATTTTCGGTTTATGAAATCTTTTCGAAATTCAGCGCAGCCGGAACTAAATCAACAGCAACAAAACGATGCTTTGCAAAACGATGCTTTGCCCAATGATTTAGTCGATTTTGCATCGAATGATTACATAGGTTTTTCTGATTCAGAAATTATTTTTAAGGACACGCAAGAGTATTTAAATGAAAATAAATATATTGAAGCAGCAGCGACAGGTTCCCAGTTTTTATCTGGGAACCAAAAGGTGAATCAGGAAACAGAAGCTTTTATTGCCAACTTCCATCAAACCCAAACCGCGTTACTTTTCAATTCGGGTTGCGATGCTCATATTGGTTTTTTTAGTGTAGTTCCTCAAAAAGGAGATTTGATTTTATACGACGAATTGTGTGATGAGTCTATTTGTGACGGAATTCAACTGTCGAATGCCAAAGCCTATAAATTCAATCACAATGATTGTGAAGATGTAGAAAAATTGATTTTAGGGAATCCAAACACGATTATTTATATCGTAACCGAATCTGTTTTTTCTACGGATGGAGATTGTCCCAATCTAGAAGAGTTAGTGCAGATTTCAGATAAGCACCATTGTTATTTAGTAGTTGATGAATCACATGCTTTGGGTATTTTTGGTTTAAAAGGTCAAGGATTCGTGCAAATGCTAGGATTACAGGACGCTATTTTTGCTCGTATTTTGACTTTCGAAAATGCTTTAGGATGTCCCGGAGCAGCGATTTTAGGTTCGGTTAATTTGAGGGATTGTTTAGTAAACTTTGAACAAAATTTTAAGGGTATCACAGGGCCATCGCTCGGATTTTTTGCTCATATTTTGATTGGATACCAACAGTTGAAAAAGGATTCGGCTGTAGTTTTAAAACTAAGAGAAAACATTATTCATTTCAATCAGGAAAAGAATTTGTTGGGTTTAAAACCACTTTTCGTACACAGTAAATCAGCAATACAATCCGCCATCATTCCGGGAAATGAAAACGTTACATCCATAGCCCAAAAACTGCAAAAAAAAGGATTTGATGTGAAAGCGATACTTTCGCCAACGGTTCCCGAAGGGCAGGAACGACTTCGTTTTAGTTTACACAGTTATAATTCGGAAGAAGAAATTAGCGAATTGCTGCAGTTGCTGAGCGTTTTTGTTTTTTCGACCTAGATTTAAAAGATTCCCACTGATTCGAAAAGTAAATATCTCAGTGCTGTTTTTGGCCGCAGATTCAAATGATTTTCACAGATTTAAAAAAAATCCGTTTTGATCCGCAATATCGGTGTCATCTGCGTGCCATTTACTCTACAGATTGTACTTCTTTAGTCACATTTAAAAAAAAACTCATATGACTTCTATGTTTAAAAATAAAATCTGTCTTATTCGCGTTCCCTTTATTCTTAATCCAGATCTTCGTTTCAATTTGTATTTTGCACTTATTAGGTCTTTTACTTATTACAGACGGGCAGTTTTAATCATATTTTATGAAAACTTACATGACTCATATGTTTAAAAATAAAATCTGTCTTATTCGCGTTCCATCGCTTCTAACTCTTTAGCTTTTTCATAGACTAAATTACTCTCAAAACCTTTTCGTAATAAGTTGTCACAAAATTTTTTTCTCTTTTTTAAAGCATTATTTTCAGAGCTATTTTCCCAAATTCTGTCTGCTAGTTTCTGAAAAGTTTCTAAGTATTCTTCAGGAGTAATTTCTTTTAGCGCTGTGGTAATCAATCGAGAGTTTATTTTTCTGAATTTAAGCTCATTTGTAATCCGGATAGTTCCCCAGTATTTTATGCGGTGTTTTCCTCTGGCAAAACTGCAAGCAAAACGCTCTTCGTTAAGGAAATTATCGTTAATAAGATGCGCAATAATCTGATCTATTTCATCTGAGTCCATTTTCATAGATCGCAGTTTCGACTCTACTTCTTCATGGCAACGCTCTTGGTAAGCACAATAATGTTCTATTTTTTTAGTAGCATCTTTTATGGAAAAAATAGGATTCATGCGAGGTTATAATTTGGGATTATAGGTAGTTTTGGTCAAATTTCGGGTTTTTAATTGGATTTACAAATAATAGCACTTTTGCTTGATTTTTATATGTTTTTAAAAGAATATTGGCTTGTTAAGCTAGGGGTTTTTTGACTCTTATTTGAGTAATGTAAATTCAAACATACCGCTGATTTTAAAATATATAGCAGATTATTATTAAAATTATATTAGTTCAGGAAATCTTATAATAGGTTCTCGATTTTTATATTTATTACTGTAGTGAGGGTTTTTCATTGTTCCCATTTAGGGCCTGCTTAATTGTGTATTAATTTAAATTTTTAGCTTAATAAATTCAGTTGTAAACTTGATAAAAGTGTTGAGGAAGGGCGTTCTTTTCTTCGGGAGCGATTGTGTTTTAGAATCAAAAAAAAGTGTAAAATGATTAAAACAGGGGTCTTATTTCTTGCGTCGATACAGTTGTTATTAGATGACTAAAAATAGAGGAACTATGAAACTAGTTTTTTGTAAGGCTTTTCGTTTTTGTGATTGACGTACTTTAACGGATAAAATGACGGATGAACGACTTTTTTTTTTTTTGAAAAATATATTTTAGGTTATTCGCGTGAGCAATGACTAAAATTTTTATTTTAAAATTAAAGTCCTTCAAATAATTTTGCCCCCGAATCAATAATGATCCCATGAAGAAAAAGTACCCTACTCTAAAAAAAATTGCAGCCATAATTTTCTTGCTATTTAGCAGCGGTGCTTTTTCGCAGACATATTGCGAGTCAAGAGGAAATAACAGGTTTACAACAGGAATTAGGCTTGTTCAATTTAATACCATAAATAATGCCACGCCACAGGAGTTTAATGATTATTCAGATTTTACAGGGATTTCAACTACAGTAACCTCAGGGACCTCTTATGGGTTAACGGTAAGTTTAAATACCTCCGGTAATTATAGAATTTTTGCAATGGCATGGATTGACTGGAATCAAGATGGGGATTTTCTTGATCCAGGAGAAGCGTTTATTCTTGGGAATACAAATAATAATTCCAATGGTACGACCAGCAATAGCCCATTAGACATACTTATTCCAACCACGGCACTAGAAGGTAGTACAAGAATGAGAATCTCAGCTAAATGGAGGGAATATCCAGATCCATGTGAAACAAATTTTGATGGTGAGGTAGAAGATTACACCATCAATATTATACCATCCATCACTACGGGCACTATTTCACCAACTTCCTATTGTGCCGGAGCTTCAGTAAGCATACCTTACACGACAACAGGAACTTTTAATGCAGGCAATATTTTTACCGCCCAGTTATCTAATGCAACAGGTGGTTTTGGCTCTCCGGTTCCTATTGGAACTAGGTCATCAACCGCTGCTGGGGACTATTTCAGGTACAATCCCTGCTGGTACAGTAGCCGGGACGGGTTACAGAATAAGAGTGGTTAGCAGTAATCCTGCAGTTACTAGACAATCAGCGAATGCTACTGTAACGGTTAATCCTGCAGTAGAAATCACTCTTGGTGCAAATACTTCAATGATACAAGGTAGTGCAACGACTTTGAATTTACCTTATACCGCAAATAATGGAGTACAATCAAATGTTACTTTCGATGGAGCGGCAACATCAGCTGGTATAACTGGTTTTCAATCGACAAGTATTAGTGGAGCTTCTGGAAACATCGTTTTGCAACTACCGTATTGCCTTAAAGCGGGAACCTATAGCGGTACTTTGAATGTTAATACGTATACCCCAAATAATTGTACTAGTGTCAACTATCCTTTTTCTATTATAATAATATCTTTTCCTGCTCCTACAGGAACAGAAGCGCAGTCTTTTTGTTCAGGTGCTAGAGTTGCCAATTTAGTACCTAATATAGGTGGAGCTTCATCAATAAAATGGTATGATGCAGCAATAGGTGGGAATTTATTTACATCCAATACAGTATTGACATCTGGCACACATTACTATGCTTCCCAAACTTCAGCAGGCTGTGAGAGTACTGCACGACTGGACGTTACCGCGACAATAACTCCAGCTGCCTCTATTGCCTCTGCTACTGGAACAAGTCCTTTATGTGTTGGTGGGACAGCAACTTATTTAGCTAATACAGTAGTTTTAGGAGGTGGTATAGGAGCTTGGAGTAGCAGTAATACCGCAGTAGCAACTGTTAGTACATCAGGATTAGTAACGGGAGTTGCGGCAGGGACAGCTGATATTATTTATACAATCACTGGAGGCTGTGGCAGTGCAAACGCCACTGGGAAAATTATAATAAATTCAGTTGGTGCTGCACCAACAATAGGGACTATAACACAGCCAACATGTGCTACAGGAACAGGAAGCCTCATTTTAAACGGTTTGCCTCCGCAATGGGCATTGACACAATATCCTGGAGGGACAATAACTACAGGAACAGGAACAAGTACAACTATTCCAGGGCTTTCTTCAGGAACATATAATTATTCAGTAATTGGTACGAATAATGGAACGGGCTTAAAAGGAGAATATTTTAACAATAGAGATCTTTTTGGTTCACCTGCACTGACCCGCACAGATGCTACCGTTGCTTTTGATTGGGTAAATGGGAGTCCCGGTGCTCCAATTACTAATGATAATTTTTCTGTAAGGTGGACGGGACAAATACAACCACTTTATAGTGAAAATTATACTTTTATAACCAGAAGTGATGATGGAATTAGGTTATGGATCAATGGAACACAAATTATTAACAATTGGACGACCCACTCGGTAACTACTGATAACAGTTCTCTGATATCTCTTATTGCAGGTGTAAAATATGATATCATCTTAGAATATTATGAAGCTGGGGGGCAGGCGGTATCTCAATTATCATGGCGCAGTGCAAGTCAAGCTCAGCAAATTATTCCACAATCACAGTTGTATTCAGTGATAGCCAGTTGCAGTTCCCCTGCTTCGGCAAATGTGGTTATTGATGCGCAGCCGGCAACACCAGCTGCCCCAACTGTAGATAATACAACTCAACCGGATTGTAAAGAGCTAAAAGGAAGTATTGTTTTGAGTAATTTACCAGCCGGTAGCTGGACTGTTAATCCTGGTGGTTATACTGGAAGCACAACTACAGCGAATATTATAGGACTAAATCCAGCAACCTACAAGTTCACAGTTACTAATGATTCCGGCTGTGTTTCTGTTGCTGCTACTGATGTAGTTATAAAACCTGCTAAAACAAATACTTGGAATGGGACCGCATGGTCTCAGGTGATTGTGCCTACACTTAATGATAGAGTTGTTTTTACAGGAAACTATCCTTCTGCAGCAAATCCTAGCGTGGATATACTAGCTTGTTCTTGCATTGTGACTGGAGGCAAAAATGTAGTTATTAAATCTGGAATAACGATGAAAGTCGTTAATGAAGTAATTATTGAAGGATCAGGAACTGGCGTTGGAACATTAACCTTTGAAAACAACGCCAGTTTAGTTCAAGTCAATGATGCTGCAGCAAATACGGGAGTTATTATTTATAAAAGAACCACAGGGAATATTTTTAATACAGATTATGTGTATTGGTCATCACCCGTTACAGGAGATGATTTAGGAGCAATACAAACGGGTACTTTATATTATTCTTTTAATGCTGCAGCTAATTCATGGGTAAGACAATGGGCTAGTTCTGTGATGTTAGATGGAATAGGTTACATTGTTAGAGGTGCAGGAACAGGGTTAGGCAACGGCACGCCTTTCTCTAAAACGGCTAGCTTTATGGGAAAACCAAATAATGGAGTTAAAAATGTCGGTATAAGTGCCAATAAAAATAATTTGATAGGCAACCCCTATCCTTCGGCTATAGATGCGGATGCCTTTATTATTAAGAATAAAGAGGTTTTATCGGGATCTTTGTATTTTTGGACCCATAAAACAGCTATTCAATTAGCGACTAATATTACTAACGGAAGTGCAGGTTCAGGTAATTTGGCTTATACCTCAGATGATTATGCTACCTATAACTTAACGGGAGGTACTGGTACTGGTACTAAAGCTGATTCTGATACAAGTGGAACAACAGCGCCTTCTGGAAAAATTGCCGCGGGACAAGCCTTTTTTGCTACTGCTAGCAGTGCGGGCGGTACAGCTATTTTTAATAACAGTATGAGGATTTTTGGAGGTAACGAAGGTGTTGATAATTCCCAGTTCTTTAAATTAAAATCAAATTCAAAAGAAAGTAGCTCAATTGACAAGAATAGGGTATGGCTTAATTTAACCAATACTCAAGGAGCATTCAAACAAACTTTAATTGGTTATATCACTGGAGCGACTAATGATTATGAAAGTGCTTATGACGGTAAGAGTCTTAATGCAAATGCATTCATTGATTTCTATAGTGTGCAAAATAACAGTAAGTATGCTATTCAGGGAAGGGCTGTGCCATTTGATGACAATGATGTAGTCCCTTTAGGCTTCAAAACCAGTATCTCTGGAGAGTTTAAAATAGGGATTGACAAAGTAGATGGTCTTCTTGCGAGCAAGAAAATTTTTATAGAAGACAAGTTACTGGGTAAAGTTCAAGACCTAAGCGAAGCATCGTATGATTTTACAACTGAAACAGGTACTTATGATGATCGTTTTGTATTGAGTTATGCTAATAAAACAGTAGAAGTTATTGATAATATTGCCGAAAATAAATTTGGAGTTTTAATTTATAATAAAAATAAGGAGATAGTAGTTGAATCTTCAGAAGGAGTAATAGACAAGGTGTTGATTTATGATTTTATAGGGAAGCAAGTGTACAGTAATACAAATATTAATGAGACCGCTTTAAAGGTGGCGAACTTGACTTTAATAAATAACCAAGCTTTAATAGTTAAAGTGATATTGCAAAACGGAGAAATAATCACAAAAAAAATTATTTTATAGTTATAAAAAATAAATTGCAGTATCAAAAACCCATTACGTAAAAGTAATGGTTTTTTTGTTTTAAATAAGTACGGCTATTATTGACATAGAGGAGTGTTAATTAAAGTATTTGTAAAGTGCTAAAAAATTTATTTTTAAGACTTAGTTTAAAAAAGGGGAGAGTTTGTGATTTAGGAACTCTTTCATGTTAATTGTTTTTTATAAAACAGGATAAACCTTACAAAAAAATAATATTAATACGAGTGTTAATTGCTATGTAACGGAAATATATGCAGTTCAACGATTTTAGTTTGAAGCTTTATTTTTCATATTATTTTTTGAATTTATTTTGTGTGCGTAATCTATTTTTCCTATCCGGATAGTTGATAATTGACTCTATTTTGCAACGAAATAAATTTTTATTATGAAGCAATATTACACGAACAGTACTCTGTTTGTAAGCAATTTAGTTATTTCTAAAATGAAAAAGTTTGGGCATTTTTTTGTTTTTGGGAATTATGGCAAAAAGATCTTTTTGGCTTTTTTATTGTTTTTTGTTCAGGCTGCAGTTGTTGGGCAATCGGTTGGTGATTATCGCTCTAATGTAAATATATCTGGAAATTGGATAACTCCCGGTAGTTGGCAAATCTGTACAAATGTCTCGCCCCTTACCTGGACGACTGCAACAAATTATCCCGGGCAAATAGGAGGAAGTTATGCAGTTTTGATTCAGGCTTGGCATACGATAGTTTTAAGTGCAACAATTACAACACAAAGTATCGGAGTACTTACTATCACAGGAACTCTCCAACTAAATGGAGATAATAGTTCTGGAGGAATGGACTTTAATATAATTACTCCAAAAATTTATGTTACTCCTGCACCCTCAGGAGGTTTTATTGAATTTAACAACAAATTGAATTTAAAGCTACCTACATCCGCTTATCTGTTAGTATCACAAGGAGGATTAGATGTAGCATCAGGGTGTTCTGCAAATCAAGTAATTTATATTGGTAGTACAGTGTATTCTAACTGTAATGGAGGAGGAAGTCTACCTGATTTCAGACTGTTAATGACCTCCGGTGGCACCTTAAATGCAAGGCCATCATCGAACCCAGCAGTTTGCAATGGGAGTTTAATTAACCTAATTGGAGCGTACACCGGATCTGTTGGTAAGACAATGTCGGGTGGCACAACGACTGGAGCAGCATACACATGGGATGTAACCGCTCCGGATAGTAACGTCTTAACTAGTAATCTTCAAGACTATAGTTTTACGACAACCCAGATCGGAAATTACTCAGCTTCTTTGACTTGTACTACTTATTTTGGAACAATTGTATTTTCAAACACTACAACTATTACAGTAACAGTAAATCCAACACCAATTGTAACGATTACCAATCCAGTAGCAGTATGTTCGCCATCAACGGTTGATCTTACTTCATCAACGGTTACCTCAGGAAGTACCCCTAGTTTGACATATACGTATTGGACGAATTCAACAGCAACAATAGCTTACACAACACCAACAGCAGCTACAGCAGGAACCTACTACATAAAAGGAACCGCAGGAGCAGTATGTTTTGATATTAAACCAGTAACGGTAATAGTAAACTCTTCGCCTACAATTACAGCTCAACCAATAAGCCAGTTGGATTGTGAGGGAAGCGTTGTTAGTTTTAAAGTAGTTGCATCAGGAACAGGTACTCTGACTTATACATGGCAACGAAAAAGGCCTGGTATAGATCAGACATTTATTTCAATTCCTGATGAGAAAAATGTTACTTATTCAATTCCAAGTCAAAATGAAATTCGACTTGAGAATGTGGGGACTACGTTATCGCCAAACGGAACACAATACCAAGTTGTGGTTTCTAATGGAAGTTGCGATCTTACATCATCTTCAGTGATACTCTCAGTAAATGAAATAACTAATATAATTTCACCAACGCTCACGCCTAACCAATCAATAGTGGATGTAACACTTTGCTATGGGTCGAATTATTCTTATACTGCTGAAGTTTCTAACCCCTTAAGTGGAATGATTTCGTACCAATGGAAAAGTCAAGCGGCATCAGGGTCTTGGAATAACGTAGTTGATGGAATACATTTTTTGGGTGCTACTACGCCTAAGCTTAATATACTTAGTGGTACTCCGGCAGAATCTGCTAAATATCGTGTTGATGTTTTGTTTAGTAGAACAGGAGGGAACTGTAGTGTTAGTAGTTTTTCAAAAGTGAGATTATTAACCTTTCTACCTTTGTTAACAACTCCACAAATAACTACTACAAACCCAGACTGTAATGTAAGTTTTGGTACAATAGTCGTCACCGCACAGAGTGTAACGGACTTATATAGTTTTGATAATGGGAATAAATACCAGGTTAGTAATGTCAAAACAGATTTATCTCCTGGAACGTATAATGTAAAGATAAAGAATATTAAAGGCTGCCTTTCTCCTGTTACCAATTGCGTAATAACAGCAGCTCCAGTTGTCTCAACCTGGAATGGAAATTCATGGTCGCCGAGAGAACCGACAAGTATTGACAAAATTATTTTTGATGCACCTTATAATTCCATTGGAATTTTAGAAGGATGTTCTTGTCAAGTGAATACAGGTGTGAATGTAGTTTTTGAATCGGCAGATCTTAGCTCAGGACATACCTTAAAAATAACTAATCAAGTGGAAGTCTTAGGTACAGGAACATTAACTTTCGAAAACAATGCCAGTTTAGTTCAAATAAATGATGCCACTGTCAATTCAGGTAGTATTACATACAAAAGAGCCACGACTCCTATATTAGACACGGATTACGTCTATTGGTCGTCACCGGTTACCGGAGCTGAATTGAGAGCAATACAAACAGGTACTTTATACTATTCGTTTAACGCCGCAGGCAACTCATGGGTAAAAGCATATTCCACTACGACAATGGAAAATGGAATAGGTTATATCATTAGGGGTGCTGGAACTGGTCTAACCAGTGGACCACGCTTCGCTATAACGGCCACATTTATAGGACTGCCAAATAATGGTATTAATGATGTAAACATAAGCGCCAGCAAATCAAATCTGATAGGAAACCCCTACCCTTCTGCTATAGATCCGGATTCCTTTTTAGAAGCTAATAAAGCTGCTCTTGAAGGGACATTGTATTTTTGGACTCACAAATCAGCCATCCAATTAGCGGGAAGTATTACTGTTGGAACAGCTGGTTCAGGCGCTTATGCATATACCTCCGGTGATTATGCTGCCTATACGTTAACAGGAGGTGTTGGTACTTCTTTAACAGGGGGAGTTGCTTCTTCGAAAATTGCTGCTGGACAATCGTTTTTGGCTATTGGAAGCAGTCAGGGAGGTACCGCAAGATTTACGAACAGCATAAGGTTGACTAAAGGAGGAGAGATCCTTGATAACTCGCAATTTTTAAGACCTGCATCTGCTTCCAAAACATCCAAAGGGACCGCTACGAATGAGATAGTAAAAAGCAGAATTTGGCTTAACCTGTCCAATACCCAAGGTGCGTTTAAACAAACGCTGATAGGCTACGTCAATGGAGCGACCAATCATTATGATCGGGGGTTTGATGCGGTCACTATCAACGGAAACGCTTATGTCGACTTTTATAGCATTAATAACGACAGCCTTCTGACTATCCAAGGTAGGGCACTGCCTGTTCTGGAAGCAGATACTGTTCCATTAGGGTTTAGTTCAGCAATCGAGGGAGACTTCACAATATCTATTGATAAGACTGATGGACTATTAACAGCGATGGATGTGTTTTTAGAAGACAAGCTTAACCAAAGGTTTACCAACTTAAAAACTAGTACTTATACATTTGCAACTGGGAAAGGGACCTTCAACGATCGTTTTGTAATGCGATATACTCATAAAACATTAGAAGTAACTGATTTTGAAACGACATTGGAAAATCAAGTTATAGTTTCAAATAAAAGCAAACAGTTAATAATTACCTCTACGGCCGATGCCATTGATAAGGTTGTTATATTTGACACGACAGCTAGGAAGGTTTACGAGAAAATAAATGTTGATAGCCAGGAATTAAGGATATTAGATTTGATGTCAAGCCGCCAGATATTGTTGGTTAAGGTCATGTTACAAAACGGAAAATCAATCACGAAGAAGGTAATTTATTAAGATTCTGAATGATATTGTTGTCCATAAAAAATCCTATTCACCGCGGCGAATGGGATTTTTTTTGAGGATAAAATATTATTTTCTTTTACCTGAGGCTTCAAGGCTTTTCTCAATAGTGTGACCTGGTCTCAACCATTTTATTTAATCCCCTAAAGCTAGAAATTTAGAGTCACTAGCTTCGATACGCGAGGGTACTGAAACTTTAGTAAATGTTTTTTGAGGAATTAAATTTAACATTTCAAACATTTTTAGGTCTTCTTCGACATCTGGATTCGGGGTAGTTATTAACTTGTCACCTGCAAAAATTGAATTGGCTCCCGCAAAGAAGCACATGGCTTGACCTTCACGACTCTTGTTTATTCTTTCTGCGGATAGAAAAACTTGAGTTTCTGGCATTATGATTCTGGTGGCTGCTTCCATTCGGATCATTTCCCATATTTCAACTGGTTTTGCTTCTTCCATTGGGGTTCCTTCAACGGGAATTAAAACGTTAATTGGTACTGACTCTGGTTGTGGATTTAATGTGGATAGCGCCACGAGCATTCCAGCTCTGTCTTCAATACTTTCGCCCATACTTATTATTCCTGCGCTACATACTGTAATTTTAGTTTTAGGTACGTTTTCAATTGTTTTCAATCGTTTTTTAAACGATCGTCAAATCCACGATTGGATATCAGCTCTTTATAGTATCATTCTGATGTATCTAAGTTATGCTTGTATGCGTATAAATCTGCTTCGGCGAGACGTTGCGCTTGGTTTGTAGTAATCATTCCAAGGGTGCCGCACAATTCCATCCCGAGTTTGTTGATTGTACGAACCATTTCCAGTACTTGGTCAAATTCAGGGCCCTCTTTCACATTTCTCCATGTGGCTACCATAAAGACTCAAGAAGATCCATCAGATTTTGCTCGCAATGCTTGGGCTTTTACTTGGCTAATAGATAGTAAGTCTTTGCTTTTCAACGAAGGTTGCTATCTTGCAGCTTGCAGGCAATAACCGCAATCTTCTGGACAACCAGCTATTTTCATAGACAATAATGTTGAAGCCTGAATTAGGTTTGGATCGTGATGCTCATTCATGCGATTTTTTGATGCGCCACAAGTGGTCAAATTGTTCTAAGGAAGCAAAGTAACACTGTTGAAAAACGAATAACTACTGCAGTTTTTATAAGGACTGCTAATCATTTTTTAGAAGGTTGTCCCAATACAACAGGAGCATAAATGAAATTATTACAGCGGATACGATTCCTTCAAAAAGTAAACTAATGCTGTACGTCATAATTGATGGGCCTCCACCAAATAAAAAGGTTTTAGACAATGATTGCAGGTAGGCATCACCACCTTGAAAATAGCTATAAGCAATTAATGCGAGAACACTTAAAAACACACCTAGTAATGAAGTAGTCAACGCGGAAAAGGCGTTGCTGGCAAAAAGGTTCTTGCCCTGTTTGTAGTTCATCCTCAGCGTCCTGTTAGTGCCGTAAAAGACAAATAAAACATTAAATAGGCGTAAGTAATATAAATCAGCAAGTCCTAAAATCTCCATCAACATAAAATAGAGGCTAATTCCAATCAAAATAATGACGCCGTTATATAATTCTTTTGGGAGCTTCATACGTTTGGTTTTTTAAAGTTAAAAAATCATCTCTTTTGTAAACAGTAGATTGCCTATCAAACTTACACAAAATATAAAGATATTTTACGAAAAGGACGAAGAAACTTTAAAACACATCAAAATTAATCTAGGTAATCTAATGCGAAGGTTTTGTCTTTTTCCAGTTGTTTTTTCAATAAATCAACTGAATTGAATTTTTCTTCAGGACGGATATAATGGATTATAGAAACGGATATTTCTTGGTCATACAAGTCAGAACAGAAATCAAAATAATGAATTTCTATGGATAGATCTTCTCCAGCGACCGTGGGGTTAAATCCGATATTCATCATTCCAAAAACGATTTTTTGATCAATAATGCTTTTAACAATGTAAACGCCATTTTTGGGAATCAGCTTGTAGTCTTCTTCTATTTTTAAGTTGGCTGTAGGGAAGCCTATCGTTCTGCCTAGCTGTTTCCCTTTAAAAACGGTGCCAGTCAGAAAATAATTATATCCCAAATACTTATTTGCCAAAGTCATGTTTCCTTCTGATAATGCTTTTCTGATTTTAGTAGAACTCACCGAGATTTCATTTATTTCCTGAACAGATATCTGTTCCACTTCAAATCCATAATGCTTTCCAAAACGTATTAGATCATCAATATTTGCTGTACGGTCTTTCCCAAAACGATGATCGTGGCCAATAATTATTTTATGGATGTGGAATTGATCAACAAGGACGGAACTAACAAACTCCTCAGCGGTCAATCTTGAAAAGCTTTCGTCGAACGGATGAATAACAAGGTTTTGAATTCCTATTTTTTCCAATAGATTTGTTTTTTCAGAAATGGTGTTTAGTAGTTTTATACTCGATTTTTTCTCTAAAACCATTCTGGGGTGAGGGAAAAATGTAAGTACTAGGCTTTCGTATTTGTTATTTTCGGCATTTTGTAGTACTCTTTCTAGTATTTTTCTATGGCCAAAGTGGACTCCGTCGAAAGTGCCTAAAGTCAGGATAGTTTTTTTTGTAGTACTGAAATCTAGTATAGAATGAAAAATTTTCAAAATAGCTGTTTTATAATGGTGCAAATTTATACTATCTATTTTAAATGTAAAGTATAGTCAAACTATTTTCATCGAATTAAGCTATAAGTTGAAAATTAAAAGTTAAAATTATTTATTATCAAGGTTTTAGATTTATGTATTAAAGTAAATATGTTAATTTTGGACTATAATTAATGTTGAGTTATGAAAAAAAATATCCTGTATGTATTTATTTTGGTTTGCTGTTCATCAATGCAAGCCCAAAATCAATCTCCTTGGAAAAGAATAGACCAAGTTTCTTTATCTTCTTTTGACAAGAATACCAGTATATCTAGTTCTAATAAACAAGTCTTATTTCGCTTGAATCGAGAAACATTCACACAGGCATTGGCTGAAATTAATAGCAAAACAGCAAAAAAGAGCAGTGTTGAAATCAGTATTCCGAATGTAGCGGGAGTGATGGAGAAATTTCTAGTATGGGAATCTTCTAATTTTGAACCGGAATTGCAGGCTAAATATCCTGAAATCAGGGCTTACGCAGGAGTTGGGCTTAGCGATGCGAAGGCCTCTATCAATTTTAGCTTGTCTTCAAAAGGAATACAAACCATGGTTTTAAGAGCCGATAGCGGATCAGAGTTTATTGAAGCGTCCCCACAAGGCCCAGACTTATACGTGCTTTTTTCTTCCCAAAACAGGGATAAAGGGAGCTTGCCCTTTGTTTGTAGCACCGAAGACAAAATTTTGAATAAGGAATTGACGAGTAAGACAAGTAAAATTGCCGCTGATAATAAAGTTTTTAAAACGCTGCGTTTAGCATTGTCTTGCACGGGAGAATATGCCGCTTATCACGGTGGAACGAAAGCAAGTGCTCTTTCTGCAATGAACGCTACCATGACGCGGGTCAATGGTATTTTTAATAAAGATCTCGCTGTGAAATTAGAGATCATTGCTAATAATAGTATCATAATATTCGTAGATGCGACCACAGATCCTTATTCTGACGCAGCCGCTGGTACTGCTGGAGATTGGACGCAGGAAGTGCAGGATGTTTTAACCGCCGATATAGGTGATGGCAATTATGATATTGGCCATTTGTTTGGTGCTTCAGGAGGTGGTGGCAATGCTGGCTGTATTGGTTGTGTGTGTGATGCTGGAAAAGGTAGCGCTTATACCTCTCCCGCAGACGGCAAACCTGAAGGTGATACCTTTGACATCGATTTTGTGGCTCATGAGATGGGACATCAACTAGGCGCGAACCATACCTTTTCATACGAGCTCGAGGGACAGGGAGTAAGTGTAGAACCCGGTAGCGGTTCCACCATTATGGGGTATGCTGGAATAACTACGGACTATGATGTCCAGTCTAATTCTGACGATTATTTTGTTTATGCCAGTATCAAGCAAATTCAGGATAATCTTAGTACAAAAGATTGTGGGTCCTCTGTTAATTTAATAAAGAGTCTCCCAGTTATAAATGCAGGCTCAAATTATATGATCCCTAAAGGAACTGCTTTTGTTTTAAAAGCCACAGGAGCAGATGTTAATGGGGGTGATGTAACTTATACTTGGGAGCAAAATGACTCGGCTGTAAGTTCAAGTGGCGCAAATAGCTTGGCCGTTCCCACAAAAACAGATGGGCCTTTGTTCAGATCCGTATACCCGGGAAGCAGCCCCATAAGATATATGCCTTCCTATAGTAATGTGTTGGCTAATAAACTGACAAGCAAATGGGAATCAGTATCTACTGTAGCAAGAACACTGCATTTCGTTTTAACTGGAAGGGATAACACGGGGCCTAGAACCGGTCAAACTAATTCTGACCAAACTATAATTACTGTAGCTGGGACAGCTGGCCCATTCATAGTAACCTCACAAAACACAGAAGACTTAAGTTGGTTTAGAGGTTCAAATCAAATGATAACTTGGGGTGTAAACGGTTCTGATGTCATGGGTGGGTCTACGAATGTAAATATTAAACTTTCTACAGATGGTGGCTTGACTTTTCCAACTGTTTTGGTGGCTAATACTCCAAATGATGGTTCTGAGGCTATTACAGTGCCTAATATTACAGCTAAAAATTGTAGGATTTTAATTGAGCCCACTGCAAATATTTTTTATGCAGTCAACAGCAAAGCTTTTGCTATTGGGTATGAGGTTACATCCTCATGTGCTTCCTATTCTTTTACCGCGCCATTCCCTATACCAGAACAGTTGGCTTACACAACTAGAACAATTATTGTTCCGACTACAACAGCATCAATGTCTGACTTAAATTTTAATGTAAATTTTACGCATGATTTTTTATCAGATGTCGAAATGGAAATAGTTAGTCCTAAGGGGACAACCGTTAAATTGTTTGATAGAAGTTGTACTAATACAAAAAGCACCTTGGATTTGATTTATGATGACTTAGGTGTGGATCTCGTATGTGGAACTATAACATTGCAAACGGTAGCTCCTTTTCAATCATTGGCTGCTTTTAATGACGAAAATCCGTCAGGAAACTGGACATTTAGAATTCGGGATGCTTATGAAGGAGATCAAGGCACTTTAAATTCAGTATCAATGACAATATGTACACAAACATATACGCTTTCTGCTGCAGATGTTAACATGAGTGATCTTGTGATGTATCCAAATCCTAATAAAGGTATTTTTAATGTGCAGTTTACTAGTGATGCTATAAACGAGTTGAAACTGGTAGTTTTTGACCTTTTGGGAAGGAAATTACTCGAGAAACAATACGAAAAGAAAAGTAATTTCAATGAAAGCATTCAATTGAAAAACATACGATCAGGCATTTATTTTTTAACCGTTATTGATGGCGATAGGAAAAAAGTCAAAAAAATAATAATCGAATAATTAGTATGTAATAAACATAGGAGAGAAGCGTCAGACACTTCCCTTCTTATTTTCCGTTAAATGCAGTCATGGTATTCTCCAGTCCTGCAGTTCCAAAGGATTTTACTATTTCATACGCTACTTCTAGTCTTTCTGGAAGAGCGGCTTTTTCTTCATCATCCCAATCTCCAAGAACATAATCAATTTGTTTGCCTTTTTTGAATTCGTCACTGATCCCAAATCGGAAACGGGTATATTGATTTGTATTTAAGATCAAATTGATGTTTTTTAACCCATTATGACCGCCATCACTTCCTTTTGGTTTGATGCGTATAGTACCAAAAGACAGGTTTAAATCATCTGTAATCACTAGTAGGTTTTCGAGTGGGATATTTTCTTTTTCCATCCAATATTGAACTGCTTTACCGCTTAAATTCATGTAGGTATTAGGCTTCAATAGAAAGAATGTTTTTCCTTTAAATTTGTATTCGGCTAATGCACCTGATTTTACTGTCTGGAACGAAAGCGTCTCTTTTTTAGCAAAATAATCAAGTATTTTGAATCCAATGTTATGACGGGTGTTCACGTACTCGGCGCCAATATTGCCTAATCCTACAATTAAAAATTTATTACTCATGCCTTTTATATTGTTTTTTTGGTGTTCGTGAACTTCCGGTTTCATCGAATCGGTATTGTCTTCTGTTTGTTTTGATGAAAATATAGTTCTTATCCATTTTATCATCTGGCAAAAATAAGTTTATTTGATTAAAATGGGCAAAAAAATGTGATTAAGGGTAAATAATTTTTTGTCTAGCCCTGATGGGAATGGCATCCTTTTATGCCAGTGTTTGGCATGAAAGATAAAATGAACAGCAGGAGGATTTGTCATTAAAATGGGCTTATAAGTGCTGCTAAAAAAGAAGTAAACTAATTTGTTGTTTTCGAAAAGACAAAAAATTAGACATAAAAAAAGCACCAGTTTTGCAACTGATGCTTTTTGAATGTTTGAAAAAATATTATTTTTTCTTTCCTTTTACAGGACCTGCTTTTGCTGCTTTTGCTGCTTCTTGAGCTGCTTTCATAGCTGCACGTGAAATTTTCACTTGGCAAATTACTGTGTTGTCAGGGTGCATGATTTTGAAGTTTGGTGTTGGCACTTTAGTAACATATAATTTGTTACCCATGTCAAGCGGCGTAATGTCTGCTTCAATAAAATCAGGAAGATTTTTTGGCAAAGCTCTCACTTTAAGTTTACGGTTGTTTAAACGTAGATCTCCACCAGCCATAACTCCTTTAGAGTCACCAATGATTTTCACAGGAATTTCAATAGTGATTTCTTTATCGTCAAAAATTTGAAAGAAGTCAATATGTAAAATATTGTCAGTCACCGGGTGAACCTGGATATCTTGTAGAATTGCATCGAATGTTTTTCCGTTAGCAAGTTCAATCACAACTGTGTGAGCGTTTGGGGTGTAAACCAGGTCTTTGAACACTTTTGTTTCTGCTGAAAAATGAACTGGTTGATCTCCTCCGTATATAACGCAAGGAACCGCTCCAGCATTACGTAAGGCTTTAGTCGCAACTTTTCCCACGCTTTCTCTTTCTGATCCTTTAATTGTAATCGATTTCATTGTAAAAAATATATAGTTAATAATAAAAAAATACTTGTTTGACGCTTTAATCGCAATGCTCAAAGCTTTTCTTTGAACAGGAAGTCTTTTGGTTCTTGACCTTCAGTCTTCTTGTTACATTAAAAATTTTCCACTGATGGAATTGTTGTGGTGCACCATGTGCATAACTTCTGCAAAAAGAGGTGCACAACTCACTACTCTTATTTTGTTCGATTTTTTCTTCAAAGGAATAGAATCGGTAACTATTAATTCTAACAATTTAGAATTTTCTATTTTTTCGTAAGCATCACCTGATAATATGGCATGGGTACAAATCGCTCTTACGCTCAATGCGCCTTTTTCCATCATCAAATCAGCGGCTTTCGCCAATGTACCACCTGTGTCGATCATGTCGTCCACTAATATTACATTTCTGCCTTTTACGTCACCAATCAATTCCATGGTGTCGATTATGTTTGCTTCTTTTCTTTGCTTGTAACAAATCACTACGCTAGAATCTAAAAATTTAGAATACGCATAAGCTCTTTTTGAACCTCCCATATCTGGAGAGGCGATGGTCAAGTTTTCCAATCCTAAACTTTCTACATATGGTAAAAATATGGTAGATGCGAAAAGGTGATCAACCGGTTTTTCAAAAAACCCTTGAATTTGGTCTGCGTGCAAATCCATAGTCATTACTCTTGTCGCTCCAGCAGTTTCTAACAATTTAGCAGTCAGTTTTGCCCCTATCGGAACTCTTGGCTTGTCTTTTCTATCTTGTCTTGCCCAACCAAAATAAGGAATTACTGCAGTTATATGTCTTGCAGATGCACGTTTAGCTGCATCTATCATAAGTAACAATTCCATAAGATTATCCGAATTTGGAAAAGTAGAACAAACAATAAACACACGTAGCCCTCTGATCGACTCTTCGTAAGAAGGTTGGAACTCACCGTCGCTGTATTTTGACATTGTAACCTTACCTAATGGGATTCCGTATTTTTCGGCGATCTGTTCCGCTAGGTAAACACTTTGAGAACATGCAAAAATTTTAGCTTCTGGTTCTAGCTGTGACATTTAATTTGTTGTTTTTATTCCGCTGCGCTCCATACAGTTCGGCTTTGTCATTTCTGTAAAGCATTATGTTTGTATTTGCCTCGGGTGTAGTTAGTTGTGTGTTTCGTTTTTAGCGAGGTGCAAATTTATGAAAATTATTCAACTCTGAAAGGAAAAAATTAGAAATTTTAGTAGAACTTTTAATATTATTTTTTACATTTGCAGCGTGTTAAAGGAATTGATGATTGATTTAAACACAATCACCTCTTTTATTGCGTTGAGATAACTGTCGTTATTTCATGTCTGCTAAGCCCGGATGGCGGAATTGGTAGACGCGCTGGTCTCAAACACCTGTGGGAAACCGTGCCGGTTCGACTCCGGCTCCGGGTACTTAAAAAGTCTGTAATTGCTTGTTTATCAAGTATTACAGGCTTTTTTTAATTCTAGTTGCCAAACCATTGCCAAACCATTTTGGAAATGCATAAAAAAGAACCTTTTATCTTCGAGAATATTTAATTACTTTTTTAACCAAACTACTTTTCTTCTAAATGCTTCTTTCTCTATTTGAAGTTTTTTTTCCTTTAGTATCTCCTGAAGAAAATCAACAATTAATGTTTCGGTAACGTGTTCGTATCCCTCACCCATTCTTAAAATGATTTCACCTATCAATGTTTTAGCTTCTAATTTGTATGTTTTGTCAAATTCTTCATATTCAAATGCCATTTTAACTAAAATTGGTTCAATAGATATAAGTTGATTTTTAAAAGTAATAATCAAATCTTTATCCGTTGAAATTGATTCCTGCGAAAACTTTAATTCTATTGCTTCGCCAATATCATAGAAATGAAGATGCATTTGTTCGTTATCAAATGGAGGTATAATTTTTTGTTCTGCATTTAATTGTTCTCTTCTTAATTTTTGAAACATCACTTTTGCTTTATGGTTGTCTGGAATCTTCGCTAGGCGCTCCTGAATTGTCAGTATCTTGGTTTCATTTTCCACTTGGAGATTATCAGATACGGTTATGTTATTTGGTGCTTCTTCGTTGTTTGTTTTATTCTCTGTCTTTTTTTCTCTTTGCCAAAATAATACCTTCCGTAAGACTATTTTAATTTGATCCTTTGTTGGTTTCATATACAGATTGTTAATATCAAAATAAATGTTCGTTCCTAAATAGTATTTGTTTTCAACCAGTCCAACGCTCGCCAACGCTCTTGCGGTTTAAGGCCTCTGCCAACGCTCCTGCAACACATTGTTTTTTTACCATTCTTTTATATTTCAAATGTGGTACGATAGAAAAAACAATAAGTTGCAGCCAACGCTCAAAACCTCAAACCGCCCAAAGCTAAGTTACATAATGAGCCATTATAGTGCAGAAAAATCACTATAAGCTCATTATGTAAAATAGCCCCTCGCCAACGCTCAACCCCTCGCCAAAACTACTGCCAACGCACCACGATTGTTAATTATGATATTCAATCGCCATATCAGGCTATGATTATTAAAACCCGAAGATTGGCCAACACTTCTGCCGCCCCTTTAAATCTTCGTTTTTTAATAATCTCCAAATGACTGACAAACGGTAGAATCGTTGTCAAATTTTTTTAATTTAGATTAAGTCGATATCGTCCTCTTATGTTCCTGCTATAAAAATGCCCTTTTGAATCTGCATTTTTGAAATTTGCCCATACTTCATAAGGCATACCTTGATGAATATAAGTTCTATTTCTCATTTTAATAACAAAAAAACCCGACAAACCGTCGCAGCTAAAATAATTTGCAGAAGTAATCCAGGAACTATTCGAAACATTTGCTTCTTCTGATAGTTTAAAATCTGAACGTAAAACAACATTTGTTGCTTGGCTGTAGTTGCTGAAATTAGTTGGTATCTCTTCACAGTTACTACCGCAAGAGGCGACTATAGTAAAAAGGATAGAAGCGATTAATTTTCTCATGAAAGGATTTATATTTAATTATAGCGACCATATGTGCTCTTTCGTGGAATGAGCATAGAATTCATAGAAATAATGAAGGATGCTATTATTATGAATTCAACTACAAACCATAAATCCCAATATGGCACTATTTGCCAAAGTATAATTAATAATGATATTGAATTAATAATTGAAAAGATAGTGCCTATTACAACTGTAAAAGTATTTACAGGAAATAGGTAGTTCATAAATCCACATATTATCGCATTGAGGACTCTTGCTAAAGTGAACACTAGACCTAAAATTGTACTTATTCCTATTATGATTAAGAATATTTTTAACCAAAAGTTTAGACTGTTGAACCAATTCAGCATATTTATGATGACATTGTCTAAAAACCATTCGATAAGAATATAGACTACTGAAGTGATTATGAAAGCAACAAAGGGATAAAGAATGGAAAGCAATATTTCTTTTGAGGAACTTTTCTTTTTTGTCTTAGAAGTATCATCGGGAAAGGTAAAGCCATTATTGTACTCAGTGGATTGATTTTGTAATGTCACTTCTCCTTTAAAAGCATCGTTTTTAAAATCAGGATCAGGGTATTTTTCTTTAAGAAAGTCAGCTACATCGTCAATAGTAAAGTCGTGTAGCGCAATTTTTTGTTTTGTTTCTTCATTATCTAAAGACTCCCTCTTCTTTATCTGAAACATCATTTTTGCTTTCTCGGACTTTGGTAAGTTTTCTATCCAGTCTTTGAGTTCCTCTTGTGTTTTCATAATTTTATAGCATTAGTTGACTATTTAATTTTCTTTTCAAATCTTCTTTTTGAACGGTCAAACGCTGTTTTTTCCCAAGAGGAATCAAAACCATTCCAAAATAATCGAATTGTATAATCTTGTGAGGAAGACCATATCAAAACATCAATGTCATCATATTTAAAGAATATGTTGTTATTGTCGTTATCGTTTTTCAGGTATTTACTATTTTCATTAATTGCTTCTTGAATTTTATTTAAAAACTCTATTGCTTCATTCTTTTCAAAATTTTTAAATGAAAACCCTTGGTAAACAACCCCTGCTTCATTCCAGTAATTTCCATAAAAACCAAGAATCAAACCTTCTTTTTTCTTACTTTCACTTTTATATAGTAAGGTGGTTAAGTCTCCAGAACTTGCTGCGGCAAGAGGTATTATTTCGAATTTTTCTACTTCTGTAGTTGAGCCCAGTACCGTTTTAAATAGGTAATTCTTAGAATTATAAAGAGCAACATCTTTGCTGTACTCTTTTGCGTAATAGTTTTGAGAAAATAGTATTGTATTAGTAATAATAAATAAAAGGGACAGTTTTAGTTTCATAGATTAACGTTTGATTTGTTTACTAATTGACAACAAACAATCGGAAACTACAATACCCACTTTTAGTGATATTTACAATAAAAAAACCTTCCATTTCTGGAAGGTTTTTCTTGAATATTTACTTTTTTGAATTTTAAATTTTAATAAGCTAGTTGCTTTAAATTTTTTCTACAAAATCCAATTACATTATTTAAAAACTTATTAGAGTTTATAATTTCAATTTCACAATTAGAAATTTGATTAATACTATCAAATAATTCAGTTCCAAATGACATAGTAAGAATTTGAATTTCATCAAAATCTAAAACTATTTTTTCAGCAACTAAAATTTCAGATTTGAGTTCGTTAAAAACCTCTCTACTTTTTAATCTTGAACTTAATGAATGTCCAAAATTTGACAATTTCACAATCATAAGATTTTTTTTAAGTTAATATATATCATATTCTTTCTCAAGCATCAACTCGTTCAAAGGTATGTTTGAATCAAATTTAAACAAAAATTTCAAATAAACACCATTCCAATTGTCATTTGTGATATAATTAACCGCTTGATTTTTAATGACAATACGATTATCTCCTGAAACTAAACACATTTCCCCACTATTTCTTTTGACAAATTCGGAGGCAAAATAAAGTCCATGCCCACGTCCTTCACCACAAGTGACTTCAAATACAATTGATTTAGAAACAGCATCACTATTTGAAATTGTTTCATAAATTGGATTTTTTCGCAATGAAGATTTAATTCCTATACCCGAATCAACTAAAATAAATTCTAATGCATTCAATGCCTTGTACTTTTGGCAATATAAATAAGCTCCTGATTTCGATTTAGAATGAATTGTTGTGTTGCAGAACATTTCACTAATAATGAGCGATAATTGAAAAACATCTTCTTCTGACATTTTAAAATCATTCTTGAAAACATTTAAAATTTCCTTTGAAAGGTCGTAAACTCCTGATTCAATATTGGTAATTGGAATTAGGATGCCACTTAGGTTATGTCTTTGATTTTTATCATCATATGCAATACCTAATTGGACAAAGAAGTCAATCCTACTCGCATAACTAATCGCCGAACATTCCTTGTCATTTAATAGAGTGATAATAACAGTTCTGCCATTACTACGCATTTCATTAACAAAAGAAACTATCAGTAAATACACTTCAGCTTTTACAAACCCCTTGCATTCAAATTCAATTGTCAAATCTAAATTTTCCAATATATTAACCTTTGAAAACTGCTTAATTAGTGTTAGCAAATTGAGCTTATCTGATATAATTATTGATGTTTTTTGATTCATTTTTACTATTTATGAGAACAAAAATAGCAATTGTAAAAAACAAATTACAACAATACACATTAAAACCGTTTTTAAACTATGCAAAATACTGACAATCAATATTTTTTTCAATGCAGGCAAAGTTATTTTAGTTTTTTATTTAAACTTTACTAAGTTTGATTTTTAGTTATATTAAACATAAATTCAATTTAACAAATTTGAAGTATGCGCAAAAAGAAACTACCTTATTTTATTTGATACTCTTTCAATTGTTTCGATAATCTATTTTTTCCTGTTGGGATTGAAGAGGACGATTTTACAAAACAGTTTAAAACCAAACGCAAATGAAACTCTACGAGTTTTTGAAACTTTCAGGAATGGAGCAATATAATGCGGTTTGGTCTTTGGGTGTTCACGAAGATAGGTTTATTAAAGACATTGTCCGGTAAAGTCAAATACATTAATATTTTACATTTATAGAATATTTTAATATTAGATATTCATAAAATATCTTAATAGAGTATATTTATATAGCTCGTGTAGGTTTAATAATTAAAATTGAAATATAAATAAATCATAAAAATGGTAGAGACAAGTATTTCTAAAATTCTTAATATAGGTCGTGTTATGGTCGGGTTCCATTTAATTTGTCCAAGACCTTTTTTATAAGTTCCTTTTCATGGTCTTTATGTTGTCTTTCTATAGTTGATTTTCTTCGCTTTTCAGCCTCCATAATGAGTTCCTCTAAAGAAAGCTTATAACTTACATAAAAACCCCTACAATAGCGCGAATATGTGACGAGTCCCCAGTTATGTATCAATGATGCTTTGATTTTTTTCGTTTGATATTCGTTGGCATACTCTCTAACCTCAATTGATAAATCCCAAACGTCATTTACGGCCTTTACTTTACCATCCATTCTTGACCATAAGTAGAAGTTAGTCGTTTTACAATAACTTTTCTGCCTGCCTAGAATGCTTTTGATTGCTAAAAAACTTAACAAACATATTTTATCAAATTCGGTTTTGTCATTTTTATAAAAGTCCCACCATATTGAAAGTTTTATTCCGGCTCTTGGAGAATTTAGAGGCAAACTATTATAAAGTTCTTTGCCATTGACTAATGTTTTTTCATTGTTTCCTAGAGTCATATTATAATTACTTGCGCATGAAATTATCTTTTCCAAATTACTGCCTTCATATAGCTTTAAACTATCTTCATAGATTACATAATCTGATATGTTGTTAAGGATCTTTTGGGGGTCGTTTTTCATAAAGCCCTCTAGTAACTGGATAGGAAAATTAAAATATTTTTCTTTCATTTTATGATTGTTTTTATAATGCCGGTTGGTAATTGATTATCTTTGAATAAGTTTTTTACTATGCCTGTTGAAAACTGAACTTTGAACAAAATATAAACGAGAGCCTGAACAACTCTCGTTTTTTTTTATTTAAAATGGATTAGTCAGAATTAATGAGTAAACGTTCAAGCAAGCGCATAAGTAAATTATACGATATTGGGTCGCAGTTTTTTAAGGCTTTAATTAGGTGCTTGATTGCGGTTTTTTCTTTAGAATGTTCCATAAATTAAACATTCAAAGGTTTTATGCTCGCTTCTACTTCTGAACGCAGGAAATAGACACGCCCTCCAATACCAAGAGGATTTAATCGTTTTGACTTGCACCAGTTATGTACTGTAGAAATATCCACGCCAAACATTAAAGCCACCTCTTGGCGGCTCAAATATTCGTTAGGAAGTTTTGGTTTGAAGTTTTTTAGAAAATCGTCGAGAATGATTTTTACCCCTGCGTTAATCTCGCTTTGTAGTTGTTGGGGCGTTGTTTGAAGGAATTGAATTTGTTGCATGGTTGAAATATTTTTGATTAATATTTCACAAAATTCATTCTATTTAAATCCGTCAAAAGGTTAGTAACGGGTTAGTAACGGCTATTATTTTTTCTTTTCGAGTGTAATGTAATCGAATAAGGACTTTCTTAACTTGTCTATAAACAAGCTTTCGCTGCCGCTATTTCGTGTTTTTATATCATTCAATAATTTGGAAGGATTATTTATTTCAATACCAAAAAAGTTTGCGCAAATTTCTATATTGTCTTTTTGTATTCCTTTTAGGTTACCGTTTTCAGTTAGAGCCTTAATAAGCTCTATGAATTCAGTTTGATTCCCGTGAAATTTGATGTTTTTAAATTCATTGTCGTTTGTAAGCTTCTTTTTTTTGATGTTTAAATACTCTGTGATTTTTGTAAAACTAGTAGTTAATTGTTCACAAATTTCTATATCGTAACCATTAGTCATCAATTTGCTTTCATCTATAATCAGCTTCATAACATCAGAGTTTTGATTGATATTTGAATCTATTTGATTTATCTCGTTGTATTCGAATTCATTCATATAACGGTATTCATATTCTGTATATTCGTCGTTGTATATGATTATTCTTTGATGTGTAACATTTGCTGTTTCATAACAAATTTGATAGAATCCCAATTCACTATTTAGGAAATGTAATTCGTCGTAATCTTCATAACTTGCAATATGTTGTTCTAAACAAATGTCGTATGACTCTTTGTGTTTTTTGAAGGATGTTATTAATTCTTTACCCATTTTCCTGTAATTTGAACTTTAAGATTATTGTTAATTGCGAGAGTTCTTCATGTTTTCGTAGAGTTCTTACTAAATAAAGAAGGAATGTTTTTAAGACAGAGTTAGCATGTATGGACCCATCTAGACGCACCATTCCACTTTAAACTGCGCGGTTATATACGTTTTACTCGTAAGTATGTCCTTTAAAATCAATTTTATGAAAAACTCTCTCACCCTCCGCCCCAGTAAGATATTGCACGGTGCCTGTTTGAGTATCAATTATTGCGACTGCCGCACCCGATGTTACAGATTGATAACGTCCATTTTGACTTATGATTTGCCCAACATAAACAAATGCGGTTAAACTTAATATAAAAGCAACTGCTTTTGCTAATCTCCATTTATTTTCCATAATTATTATTTTAAATTTAACAGTTAATAAATTTTTATTCTGGGTTGTCATCTTGGTAGGATTCAATCGCACTTTCTTCAATTTCTTCTTTCGTAAGCATTTCATACTTGTAACTAAATATGATACTTGCAATTTTAAATTTTGAAATATGATATTTTTGAGAAATGGTGTCTAAATTATCGGCTTTATTCATCCCAAGCCCATCAAGATATTCTGGATTTGCTTTTAAATACTCTCTTAAAACCAGACGTAAAGTGTCTTGTGGTATTTTTTTTATAATAGAAAGTAACATTAGTTTTTCAGACTCCATCATTAAAAAAGCATCTTCGTAGCCAAAAGGATTTACAACTTTCGCAGGTTCTTTGGTAATAACTTTTTCGGGTTCTTTGTCTTTACAGCCAAAAACCATAAACATCAATATAATCAGTAGTTTTTTCATGATGGTTATTTTGTTTTTAATGAATTTAGAGTTACTTGTTTTAAAATGGATAGCTAGCTCTACATGTACGGTTATCTATCATTTATCGACTCTGTTTTACCAGTCGAAAACGAAATTACAGTAGACGGTGGGTCTTCTTTTTACTTTTAAATCCCAAAACATTTTCACTTTTTACTTGTGTCTGCATGGTTGCCTCATAGCGCGTACTAAATATACTTATCAAATATAATCATTCGCATGAATTAAAAATTAAAATTAAATACTATTAATCTTACTGCAGTTATATCCCTGCTATCAGGAAGCGTTTTTATTATTACTGAGTAATGATTTATGTTTGGAGTGTTATCGTATTGTCAAGGCTTGTATTAGTCTTCTGTTCCGTTAGGTAATAATACCATTTTAGGTTTTTTTTCTTTATTAATTGTTTCGTAGAACTTCATGTATATATCAGCGTTGTCGTCTTTGTCTACCGGTTTGTTTATATATTTTAAAAATATTGACTCTTTAGAATGACCACTGATACCCATGAGAACAGGAGTAGGTATTAATTTATAGTAATTAGTGCAAAAACTTCTTCTAAATGAATGTACCGTGATCAACTTATGCTTTTCACAGAAAACTAGTTCTTTTCGTTTTGTCTGCTTACTATATATTTTGCCTTCTGTCATCACATTTATTTTCGCAATTTCGCAAACTTTTTTAATGTAAAGGTTTAATTTTTGAGTGCTGATTTTATATGGGTAACCGTTTTCTATTATTTGGATCACATGCGGTGCAATAATACCAATAGTAACTGCCTTTTTTGTTTTATGCTGTATGACGTCTAAATACATGTTTCCAGATTTATAACGGATGTCTTCTTTCTTAATTAAAACCAGATCCTGTCCGCGTTGTGCAAACTCGCATCCCAGTAAAAGCCATTTACGAGCGTTGTCGTACGCCTCGCTTGTTATCTCCGCTGTTCCAATAATTTCTAATTCTTCGAATGATAATGTATGTATAAATCTGTCCTCATCTCTTTCAGAAAAAATAACAATATGTTTTGCAAAAGCATTTACCTGGACCCCTTTTCTTTCGGCCTCATTGCAAACAGTTTTTACATTGGCAATATGTTTGGATGCTGTGGCAATTGCATAATTTTTTGTTTTCATTAGCCAATCAGTAAATTTATCAATAAAGGTTTCGTTAATGTCATTGAAGTTAACTTGTTTTTTTGTTTTGCTTTGATACTCTCTAATTATATTTTTTGTTGACTCAAAACTATTTTTCCTGCTTTTTGACAACCCCAATTTATACCCGCCTTTTACTTTTACTTTACGAGTACTTGAATTATCTATAAGATCTTGTAGAAAATTCACAATTAGTCCTGTGTCTGTTTTCTCAACACGGTTGAAACACTCAATTATTTTTGAATCGAGCCAAAAAGCATCAATTACAACGCTATCGCCCAAATCTTTGTTAAGATTATGGAAAATGAATGATTCTAATTTTTTGAGGTTGTTAAAAACTACTTTATTTTCGGCTGTGTTTTGTTTCGGGCGATTTGTATCATTACTCCAGTCTTTTGGGTTCACTGTAAATCCTGTATTCATCTCTATGACGTTTCCACGCCATAAGGACAAGTAGATTTTAATTGAAACGTTTTTATTGGCCTTACTTCTTAATCTAAAATTGACGGTTGCCATAGTTGGAGCTTTTGAAATTTTGAACAAATCAAATATAATGTATTTTACAATACATTATGCAAAGTTGCCAAACCGCTGCCAAACTATTTTAAGTTTTCATTCAATTTCATTCAATTTCGTTCAATTAATATATAACGTTTCAAATCTTTTAAACAGTTGAATTTATTAGGTTTTTAAAGGGTTTTAGTAATTATTTCGGGGGTTTTAAAAAATGACACGATTGAGGGGTTTCGACTCCGGCTCCGGGTACAAAAACCGCTTCTAAAGAAGCGGTTTTTTTGGTTTTATACTAAAGTGAATTTCACAGAATTAATGCATGTTTATTCTCAATTTGCCCCTTTTTGTTTTTTAAAATTATTTTGGCAAGAATTTCAGCTGTTGCCTTAATATTAGTTGAAACAGTGGTAACGTTGGTTTCAATAGTTTTTCAGCACATTTTAAAATTATTCAGCTGTCATTATTTATCGGTAAGTCATGAGTGTTTTTTGAAGACCATCGGAAGAGCAGGTTGACAGGATGAGGTGAAATTAATACAACCTACAATGTGAATCCTGCAAAATTAGTAGATAGACCTTCATATAATAGAGTAGCAAAACTTAATTTCAAGGATTTGTTGAAAAGTAGTTTTTTGTAGTGACTCTCCCTCTTGACCTTTTGTATTTACTCCAAAACTTTTTGATGTTTCTGAGTAATTATTTTAAATAAGAACGCAGTTCTTGACGGTATTGTGACGCGCTTTTACCTGTAAACTCCTTAAATGACTTATTGAAATGTCCGAAGTTGTTAAAGCCACTTTCGTAGCAAACTTCTGATATGCTGATGGGTTTTTCGGCTAATAATTTTGATGCATGAACCAATCGATAATCATTCACGAATTTAGTAAAGGTTTCATTGGTTATGTTCTTAAAATATCTGTAAAATGAAGGAACAGTCATGGAAACGAGCTCCGAAATTTCTTCAAGGCTAATGTTTTCTTGAAAATGATCTTTCACATAATTATAGACAACGTTCATACGGTCATTATCTTGCATTTGCATTTCCATGGAAAAGCCTTCAGCGTTCAAAATTGTACTATCCTTTGATAATTCCAATTCGTTTAAGACTGATAGCATGTTCAAAAGTCGCTCTAGTTGCGTTTGTTCGTTGAGTGCCTCGATTCTTTCTCCAAGTATTTTTTTGGTTTTTCCTGCAAAGGATATGCCTTGTTTGGCCTGACGGAATAAATTTCTAATATTTGTCATTTCTGAAATATCAAAGAAAGCATTTCCAAGAAAGTCAGGCTTCATTTGTATAACGGTTTCTTTTTTATTTCCCGTCTCCTCATCTGCAAAGCCACAGTGAGGTAAGTTACTACCTATTAGTATTAAATCACCATCGTTATAATAAGATACGTGACTGCCTACTTGTCGTTTACCTGAGCCCCCATTAATATAAACCAATTCTATTTCTGGGTGATAATGCCAGTGGCTCGCGTGAATATTAGTGTTTTCTTCGTGTTTACTGATAGAAAATGAACTACCGAAAGAAGGAATTATGATTTCTAAGTTAGGGAGTATAGGTCTCGTATTCTATATATTTGTAATTTATGCAAATTTACATAATACTGCGAAATTGTTGAGGTTTTTAACCTTTATCGATTTCGTTAAAGATAAAATAGCATATAATTGTGAAAATCCTGCATTATACGCAATGGAATGATTGGTCTAATTTTGTAATAGTTAAAAGGATTACAAATTTAAAACTTCAATGATGAAAAATATTTTAAAATTTAGTTTAGTAGTAGCAGCTCTATTGACTGTTATGAATGTAAGTGCATTAGGAAATGACTTTTCTCTAGATGTAAAAAAAGTACAAGGAATGAAATTGACTTTTGTTCTTAATGAGGTAAGTAAAGTAGAGTTGTCAATTGTTGATTTAGATAACAAACTAATTCATACAGAAAATCTAAATTCTAACGGAAGTGTCAATAGAACTTATGATTTGAATGCTTTACCTGAAGGAACCTATTTTCTTGTAGCAGAGTCCGACACAAAAATTGCAAGATATGAAATTTCTATTACAGGGCAAACAGCAGTTCTTGGCGAAAATGCAGTTAAAGAGACATATAAACCTATATTAGTTAACAAGAATGGTTTGGTTTCTTTTAGTATTTTTAACTTGTTTGATAGCCCAGTGAGTATTAAAATTTACAATGCTGCTGATGAAGTAGTATACACTAGTCCCTTGATAAACGAGCAACATATTTCTAAATATTTTGATATTAGAAATTTAGCCAATGAACAATATACTTTTGTCATGAGTTATGGCGATAAGATTTTTGTTGAAAATGCTAGCTCTAAGTAATTAGGTACTTATTAACATGTAGTAAGAAACAGCTCTATTTTTAGAGCTGTTTCTTTTTATAATATATTCCCGACAATTTTGTCCATAACCCAACTGGTATGGGTTGCCGTCTTTCCATTAGATGGATGTTTATGGTCAGAGGTGAGGCTTTCGCGCATCTGTTGCACATGGTGTAATTGAATGTTTTCTGGGTGTTCTATAAAAAGTCTAGTTTCACCTTCATCATTTCTTAGCAATAGTGGTTCATTTTCGAAGACGGAAAATGTTATTTTCCCTTTACTACCGTATATTTCAACGAGGTCTTCTCTAGTATAAGAACCAAAATTCCAACTCCCGGAACCTGTAATTCCTGATTCATGGAGCCAACTTGCCGATACTGCATCTTTGGCAGAATATAAGCCTTGCTGGTTTAAACTTATTCCTGAAGCTTCTTTTATATCTCCTAGTAAGAAGGTAAATAAATCCAATCCATGACTAGCCAAATCATCAAAATACCCTGCTGTTGCAATGTTGGAATCTGTTCTCCAATTATAGCTACCAGACAGATCTTGTTTTGTTGTTGGCTTGCTTAAGTGCCACCTTATATGTCTGACTTCACCGATTTTACCTGAATCAAGCCACGTTTTTATTTGTAAAAAGCGTGGCAAGCTACGTCTGTAATAAGCAACAAATAAAGGGATGTTTTTTTCTTTAAAAGTTTCGTAAATGGCTAAGCTTTCTTGATAACTTGGTGACAAAGGTTTTTCGATACAACATATTTTACCCGCTAATGCTACTTTTAGTCCATAGTATTTATGCGTGTCTGGAGGAGTGGCAATGTAAATGGCATCGACTTCAGGATCATTGATTAAGTCATCGGCATCAGTATAGTACTTAGTTATTCCATGTCGTTTCGCGTAATCAGCAGCTTTAATAGCATCTCTCCTCATAACAGCTTTAATTTTAAAGCCTTCTGTTTTTTGGAATGCCGGACCACTTTTTATTTCGGTAACATCGCCGCATCCTAATATTCCCCATCGAATGATTTTACTATTCTTAGTCATGTTTTAAAATTATATCAAGTTAGCTCTGATTGTGTCTAGTCACATCCGTCTATTCCGCAACTATCTCCATCGGTTGTGTTTAGGAGCGTTGGTTTCGAGATAAATTTGCCTTCTTCCCATACTTTTTCTAAAGTTTTCACGAAAGTTTCCACGTGTTGGGCTCCAGACACTGCGTATTTATTGTCAAAGACAAAGAATGGAACGCCCTGAACGCCGATTGACTGTGCTTCAAGTATATCTTCTTGTACTTCTTTTGCGTAAACATTAGATTGTAAAACGGCTTCAATTTCTTTAATGTCTAGTCCTACTTCTAATCCTAATTTGCTTAAGCTTAGTAAATCATTTATGTTTTTACCTTCTGTCAAATAGGCTTTAAACAACAATTCTTCCAGCTCGTCTGATAAGTTGTGTTTCTTAGCTAAATGTAGTAAACGATGTGCGTTAAATGAATTGGCCATAACGGCTTTTTCAAAATGAAAATCCAATCCTGAATTTTTGGCGTTTTGCGTCATGCTGTCCATCATTTCTTGGGCCCAGAGTTTGTCTTTTTGGTATTTTGTTGCTAAGTGTTCAACCATATCGTCATCTTCCGATGCAACAAAGCTGGAGTCCAACTGGAAACTTTTCCATTCGATTTCAACGGCATCTTTGTGTTCAAATTGTGCTAGAGCCCCTTCAATTCTTCTTTTTCCTATGTAACAGTAAGGACACATGATATCCGACCAGATTTGTATTTTTAATTTATTTTCCATTGTGTATCTATTTATTGGATTTTCAATTGTTTGTATATACAAATGTAATCAATCTTCTTGGGAACTCTACAGGGTTTATCTTTTAATTGGGAATTGGAAAGTGTACAAAGAACATGGGTTTCTTTAAAAGCAAAAAACCCATCAAAATTTATATTGATGGGTTTTCGTATTGTGTCGTGTTGAATTGTTATGCTAGCAGGTCTAAAACTAAAGAAGGAAATAAACCCAAAGCAATATTCAAAACAATTGCAATTACGGCAACTGCATAAATAACAAAAGGAGTTGCTGTTCTGACTTCATTAGGTTCTTTGGTGTACATCGCCAGAATCAATTTAAAGTAGTATCCTACGCTTATAATAGAGTTTATAACAGCAACTATAACTAAAGCAATATAACCAGCCTGAATCGTTTGATTAAATAAAACCATTTTTGCAAAAAATCCTGCGAATATCGGTATACCGGCCATAGACAATAAAGAGGCAGTTAGGATTGCGGCTAATAATGGGTTAGTTTTTCCTAATCCGTGGAAATTTGTGATGTCTTCATTTTCACTGTCTTTACAAACATAAAGGATAACGCTGAATGCAGCGATTCCAGCTAAGGCGTAAGCCGAAGTGTAATACAATAAACTTCCTGCAGCATTGGTTACACTTATCAAAGTCATCAACATAAATCCTGCATGCGAAATACCAGAGTATGCTAACATACGTTTTACATTAACCTGACGCAATGCCATAATGTTACCCACGGTCATTGAAGCCATAGAAATGATTACAACAATAATTTGGAACGAAGCAGATAGGTCTGCATTCATAACGTTCAATAATTTAAATAAGGTTGCGATAGCTACTACTTTTGCTAAAGTACTCATTAAAGCAGTTGTCAAAGCCGGCGAACCTTCGTAAACATCAGGAGCCCAGAAATGAAATGGTACAGCCGCAATTTTGAAAAACATTCCGATAGTTACTAAAATAATCCCAATTGGAAACCAAACGGGTAATTCGGCTGAACGAGACAATTCGCTTATTTCGGTAACATCAAATGTTCCCATAGCTCCGTAAATTAAACAAATTCCAAACAAGATTATTCCAGAAGCAAAAGATCCCATTAGGAAATATTTCAATCCTGCTTCATTACTTTTGACACTCAATCGGTTGCTAGCCGCCAAAATATATAGCGCAATAGACAACACTTCGATTCCCAAGAAGAACATCGCTAAGTTTCCAAAAGAAACCATGGCTACCGTTCCTGCCAGTAAAAACAATTTTATGGCGATGAAATCGGATATTTTAGTTTGATGGTTTTCATATACTTTATGACTCAAGGCCACCAAGAATATGGTTAATATGATAAACAAACCAGAGAATGCAGTAGAAAACTTATTGACAATAATCATGTTGTTGTAATAAGCTTCTGGAGAATTAAATTCAGATATGTTCAGGCCAAGAACCGCCAATAATCCAATAATTGTTACAGGGACTATTGCTTTCCTTAATTCAAAAATTTCAAATAAAAGGCATAAAACACCTAATCCTATTATAGCTATTAATGTATTCATTTTTTTTATTTGACTAGTTAATTCTATTAATTTGAGTTAAAATCTCTTCAAGACTTGGTGTGATCAAGTCCGTAATTGGTTTAGGATACATTCCGAAAAAGAATAATACAGCGAGGATAAGAACCAAAGCAAATCCTTCTTTGAAAGTTACATCAGCAAATACTTTTGTATTTGTTTCTCCCAGCATAGCTTGCTGGTACATTTTCAACATATAGTAAGCACCTAATATAATTGTTGTTCCACCTAAAAAGGCAAACCAAACATTAATTTGAGAAAGGCTATATAATACGGTAAACTCGCCAACGAAGTTAAAAGTGGTAGGTAATGCTACTGATGCCAATACTAAAAGCAAGAACATCGAAGCGAATTTTGGTGATTGGGTACGAATACCCCCCATTTCAGCAATTGTCCTCGTTTCATATCTTCTAAAAATGATTTCAGAGATAAAGAACAATCCAACTACTACAAATCCGTGTGCAATCATTTGTAAAACCGCGCCGCGTAATCCATCAATTGTCAGTGTATAAGTTCCTGCTGCAATCAGTCCGACGTGTGCTAATGAAGAGTAAGCCAATAATTTCTTCAAATCTTTTTGTATCAATGCGACGATAGACCCATAAATTACTCCGGCAATTCCAAGGCTAATAAAGATATACATGTATTCTTTTGCTGCTAGAGGAGCGATTGGCAACTGCCAGCGAATGATACTGTAAAGCCCCATTTTCAACATAATTCCAGAAAGTAACATTGTACCTACAGCTGGTGCTTTTTGGTACACGTTTGCTTGCCAGGTATGGAAAGGAATAATTGGAATTTTAATAGCATAAGCTAAAAAGAAAGCTAGGAATATCCATAGTTGTTCCGTTGTTGATAAGTTCAAGTTGTATAGATCCTCAATCAAGAAGCTTCCTGCTTTTTGAAATAGATATATAAATGCAATAAGCATAAACAATGAACCTGCTAGCGTGTAGATAAAGAATTTTACCACTGCTTTTTTACGTTCTTCATCATCTCCGTTACCCCATATTAAAGCGATAAAGTAAATTGGTATTAAAGACAATTCCCAGAAGATGTAATATAAAAGTCCGTCTGCCGCCAAGAAAGTTCCCGCCATTGCAAAAGACATAAATAGAATTAAAGAGTAGAATGATTTTGAGTTTTTATAGTCGTTCCCAAATGAGGTATAAATAATGATTGGTGTTAATGCCGTAGTCAATAATAGCATGGCGATAGACAGTCCATCGGCCTTTAATGCAAATGAAACATTGGGTTGGTTGATCCATTGGCTCAAAAAGCTAATGTTTTCACCCAAATTAAAATGGTTTAACAATACAATCGAACATCCTAGAGCTGATATTCCAAAGAACAAAGCCACTTTTGAAGCCAGTTTGTCACCAGCGATATAAGTCGCAAATGCGCCAACTAAAAGTATAATTAATATGAGAGATACATTCATAGTATAAAATTATTGAGCTAAAAATAAATAGGTTATGATGGCACAAATGCCTAAAACAAAAGCGAAAAGATAAAAGCCTATGCTTCCGCTTTGTAATTTTTTTCCTTGAAAACCTATTTCGTTGGTTACTTTTCCTAATCCTAAAACTAAAGATGATAAAGTGGTTTCTACATTATCTCTAAAGAATTTTGACAATCCATTTATTGATTTCACGAAAATGGAATCATAAATTTCATCAACATAGTATTTATTGTAAAGCACTTTAGCAAAACCAGTGATTTTTTCATCTTCTTCAGGAACGAGGCTCTGTTTGATGTATTTTGAATATGCAATTCCAATTCCAACTAATCCTCCAATTACGGCAACTAACATCAACATATATTCTGATGTTCCAAAGTGGTGCTCTTCGGTAGCGGCTTTTGTGAATAATGGCGCTAGGTAATTATTCAACCAACTATTTGTTGGTAAACTTATCAATCCTCCCAAGGTTGCCAGTATGGCCAATACAACTAGCGGGAATGTAATTAGGGCAGGACTTTCATGCAAATGACTTTTTTGTTCTGCAGTACCTCTAAATTCTTTGAAGAAAGTAAGATATAATAAACGGAACATATAGAATGCCGTCATCAGCGATGCCAATGAAGCGATGAACCAAAGTATTTTGTTGTGCTCAAAGGCGACCATTAAGATTTCATCTTTCGAGAAGAACCCTGAAAAAGGAGGTATTCCTGAAATTGCTAATGAAGAGATTAAGAAAGTTACAAAGGTAATAGTCATAACTTTTTTCAAACCACCCATTTTGCGCATATCTTGTTCACCATGTAAAGCGTGTATTACTGAACCGGAGCCCAAGAACAAACAAGCTTTAAAGAACGCATGTGTGATAACATGGAAAACCGCTACTTCGTATGCACCTAAACCTAAGGCCAAGAACATTAAACCTAGTTGAGATACAGTAGAGTAGGCTAGTACTTTTTTGATATCGGTTTGAACCAATGCAATAGTTGCAGCTACCAAGGCAGTAACAGAACCAACGATAGCAATTATATTTTGAACGTCTGGAGCTAAATCAAATAAATAATTTAATCGCGTAATCATAAAGACACCTGCAGTTACCATGGTCGCAGCATGTATTAATGCCGAAACTGGTGTAGGACCTGCCATGGCATCAGGCAGCCAGGTGTATAATGGAATTTGTGCTGATTTTCCGCAAGCTCCGATGAATAAAGCAAAAGCTGCAGCAGAAATCCAATACATGTTGAGGTCGGTAGCGCCAGCAATAGCGGTTTTCAGAGTATCATAATCTACAGTTGAAAATAAGGAACCAATGATGAATATCCCGATTAGCAATCCAAGATCACCAATTCTATTCATAATGAATGCTTTCTTAGCTGCGTCATTAAACTCTTGATTTTTATGCCAGAAGCCGATAAGAAGATATGAACAAAGTCCTACACCTTCCCAACCGATGAATAATACCAATAGGTTACTTCCAATCACTAAAGTGATCATGAAAAATATAAACAGATTCAAATAAGCAAAATACTTATGCATATTTTCATCATCACTCATGTAGCTGATCGAGTACATGTGAATTAACGAACCAATACCTGTAACGAAAAGCAACCATAGAATTGATAATTGGTCTAAAAGAAAGCCAAAATCGACCTTGAAATTACTAATTTCAATCCAATCAAATAAAGAAATACGTATGATTTGTTGCGTTTGGTTAATCTGCATGAAAAAATAGACAGAAGCTGCAAATGAAACTGCGACAGTAAGTGTTCCTATAATTCCGGAAGCTGATTTCCCAACACTTTTGCCGAAGAAAACATTAAATAAAAACCCTAAAAAAGGAGCTAATAATAATAGTAAAGTTAAACTTGTATCCATTGAAATTTATCCTTTTAAGTTTTTTAAATTATTGATATCAATCGAACCTAAATTTCTAAATATCGAAACTAGAATGGCTAATCCTACGGCAACTTCTGCAGCAGCTACGGCCATTGAAAAAAACACGAAAATTTGTCCTTGTGCATCCTGATGATAGGTTGAAAAAGCAACAAACAAAAGATTGACTGCATTAAGCATAATTTCTACAGACATAAATACGATAATTGCATTTCGCCTGTATAATACGCCAAAGACCCCAATACAAAAAAGAATCGTAGAAAGGAAAATGTAGTTTTCGATTCCTATTTCATTTAAAATATTGTTCATGTTATTTCTCTGTTTTTTTCTTTTTTAGACAATAGAACAGTTCCAATCATTGCCACTAGTAGCAATATTGATGCAAATTCGAAAGGAACCATGTATTCGTTTAAAAGTACTTTTCCTAAAACTTTTATAGATTGGTAATCTTCTCCAGTACTTATGTATTCTCCAACGATAGGTTTTGAGTTGATGAAGACCAAAATTAAAACGACAGTTTATCAAGCAAAAAGAAACAATCGCTCCTAGTCTTGTAATTCTGGGGTTTGTGAACTTCATTTTCTTTATTGAGGTTCATCAACATTATGGTGAATTAAAAATAAGATCATAATTGCTCCAGAGTAGACAATAATGTGTACAATGGCAAGAAATTGAGAGTTCAATAGCAGATAATGACCCGCTATTGTAAAGAAGCAAATGACAAGATATAAGGCGCTGTGTATTGGGTTTCTACTAAATATAGTTAAAAATGCAGTAGCTATAGTGACAGCTCCTAGTACACAAAAAATGATAAGCATAGTTGACATTAGTTAGCGTTTTTAAGTTGTGCATTTTTCATTGCGATATCTAAAGGCATTACCAATTTATCCTTCCCATAAATAAAATCTTCTCTTTCGTAACTTGATGCAACTAATTCTTTAGAAGTCGTCAAATAAACAGCATCTTTTGGACAGGCATCTTCACATAAACCGCAAAAAATACAACGCAACATATTTATCTCATATATCGAGGCATATTTTTCTTCTCTGTAAAGGTGTTTTTCATCCGGCTTGCGTTCCGCCGCTGTCATGGTAATTGCTTCCGCCGGACATGATAAAGCGCATAATCCGCAGGCGGTGCAGTTTTCTCTACCTTGTTCGTCACGTTTTAATTGGTGTTGACCACGGTAAACTGGACTTCTTTCACGTACCTGTTCAGGGTATTGAATTGTAACTTTTCTTGTAAACAAATGTTTAATTGTGATTATCATTCCCTTGACAATCGCAAGTAGATACATTCTTTCTAAAAAAGACATCTCTTTGTGAGAGACTACTTTTTTTCGTCCAGATAAGGATATGGTTTCTATCGACATTTTTTATTTTTTTGAAGCTATTTCTGCTTTTCGTTAAAGTTCATCTTAGTATAGTAAGCGAGATGCGGTTTTCACTGCGATCAGGCTTAGACATTTGTAAGTGCTATTTAAAATCCTAAGTAAATTGCTATTTCTGCTCTCAACATCACAATTCCCGTTATAATGATATTTACGATAGATAGTGGTATTAATACCCTCCATCCCAAATGCATCAGCTGGTCGTATCTAAATCTTGGGATAGTCCATCTCACCCACATATAAAGGAAAATGAAGCCGCATATTTTTACAAATAAGGCGACAATACCTAATATATTGGCCAGGTTTACACCCCAGTTTTCTACTGCCCAACTCATTCCTGGGTAGTTATAGCCACCAAAGAATAAAACAGCAAGAATAGTGGAAGAGATAAACATGTTGGCGTATTCAGCAAATAAATAGAAACCCATCTTCATAGAGGAATACTCCGTATGGTATCCACCAATTAATTCGGTTTCACATTCTGCTAAATCAAAGGGAGTTCGATTAGTCTCTGCAAACGCACAGATTAAAAATATTAGGAACGATAATGGTTGGTAAAAAACATTCCAGTTCATTCCAGACTGTTGCGCAGAGATTTCTCGTAAACTTAAGGTTCCGGTCATCATTAATAAGGCTATTAATGAAAGGCCCATCGCTACTTCGTATGAGATCATTTGAGAAGCGGCACGTACAGCACCAATTAGCGAGAATTTATTATTAGAAGCCCATCCACCAATCATAATTCCGTAAACACCTATTGACATTACCCCAATAAGATATAGTAAAGCAACATCTATGTCAGTTGCCTGTAATATGATATCCTTACCGAAAAGATGGAATCGATCACCCCAAGGTATCACAGCACTTGTCATTAAAGCGGTAGTCATGGCAATCGCGGGACCAGTAAAAAACAAAAATCGGTTTGGGGTATCAGGTTCAAATTCTTCTTTGGCAAACAATTTTAATCCATCTGCAAGAGGCTGTAATAAACCACCTTTACCTGCTCGGTTTGGACCAACACGATCTTGAAGCCAAGCGGCTACTTTTCTTTCAGCTAAAGTGGAATACATTGCCATTAACATAGTGATTCCAAAAACCACTAAGATAATGACACTTTTCTCTATAATTATACTACTATCCATATTCTAAATGTTACCAAGTTTAAAATCTTCTGTTTCTTCCTTATTCAAGGGGATAGCTGGCATACTTATTTTTAAACGGTCTTGTTCTCTCCCTTTTAATATAAAATCTTCGGTATCGATTATAACTGGTTCTAATTTTTGAGTATAATTATTTTGATTGATAACGGAGTCTTTGTCAAAAGCTCTTGGACCTTCAATAACCCAGTGAATGGGGTCTTTGTGGTCAAAACGACATCCGTTACATATAAATTCGTCAACTTCATGATACACGTCTTTACGTCCTGTCACCCTTTGAATTTCGCCTCCAAACATCCAAAGGGTTGTTTTACCAGAACATTTATCACAATCTCTGTGTGCAGTATATGGTTTATTGAACCAAACGCGTGATTTAAATCGGAATGTTTTATCGGTTAGCGCACCTACTGGGCAAACGTCAATCATATTTCCTGAAAACTCGTTGTCGATCGCTTTAGAAATGCAAGTCGAAATATTAGAATGATCTCCTCTATCCATCACACCATGTACACGATTGTCTGTCAATTGATCAGCAACCATGACACAACGATAGCAAAGGATACAGCGATTCATATGCAATTGAATATTTGGTCCAATATCTTCAGGTTCAAAAGTCCTTTTATCTTCTACAAATCTACTTTTACCTTTTCCGTGTTCGAAACTCAGATCTTGTAAATCACATTCTCCCGCTTGATCACATACTGGGCAATCGAGGGGGTGATTAATCAATAAAAATTCGGTTACTGATTCTCGAGCTTCCTTAACTCTGTCCGAAGATTTGCTGTTAACCTCCATACCGTCCATGCAGCCGGTAACGCAGGAAGCCATAAGTTTTGGCATTGGTCGTGAATCTGCATCACTTCCTTTAGCGACTTCCACTAAACAGCAACGGCATTTTCCTCCGCTTCCTTCTAATTTAGAGTAATAACACATTGCTGGTGGTACGGATTCTCCACCTATCATCCGTGCTGCCTGTAGAATGGTTGTTCCTTGTTCTACTTCAATTGCTTGACCGTCTATTGTTACTTTCATTTTTTTTATGCCTTAATTTCAAACGCTTTACAACGTTTAGCTTTTTAACTTTCGACTCAACTTATACGATTACTTTAGAAACTAAATGCTTTACTTTTTCAAAAGGCTCGGCAACAAAATGGTTCCTATTTTTTATTTTTTCTGGGAAACGAACATGATATTCAAATTCCTCTCTAAAGTGACGAATTGCTGCTGCTACTGGCCATGAAGCCGCGTCGCCAAGTGGACAAATTGTGTTTCCTTCAATTTTACTCTGAATACTCCATAATAGATCAATGTCTTCTTCACGTCCGTGACCGTTTTCGATTCGGTGTAGTACTTTTTCTAACCAGCCTGTACCTTCACGACAAGGTGAACATTGTCCACAGCTTTCGTGATGATAAAAACGAGCAAAGTTCCAAGTATTACGTACGATGCAAGAAGTGTCATTATATACTATGAAACCGCCAGAACCTAACATCGATCCTGTTGCAAATCCACCGTCACTTAAGGATTCATATGTCATTAAACGGTCATCTCCGTTTGCTGTTTTGTATATTAAATCAGCTGGTAAAATTGGCACTGATGAACCTCCGGGCACTAGCGCTTTCAAAGGTCGGTCAGAGCTCATTCCGCCTAAATATTCATCTGAGTTCATGAACTCATAAACACTTAGTCCTAACTCAATTTCGTAAACACCAGGATTTTTTACATGTCCTGAAGCCGAAATTAATTTTGTTCCCGTAGATCTTCCGATTCCTATTTTAGCATAATCATCACCTGAATTATTTACAATCCATGGCACTGATGCAATTGTTTCAACGTTATTTACCACGGTAGGGTTTGACCATAAACCTGAAACTGCAGGGAATGGAGGCTTGATACGAGGGTTCCCTCTTTTCCCTTCCAATGATTCAATCAAGGCGGTTTCTTCACCACAGATGTAAGCACCGGCACCAATGTGAACATACAGTTCTAAGTCGTATCCTGTTCCCAATATATTTTTACCCAACCAGCCTGCAGCTTTCGCTTCAGCAATGGCTCTTTCTAGAATTTTATAAACCCACATGTACTCTCCACGAATGTAGATATAAGATAGGTTAGCACCCAAGGCAAAACTAGAAGTGATCATTCCTTCAATTAATAAATGAGGAATAAATTCCATCAAGTATCGATCCTTGAAGGTACCTGGTTCAGATTCATCTGCGTTGCAAACCAAATGTCTCGGTTTTCCGGATTTTTTATCAATAAAGCTCCATTTTAATCCAGCAGGGAAACCAGCACCACCACGACCGCGGAGTCCAGATGCTTTAACTTGCTCGACCACTTCGTCAGGAGTCATCGCTTTCATAGCTTTTTCCACTGAAGCGTAACCACCGTTTTTACGGTATACTTCATAGGTTTTAATACCTGGAATGTTGATTTTATCTAACAATATCTTCTTTGACATATTATGAATCTTGTAGTATTACTTTTCCGTCTTTACAATCAGTGATTAATTGATCGATTTTTTCTTGTGTAAGATGCTCTTTGTAGAAATCACCTAACTGCATCATCGGGGCATAACCGCATGCTCCCAAACATTCTACTCCTTTTACTTCAAAAAGTCCGTCTGCTGTAATTTCGCCCATTTGTACACCTAGTTTCTCACAAGTGTAATCCATTAAATCTTCCGTTCCGTTTAAGCAACAGGGCGATGTTTGACAAAACTCAAACAGAAATTTACCGACTGGTTTTTGATTGTACATAGTATAGAAAGAAACCACCTCATATACCTCAATTGGTAATACTTGAATGATTTCAGCTACTTTGTCCATTAATTCAGTGCTCAACCAGTTGTCATGAGCATCTTGGACTTCATGTAAAACGGGCAACATCGCTGATTTTCTTTTATCGGCGGGATAGTGGCTTATTAATTCGTTGATGCGGTTCATCAATGATTCTGTAATATTTATTACTTGCTTATCTTGAGTTCTTTCCATTTTTATAATATTTGCCACAAAGGCAGAAATGCACAAAGTTTTTTTAAATCTGAAATGCTTTGCCAGTTTGCTGGCGCCTATATTTAAAATCAACAACTAGTTGCACAGGATTCAGTAGTCTGAAAGTATTATGCGTCTAACTCTCCGGCGATTACATTTAAACTTGATAAGATTACAATCGCATCGGATAGCAATGCTCCTTTTATCATATCGGGGTATGCTTGATAGTAAATAAAACAAGGTCTCCTAAAATGTAGCCTATACGGAGTACGACTCCCGTCAGTTACTAAATAGAAGCCTAATTCTCCATTTCCTCCCTCAACAGGATGGTATATTTCCGCAACTGGAATAGGAATTTCGCCCATTACAATTTTGAAGTGGTATATCAAAGACTCCATACTCGTATATACATCTTCTTTTGGAGGTAAGTAATAGTCAGGAACGTCAGCATGAAATTCATTTCCCTCAGGCATTTTTTCTAAAGCTTGACGAATTATACTTATGCTTTGCCAAACTTCGGCGTTACGTACGCAAAAACGATCATAGGTATCTCCCGATGTTCCAACAGGTATTATAAAATCGAAATCGTCATAAGAGCTGTAAGGCTGTGCAATACGTACATCGTAATCAACCCCTGCTGCACGTAAGTTAGGTCCTGTAAAACCATAAGAAATTGCTTGTTCAGCAGATATTGAACCTACATTTATTGTTCGGTCCATGAAAATTCTATTTCTTTCAAATAAATTTTCGAATTCTTTCCAAGCTACTGGAAATTCTTCTAAAAACACATCTAATTTTCTAAAAGCTTCTGGTGACCAATCCCTTTCGAAACCACCAATTCTTCCCATATTAGTAGTTAGTCGAGCGCCACAAATTTCTTCATAAATCTCATATACTTTTTCTCTAAACTGAAAAACATAGAGAAATCCAGTGTAAGCACCAGTATCAACTCCTAAAATAGAATTACAGATAAGATGATCCGTAATTCTTGCTAATTCCATCACAATAACTCGTAAATACTGAGCACGTTTTGGTACTTCAACATCGAGTAGTTTTTCTAAAGTCATCCACCATCCCATATTATTGATGGGAGATGAGCAATAGTTCATTCGGTCTGTAAGTGGAGTTATTTGGTAAAAAGGTCGGTTTTCTGCAATTTTTTCAAAAGCGCGGTGTATATAACCAATGGTTGGTTCGGCTTCTAAAATACGTTCCCCGTCCATCAATAAAACGTTTTGGAAAATTCCGTGCGTAGCAGGATGAGTAGGACCTAAATTTAATATGGAAAGTTCGCTTCCATCTTCATTTAGCTTCTCTTTCATTATTTTAGCATAGCGATGCTCTGGTGGCAATAATAGTTCTGACATTTATTGAATGTGAAAAATTATAAATTCTATTTTTAGCAATTGTCGATTGTTCTGCCGAAAAAGCGATCGTCTTTATCCGTTCGTCCGCCATCTTCCATAGGAAATTCTTTGCGCATCGGAAACGAAACCATTTCATCCATGTTCAAAATACGCTTTAATTGTGGGTGTCCAATAAAATCTACACCGTAAAAATCATAGGTCTCTCTTTCCATCCAGTTTGCACAGAGGAAAATGTTAGAGATGGTTTTTATCTCTGGCTTTTCACCACTGATATATGTTTTGATTTTTATACGTTTGTTTTCATACCAATTGTGCAGATGATATACGATTGTAAATTGTCGGTCAACTTCATTATCAGGATAATGTATTCCACACAAGTCAGTCAAAAAATTAAAACGTAGTAAAGGGTCATTTTTTAAAAAGAGAACAATCGCTGTAATTTTGTCAGCAGGAATTTCAAACGAAAAGATATCTTTTTCTTGCTTGAAGTGAAGCACATTTTCGCCAAACGCTGCTGTTAATTTATCTTGAATTACTGTGTTTTCTAATGCCATGATGTTATTTGATATTATAAGATGCCAATAATTCTTGGTATTCAGGTGAACTTCTTCGTCTTACGTTTTCCGTTCTAACTAATTCTTGTAATTTCATTACTCCATCTACTATTTGCTCCGGTCTAGGAGGGCACCCTGGCACGTAAACGTCAACCGGTATAACCTTGTCAATTCCTTGAAGAGTAGAGTAGGTGTCGAAAATACCTCCTGAGGAAGCACAAGCGCCCACAGCTATAACCCATCTTGGTTCTGACATTTGCTCGTATACCTGGCGTAAAATAGGGGCCATTTTTTTAGAAATAGTTCCCATTACCATTAACATATCCGCTTGACGGGGAGAAAAACTAACACGTTCAGATCCAAATCTAGCTAAGTCATAATGTGAGGCCATGGTAGCCATGAACTCAATACCGCAACAAGAAGTTGCAAATGGCAATGGCCAAAGTGAATTGGCGCGAGCCATACCTACAACATCATTTAGTGTTGTGGCGAAAAATCCTTCTCCAACAACACCGTCTGGCGGCTCAACTATTTTTATACTTGAATTACTCATCGTTTTATATTTTGAATTAGAAAATTTGAATCGTTAACCATATAAGTTGATTTCAATTCAATGTTTATAATAATTTCTTATTCCCATTCTAGTGCTTTCTTTTTGATAATGTAGAAAAACCCCACCAAAAGGAGAACCATAAATATGACCATTTTTACCATGCCTTCCATTCCTAATTCTTTAAAATTGATTGCCCAAGGATAAAGAAAAATTACCTCGACATCAAACAATACAAACAATATGGCAACAAGAAAGTATTTTACTGAGAATGGAATACGAGCATTTCCTATACCTTCAACGCCGCATTCAAAGTTTTTACCTTTAATTTCTGATTTTCTTTTAGGCCCTAACTTACCTGAAACGATAATGGTTCCGACAACAAATCCAGCAGCTAATAAAAACTGTAATAAAATAGGGATATAATTTAATTGATCAGATTGCATAATTAAAGTGTTTTTAGGCTAAAATAAGCGACAAAGATAGGTTTCAAGGATTTAAAACACAAGTGTAAGTCGAAATATAGTTAGATTGAAAAGAAAATTAACTCGTAATTTTTAATGATTATGGATAAGCGCTTTGAATTGGCTTTTATCATTTGTGATTTCGGGTATAACCAAAAAAAACGTTTCGAAATAAATCGAAACGTTTTAAACATTCGTAGGCAAAAAATGAATTTTTTGCTTAGATAACTGCTACTTTCGCAGCAACTTTCCCTTTTCTTCCTTCTTCTTCTTCATAACTAACTCTGTCACCTTCGCGTAATTCTTCCGCGTTGATTCCTGATGCATGAACAAAAATGTCTTTTCCTGTTTCTTCGTCTGTAATGAATCCGTAACCTTTTGACTCATTGAAAAATTTAACTGTACCTGTACGCATTGTAATAGTAATAATAATTTATAATGGGCAAATATAATATATAATATAACACGAATACTATCAATGTGAATTTTTTTATTAAAATAATTGATATTCAACGTTTTCCGGTAAATATCTCCGATTAACTGCCTTGATTTAATCTTATGTGAAGCTCTTTTAATTGGGATTCGTCAATTACTGATGGCGCATCTATCATTACATCTCTTCCAGAATTATTTTTAGGGAATGCAATGAAGTCACGGATGGTTTCTTGACCACCTAAGATAGCCACTAATCGATCCAGACCAAATGCTAAACCTCCATGTGGAGGTGCTCCAAATTGGAACGCATCCATTAAGAATCCAAATTGTGCTTTGGCTTCTTCTTCAGTAAACCCTAAATATTTAAACATTAGCTGCTGAGTTGCTTTATCATGAATACGAATAGAGCCTCCTCCAATTTCATTTCCGTTCAAAACCATGTCATATGCATTGGCACGAACTTTTCCTGGATTTGTCTCTAATAAATGCATGTCCTCTGGTTTTGGGGAGGTAAAGGGATGATGCATTGCGTGATAACGACCACTTTCTTCGTCAAATTCTAGTAATGGGAAATCAACTACCCATAAAGGGGCAAATTCGGCTGGGTTTCGTAATCCTAAACGTGTTGCCAATTCCATTCGCAAAGCACTTAATTGGGATCTTGTTTTATCGGCAGGACCGGACAACACGTAAATCATGTCGCCAGCTGTTGCTCCGGTTGTTTTTGCCCAATTCGATAAATCGTCTTGATTGTAAAACTTATCCACCGATGATTTGTAAGATCCATCTTCGTTACATTTTACGTAAACCATTCCGGAAGCGCCTACTTGAGGGCGTTTTACCCAGTCAATAAGAGCATCTATTTCTTTTCTTGTGTAACTTCCTCCGCCAGGAACGGCAATTCCAACAACTAATTCAGCAACATTGAATACGGGGAAGTCTTTGTTTTTGGCCACTTCATTCAATTCACCAAATTCCATTCCGAAACGAATGTCTGGTTTATCATTACCATAGGTTTTCATGGCATGTTCATAGGTCATACGAGGGAATTTATCCACTTCTATTCCTTTTATCTCTTTTAAAAGATGTCTAGTTAATCCTTCAAATACATTTAAAATATCCTCTTGTTCCACAAATGCCATTTCGCAATCGATCTGTGTAAATTCGGGTTGTCTGTCTGCGCGCAAATCTTCATCACGAAAACATTTCACGATTTGGAAGTATTTGTCCATGCCGCCAACCATCAATAATTGCTTGAATGTTTGTGGTGATTGTGGTAAAGCATAAAATTGGCCTGCATTCATTCGAGAAGGGACAACAAAATCTCTTGCCCCTTCTGGAGTAGATTTTATTAAGTAGGGTGTTTCTACTTCGCAAAAATCAAGGTCCGAAAGGTATTTACGTACTTCCATTGCTACTTTGTGTCGAAACAGCAAACTATTTTTCACCGGATTTCTTCTTATGTCTAAGTAACGGTATTTCATTCTTATGTCTTCTCCGCCATCCGTGTCATCTTCAATTGTAAAAGGAGGAGTCAAGGCAGCGTTTAATATGTTTAGTTCAGTCACTAAAAGTTCAATTTCGCCAGTGGGGATGTTTTTGTTTTTAGCTTCACGCTCGATTACCGTTCCTTTTACCTGAATCACGAATTCACGACCTAAAGTCTTAGCCAGCTCAAACACCGTTTTTTCGGTGCGACCTTCGTCGAAAATCAATTGTGTAATTCCGTAACGATCTCTCAAATCAATCCAATTCATAAAACCTTTATCACGAGATTTCTGAACCCAACCAGCAAGTGTTACCTCAGAGTTTATATGTGATGCGTTTAATTCGCTGCAATTATGACTTCTATACATTATCAAAAATTTAGGTTATTCTATGTTTTGGCCCTTTGGACTTGGCTGCAAATTTATAACTTATTATGAACAATGAATTGAGAAAACCGGTTTATTACTTTGGTAAAATAGATATGTTTTGAATCTCAAATGTTAAATTTTAGTCCAATGTTACCAAATTGTTACCAAATCGTTTTTTTAATGTAAAAACATTGTATATATTTGTAGAGCAAACAATTAAAAACCTATCAAGATGAAAAAATATATAGTTATCGGTACAATGTTAATCACAGGAATGATTTTCGCTCAAAACACTAATGTAAAACCAAAATTAGAAGTAGTTGGAAACTACGTTAAGGCTACTTTTCTTTACGATGATGGTCAGGTAAAGCAAGAAGGGTTTTATGAAGATGGGAAACTACAAGGAAAATGGGTTTCTTATGATGTAAATGGTAATAAGACCGCTGTTGCAGAATACAACAAAGGACAAAAAGTAGGAAAGTGGTTTTTCTGGAATGATTCAGTTCTAAGCGAAGTGGACTATTCTGACAACAGAGTTGCCGCAGTAAAAAACTGGAAACGTGACGCAATAGCTAATATTGATTAGTCAAATTTACTTTATTAAAAAAGGCTTCCGTGATACGGAAGCCTTTTTTATTGGCACTAATAACATGTCAAGTACCATTTTTAAATTAAAAAGCTGCCTATCCTGTGCTTGGATAGGCAGCTTTTTTTGTTTTGAACTTATAATTATAGCTTAGGTTCAGCATTTAGTTTATCCTCATTTAGTGCTTTATGCTCATAATCTTCTACCATCAAAGCTTCATAATCTGTTTCTTTTCCCTTTGTAAGCTTGTGAATTAACTTCTCCATTATTTCATAGATAACAGGTACGACTATTAAAGTAAGGAAAAGGGAACTGATTAACCCACCAATGATTACCCAAGCCAAACCATTTTTCCATTCAGCGCCTGCGCCTGTAGCTAATGCGATCGGGAACATACCGAAGACCATTGCTATAGTTGTCATTAGAATGGGGCGAAGACGAGCATGATTAGCTTGAATTAAAGCTGTTCTTATCGTTTCTCCCGCTGCTCTTCGCTGATTCGTATAATCGACTAACATAATCGCATTTTTACAGACCAAACCAATCAGCATAATTATACCAAGGATGGTAAATATATTTAAAGTATTGTTAGTTAAAGCTAAGGCTAATAAGGCTCCAATGAAAGAAAGTGGAATGGCAAACAATACCACAAATGGGTGTACAAAACTGTCATACAATCCAACCATTATAAGGTACACAAGTATAATAGCAGCCAATAAGGCGATACCTAATGTTCCAAAACCTTCACTTTGGTTCTCTTGATCTCCTCCCCAGATGTAATTCACATCAGCTGGCTTTTCGAGTTTATCAATTTTTTCTTGCCATTGGCCTACGATAGTTCCCGCGGGAACTCCTACATTTTGACCTTTTACTGTAACCGAAGCTGTTTTGTCTCTACGTTCTAATTGGCTAGGTCCAGAGCCTTCTTTTATACTTGCAAATTGTGAAAGTTTTATTTGCTCTCCTCTGTCGTTCATGAAAATCAGATTACTAACATCGTTCATGCTTTTTCTGTCAAATGCATTGTATTTAATGTTAATGTCATATTCATATTCTCCAGCTCTAAATTTGCCATCAGTATTTCCACTGTAGGCGGTTTGCATTGTCATTCCCACTGTCTGTAGTGAAAGTCCGAGTGAAGCCATTTTGTCCCGATCTACTTTAACATTAATTTCAGGATTTCCTGCTTCAACAGATAGTTTAATTTCTGTTGCACCAGGTATTTTGTATAACTCTGCTTGAGCCAGCTTTGCAAAAGCCATAGCGCTTTCTAGTGACGAACCGGTTACTATCAACCCTAGTGTAGCATCTTCAGCTGTTCCTAATATACCTACGGGGACAGTTTTCACTTTGGCCCCAACTAGTACATTTTGAAGTTTACGCTTTATTTTTGCGGCATACACTGAGGCACCATCGGTACGGTCTTTCTGGTCAACCATTTTCACGTCAATTTCAGCTTTGTAAGCAGTTGCTTGTGAAGACCCTAGTCCTTCACTAGTTTGACCTACAGTAGTAATTTGTGTTTGCACATACTCTTGGGTTTTTAAAAATGCTTCCGCTTTTTGTGTCATAAAGTTGGTCTGTTCTAAAGAAGCATCTTTTGGCATCTCAATTTGAACTAAAAACTCGCCGCTATCCGAAGATGCAAAAAACTCCCCACCAATAAAACCTGCTGGAATAAGCGCTATAGAACTAAAAAACAGTAACAGAACAATTGCTAATGTTGTTTTATAGTGATCCAAGGACCATGTTAATAAACCAGAAACCCAGTTTATAAAACGTGTCAAATAGCTTTCGAATCCAAGAATAATTCTTCCAAAAAGGTTTTTACCTTCTATATGTTCCAGTTTTCCATAACGAGAAGACAACCACGGAATTATTGTAAAAGAGGCTAATAACGAAAACAATGTCGAAATAATTACAGTAACACAAAATTGTGTAATTATGTTTGAAACTAAACCAGAACTCAGCGCGATTGGTAGAAACACCACCACAATTACTAAGGTGATAGAAGTTACCGTCCCACCAATTTCGGCAGTTCCGTCGTAGGCTGCACGCACTCGGTTCTTCCCCATCTCCATATGCCTGTAAATATTTTCTAGAACAACAATCGCATCATCGACTAAAATACCTACAACCAGCGATAATCCTAATAAACTCATCAGGTTTAGGGTGTATCCCAACAGGTATATTCCAATAAATGTTGAGATTAACGATGCCGGAATAGAAACCATTACAATCAGAGAGTTTCTAATACTATGCAAGAAAAATAACATCACAAATGCTACAAGTAACACTGCAATCAATAAATCATGAACTACAGAGTCTGCAGCTTCTAATGTAAAAACAGTAGTGTCCTTTGCTACATTTAGTTTCAGTTGGCTAGTTTTGTAATCGGTTTCTAATTTAGTGATGGTTTTTAGCAACTCCTCACTTACGGCTACAGCATTGGCATCAGATTGCTTTATAATTTGTAAAATAATAGAACTTTTTTGATCGACTCGAGCTATTTTTTCTGCAATCTTTTGACTATCCTGAACATCAGCAATATCCTGCAGTCTAACTTGAACTCCATTCTTTGAAGACACAATAAGGTTTCGTAGTTCGTCAACATTTTTATATTTTCCAGCTAATCGAATAAGAATTTTTTGATCTCTAGTTCTTATATTACCCGTAGGGAAGTCTAAATTTGAGGATAATATTACTTGCTGCACCTGTGGAACTGAAAGTCCGTAACCTTGCATTTTTAGGGCATCAAGGTTAACTTGTATTTCACGTTCTTGACTTCCTATAATGTTTATTTGAGCAACACCGGAAACACGCGAAAGGATTGGGGCTATTTTTTTATCCATTAAGTCATAAAATGCCACTTCATCCATTTCTCCATTGGCGCCGATAGTCATAATAGGCAGATCGCTTAGAGAGAATTTACTCAATGATGGAGCTTTAGCGTCCTTTGGTAAGTCACTTATAATCGCATTTATTTTACGTTGTGCATCATTTAAAGAGACGTCAACTTTAGCCGCTGAGTTTAGTGTTATAGATACCGTTGATAAACTCTCATAAGACTTAGAGTCAATTTTTTTTATATTTTCTAAAGAGGAAATTGCATCCTCAATTTTTTTGGTTACCGTATTTTCAACTTCAGATGGAGATGCTCCAGGATATATTGTGGCAACAGTAATAACGTTCTGTTCAAATTTTGGAATTAATTCATAGCCCAATTGACTATAACTAAAGAGTCCGCCAAGAATCAGAATTGTAAACAATACAATTACTAAGGAGGGACGTTTTATGGATATTTCTGCTAATTTCATATGTTTAATTGTAAGTCGTGAAATGAATTTAAAACTTTAAACTCATCATTTAAAATTATTTTATTATATCCACTTTATTTCCGTCTTGCAGGTTTATTTGTCCAGTTACGATAACGCTTTCTCCATTTGAGAGTCCGTTTAAGATTTCTACTTTGTCCCCTAGAATTCTTCCGGCAGTTACAGTTTTTAATCTAGCGGTTCCGTTTTTAGCCACAAAAATCTGATTGCTACTAACGCTACCTACAAACGCATTTCTAGGCACAACCATCATAGATTGTTTTTGCTGTTTTGATGCGAATAAAGCTGTTCCGTACATTCCGGCTTTCAAATCATTTGATGATGTGTTAGCGATTTCTATTTCTACTGGAAAATTCAAAGTTGAATCTGCTTTTGGGGCGATGAAAGTGATTTTTCCGTTAAACTTAACATCGGGATAAATACTAGCGGTTACCTCAACTGGGCTTCCTAATTTTAAGTTGGCAACTTGACTTTCATCTACTGTAACTGTTAATTTTAAGGAAGAAACATTTACAATTTCAAACATAGCGGTTGCTGGCATACCTGCAAGCATAGAACCCGGCTCAATGAATCTTTTGTTGATAAATCCTTTTATTGGTGCTTTTACTCTAGTATCACTTACGTTAATAGTAGCTGTCTTTAAGTTAGATCCAGCATTAGTCAAAGCTAATTTTGCCTGATCTAGTTGTTGTTTGGTTACTCCCCCTGATTTAAACGCATTTTCATACCTGGAATAGTCGGCTTGTGCGTTATCATAAATCGCTTTCGCTGTCTGGGCATTTACATTTACAACGTCACTTCTAACAATGACCAATGTTTGGCCTACATTCACATAGTCGCCCTCATTGGCTAAGACGGTAATCACTTTTCCAGATTTTTCTGCTGAAAAAGTTAATTCTTGGACTGGTTCAAAGTTGCCATTTACTGAAAAATCTAATGAAATTTCTTCTGTTGTTACAGGATTTATTCTGACACTTATACGTGCATTTTTTTCTGCAACTATAGCTGTTTTTGCTTCATTTTCTTTTTTATTATTCATCAAGGTGAAAGCGATAAGCCCTAAAGAAGCGAGTATTAATGCTATTGTTATTATATTTCTTTTCATTTTGTTAGTTGTTTATGAGTGTTCTTAGTTGGCCTTTTGATTTAATTAATTGTATTTCTGCTAGCTTGTAACCTAATATGGCAGAGGTGTAGTTGTTTTGTGCTTCGGTATGAGCGTTTTCTGCATCTAATAGATCTGCCAAAGAAGCTAAGCCTTGTAAATAATTGTTTTTAGTGTTAGTTAAAACATCTTTCGCTAACTTGGCGTTTCCTTTTTGGTTCTGAATGATGATCATGCTGTTGTCAATTTGAGTTTTGGCATTAGCGTACGCTAAATCAAGCGACAATTTTGTGTCTTTTATGTCTTCTTGCATTGATCGCAATGCCACATCTGCTTGACTAACTTTTGACCTAGTTTCAAACCCAGAGAAAATGGGTACTTTCAAATTCAATCCTACTGAAGAGAAATCAGTCCAAAAAACTCCGTCAGCTGGTTTTGCTCCCCAGGGAATTTGCGGTCCTTGACCTATATAGTTGTAGCCTGCCGAAAGAGATAGGCTTGGATAATAGCCTGCTATCAGTGATTTCTTTTGAATTTCTAAGAGTTGCTCTTGTTTTTTCACAAGCAAAAATTCTGTTCTGGTTGCGGTGTTTGGAGCTTGTGAAAAAGCTTGCGGGCTAACCTCAAATGCTGCATAAGGGATTTCAATTTTAGTTTCTATAGGCATTCCCATATAGAACTTTAATGTGTTTTCTTGAACTTGTACTGCATTTATAACCTGCTGGCGTTGTGTAGCAATGCTTGAAATTTTTACTAAAATCCTGTCCAAATCTATCTTTTTGGCTAGTCCGTTATCAAATAAACCTTTGATAATGTTTTTTACTTTATTAGTATTGATATAGGTGCTGTCCAAAACGTTTAGGTTTTGACGTTGAACATAAACCTGGTAATAATTGTTTGCTACCCTTTCGATTACTTGTTCTTCAGTCAATTGCTGGTTGATTTGATAAAACTCTCTAGTTGATTTCGCCGCTTTCAAACCGGTGAATACGGATTGGTCAAAAAGGGTTTGTGTTAGCGAAATTCCAGCAACAGAGCTCCATGTTTGACCAAAAGTAGCCTGTATTACGTTGCCTGGTTCTCCGCCAAAGGAGCCTGAATCAAGAAAAGTAGTCTGTAGAATAGGATTATAAGTTAGACTGGCATTCGCAGATATTTTAGGTAATGCTCTGGATCGTACTTCCTCAATTTGATACTTACTATTTTCTACTTTTAATTGTGCTTTTTTGGCATCTGCTTTATTTTCTAAAGCGTAGGTAATCGCGTCTTTTAATGCTAGCGATTTGACTTCTTGAGACTTCGCTGTTATTGCAAATATCAAGAATGTTATTAAAATTAGTTTCTTCATTATTTATTAGGGTTTAGTAAATGTTTTTCGAGTTCTATAATTCCTACTGGAGTTGCCATGGCTCTTGTATGGTATTCTAATGCTTCAAGTTCTAGTTTTTGCGCTTCTTTTTCAGAGCTTGTGTTTTCGTTGATGTTAAATATTAGGGTATAATAAAATTTCACATAGATATCTATATTTAAATTTGGCCTGTATAACCCATTTTCTATTCCTTTTAAAATGTTTTCTCTAAACCACATCGAACACTCGTTTATCTCTCGTAACATTACTTTTTCATAAATCTCTGGGTAATGTTTTTTTAATTGATAGATTGAGGAACTGTCTGCGGACGATTTAAACATCTCACTAAACATTTTTCTTATTTTGAAATTTTCTTCGATAGCAGTGTAATTCATTTTCAAAACACTATCTATTGTTTCGTGCAGCTCTTGATGAATGTGCGTTGTACTTTCTCGTATTAACAGTTCTTTGTTAGAGAAAAATTTGTAAATTGTTTTTTTTGAAATGCACATTTCGCTCGCAATATCGTCCATTGTGATACTCTTAAAACCTAGTTTTAAGAACATGTCGCTTGCTTTTGTGATTATCTTTTCTTTCATTTTTTCTACTTCTTTTAGACTGAAAACTCCAAACTGGCAATCAAGTTTATATCTCGACCGAAGCTCAATCCTCTTGTTTGTTGCCTAGCATTTGAGGACAGTCCAAAATCTTTTCGGTTTATTTGTCCGACTACCTCAAACACAGCTTTATTAACTCCATCGTAGGTTTTTATTCCGATAAATTCAGCATCTAGCTCTACTACTTTTGTTATGTTGTCAATCGTTAATTCTCCTTTTAGAAAGTTAATGTTGTTGTTTATTTTTTGGAATGAAGTCGATTTAAAATTAATATATGGAAAATCAGTTGGTCTTAGATCTGAGTTTTTTTTTCCAGGCTTATAAGCCGTATTATTTACATCCAAGCAAAATTCAATGGAAGCATCTTCTATTGTATCTTCATGAATATTGACATGTCCTTTAAATTTATTTACGGATCCTGCGATGTAAGCAATTAAAGAGTGTCTTGCTTTAATGAGGATGTCAGATTGATTAGAATCAATGGTCCATTTTGTTGTTGATATTGGTAGGCTAGTATTCATTGCTTTAATTGCGAATTTTAATTTTGTGTGCAAAAGTAGTACGGAAACTTTAAATACTAAAATAGTTTCCATTGTATTTTAACATATTTAACATTTCATTAAGAAACGGGGTTTGTAATCACGGTTGAATGCATTAAATTAGCAAAAAATTTACTTTCATGCATGCCATCAATCAGTATCAAGATTTCTTCATTATCTATTTAGAAAATCATCTCAGTAGCAAAGAGCCGAAAAACCTATACGAGCCTATTTCTTATATTCTGGGTTTAGGCGGCAAGCGGATACGGCCAGTTTTGACCTTGATGACTACAGAAGTGTTTAATGTTGACTATAAAAAAGCGTTGCCCGCTGCTATGGCTATTGAGGTATTTCACAACTTTTCTTTGGTTCATGATGACATTATGGATGATGCGCCCTTACGTCGCGGACATCAAACCGTTCATGAGAAATGGGATGTTAACTCTGGGATTTTGTCTGGTGATGCGATGCTTATTTTGGCCTATCAATATTTTGAACAATATGAACCAACCACTTTTATGCATTTGGCGAAGTTGTTCAGCAAAACAGCACTTGAAGTCTGTGAAGGGCAGCAATGGGATGTTGATTTCGAAACTCGGGATGATGTTACTATTCCCGAATATCTCAAAATGATTGAGTATAAAACAGCGGTTCTTGTAGCTGCAGCCATGAAAATGGGTGCCATAATTGCTGAAACTTGTGACGAGAACGCTAATTTAATATATGAATTTGGATTAAATTTAGGCTTGGCTTTTCAATTGCAAGATGATTACTTGGATGCCTTTGGCGACCCAAAAACCTTTGGGAAGCAAGTGGGAGGTGATATTATTGAAAACAAGAAGACGTATTTGTATTTGAAAGCCATGAGTTTTTCTAGTAAAGATGAGGCATCGCAATTGATGCAAGTGTTTTCTGACCGGCTTGACGACAATAGGGACAAAATTAATAGGGTAAAGAACATTTTTAATAATTCAGGAGCTTCTAAAGCAACGCAGCAAGCGATAGAAGAGTATACCTATAAAGCTTTTGCAACCTTAGAAAGAATGAATATTGAAGAAGATAAAAAAGCGGTATTAAAGGCTTTTGGAGAAAACTTAATGAGTCGAAAAGTTTAAATTCATCAAAAATCTCGTGTCATGCTACTAAAAATAAAAAAGCCATGTTTGTAGCCCCAAAAAGCGTCGACTTATTGCTTACTGAAGCAGAAAATGAAACCTTATACCTTAAGTTAATTGAGCAAATAAATAAGGATTTTAACTTGGCCAATGAAGGAATTGATTTTCCAATGAGTATGTCTCCAAATGAGTTGAAAATTCAATTGCATGAAAAGATCTATAGATTGATTCAATATAAATTTGCTGAATACCTTAACCTTCTTTACATAATTGATGTTTCTGAGGAAGAGGTAAAAAAAATGGATGGTTCGGATTTAGTGATTTTGGCGGAACAAGTTTCTTTTTTGATTTTGAAAAGGGAATGGCAAAAAGTTTGGTTTAAAAACAAATACCGTTAATTCCAATTTTCATGTATTTAAGTTTTAGAAATAGACCCTAACAAAAGGCATGAAGGCTTGGCTATAGACATTTTTTGAGTCGTCTTGCAAAACATTATAACGCGCCCCTATCGTAACGTTGCCGTTTCTGTAACCCAAACCAAAAAACAAACCAGTGTTCCAATAGTCTTGCAGGTCGCCGTAGGAGCCGTCTAAGTTCACATTAACCCTCAATTCTTCCAATTCTGCCGAAATTTGTATTTCTCTTATAGGATTAAATAAAGCGATAATGCTGCCGCCATATAAATTAGAAGTGTAGAAACCTCTTTGTTTTACATAAGTGTATTGTGCGCCCAAACCCAAGGCTACATATTCATTGAAATTATAAATGGCGCTAGGGGCTAAAGATATATCGGTATAACCATTGCCAAAGCCCAATCCGATACCACCGCCAAATTGCACGTTGTTCCAGAAAGTGCTATTCGATTTGGGGGACACCCCTTGTTTTTGTGCTAATAACTCATTCGAAATTAGTGAGATAATAAGAGCCAAAATGAATTTTGAAACACACTTATATTGATTTTTTATCATAAACAGCACGGTTTTTAACATTTTCACACATAAAAGTGTTTAAAAGTAAATGTAAATTTAGTAGATTATTGTACTTTTGCCAAACTATTTTAACTAAAAGTATATTCACTAATATTATGGATAGGTTCTCATTTTTAAACGCAGCACACACAGATTTTTTTGCACAATTATACGATCAGTACTTAGAAAACCCAGATAGCGTAGAGCCAAGTTGGAGAAGTTTCTTTCAAGGTTTCGACTTTGGGATTGAGACTTACAATGGTGAAAACCCTGTTGAACACATAGTCAGTGGGACTCCAGGCAATGCTGACTACTCCCAAATTTCTAAAAAACTTCACAAAGAGTTTAACGTATTGAAGCTTGTCGAAGGCTATCGTACTCGTGGACATTTGTTTACAAAAACGAATCCAGTAAGAGAAAGAAGGATGTTTGAGCCAGATCTTGACATTGCTAATTTTGGACTTTCATCATCAGATTTAAATACTGTTTTTGACGCAGCTAAAATAATCGGGCAAGAGCCTTGTACACTAGCCGAGATCATAAAACACCTAGACTCTATTTACTGTCAGCACATTGGTGTTGAATATATGTATATTAGAAAACCGGAGATTATTGACTGGATTCAAAGGAAAGTGGGGGTAAATGACAATCATCCTAATTTTTCTTCAGAGGAGAAAAAATCGATTCTTAATAAATTAAATGAAGCTGTCGCTTTTGAGACTTTTCTTCATACAAAGTATGTAGGGCAAAAACGATTTTCGCTGGAAGGAGGGGAAACTATAATCCCTGCTCTTGACTCATTAATTGAAAAAGCGGCCGAAAGAGGAGTCGAGCAATTTGTTATGGGAATGGCACATCGTGGCCGTTTGAACATTCTGGCAAATATATTTGGCAAATCAACCCAAGATATCTTCGGGGAATTTGATGGTAAAGATTATGATCAGGAGTATTTTGATGGGGATGTAAAATATCACTTAGGGCTTACTGCTGATAGAACTACAAGTACTGGAAAACACATCAGTATTAATCTTGCTCCAAATCCTTCGCATTTGGAAACAGTGGGAGCGGTAATTGAAGGGATTACTAGAGCAAAACAAGATAAATACTTTCCGAATGATTTTTCAAAAGTCTTGCCAATTGCAGTTCATGGTGATGCGGCAATTGCAGGTCAAGGTATTCTTTATGAAATTGTGCAAATGGCACAATTAGAGGGTTATAAAACGGGTGGAACAATTCATATCGTAATTAATAATCAAGTTGGATTTACAACTAATTATCTTGATGGACGTTCGTCAACATATTGTACAGATGTCGCTAAGGTAACACTTTCCCCTGTATTGCATGTTAATGGTGATGATGCCGAAGCGGTAGTTCATGCCATGTCTTTTGCATTAGACTACAGAATGCAATTTGGTCGTGACGTATTTATTGACTTATTAGGATATAGAAAATACGGACATAATGAAGGTGATGAACCTCGTTTTACGCAACCTCTTTTATATAAAATTATTGCCAAACATAAGAATCCTAGAGACATATATGCTGCGAAATTATTGGCGGAAGGTGTCATAGATATCGGTTTTGTAAAAGAACTTGAGGTGGAGTACAAATCCGATCTTGAGTTAAACTTGGAGGCGTCCCGTAAAAAAGCGCTGACGATAATCACTCCATTTATGGAAAATGAGTGGGAGGGTTTTGTGCAAGTTACGGATACACAAATGCTAGAAAAAGTAGATACATCTTATCCAAAAGACGATTTGGCGGTTGTTGTGAATGCAGTTGGTAATTTACCTACAGATAAGAAGTTTATCAATAAAATTCAAAAATTGATAAACGATAGAAAAACAATGTTTTTCGAAACTGACAAGTTGGATTGGGCTATGGCCGAACATTTGGCTTATGGTTCATTAATGAAGGAAGGATATGACGTACGTATTTCTGGTCAAGATGTGGAGCGTGGAACTTTTTCACATCGTCATTCCGTTGTAAAAGTCGAAGATTCTGAAGAAGAGGTGATTTTAATAAATAATTTAGAAGGGGAAAATACAGGAAAATTCAGTATTTACAACTCTCTTTTATCTGAATATGGAGTTTTAGGTTTTGATTATGGTTATGCTTTGGCAAGTCCTAATACGCTTACCATATGGGAAGCTCAGTTTGGTGATTTTAGTAATGGAGCCCAAGTTATTATTGACCAATATATTTCTTGTGGAGAAGACAAATGGAACAATCAAAACGGAATCGTATTGCTGTTGCCTCACGGATATGAAGGACAAGGTGCTGAGCATTCTTCTGCAAGGATGGAGCGTTATTTGCAACTTTGTGCTAGACATAACATGTTTGTTGCGGATTGTACAACTCCCGCTAACTTCTTTCACTTGTTAAGAAGACAAATGAAGACTAAATTCCGTAAGCCTCTTATCGTTTTTACGCCAAAGAGTTTATTGCGTGATTCAAGAGTAGTTTCAACTGTAGAGGAATTTACTACAGGAAGTTTTCAAGAAACTTTCGATGACGAAACAGTGAATAAGGAAGAAGTTAAAACGCTGGTATTTTGTACAGGGAAGTTTTATTATGACATAACTGCCGAAAGAGAAAAGATTGGTCGCAATGATGTTGCGGTTGTGAGGATAGAGCAATTATTTCCGTTGCCGGTAGAGCAGTTAAAAGCAATTATAGCTAAATATCCAAATGCTGATGATTATGTGTGGGCACAAGAGGAACCTAAGAACATGGGGGCTTATGGCTTTATGTCGATGAACTTCAATTTAGTGAAGCTCAGACTTGCCTCATTAAGAGCTTATTCCGCGTCAGCTTCAGGAAGTTATACAAGAGCTAAAAGACGTCACGCAGATGCCATCAGAATGGTTTTTGACAAGGACTTATTTTTATAAAATACGCAGCTATTTTTCGCTGCTGGCTTTATCTTTCTTGCCCAGAGCTTTATTTTGGATTTTGAATACGTCAGGCAAGAGAAAACGCCGCTGCTATCGGGGCTATAAAATGAAATACACAATAAAGAAATTGTTTTTAGGACAATTCGAAAATAAAAATTCATAATTTAAAAATTATAAAAGATGATTTTAGAAATGAAAGTCCCATCACCAGGGGAGTCTATTAAGGAAGTTGAAATTGCAACTTGGTTAGTAAAAGACGGAGATTATGTAGAGAAAGACCAAGCAATTGCCGAGGTTGATTCTGACAAAGCAACACTGGAATTACCAGCTGAAGCGAGCGGGACTATCACGTTAAAAGCAGAAGAGGGTGACGCAGTGGCAGTAGGCGCGGTGGTTTGTTTAATCGATACATCGGCAGCTAAACCAGCCGATTCATCTCCATCAGAAGAGACTCCAGCAGCGGAAGAGGCTCCCTCAAAGGCTCCAGTTGCCGAAGCTCCAAAAGCAGCGCCAGCGCCAGCGGCTCCCGTAGCAACATATGCTTCAGGAACCCCATCTCCTGCGGCAAAGAAAATATTAGACGAAAAAAATATTGCTCCAGCTTCAGTAAAAGGAACTGGTAAAGAAGGAAGAGTCACTAAAGACGATGCCGTAAATGCAACGCCATCTATGGGTACTCCTACGGGAGGAAGCCGTAGTTCTGAACGTTCAAAACTGTCTATGTTGCGTCGTAAAGTAGCAGAAAGACTGGTTAGCGCCAAAAATGAAACTGCAATGTTGACGACTTTTAACGAAGTTAATATGACGCCAATTAACTTAATTCGTAATCAATATAAAGAGGAGTTCAAGGCGAAACACGCTGGAATAGGTCTTGGTTACATGTCGTTTTTTACAAAAGCGGTTACCAGAGCTTTGAAAATGTATCCAGACGTAAACTCTATGATGGACGGGGATTATAAAATAGCATACGATTTTTGCGATATCTCAATTGCGGTTTCTGGACCAAAAGGATTAATGGTTCCTGTCGTTCGCAATGCTGAAAATCTGACTTTTCGTGGTGTTGAAGCGGATATCAAAAGATTAGCAATAAAAGCACGTGACGGTCAAATTACCGTTGACGATATGACTGGCGGTACGTTTACCATTACTAATGGTGGTATTTTTGGTAGTATGTTAAGTACGCCAATCATCAACCCTCCTCAGTCAGGAATTCTTGGAATGCATAACATTATTGAACGTCCTATTGCCGTGAACGGAAAAGTGGAAGTCCACCCGATGATGTTTGTGGCGCTTTCTTATGACCACAGAATTATTGATGGTCGTGAGTCAGTTGGTTTCTTGGTTGCCATTAAAGATGCTCTAGAGAATCCAATGGAGTTATTGTTAGACAACAATCCTAAAAAGGCATTTGAGCTTTAAGAACTCCATTTTAAACTTTTCGGCAATCCCGTTTGAGTAGTCAAACGGGATTGTTTTATTTACTGCGATATTCAACAAAATAAAAAAGAGCATAGTTCTAGCTACAAGTTATTCAGTATTATTTTATTTAAGCAGGTACAAGCAATGATTGTAATAATCTACAATCGCTCTTCCCTTCATTAATACATCGGCACCAATTATGCCATGTACCGCTTTTGATTTATGTTGAATCAATGCTTCGTTGACATGAGATAAATCAAAAATCACTAAATTGAATTCCATATCTTTCCATAATCCTAGTTGAAGAGTGTTGTTAGAGGCTGTTTGTGTTTGCATTCCTGTTGCACCAGCACCAGAGGCTTTTGTTTTCGAATCTTCTGCTTCGAGTTGAAATAAGCCTACACTTTCAAATCCTACACAACTATTTGATGCTCCTGTGTCTAGGATGAACTTACCAACCACACCATTGACTTTTGCTTTTATCAAAAGGTGATGTGTCTTGGTGATTTTAAATTTTATTTTTTTGTATTTTTCCTTTTGGAGGATATCGTGTAGGTTTTTCATAATTCAAAGCTGAAAATCAAAAGTAATCTAAATTAGCAAGAATCTAAAAAACAACAATTCAAAATGCTAACTTTGCTTCTTTAAACGAAAATAATGACAATTACAGATACGCATACCCATTTATATTCAGAGGAATTTGATCAGGACCGTGATGAAATGATGCAAAGAGCAATTCAAGCGGGTGTCACTCGGTTTTTTATTCCTGCGATAGATTCTTCTTGTACTCATGCTATGTATGATTTAGAAAAAAATTATCCGGACAATGTTTTCCTGATGATGGGATTGCACCCTACTTATGTAAAGAAAAATTATCTTGAGGAGCTTCAACATGTGGAAGAGGAACTCGCTAAAAGAAAATTTTATGCCATTGGTGAGATTGGAATCGACTTGTATTGGGACAAAACGCATTTGAAAGAACAGCAAGACGCTTTTAGAAAGCAGATTCAATTAGCGAAAAATCATAAACTCCCGATCGTGATTCATTGTCGCAAAGCTTTTGATGAAATATTTGAGATTTTGGAGGAAGAAAAGTCAAATGATTTGTTTGGGATATTTCATTGCTTTTCTGGAACTTATGAGCAGGCCTTGTTGGCGATATCTTATAATATGAAATTGGGAATCGGCGGAGTAGTTAGTTTTAAAAACGGAAAGATTGATCAATTTTTGAGCCAAATCGATATAAAGCATATCCTTTTAGAGACGGATTCACCTTATCTTGCTCCGGTTCCATTTCGAGGTAAAAGAAATGAAAGTAGTTATTTGGTTAATATATTGGACAAGTTAGTCCATATTTACGGCCTTTCGGCAGAAGATATCGCAACTGCGACAACTGAAAATTCTAAGGAAATTTTCGGTATTTAAAACAGAATTCATTATAATTTAATATTTTTTTTGTTCATTTGCGCACCATAAATTACTAAAAATGCAAAAATTTGATACTATTCGGCCATTTTTTGATGCCGAAATAAACGATGCCATATTGAAAGTGATTAATCATCCTATGATGAAGGCGTTGATGAATTTTACTTTTCCGCATGTAGAAGATTCTGTTTGGAAAGAGCAATTGAGAAAAACGCAATCTATTCGTGATTTTCAATGTAATTTTATCTATCATTCAATGCGGAAAATCATTGAAAAAAGTTCTGATGGCTTGACGACTTCTGGTTTTGAAAAATTAGAAAAGGGGAAGTCTTATTTATTTGTATCCAATCATCGAGACATACTTTTAGACACCACCTTATTAAATACGGCATTATTTGAGCATGGCTTGGTGATGACTGCATCTGCGATAGGGGATAATTTAGTTAAAAAAGATTTTCTTAACGTATTGGCAAAGATGAATCGGAATTTTCTGGTTCGAAGAGGCTTGACACCAAGAGAGATGTTAGAAAGTTCAAGGACATTGTCGGAATATATTCGTCATTTGTTATTGGAGGAAAGCCGCTCCGTTTGGATTGCGCAACGTGAAGGAAGAACTAAAGACGGGAATGACGCCACGAATCCTGGGGTTCTGAAAATGGTAGGAATGGCTTCTGATGGAATAGATCTCATGGATTATTTTAAAAGCATCAAAGTAGTCCCGGTTTCACTATCCTATGAGTACGATCCTACTGACGTCCTGAAAATCCCACAATTACTGGCCGAGGCTAATAATGAAATATACATTAAGGAAAAAAACGAAGATTTTATGACGCTTCTTAGTGGTGTGATGGGACAGAAAAAAAGAATACACATGCATATTGGGGATGTGCTGGATACTGAAATTGATAAAATAAAAGAAGAATTTGATAAGCCTAATAAACAAATATTGGCCTTGGCGCAAGCAATTGATGATTCAATATTGGGTAATTATAAGTTATGGCCTACTAATTATATCGCTTATGATATTTTGAATAATAATGCTGTGTATTCCCATTTATATACAGAAGAAGAAAAATCGCTTTTTGAGCGTAGATTAGAAATGAGAATAGATGCAGAAAACCCTATAGCGTTGCAAGGGTTGCTGTCAATGTATGCTAATCCAGTTGTTAATAAATTAAAATACCATAATGAACTCAAAGGCTAAAATACTTTTATTGTATACCGGCGGTACCATAGGGATGCGCAAAGACTTTGATACCGGTGCCCTAAAAGCATTTAATTTTAGCAAGTTATTGAATAGGATTCCTGAATTGAAACAATTGGAGTGCGAGATTGAAACCATTTCATTTGAGGAGCCGATTGATTCGTCTAACATGAACCCTCAAGAGTGGGCTAAAATAGCTTCTATTATTGGAGAGAATTATTCAGGATTTGATGGGTTCGTAGTATTGCACGGCTCAGACACGATGTCTTACTCAGCTTCTGCATTGAGTTTTATGCTAGAGAACTTATCAAAACCAGTTGTATTCACAGGTTCTCAATTGCCAATAGGAGATTTACGTACCGACGCCAAAGAAAACTTGATTACGGCTATCCAAATTGCTTCTTTACGAGAAAACGGTCAGGCAGTTGTTACTGAGGTTTGTCTTTATTTTGAGTACAAATTGTATAGGGGAAACAGAACAACCAAAATTAATGCGGAGCACTTTAAGGCATTCACTTCACCAAACTATCCTGAATTAGTGGAGTCTGGTGTCAACCTAAAGATCAGACGCGAATTGTTGTTGCCGATACAGAAAAGCAAAGAATTAACAGTTCACGAAAACTTAGATAATAACGTAGTTATAGTTAAAATGTTTCCTGGAATGAGTGAAATAGTTTTAGCTGCAATTCTGGATATCCAGAACTTAAAAGGAATTGTACTTGAAACTTATGGTTCTGGAAATGCGCCTACAGAAGAGTGGTTTATATCTCTACTTGTCAAGGCTATAAACAAAGGTTTGTATATTATTAATGTAACTCAATGTTCTGCCGGTAGTGTAAACATGGGGCAATATGAAACTAGTACTTCGATGAAAGAGATAGGTGTCATCTCTGGCAAGGATATTACGACAGAAGCGGCAATTACAAAACTGATGTATCTATTGGGCCAGAATATAGCTGCGATCGAGTTTAAAATGATCTTTGAAACATCTTTGCGAGGAGAAATGATATAATATAGCTTTTTACTTTTGTAAGTCAGTTTTTTGTGTGTTATTTGCATCCTGAAACAAAAATAGAGAGGTGGCCGAGTGGCTGAAGGCGCACGCTTGGAAAGCGTGTATACGGCAACCGTATCGAGGGTTCGAATCCCTTTCTCTCTACTTCAAATTTAAAACCCCAACCACTTGTAAAAAGTGCTTGGGGTTTTATCTTTTTAATAATAGTCTAGTAGCGTTAATTCACCGTAGATGTTTTTTGATCTGATTAGTGACGGCGAGCCTTCAAAATCTTATATTTGCGCAACAGTGTATAACAATAGGGATAAAAAAATAATCCAGGACTATAATGGAGCATTCATTAAATAAAAATAATATTATGCGGTCAATCTTAAGCTGTTTACTTTTAATGGTTTTTTTTAATGGTTATTCGCAGAAAACCGATACAATTCAAGATGGAGAAGCGATGAAAATCGATTCTCTATACAGAGAAGATCAGTTCTATTTTGGTTTTACGTATAATACTTTACAAGGTAAACCTGTTGGCTTGTCGCAAAACAAGTTTAGTGTTGGTCTTTCGGCAGGTTTCCTCAGGGATATGCCAATAAACGGAGATAGGACTTTAGCAATCGCTACAGGTCTCGGTTTTTCTTATAACAACTACAATCAAAATCTTTTTATATCTGAGTCGGGACAAACTCCAGTGTATTCCATTATTGACTCTAAAGCGGCTTATAGCAAAAATAAGTTCAAACAATTATTGATTGATGTGCCTATCGAATTCAGATGGAGAACATCAACGTATGAAAGTCATAAGTTTTGGAGAATTTATGGCGGGTTTAAATTTAGTTATCTGATGTACAACAAATCTGTTTTTACCGATACCGAAAGTAAAATAGTTGTTTTAAACAATAAGGATTTTAATAAGGTGCTCTATGGGCTTTATATTTCAGCAGGTTATAATACAATAAATGTGTATGCTCAGTACGGATTGAATTCGCTTTTCAAATCGGCGAAAATCGAAGGTGAAAGCATAAATATGAAGGCGCTTAACATTGGGGTGATTTTTTACATCTTATAGCCATAAGAACAGTAGTAATATTTGCGGGATACTGCCTAAGAGAACTCCTATGATTAATTCTGTACTTGTATGGGCTTTCATCACTAATCGCGAAGAAGCCACAAAACCATTCATCAGTATTAGGAATAGTATTAAAGCGATATTTTGCGTTTTGTAATGCAATGTGAGGCCGAAAGCAAATAGGGTCAACGCACTTATCCCCATCATATGTAGACTAGCCTTTTTCTTAACGAATAGAAGCAGCAGTGCTATCAGTGTGCTGAATAATGCCCCTAACAAGAAAAAATGCAACTCTATATAGCGTTCAACTGTGATGGTATGCCGAACCAAGAGTATAATTAAAAAGCATTGGATGAGTAAAGGTAACTTGCGCTCAGATAGTGCTGGAGCCATAATGGAACCAATCTTCCCTGAATAACGCAGTATAAAAAAAAACAGTAATGGAATTAGTATTGTAATAATTGCAATCTGGGCTAATACAAGGTATTTTTCTTGATTTCCTAAATTGGAATTATTTAAAAGAAGATAATATAAAGTAGCATAAACCGGAATAAATACTGGATGAAAAACATATGAAAATAAGGGCAGTAATTTTTTCAAGACCTCTTTAATTGATTTAGTCACGCAAATATAAGGAATATGAAAAAAATAGAGTCTTAATTATTTTCTTGATTGAAGATAGAGTTGAAAGAAAGGCTCGTTTTTTAATAGGCTTTGAGCTTCTGCCAATTCGTAAATTCTTTACGCACAGTACTTACATTTTAAAAAGAAGTGTTATTTTTGAGGAAGTTTCGTAGAGGTAATTTTATTTAAAAAAGCTAAATATCTGAAACTACTTTTTAAATCTTATAACAAATTAGCGTTTATCGCATTCCCTATAAATGAGCATATCACTAAAACATATTATTCCAGTTCTTAATGCCCAATGGATTGGAAATAGTTCGCCAGCAGAAGTGGACACCGTTTCTATCGACAGTCGTTCATTGCAAAACACTTCCCACAGCTTGTTTTTTGCCTTGGTTGGGCCCAATAATGATGCCCATGTTTTTATTGCTGATCTTATTGAGATTGGAGTGCAGAATTTTGTGGTGACCTATATCCCTGCAGAATGTAAAGGAAAAGCAAATTTTATTGTGGTAGAAAACACACTGGACGCATTACAGCAGTTTGCAGCTTATTATCGCAGTCTTTTTGAATTCCCAGTAATTGGTTTGACCGGAAGCAACGGTAAGACAATTGTAAAGGAATGGCTTAACTTCTTGTTGAGTCCCGATTTTAACGTGATTAGAAGTCCAAAAAGTTATAATTCGCAGGTAGGTGTTCCCTTGTCTGTACTTGCAATTAATGAAAAGCACAACCTTGGGATTTTTGAAGCGGGAATTTCTACAGTTAGTGAAATGGAAAAGCTAGAAGCGGTCATTAAACCCACAATCGGAATCCTCACTAACATTGGTTCTTCACATGATGAAGGCTTCAGGAATTTAGAACAAAAAATAAAAGAAAAACAACTTCTTTTTAAGTATGCGGAGGTGATTATTTATCAAAAAAATGATCTTGTAGACAAATGTATGTTGCCAAAAACAAAAACATTTAGCTGGAGTTTTGATAAAGAAGCTGCTGATGTTTTTGTATTCAAAAAAGAGACGCTAAATCAGAGCACGACGCTGCACTATAAATTCAAAGGAAACATATATAAATTGAATATTCCGTTTCAGGACAAGGCATCAATAGAAAATGCTATTTCCTGTTTAATGTTGCTGTTATATTTTAACTATGACAGTGTGACAATTCAGTCCAGAATGTTATTGCTGTTTCCTGTTGAAATGCGTTTGAAAGTCAAAACTGGAATCAATAATTGCAGTCTTATTGATGACAGTTATAGCTCCGATTTTCAGTCTTTAAAAATAGCGCTTGATTTCCTAGAGAGTCAAAAGCAGTTTCAAAGTAAGACGGTTATTCTATCTGATATTTTTCAAAGTGGCTTATCTAATGAGGAGTTGTATTCGAAGGTGTCACAGTTGATTGTTTCCAATAATATTAGCCGTGTAATTGGGATAGGTGAAACCATTTCTAAATTCGCTGATAAATTTGCCAACTGCATCACATTCAAGAGCACAGCTGAATTTGTTTCTAATTTCGAAAAGCTAGATTTTGCCAATGAGACCATTTTGATAAAAGGAGCGCGGTCTTTTGAATTTGAGGAAATCGTTTATTTACTTGAAGAGAAGACGCATGAAACCGTCCTTGAAATAAATTTGAACGCAATCAGTTATAATCTAAATTTTTTCAAATCAAAGCTGAAACCGAACGTTAAAATCATGGTGATGGTAAAAGCATTTGGCTACGGCAACGGCGGACTTGAAATTGCCAAATTACTAGTACACCATAAAGTAGATTATTTAGGTGTGGCTTTCGCCGATGAAGGAATTTCGCTAAGAAACGGAGGGATCCATCTGCCTATCATGGTGCTAAACCCAGAGAATACTAGTTTTTCGGCTATCATCCAACATCAATTGGAACCAGAAATATATTGTTTGAAAGGCTTGCATGCTTTTTTAAAAATCGCCAAACACAAAAACCTTAAGCGCTTCCCTATTCATATTAAATTGGATACTGGGATGCACCGTTTGGGTTTTGAAGAGGATACCGTTAATGAGCTTATCGCCACTCTAAAAGGAAATGAAACTGTGGAGATAAGAAGTGTTTTATCTCATTTGGCCACAAGTGACGATTTGAAGCATCGAGACTTCACTATTTCACAGATACGTTTGTTCGATAAATTATCGTCAAATATCATTGCTGAATTGGGAATAAACCCCATTCGTCATATTTTGAATACTTCGGGAATCAGTAACTACCCTGATGCACAATATAATATGGTTCGTTTGGGAATAGGGCTATATGGCGTCTCGAATGATCCCGCAGAGCAAAAGTATTTAGAAAATGTGGGTACCTTGAAATCGGTCATTTCCCAAATCAGAAGCATTTCTGCGGGGGAGAGTGTAGGTTATGGACGGAAATTCATGGCGGATAAAACGACCAAAGTCGCGACGATCCCAATTGGTTATGCCGACGGGATCTCGAGGGCTTGGGGAAATGGAGTTGGGTTTGTTAACATCAAGGACAAGAAAGCAAAAGTTCTGGGAAGCATCTGTATGGACATGTTGATGGTCGATGTAACTGAAATTGATTGTACCGAAGGAGATCGTGTAATTATTTTTGGCGAAAGCCCAACGGTGTCTTATATAGCTAAAAAACTCAATACAATACCCTATGAGATTCTAACGAGCATCGCGCAGCGGGTAAAACGTGTTTTTTATCGATAAAACGTTAGTATTAATGGGGGAAATTTTTTATTGTATTAGAAATGTAATAACTTAGATACTCAAATTAAATCAATCTAAACAATAATTTATGGGATTTTTTAGCGATTTTAGAACATCTTTAATGAAAGGTGACGTGTTAAGTTTGGCGACGGCCGTTGTAATCGGTGGTGCTTTTGGTAGAATTGTAACGTCTGTAGTTAATGACATTATCATGCCTATTATAGGTTTATTAACTGGCGGAATAGATTTCACGCAGAAATTCATCAGTCTCGACGGTATAAAATATGAGGATTTGGATGCGGCGCAAAAAGCTGGTGCAGCTGTTATCACGTATGGAAATCTAGTTCAGGCCACCATCAATTTTGTCATAATCGCATTTTTTGTATTTGTAATACTGAGAGCCGCCGAGAAAACAAAAAAGAAAGAAATAGTTGTTGCTGCAGCTGTAGCTCCTGCTGGACCAACTCAAGAAGAGCTACTGATACAAATTAGGGATTTATTGAAAAAATGATACCGCTAAACTATATATTCTGATTTATCCTGAAGTAATCTCAGGACTAAGCCGCTTCTTAATTGAGGCGGTTTTTCTTTTTTCAGGAGCGAAAAGAAGTTGCTTGTTCTTTTGGCATCCAATCGCATACGATATTTTGTGTTGTTTGTAACATTTTGTTATTTTTTGTAAACACTCTTGTTTTGATTTGGATATTACTTACTTTTGTACTTCGAAATAAGTTTTCAATATTAAAAACATAGTATGAGAATAGCAGTTGTAGGTGCTACCGGAATGGTTGGCGAAGTAATGTTAAAAGTATTGGCAGAAAGGAACTTTCCTATTACAGAATTAATCCCAGTAGCTTCTGAGAGATCAGTTGGGAAAGAAATAGACTTTAAAGGAAAAAAATATAAGGTTGTTGGTATGCAAACTGCCGTAGACATGAAAGCTGATATTGCCTTGTTTTCTGCCGGAGGAGATACTTCGCTAGAATGGGCTCCAAAATTTGCAGCAGCCGGAACTACCGTTATAGATAATTCATCCGCTTGGAGAATGGATCCCACTAAAAAATTAGTCGTTCCAGAAATCAATGCAACAGAATTGACAAAAGAAGATAAAATTATTGCAAACCCTAATTGCTCTACTATTCAAATGGTATTGGTCTTGGCACCTCTGCATAAGAAATACAATATTAAACGTGTTATTGTTTCTACCTACCAATCCATCACTGGAACGGGAGTAAAGGCAGTACAACAGTTAGAAAACGAATATGCAGGCGTTAAAGGGGAGATGGCTTACAAATATCCAATTCACAGAAATGCAATTCCACAATGTGATTCGTTTGAAGAAAACGGATATACGAAGGAGGAAATGAAACTGGTTCGCGAGACCCAAAAAATTCTTGGGGACAAAACGATTGCTGTTACTGCAACTGCTGTTCGTGTCCCTATTGTAGGAGGGCATAGCGAAGCTGTAAATGTTGAGTTTACGAATGAGTTTGAGGTTTCAGACATTCAAAACTTATTACATCATACAGATGGTGTAGTAGTTCAAGATAACAATGACACCTATACTTATCCAATGCCAATCTATGCTCAGGGTAAAGATGATGTTTTTGTAGGTAGAATTCGTCGTGACGAAAGCCAGCCTAAAACCCTGAATATGTGGATTGTTGCTGATAATTTGAGAAAAGGTGCTGCAACAAATACCGTCCAGATCGCTGAATACCTTATAGCTTCAAAACTAGTTTAATCCAGAAGAATACTTTAATTTAAACCATCTGTAGTAACAATTTGTTAAAACAGATGGTTTTTTTTAGGTTTTTCTTACTTTTGTTGCAAATGAAAAAGAAACAACTCACAATTAGTCTTTCTTTGGCAGTAACTGTATTGTTTTCGATACTGTTGCAGTCGCTTCACACCTATGGGCATTTTGTGAAACAATTTTCACAAACAGAATGCCACCATAAGTACAACCTTACCGGAGCAGAGATTTCGCATAGTCATCATCACAATTTTGATGACTGTAAGGTCTGTCACTTCACATTTGGCTCCTATATTTCTCCAGTCGAATTCGCTTATAAACTGAATGAAAATTTCGCAAAGCCTCTTTATTTTCTAGAAACAAAAGACAGCATTATTTCATTTTCTGGAAGCTTGTATTCCCACCGTGGTCCACCAGTAGATAACTTGGGCTAACTTTTAGCCGCCATCACTTCTTTTTATTTACTAAATAGTCCACTCTCGGCTTCATTTTCTCTGGAAGGGGGCAGGGACGGACAATACAATCATTTTCAATGAAAAAAATTATAATAATCCTAATCTTGGGGTTTTCGACTATGCTTCAGGCTCAAAACACGGTGTCGGGAACAGTAACAAATAAAAAGAACCAACCTATAAAAGGTGTTTCAATTTATGTTTCAGAACTACACAAAGGAACGACAACAGACGACAACGGAAAGTACAGTTTGACAAATCTTCCTAATGGAAGTCTAAAGTTAAATTTCGTGTTAGTAGGTTTTTCGAGCCAGAATAAAGCCATTCAAAAATTGCAGAAAGAAAATACCCTAAATATAATTCTTGAAGAGGCCATCTTCGAAATGGATGAGGTCATTGTTTCCACGGCCTTCAATAAAATGCAATCACAAAATGTCATGAAAGTGGAACATGAAAGCATTAAATCCTTGCAGCGAAAGGGTACAGCAACGTTGATTGAAGGATTGGCAACCATACCCGGTGTTTCTCAAGTTTCTACAGGTACATCTATTGGGAAGCCGGTCATTCGAGGATTGAGCGGAAACAGGGTTCTGGTCTATTCACAAGGGGTGCGAATGGAAAACCAACAGTTTGGTGATGAACATGGTTTAGGACTAAACGATGCAGGAGTAGAAAGTGTAGAGGTCATCAAAGGGCCTGCTTCTTTGCTATACGGCTCAGATGCACTAGGCGGAGTATTGTATTTTAATCCAGAAAAATTTGCCGATGCCAATACCTTTACAACAAATTTCAGTCAGAAGTTATTCTCTAATACTTTGGGTAGCAATTCCTCTTTGGGATTAAAAACGTCTACTGAAAACTGGAAATTTTTAGCACGAGGAACTTATAATACTCATTCTGATTATAGAATTTCCGGAGGAGATCGGGTAACCAATACCCGCTACAACGAAACGGATTTCAAAACGGCTATCGGTTACAGTGATTCTAAATTTTCCTCTGTACTGCGATACAATTACAATAATCTGGATTTGGGGATTCCTGAAGACGGTATAGGAGAACAAACTTCGAGCAAAAACACTGGGTTTCCCAGACAAGGGGTTTTCAATAACTTATTAAGTTTGAACTCCGTTTTCTATTTCGAGGACTCTAAACTGGATGTGGATTTAGGATATATAGTTAACGATCGTTCTGAGTTTGAAGACAGTGACATCGCCGGCTTACACATGAAACTGAAAACGCTCAACTACGATGCAAAATACTATTTACCCAGCATGGGAAGACTGGAGTCGATTGTAGGAATACAGGGAATGCATCAGACGAATACTAATTTTGGAGATGAATATTTAATTCCAGATGCAACTACTAATGATTTTGGTGTTTTTGGAACAGTAAATTACGAATGGAAAACCAATGTTTTACAAGCTGGTTTGCGTTTTGACAACAGACAAATTAGGACTGAAGAAAACGGTACTCTTGGTGAAGAAGGATATTTTAAAGCAATTGATAAATCTTTTGATAGTTTTAATGCGTCGTTAGGGTACAAAACAAATTTCGCTGATGATTTGACTTTCCGTTTTAATCTGGCTTCCGGATTTAGAGCACCAAACTTGGCCGAACTAACCTCTAATGGGGTGCATGAAGGTACGAATCGCTACGAAGTGGGGAACAGTGAGTTGAAAACGGAGCAAAACTTGCAAACGGATCTGAACTTAGAATACAAAACGGATCACTTCGAGTTTTTTGCCAATGGATTTTACAACCACATCAACAATTACATTTATACAGCCCCCGCAGGAAATCAAATAGATAACAATGACGTTTTTGAATATGTTCAGAACAACGCCAAGTTGTATGGGGGGGAGATTGGATTGCATTTTCATCCACATCCAATAGATTGGCTGCATTATGAAACCAGTTTTGAAACCGTTACAGCCACGAAACAAAACGGGGATTACTTGCCGTTAATTCCTGCGAATAATTGGAATAACACCATTAGGGCCGAATTCAAGATCAAGAAGTGGCTGCAGGAAGGTTTTGCCAGCTTTAATGTAAACACCACTCTAAATCAAAATAATGTAAGCGGTTTTGAGACTAAAACCAATGGCTATACTCTAGTGAACCTAGGCTTAGGCGGAACAGTAAAAGTTGGGAAAACAGCTTTTGATGTCAACCTAAATGGGAATAACTTATTCGACAAGAGCTATATTGCACATCTTTCTAGACTTAAAACGGATGGTATTCCAAACATTGGAAGGAATGTGGTTCTGGGAGTGAATTTTAATTTGTAAGGGATTACTGTTGTTAATAACAACAGAATGTAATACACTAACAGAATGAAGTAATAGACTAGTCTATGTTTTGTATTTATAAGGCACAAACTCAATTTTTATCTTGATTTTGTGCCTTATCTTATTTAAATCTAACTATTGTGTCGTATCTTTGTTTAACAACATGCAATTAAGATTAAACAAAATACTAATTGCAATTTTGTATCATTTTTGACCACAAAAAATCCGAATGATACTGTAAAACTAGATTAAGAAACCACCAATGAAAATTAATTATCGTGATTAAAGCGGCTGTAAATATTGTTTGGTTCAAGCGAGATTTGCGTTTTATAGATAACGAAGCTTTATATAGCGCCCACATTTCAGGTTTGCCAATAGTATTGATTTATTGTTTTGAACCTACAGTTATGAATTCGCCAGATTCGGATGTTCGCCATTGGCGATTTATATACGAATCCATTCAAGATTTGCAAGTGAAGTTGAATATAACAAACGCTACCCTCTATTTTTTTCATAATGAAGTGCAAACCGTTTTTTCAGAGTTATTAAAAAAGTACGAGATAAAAACTGTTTTTTCACATCAGGAAATTGGTAACAAAGCAACTTTTGATAGAGATTTAGCGATGTGTAATTTTTTTAAAGAAAACAATATTAGTTGGAAAGAATCACAAATGCACGGGGTGATTCGGAAATTGAAGTCAAGGCAAAATTGGGATAAACGGTGGGAGGATGTCATGCGTGCCGAGCCAAAAATACTCAATGAATCCCATTTGAATTTAATAAAACTGGATGAAGATGTGCTTGGAGTTTTAAAAGGAAAGGAACTTCCAGAAACAATTACATCCAGGAATAAAAATTTTCAGCAAGGCGGAGAGCACTTGGCGTGGAGATACTTGGATAGCTTTGTAAAAGAGCGGTATGTCAATTACAGTAAACATATTTCTAAGCCTGCTTTGAGCAGAAAAGGTTGCAGTCGCCTGTCTCCTTATCTGACATATGGGAATATTAGCATGCGAATGATCTATCAATATACCAATCAGCATTATGAAAACTCTAAGAATAAACGAGCCATTCTTAATTTTGTTTCCAGACTGCATTGGCACTGTCACTTTATACAGAAATTTGAAGACGAATGCCGAATGGAATTTGAAAATGTGAACTCCGCATATGATGTGTTAATCAAGCCTAAAAACGAAGCCTATATTAAAGCGTGGCAGGAAGGAAGAACGGGAGTGCCCATTGTAGATGCGTGTATGCGATGTTTGATTACTACGGGATACATTAATTTTAGGATGCGAGCGATGATTGTTTCGTTTTTCACCTTTAATTTATGGCAGGATTGGCGTGAATTGCATTTTCTAGCAAGACAATTTTTAGATTATGAGCCTGGAATCCATTATCCTCAAATCCAAATGCAATCTGGTACAACAGGTATCAACACGATTCGGATTTATAGTCCGATAAAAAATTCCGAAGATCACGATACAGAGGGCGTTTTTATCAAACAATGGTTGCCTGAACTGGGTGAAATCCCTATAAGTTTAATTCATGAGCCGTGGAAGCTAAATTTAATTGAACAGCAATTTTATAACTGCGAAATAGGAAAGGACTATCCAGAACCAATTGTAAATATCGAAGAAACTAGAAAATATGCCAGTGACATTGTCTGGAGTTTCCGAAAAAAAGATGAGGTGAAAGAAGAAGGAAAACGTATTTTGAAAAAACATGTTTCTAATCCGAATCGAAAAACAAAAAAGACAAAAACATAATGACTATTTTTTTAAAAGCACAGTGGGAAAATATTATCATGGCCAATTACGAAATTGACCCTGAAATATTACTGCCTTATTTACCTAAGGGTGTAGAACTGGATTTGTATAAGGGGAAAGCATACGCAAGTCTAGTTGGTTTTATGTTTAAAAAAACTAAATTATTCAATGTTTTGATTCCTTGGTTTGGCACTTTTGAAGAAATAAATTTACGTTTTTATGTGGTACGGAAAGAGGGAAACGAGCTCAAGCGAGGAGTAGTTTTTATTAATGAAACCATACCATACCCAATTGTAGCATGGATGGCTAATAAACTATATAAGGAGCATTATACGGTTGTGCCAACAAAACACGAAATAAGAAACGAGAAGAACAATCAAAAAGTGAAATTTGAATGGTTGTTGAACAAGAAATGGAACAGTATCTATGTAGAGGCAGGAACTGAATCTAAGGAGATGAAAAACCAAACTTTAGAAAAATTTATTTACGAGCATTATTATGGCTACACTAAAATTGATGAATATAGCAGTGAAGAATACAAATTACAACATCCAAGTTGGATGGTTAATGAAGTAATAGATTATAAAATTGATTGTGATTTTGGAGCTATGTATGGTGAATCATTTTCAGTTTTGAATCATTCAAAACCAGAGGCAGTTTTTATCGCTGAAGGTTCATCAGTAGGAATAGAATGGAAAAGGAACCGACTAAATTTTGATAATGAAAGGAGTTAAAAAACAGAACTTACCGACCAAAACATGTATCGTTTGTCAAAAACCGTTTGCATGGCGTAAGAAATGGGAGAAAGTTTGGGACGAAGTAAAATATTGTAGCGATAAATGTAGAATGAATAAGTCAAAATGAAAAAAATAGTACGATTAATTCTTGGTGATCAGTTGAACAGTAATCATTCGTGGTATGAGACCGTCGATGATTCAGTTACTTATGTAATGATGGAGATTCGCACTGAAACTGATTATGTAGCACATCATGTTCAAAAAGTTCTTGGTTATTTCTCTGCAATGCACGCTTTTGCAATAGATTTAAAAGCGAAAAAACACAACGTAATTTACATTCAGTTAAACGATGAAAACAACTTGCAATCCTTCGATAAAAACATTGATTTTTTAATTGCTGAACATAATTTTAGCCATTTCGAATATCAATTTCCTGATGAATATCGAGTTGACGAACATTTAAAAAATTTCTGCAAAACACTTTCAATTTCAAATTCAGTGGTGGATTCGGAACATTTTTTTACCACAAGGGAGGAATTAGGAATCTTTTTTGAAGGCAAAAAGACGTTTTTATTAGAAAGTTTTTATCGTTCGATGCGAAAAAAGCACAATGTTTTGATGGAAGGGGGAAAGCCAATAAATGGTCAGTGGAATTTTGATAGCGAAAACCGAAAAAAATTACCAAAAAATCATAAACCAACTCCAGCATTTGTTTTTAATAATGATGTTTCTGGAGTACTGAATGAAGTTAAGAAGGCCAATATTAAAACTATTGGGAGTGTTGACGCTGAAAATTTTGTTTGGCCCATAAACAGAGAGCAATCCTTAGTTTTGTTAGATTTTTTTGTGGCACAATGTTTACATTTATTCGGAAGTTATCAAGACGCTATGACGCCTAACGAATGGTCGTTATATCATTCTAGAATTTCGTTTTCGATGAATATAAAAATGATTTCTCCACAAGAAGTTATTGATAAAGCTGTTAAAGAATGGCAAAAAAGGCCAGACGAAATACAATTTAACCAACTGGAAGGTTTCGTCCGTCAGATTATTGGATGGCGGGAGTATATGCGAGGTATTTACTGGCTAAAAATGCCTGAATATGCTTCTTTGAATTATTTTAACAACCAAGAAAAATTACCTGAATGGTTTTGGACAGGAGAAACAAAAATGAATTGCGTAAAAGACGCCATTAATCAGAGTTTAGATTATGGGTACGCACATCACATTCAAAGGCTAATGATTACGGGGAATTTTGCGCTTTTGGCAGGAGTTAATCCTGATGAAATTGATGCTTGGTATCTTGGGATATATATTGATGCTATTGAATGGGTTCAAATTACAAATACCCGTGGCATGAGTCAGTTTGCCGATGGTGGAGTTGTAGGGACAAAACCTTATGTAAGTTCGGCTAGTTATATCGATAAAATGAGTCATTACTGTGGTTCATGTTTTTACAAAAAAGCAATTAAGACGGGTGAAAAAGCCTGTCCGTTCAATAGTTTGTACTGGAATTTCTATGACAAAAATGAAGACAAATTAGGCAAAAACCCTCGAATTGGGATGATGTATAATGTGTGGCGAAAAATGCAACCCGAAGCCAAAGTTGCTATGCTGGAACAAGCAGATTACTATTTAAAAAATATAAATAAATTATAATGAAAACGGCTATAGTTTGGTTTAAAACGGATTTACGAGTATACGATAACGAAGCACTAATCAAAGCAATTGAACAGGGTGAACAAATTTTACCTATTTACTGTTTTGATGATTCTCATTTTGAAACAACCCAAGATGGTTTTAAAAAAACGGGTAGCTATCGAACACAGTTTTTATTAGAATCATTAATAGATTTAGATTCCAACTTACGTAAAATGGGTTCGGGTCTACTTATTTTGATAGGAAAGCCAGAAGTAGAAATTCCAAAAATTGTGAAAGAATATAAAGTCCATAAAGTCTTTTCCGAACGTGAAGTATCATTTGAAGAGAAACGAACAGAAAAACTGGTTCAAAGCGAACTTTTTAAATTGCGTTGCGAACTAGAAAGTTTCAGCACTAGTACATTATATCACGCAGTAGATTTACCGTTTTCGATAAAGGATATTCCTGATGTTTTTACCAAGTTCAGAAAAAGGATAGAACAAGATGCGACAGTGAGGGCTACTTTTGAAAAACCAGAGGCGATAGAATCTCCAGTAATTCCTGAATTAGTTTTGCCAACTCTAGAAGAGTTGGGTCTAGAATTCTCTAAAATCGATTCGCGGGCTGCAATTCAGTTTAAAGGAGGAGAGACGGAAGCAATGAATCGATTAAATCATTATTTTTTTGAAACAAAAAAGCTTTCTACTTATAAGGAAACCAGAAACGGAATGGTTGGCGCCGATTATTCGTCAAAATTTTCTGCTTGGTTGGCTTTGGGCTGCATTTCGCCGAGGACAGTTTATCAGGAAATTAAAAGATACGAAAATGAAAATGGAGCCAACGAGTCTACATATTGGTTGGTTTTTGAATTGTTGTGGCGTGATTTTTTTCGATTTATGTTCAAAAAACACCAAACTAAATTTTTCTTATACTCAGGTATAAAAACTGATAGCGTAAATTCAAGGTCATTGAACGAGAAGTTAGTGTCACAATGGATTAATGGCGCTACTGATTCCGAGTTTATTAATGCCAATATGCTGGAGTTGAAAAACACCGGTTTTATGAGTAATAGGGGTCGGCAAAACGTCGCAAGTTATTTTTGTAACGAGCTTAATAGGGACTGGCGTATTGGTGCTTCCTATTTTGAATCACAATTGATAGATTATGATGTGTGCAGCAATTGGGGAAACTGGGCTTATTTAGCAGGAGTAGGTAATGACCCACGAAAACACCGTTTTTTTAATATCGAAAAACAAGCTGCTGATTATGATAAGAATAGGACTTTCAGGGATTTGTGGCTGCTGTAGTTTTCTTACCGTACAAGTGATTTAAGCTTTGTAGAAATTTTAAACCATTAATATATTTAGAGTAGCTAATTATAGGTATTTTTTTTATCATATAAGTCATGTAAGCTTTGCCGACGTTGTAATTGCTTTTAATTTTTTGTGTCTGTGGAGAAGGGTAAGCCTTCCGGAACTAGTTTTCACACAAAAAGACTTATATGAGTTATATGTTTAAAAAGCTCTTTGCGTTTTTCTAAATTAGTCATCGCACAAAAAATTAGATGATTTATATGTTTAAATAGTTCGCTAAATGTTTGGTTGTGGCTAAATTGGTCTACTCTTCATGATTTCTACAAGTAATACGTAGTTGCGTCAAGGTATAAATATAAGGAAATACCTTTTGTACGATTTTTATAGCTTTTTTTGCTAAATCAAATGAAATTGTATTTCAGTATACCTATATTTGCTCAACATGAAAAAGAAATTTTCTATACTTAACCTTGTATTAACGATTGCAGTGTTGTTTTCAATGCTTACTCAATCCGTGCATAGTTATGAACATGTATTAAAGGAGTTTTCTGAAAAAAAATGCTATCATAAACTAACTTCTGGCACAGAAATTACGCATCAACATAATAAATTTCATACGTGTTATTTATGTAACTTCTCTATAAGTAGTTTCTTGTCTACGGATGTAAATTATTCTGAGCCATCTATATTAGTATTGAGTTCAAGTAACTCATTAGCGATTTCAAGAGAAACCCCCCAATTCTTTAAAGGAAGCCTTTTTGCGCTTCGAGGCCCTCCATTTGTTTAAAGTAATATCCACATCAATACATCATTTTCAAATATTGGAAGTGATTTACATGTTTATATATTTTGAAATAGGGAAATGCAAACTAAAATTTACTTTGTTTTCTGCTTCTGTTTGTTTTGGACCTTAGGGTTTTCACAAAACACAGTGAGTGGAAAGATCACTAGCCTTGGGGGAAAGCCTCTTTCCAAGAGTCACGTACACATTGGAACAAAAACGATATCTTCGGATGTTTCCGGTAATTATCTTATTAAGAGATTGCCTGCAGGAAACATCAAGGTGTTCGTGTCCTATGTTGGTTTTCAGTCTGTTGACACGCTGGTAAATTTAGACGGAGATCGCATCTTGAACTTTGCTCTAAAACAAAATACGGCCCAACTGCAGGAAGTAGTCATACGACAAAAAGCCAATACGCTGAACAAATCGATTTTGGAACAAAAGATTAAGATGGAAACGATTGAAAAGTTCAGCAATCAAACGCTTGGAGATATGTTGAAAGAAATAGCAGGTGTTTCCAGTCTAAAATCGGGGAGTTCAGTGGTGAAACCTGTGATAAATGGTTTATTTGGGAGTAGAGTTCCAGTGATCAATAACAATGTCCGTTTAGAAGACCAAGAATGGGGAACGGAACACGCACCTAATTTTGATGTAAACGCCGCCGGAAAGATCACAGTGATCAAAGGCGCTTCCGGACTGCAATATGGCGGTGATGCCGTGGGTGGTTTAGTGGTTATAGAGCCGGTTTCGGTAAAAAGGGACACGCTGTTTGGTAAAACTATTCTGAATTTAGCGTCCAATGGCAGAGGTGGTTCCGTTAGTTCGAGTCTGCACAAAGGAAATGATAAAGGCTGGATTTGGAACGCATTGGGAACATTCAAGTATTCAGGTGACAAAGAAGCGTCGGATTATGTGTTGTCTAATTCTGGGAATCGGGAAGCTAATTTTTCAGGTGATGTAAAATTCACCGGCAAGAAATATGATTTTTCCGGCTACTATAGTTATTACAATACGACTATTGGAATTTTGAGTGCATCACATACCGGCAATGTAAACGATTTGTACAATTCCATTACTGATAAAATTCCTTCAGTTGTCAATGACTTCACGTATAGCATTAGAAATCCAAAGCAAAAAGTGCAGCATCATTTGGCTAAAATGAATTATAATTACTATTTCGATGACGCGGCTTCTTTGGCAGTACAGTACTCTTTTCAGTTTAATAAAAGATTGGAGTTTGATGTGCGCAGGGGAGATTTTAATGATGTAGCCGCTTTAGACTTGGAGTTGACTACGCATGCCATTAATGTTGATTATAAGAAAGCATTGCACGACTGGAGTTTTAAAACTGGATTCAATACGTCTATTCAGAATAATTTTGCAAATCCTGCTACAGGAATAAAACCGCTAATTCCTAATTTTGACCGGATCGAATTTGGGGCTTATGGTATTGTCAGTTATGATTTATCGGATAGTTTTTCGGTAGATTCAGGATTGCGATATGATTATTCCCGGGTGGATGCCACCAAGTTTTATTTGAAATCACGATGGGAAGAAAGGGGTTATGCTCCTGAATTTGATAATTTTATAGTTGGAGAACAAGGCAATCAATGGTTGACAAAGCCTAGTTTCACTTTTCATAATATTTCAGCTAGTGTTGGGTTTCACAAGGAATTTGAGGCAGAACTAAATTGGTATGCCAATATCAGTCTTGCCACGAGGAACCCAAATCCATCGGAGTTTTTTAGTGACGGATTACATCATTCTACCGGGATTATCGAGTTGGGTGATTTAGCGTTATACAAAGAACAAGCAGTCAAAGTATCGACAACATTGCAGAAAAAATGGACTGCTTTCTCGGTTGAGGTTAATCCTTTTATCAATAGTATTCATAATTTCATGTTCTTACGACCTGTTGATTTTGAGACGACCATTCGTGGTGCTTTCCCTGTGTGGGAATACCAGCAAACCAACGCGAGATTGGCAGGAGTTGATGTGCAAGCCCATTGGAAAATAAGCAAACAATGGCAACATGATTTCACCTTGGCCTATGTCAACGGGAAAGACATCACAAACGAGGAGTCCTTAATCGATATTCCGCCCTTGAATCTGAGCAACAAAATTCAGTTTTCAAATAGAGAATGGCATGATTTGAAACTCGAGTTGAAAAGCGAAATCGTGCTGCGTCAAAATCAGTTTCCTGATAATAACTTCACAACAAATATAGTTGTGAATAATGAATTGACTCCCGTTCTGGTAGACATCAGTACGCCTCCACCAGGGTATCAATTGTTGCATTTTTATTCGGAAATGAACTTCAAGACTTTCGGTAAGACCAATGCAACAATCGCATTTTCTATTCAAAATATTTTAAACACTAATTACAGGGACTACCTCAACAGGCAACGTTTTTTTGCCGATGAAATGGGTAGAAACTTTCAAATTCAATTCAAATTCAATTATTAAAAAGTAAACACAAAAAAATGAAAAATTTAAAAATTATAGTAATCGTATTAATATCAGTATTCTCTTTTTCATCATGTAGTAATGATGATCCAATTGCAGTAAATGAGGAAGAAGTGATTACAACGGTAACCACAACTCTGACTTCAGGAAGCCAGACGGTAACCTTGACTTCTAGAGATCTTGACGGGGATGGACCTAATGCGCCAGTAGTAACGATTTCAGGAGACTTAATGGTTAATACGACTTATACGGGTACTGTTACTTTTCTAAATGAAACAGCAAATCCGGCAGAGGATATTACGGTAGAAATAAAAGAAGAGGGGGCTGAGCACCAATTGTTCTTTCAAGCTCCCGCGGGCATTGGAGCTTTCACATATACCGATGCAGATGCTAACGGGAAGCCTATTGGTTTGGCTTTTACATTGAAAACAGCTACAGCGGCAGCAGGAAATATAGTAGTCATCTTGAGACACGAGCCAATTAAAAATGCTGAAGGAGTTGCATCCGGCAACATTACAAATGCAGGCGGTGCGACAGATGCACAAATTACATATCCAGTTCAGGTGAAATAAGTAGCTCAATCTGATGTCAACCATTCTAAAAAGCGCTATTCGAAAGAGTAGCGCTTTTTTTGGTTTTATTTAATACTTTCCGTCATTTACACAGTAACTATTTCCTTATTTTTGTTCTAACCAATAAAACGATACTAATGAAAAAACTAATTCTGATTATGGCGGTAATCCCTACAATAGCATCTTTTGGACAAGATAAAAACCCAATTGAATATCCCGAAACTAAAAAAGGAGAAACGGTCGACGTGTATTTTGGCACTGAAGTCAATGATCCCTACCGTTGGTTAGAGGACGACCGCTCTGCCGAAACCGCGGCTTGGGTAGAAGCGCAGAACAAAGTGACCTACGCTTATTTGCAACAGATTCCTTTTCGCGATTCCTTGAAGAATCGGCTAGAGAAACTGTGGAATTATGAAAAAATTAGTGCCCCGTTTATAGAGGGTGATTTTACTTATTACTACAAAAATGACGGTTTGCAAAGCCAGTCCGTGCTATATAGAAAAGATAAAGCCGGAAAAGAAAGCGTTTTTCTTGACCCCAATACGTTTTCTAAAGATGGAACCACTTCCCTTGGAGGACTAGATTTTTCGGGAGACGGTTCTAAAGTGGCCTATGCCATATCCGAAGGTGGAAGCGACTGGAGAAAAGTGATCTTGATGGATGCCTTGACAAACAGGGTTATGGAAGACACGATAATCGACGTTAAATTTAGCGGGTTGTCTTGGAGAGGAAACGAAGGCTTTTATTACTCTAGTTATGATAAGCCAAAAGGAAGCGAATTATCGGCCAAAACCGATCAGCACAAATTGTACTTCCACAAACTGGGAACTTCGCAGAAAGAGGACAAAGTGATCTTTGGCGCAGACCAAAAAAGAAGATATGTTGGCGGAAACGTGACGGAGGACGATCATTATTTGGTTATTACCGCTTCGACTTCGACTTACGGAAACGAGTTATTCATAAAAGATCTGACCAAGCCAGACAGTCCCATTGTTACCATAGTAGACAACTTCAATAGTGACAACTATGTTATGGACAATGAGGGAAGCAAGCTGTTTATAGTTACTGATTTGAATGCGCCTAACAAACGAATCGTAACCGTCGACGTGAGCAACCCAAAAGCGGCAAACTGGAAAGACTTCATTCCTGAAACTGAGAATGTATTGTCTCCGTCAACCTGTAGCGGTTTTATTTTTGCTAATTATATGATTGATGCCGTTTCGGCAATAAAGCAATACGACTATTCTGGCAAACTGATTCGTGATATTCAATTACCGGGACTGGGCACAGCGGGCGGTTTTAGCGGAAAGAAAAAAGACAAAATGGTATATTATTCCTTTACTAATTATACGACGCCCGGAACGATATATGCGTTGGAACCTAAATCAGGGGAGTCAGCAGTGTATGAAAAGCCAAACGTGGATTTCAAAAGTGAGGAATACGAATCCAAACAAATTTTTTATACCTCAAAGGACGGTACGAGAATCCCAATGATCATCACGCACAAAAAAGGACTGAAACTCGATGGAAAGAACCCAACCATGCTTTATGGTTACGGTGGGTTTAATATAAGTTTAACGCCAAGTTTCAGTATATCCAATGCAGTATGGATGGAAAATGGCGGCGTTTTTGCCGTGCCTAATTTACGAGGCGGCGGAGAATACGGTAAAAGATGGCATGATGCGGGAACCAAAATGCAAAAACAAAACGTGTTTGACGATTTCATTGCGGCGGCGGAATACCTGATTACGCAAAAGTATACCTCATCTGATTTTCTTGCCGTTCGTGGCGGGTCAAATGGAGGTTTGCTCGTAGGGGCAGCGATGACTCAACGTCCAGAGTTGATGAAAGTCGCTTTACCGGCCGTGGGCGTGATGGACATGTTGCGTTACCATACCTTCACCTCTGGGGCGGGTTGGGCGTACGATTACGGAACAGCTCAGGACAGCCAGGCCATGTTCAAATACATCAAAGGCTATTCTCCAGTCCACAATGTAAAATCGGGCACACAATATCCAGCGACCATGGTTACAACAGGCGATCATGACGACAGGGTTGTGCCGGCGCACAGTTTCAAGTTTGCGGCTGAGTTACAGGAAAAACAAGCTGGAAACAATCCGACCTTGATTCGCATCGATGTCAAAGCTGGCCATGGAGCTGGAAAATCAGTTTCGGCCACCATTCAGGAAAACGTGGATATCCAAGCTTTTACTTTGTACAATATGGGATTTAAAGCATTGCCAAAAGCAGAATAAGGATTTATTTCAGAAGCTATTTCCCGCTGTCCGCTGTATTCCCGATAAATAAAAACTACGGCTTGAAAAAAGCCCTGTTTTTCTAAATCGGGAGATGCCGCTGCCATCAGGGCTAGGGCAGTTGGGAATCTAAAAGTTATAGTTTTTAGAACGCCATTCGAAAGAGTGGCGTTTTTTATTTAAGAAAATGCGGCAACATTTCATTAAAATCAATCTGTAAGCAAGGTTTCTAGCAATCGGGCATCATGTCCATAAATATCGTCATAAAAATAAACTTCTCCCTCACGATCTACCCAGGAAGTGAAGTAGCCAATGTAAACTGGGATTTTTGTCTTTAGGTTGTAGGTTTTTTCTACTTCGCGATTCATGGCGGCATCTATTTTTTCTACTGTCCAGTTTTCGTCGTCTTCTAAAATCTTAATGGCGAGCTCCCGCGGTTTTTCTAAGCGTATGCAACCATGGCTAAAAGCCCTTCGCTCTTTATCAAAGAGACTTTTGGCGGGGGTGTCATGCATAAAAATAATATGGGAATTTGGGAATATAAATTTTACCTTATCCAATGCGTTTTGCGGTCCGGGTCTTTGTCGCACGCGATTGCCCACCCATCCCATATCGTTTTTTGCAAGATAGTTGGAATTTTTGGCGATCGCAGGCAAAATCTCTTTTCGCAAAATACTTGGGGGAACATTCCAGTAGGGACTAAAAATAACCTGACTCATCTGACCGCTAAAAACCACGATTTTGTTTAAGGACTTTCCCACAACTACTTTGGAAATTAAAGCGGGTTTGCTATCCTTAAAATAAGTGAGCGTAAAGGAGGGGATATTCACAACGATATATTGTTCGTTTTCGATTAAACTAGGCGAAAGCCAGCGGCAGCGCTCCATATTAACCATCAAGGTTTTTATGCGCTTCTGTACCGGAACGTTCATGTCTTCGATATGCTTGGGTTGCACTTCTGTATCTGCAGTGAAGGCATTCCGCTACTTGTATTTCATGAAACCTCCGAGCAGTTCTTCATCATACTCGTTTTTCTTAGAATCGTATTTTAAATTGCCACTGGTAAAGAGTCGTTTTCTGATTTGAAGGATGTCGGCCGCAGTATCACCTGGCTTTAGCGATTTCATTTTTGGAGGTAATACAATTGGGCTCCAGCCGCCTTTTTTCTCGCTGTCGCGATAGTCTTGCAGTGCCACTTTTAATAGGTAGTACTGTTCTAGAAGGTCTTTGTCTGGTTTATTGATAAGACTGGGGTCAAGTTTCAAGGAGTCCAAGCGGTTAACGTAGGATTGTTTTTTTTCGCGGTAAATACCAACCCAGTTCTTTGAATTTAGTAGGCTCAATTCCCTTGAACACCCAATCTGCATAAAAGAAATAAAGCGAGGTCATTAATAGTTCTACTTCTAAATCTGGGTGTTCCTTGCTGTCAGCCTCTAGAAAAAGGCTGTCTATTTTGTCTTGATACGGAACCTTTATTTGTAGGCCTTCCTGATCCAAGTTGTTAACTTTGTCCTAAAGGAGGTCAGCAAACTCATTCCTGCCGTTGCTATCGTACCACAGGTATTTGTATTCGTGTTTTTTATAAGTCGCGAGCACCTAAGGTTTCAGGTATTTCAGTTTGGAGTATTTTTTAAAAAAAGGAGCAATCAGAGTGCTGTCAAAAGCACGAGCGGGAAAGGAAGGAATCCTTTGATAGTTCAACGCCTTATATTTGTTCATAGTTTTCCAGTTATTCGCTTTTGTATCAATGGGAAAAATTAGGAGTAAAAACCAGAAAATGGAAAAGGAATGAAATTAGGAAGCGTTTCATATCGTTACTATTTGATTTTCAATCATAAATATACGAAAAAATGATAAAGAACTGTCAAGGCTTAGGCAACTAAATTCTGTATAAAAAGCTAAAAAAGTTATTTATATAGAAAAAAGCTTCTGCTGCAAAGATGGAGATTTTCGATATTTTTAGGATAGGCTTTGTCATTTAGAAATGCAGCAATTTTAGAAATGGTCAATAGTGGAGTTTCTAGATTGTCTCTTGATATGGGATCTATAAAGGTTTTTATAGATTTTCATTTTTTTGTTCGTCGGAATCTTCAGCAAAAGAAGTTTCAGCTGAGCTTTCTGCAATAGGGTTTAGTTTATTCTGTACTTTTTCCGGGATTATATAGTCTGTGTCAGAGCTGACTTTTTCATCTGTTATTATGACGTTTTTAGTCAAGTTGATGTTTGTAGGTAAATCGAAATTATCGAAGGCGCTTAATTGTGTGTCGCCGTCTATGTGTTTCAAGTTGGGCGATGGTTTATTTCCTGTATCAACTTCTCTAGATGCACAAAAAATCAGAATTGAATTTAATGATAAAAAAAGAATTAGAAAAGGGGAGGGTTTAAATTTTATCATACGTATCTTACATAACTTTCGCGTCAAATATAATTAAAAATAAGTATTATAGGGGTAATAGATTAAAAACTAGATTATTGACAATAATTAGGGGTTGAACTGCATGATTTTAAAAAAATGGTGCGTAAATAGTGTGTTGTGAAAGTAATATTATTCTTCGTCGCCCCTTCAAGCATTGATCTTTTCCTAACAACGGTTAATCCAGTTGTGCGGAAATTTTTCTGTGCTTACTTCGTTCTTTGCTTTTGTCAGTAGCCTCGAAGAAAAGTAGTTCCGCTAGGATATTGTTTTTGTAATAGATGCCTTCAGATTGCTGATTTTCCATACTTTCATAATCTTTTACTAATAGCTTCGTTTCTTTGTGTTATTAAGGTTAGATTTGGAAGACAATCATAAATTGATACTAATATGAAGATACAAATCAACACCGACAAAAATGTAGAAGGAAACGAAAGACAAGAAACTTATTTTTCTAGTGAAATTGAAAAATCACTTTCGCGCTTTGATGATAGAATAACTCGTATTGAAGTTTATTTTGCCGATGAGAATGGCGATAAGTCCGGTACCAATGATAAAAAATGCGTTATAGAAGCCCGTCCTGTAAAAATGCAGCCGCTAGTTGTGACGGAACATGCTGATTCAACAGAGAAAGCCTTTCACGGTGCTTTAGATAAGATAAAAAAAACACTATCGACTTCTTTTGAAAAGCAAAAGGAGCATTAAGCTCTTAATTTTAAAGAGTTGTAAATAAATAAAAAATGACAGTTTTCTTAAATAGGAAAGCTGTCTTTTTTTTATGGGTATTGGCGAATGTGGTTCGGTCTAAGTTTCGGAAGTATGAGTACTACTTTATAAAGAGTAATGTTACTAAATTGACGTCCCTCTTGTGACATTCTTCGCAAAAGTCGAAGTTCATATTGATCTACCTACGATTTCCAATCATTTGGCTTAAAAGGCTATATTTACCTATTATGATTTGAAGAGTTTCATCTAGTATAAGCAAGACTCGAACTTCGGTTAAGACAAAGAGTTTTAGTCGTGCATAAAAAACTTAAAATAATCTAAGTATGAAAAACATATTTCTTCTCTCGTTCACATTTTTATTATTTTCTGCTTTTACCATTATTAAGTTCGATGGAAAGAAAGACAAAGAAAAAATCAACACGGTGCTTGATTCCTGGCACAAGGCCGCAGCCGAAGCGAAATATAATAACTATTTCAATTTCATGACCGAAGACGCCATTTTCATAGGTACCGATGCTACTGAGAATTGGGACAAGGCAGAATTTCAAGCCTTCGCCAAACCTTTTTTCGATAAAGGGAAAGCATGGATTTTTAGCCCTCTGGAACGTCATATTTATTTTGACAAAACTGGTGAAGTGGCTTGGTTTGATGAATTACTGAATACCCAAATGAAAATTTGTAGAGGTTCAGGGGTATTGATAAAAATAGGGGAAGAGTGGAAAATTAAACACTATATTTTGTCGATGACCATCCCTAATGATAATGTTGATGAGGTGGTAAAGGTCAAATCGGCTATAGATGACGAGTTGCTAATTAGCTTAAAAAAACAGAGTAGATAGCTATTTAGTTGTTTAATTCGGGGTATTCATAATAATATTTCCTCAATAAACAACCTTAAGATTTGGGCTTAAATCAGATGCTGTTATTAAAAGAGCGTTTAAATTAGTGAGCTGAACTTGTCTCAACACGATGAAACTCTTTTTCCGATTGAGTGTGCTGATTAAAACACTTACCTATACATTTGTGTTTCTGATTTGTTCGATTGTTTTAAATTTTTTGTGTTGAAAAATATAGCCGAGCTACAAGTAACAAGGTAATAGAAAGAGCGTCTTTTACTAAATAGAGCCAACAGATAAATTAAATATTTTATGGAATAAATTAGACTTCTCGACACTTTACAAGGGTTTTTGTCATGTTGCCTTTGAATCAATCAAACTGCTCCCGCAAATTGTTATTGTAGTTAACAATTGTCAAGTTTATCTTTTACTAAAAAAATGTAATTTTTATAAATAAAAAGGGCTAAGTGGAAATGGGGTCGAGGAGTTTTATTCCTAAAACGCCTAAGAATATTAAATAATTCTCTACCACCCCCTTCGGTCTTATATATTTCCTTAATTTTGCCGAAATGTTTTAAAAATCGTGGGAAGCAAAAATAAGTTAAAAAGATTCATGGAAAACGAAACGTTCAGTAACGTTTTTCAACCAACAAGAGAAGAAGTAGTTGCGGATTTGTTTCCTTTAAGAGGCAAGTGGAATTCTGATTTCTTTAAAAATGAGAATCCGTTAGTATTGGAATTAGGCTGTGGTAAAGGCGAATATTCTGTAGGTTTGGCTCAAAAATACTCTAATAAAAATTTTGTAGGTATTGATATCAAAGGAGCTCGTTTTTGGCGTGGGGCTAAAACAGCTGTTGATGAAGGATTGAATAATGTGGCTTTCATTCGAACTCAAATCGAATTGATAAATCATGTTTTTGCCGAAAATGAAGTCGATGAGATATGGATTACTTTCCCAGATCCGCAAATAAAATACAAGAGAACGAAGCACCGTATGACTAATTCGGAGTTCTTGCAATTGTATAAAAAAGTATTGAAGAAAGACGGTGTTGTTAACCTTAAAACCGATAGTGAATTTATGCATGGCTATACATTAGGTTTGCTGCACGGTGAAGGGCATGAAGTGCTGTACGCCAATCATAATGTCTACGTGAACGAGGGAAGTCCAGAGGAAGTGACTGCCTTTCAGACTTTTTATGAAAAACAATATTTGGAAGTTAATAAGGCAATTACGTATATTCGGTTTAAAATTAAAGAATAATAGTACGTTTATATCTGGAACAGTTGCCAATATAAATGTTTGAACCTAGCTAAATGAATTTAATCTTACCTTATTTTTTAGGCTTCATCACTGCGGTCATAGGAATTAGTCCGCCGGGATTAATCAATATGACGGCAGCCAAAGTGAATCTCAAAGAAGGAAAAAGAAATGCATTTTGGTTTGTACTTGGTGCGGTAATTATTATTTTTTTCCAAGCTTATTTGGCTATTTTATTCGCTCAAGTTATAGATATTCGGCCTGATATAATCATATTATTGCGTGAAGTTGGATTTGGTATATTTGGAGCGTTGACCGTGTATTTTTTAGTGTTAGCAAAAGCCCCCAAAATCAAGAAAGCCAAAATTAAAAAGAGGAGCCAAAAGAAACGTTTTTTTTTAGGTATGTTGCTTTCGGCTCTCAATTTTTTCCCCATACCATATTATGTTTTCGTGAGTATTACGCTATCGTCCTATGATCTTTTTTCCTTTGACATAGGATCAATTTTTATTTTTGTCAGTGGTGTTGTATTGGGATCCGCCCTCGTCTTTTACTTTTATGTTACATTCTTTCAGAGAATAGAGAGCAAGGCCGATTATTTGTTGAGAAACATGAATACCATTATCGGTAGTATCACCGGTTTAGTTGCAGTTGGGACTTTATTCAATATCGTTAGCTATTATCTAAGCAAGTAAGCGCTCAAATTATCTGGCTGGCCCTTCATAAATTAGTTAAATCCATGTCGAACGACAATTTTTTCGAAAGAGTATATATTATCGCTAAGCAAATTCCCTACGGGAAGGTCACTTCCTATGGCGCTATCGCTAAGGCGCTTGGGACTGCCCGCTCTGCAAGGATGGTTGGCTGGGCAATGAATGCATCGCATGCTAAGGACGATATTCCCGCACATCGTGTCGTGAACAGGAATGGCTTACTGACGGGGAAATTCCATTTTGACGGTACTAGTCTCATGCAGCAACTGCTAGAAAGCGAGGGTATTTTGGTAGTTGACAATCAAATCGTTGATTTCGAAAAGCACTTTTGGACTCCAGATGTAATGGAATATTAAGAATAATCAGGATACAATTGCTGCTCCGAAATATTAGGCTTCGTCCATTTGCAGGGGTTAAATAGCGGACTAATCGCTACCTATAATTCCTGCTGATTTTCGCATCGATAAATGGAATACAAAAAGGACTGTTATAAGAACTTAATCTGTTATCTTTACAATCTGAAATGAGTTTAAATAAACATAACGTTTCGTCTATAAAAATCAATTGAAAATAGTGAACTTATAATGAAATTAGAGAGAAAAGACATTCTTAAAGCTTTAGAGACAATTACTATAGCGGGAGAAGGAAAGAATATGGTAGAGAGTGGAGCGATAGCAAACGTCGTCACTTTTGGAGATGAGGTAGTGGTCGATTTAGTTTTGCATACACCAGCAATGCATATCAAAAAACGTGCGGAGGATGATATCAAAAAAGCCATTCTAGAAATAGTGTCTCCAGATGCTAAAATAAAAATCAACAGTAAAGTGGAAATTGCTGACAAACCTGAAGTTAAGGGTAAAGCGATTCCAGGAATAAAAAACATAATTGGAGTTGCCTCGGGTAAAGGTGGAGTAGGGAAGTCTACTGTTACTGCTAACCTTGCGGTAACTCTAGCTAAGATGGGTTTTTCAGTAGGAATACTTGATGCAGATATTTACGGACCATCGATGCCAATTATGTTTGATGTGGAGGGAGAGAAACCGGTTTCGGTTTCAGTTGATGGTAAGTCAAAAATGAAACCAGTTGAAAGTTACGAAGTTAAAATACTCTCTATTGGATTTTTTACAGCGCCAAGTCAGGCCGTAATCTGGAGAGGACCAATGGCCTCGAAAGCATTGAATCAAATGATATTTGACGCTGATTGGGGAGAGCTGGATTTTTTGCTAGTTGATTTACCACCAGGAACTGGAGATGTTCACCTTTCTATAGTACAATCTTTGCCAATTACCGGTGTCGTAATCGTAAGCACACCTCAAGCTGTGGCTTTAGCAGATGCTAAAAAAGGAGTTTCGATGTTTATGTCTGAGGCTATCAATGTGCCTGTTCTCGGAATTATTGAAAACATGGCTTATTTTACACCAGAAGAATTACCTGAAAACAAATACTATATTTTTGGAAAAGAAGGTGCTAAAGATCTAGCTGAAGATTTAAACGTTCCATTCTTAGGAGAAATTCCAATTGTACAATCGATTCGTGAGGCTGGAGATTATGGTCGTCCTGCAGCAATGCAAACGGCATCACCAATCGAGCATATTTTTGATGAGGTAACTAGAAATGTTGTTCAAGAAGTAGTAAACAGAAATGAAAGTTTACCCGCTACTGAGGCTGTTAAAATTACTACGATGGCAGGTTGTTCAGCGGTAAAAAAAAAATAATATAAGATTATTACTTTAGTTTTCTAAAGTTTTAAATCTTTCAAACAGAATAAAATGACAACAGATGAATTAATGATTGAAGTTCAAAAAGCGCTGGAAGAAATTAGGCCTTTTTTGAATTCTGACGGCGGTGACATTTCGCTAGTTTCCATTGAGGAAGGCAAACATGTCAAAGTACGACTTGAAGGAGCGTGCACCAGCTGTAGTGTCAACCAAATGACACTAAGAGCAGGAGTGGAGACCACTATCAAAAGGTTTGCGCCACAAATTGAAACTGTTGTAAATATTCTTTAAGTGTATATGGGGGCGTTTCCGCTTTTAGAAAAAAAGACTGTCTAAGCTTTTCGTAAGACCCGTTTTTTTTCTAAAAGCGGTCGGGCTATTCGTTGTTCTGCGATAGCTGGCTTTTATCCCTAACTCAAAACTAGAGACTCAATTAACCAACCAATTCCAATATTTAACAAATGGATGTATTAATAAAGATTAAAGATAGAGAAGGAGTAGTTCATGATTTGCAAGCGCCAACAGACATGGCTATGAATATCATGGAATTGTGTAAAGCGTACGAGCTTCCTGTTGAAGGAACTTGTGGTGGAATGGCAATGTGTGCTTCTTGTCAATGCTATGTCCTTAACGATGTTGTTTTGCCTGAAATGGGAGATGATGAAGAGGCAATGCTCTCAGAGGCATTCTACGTAAAGACTAACAGTCGGTTGGGCTGTCAAATCCCAATCACCGTAAGCTTAGAAGGTTTAGAACTGGAGTTGGCTCCGGAAAATTAATAAAAAAGTCCCGATATTTCGGGACTTTTTTATTTGTCTAAAATCTTGGCAGCTAAGGCATATTTACTCCAAAAATAATAATTTAGCTATTTCTGATTGGTAAAATTCGTATATAATAACAGTTTAGTACTCGTAAATAACTATTTCGTCAAAGGATATAAACTTTATGTTGTACTTTCCGCGAAAGTAATTTGTGAAAGAAAGACTAATAAGTTATAATTCGTTTTACGCCATGGCTAATTTTGCAGTAAGACTTTCTTCGATTGCGTCCCATAATCCGATGCGTTTGTCTAAAGCCATTTTAGCTATTTCTTCAACTTCTGCCCATTTCTGAGCATCCGTTCCGCAAAGTTCGTTTATCATTTGCATAGCCATAGGACCGTGGGTGTCAGAATCTAGTTCGATGTGTCTTTCAAAATAATAAATCAATTTGCTTAGGTCGGTGTCGGGAAAGTTTTCTTGAAAATTTTTCAAGATAGCCGTAAACATATCTGGAATTAAATCTTCTCTTCCGAAGGTAAAAGCGGCTGCTATTTCATGTGGCTTTCCTTCTTCAATTACTCTAAAGGTAAAGTCAAGAAACGATTTTACATTAGGGTGTAAGGGGCTTGTTTTTATGGCAACAAAAATATTTTGTAACGAATTTACTTCCGCCAAAAAGCTATCAATCTCTGAGGTGTTTGCTCCGCAATCATGCATTGCTTCAATATACATTTCGTAGTGGCTTTGTCTACGCCCGTCAATTGAAAGGTCTGATTCTTCCGCAACTACGATTTCATTGATTAAATATCGGGTTTCGGGGTTTTTGGTAGCGAACCAAGGTGTAGTAGTGCAGGTTAATTTTGATTGTAAAGCCTTCAATAGTGACATGAAATCCCATACTGCGAAAACGTGGTTTTCAAGGAAACACTTTAAATCTTCAATCGTTTTGACCTTTTTGTAAAGCGGGTGTTGTAACAAGATGTTTTTTTGTGGTTCAATTGTCTTGTTAATTTGCTGAATATTCATAGATCGTATTTTTGGTATAAAGATAGAAAAGCTTCTTGTTTCTAAGAAGCTTTTACTATCGATTTTTTAAATACTACAATAGTTTTTTTTTCTACTTAAAAGCAGGAATTCCCGTGATGTCCATGCCCGTTATTAGCAAGTGGATGTCGTGCGTTCCTTCATATGTTATTACGGATTCTAGATTCATCATGTGTCGCATAATGGAATATTCTCCTGTTATTCCCATTGCACCTAACATTTGTCTTGCTTCACGGGCGATATGAACGGCCATATCTACATTATTTCTTTTGGCCATAGAGATTTGAGCGGTAGTCGCCTTTCCCTCATTTCTCAAAACACCGAGTCTCCAAGTTAGCAATTGTGCTTTGGTAATTTCGGTAATCATTTCGGCTAGTTTCTTTTGTTGTAATTGTGTTCCTGCAATAGGCTTATCAAACTGAATTCTTTCTTTTGCATAACGCAATGCAGTGTCGTAACAGTCCATAGCAGCGCCTATGGCACCCCAAGCAATACCGTAACGAGCAGAATCTAAACAACCTAGTGGCGCTCCTAAACCTGATTTGTTTGGTAACAAGTTTTCTTTAGGTACTTTGACATTGTCAAAAATCAACTCTCCTGTCGAAGAAGCTCTAAGTGACCATTTGTTATGCGTTTCCGGAGTAGAAAAACCTTCCATTCCACGTTCTACAATAAGTCCGTGAATTCTTCCTGTTTCATCTTTTGCCCAAACAATAGCAATATCGGCAAAAGGGGCATTGGAAATCCACATTTTAGCGCCATTCAATAAATAATGGTCTCCCATGTCTTTAAAGTTAGTGATCATGCTGCCTGGGTCTGAGCCATAGTTAGGCTCGGTCAAACCAAAACAACCGATAAATTCACCAGTAGCTAATTTTGGTAAGTATTTTATTCTTTGCTCTTCATTACCGTATTTCCAAATTGGATACATTACCAAAGAAGATTGTACTGAGGATGTTGAGCGAACACCTGAGTCACCGCGTTCTATTTCTTGCATGATTAAGCCATATGATATTTGGTCTAGTCCAGCTCCACCATATTCCACAGGAATATAAGGTCCGAATCCGCCAATTTCTCCCAAACCTTTGATTATTTGTTTTGGAAATTCTGCTTTTTGAGCGTACTCTTCAATAATCGGGGAAACTTCGCGTTTTACCCATGCACGGGCAGAATCACGTACTAATTTGTGTTCTTCAGATAATAAATCATCTAATAAATAATAATCTGGCGATTGAAATAAATCTGGTTTCATATTGAGCTTTTTTTATAGTGTTAGGAAGCTGCTAACTTGTGCTAATAAATTCAGCATAAAATTAAAGCAATTTTCACGATTGGTTGTTTGTAAAGTACAAATTTACATAAAGAAATATAACAATACCATCAACAATTGTTATATTTTATAATAAATATGCCAAAACTGTCGTTTATTTCGAAGCCTAGTTGTGTAAACGGTATTACGTGGAGACTTAGAAAGTTATGCGAGATGAATTGGGAAATATTACAGGTTGTACACCTTCATTTAAATGTAGCTTTGAAGGGATTACATTTTCAAGTAGAAATCTTTTGTTAATTCTATATATTCTTTTGTATAAATGTGTCTGGCAGTTTCAATTACTAATTCGTCAATAATTAAATCAAGATTTTCATTTCGGCTAAAAGCCAACAGGCTGCGTATGATTACGGTGGTTGGAGTTCCTTTTACACGAGTGATTTTTATGGGATAAAGCTCTATTTCTTTGGCTAAAGCCACGAAATTATCTTCCTCTTTAAAAGGAATAATGACAGCGAATATTCCATTTTCAGAAAGCAATAAATCGGCTGCTTCAATTAAATCTTCAAATGGCATGGCGTCTGCGAAACGTGCTAAATTGCGTTGTTCAGTTGCGGATTTAAAATCATCAGTATAAAAAGGAGGATTCGAAACAATCAGGTCGTATTCGTCTTCGGGTTCTTCTATAAATTCATCTAATCCGGCATGGAAACAAAATAATCGATCACTCCAAGGAGAGTTTTCAAAATTAGCAACCGCTTGTTCGTAGGCTTCCTCGTCAATTTCCAATCCGTCAATTTGTTCGGAATTACTACGTTGTGCTAACATCAAGGCTATTATCCCAGTTCCGGTTCCAATATCCAAAATACTACGGGGATTGTTGTCAATAGGGGTCCAAGCGCCAAGCAGAACGCCATCGGTGCCGATTTTCATCGCGCAACGGTCCTGTTCTATTGAGAACTGTTTGAATTGAAATTTTGACATAGGGATTTCAGGTGTTTTTGAAACGGACCACTAAGAAATGAATAGCGCTAACTAATATTAGAGGTACATTTCAATCAAGCCTTCTGGTAAATCCATGATTACTTTTTTATTTTCACGGTCAATTTTGACAAGAAAATGGTCAATCATGGGTATAAGGATTTCTATATCACCTTTCAGTACTTCAAAAAGAGGTTGGGCAGTGGTGTCATTGACGGACTGGATTTCTCCAACATAGCCAAGACGTTTGTCTTCAACTTCAAAACCGATTACTTCGTGAAAATAGAATTTGTTACCGCTAAGTTTGGGCAACATTTTTATTGGAAGATAAAGGTCGTTACCAAGGATGGCACCGGCTTCTTCTTCATTACTTACGTCTTCAAAGCGAATGCGCAGGAAGTCGTTTTTGTGCAGCGAGCTGCTTTCAATAAAAAAAGGAACCAAGTGTTTGTTGCATTCAACAAACACTGATTCCAAGTTTTCGTATAGCTCTGGTTCGTCCGTGTCTAAATAGGCAAGGACTTCCCCTTTAAAACTAAATTTTTTGGCGATTTTGCCTAAGTAGAAACAATCTTCTTTATGCATCTTCGCTTCTAAATTTATGCTTGAGTTTCTTCGTTGTTTTCTTCTGCAGCAGGAGTTTCTTCAGTTGATTCAACTTCAGCAACTTCTTCTTCAACAGCAGGAGCGGCAGCAGCAATAGCGTCTGCTTCAGCTTGTGCAGCTGCAGCTAAACGTTTCGCGTTGACATCTTGTTCTGCTTTGAAAGCTTTAGCTTTAGCGTCAGCTTGAGTTTTAGTCAAACCTTCTTTTTTAGCATCAACTGTTCCAGTTTTTGCTTCTAACCAAGTAGCTAATTTTGCATCCGCTTGTTCTTGAGTTAGAGCTCCTTTACGGATACCACCGTCAAGGTGATGTTTCAATAAAGCACCTTTGTAAGAAAGAATTGCTTTAGCAGTTTCAGTTGGTTGAGCACCATTGTGCAACCATTTAACTGCGCTATCAAGGTTTAAGTCGATAGTTGCTGGGTTTGTGTTTGGATTGTAAGTACCGATTTTCTCTAAGTATTTACCGTCTCTTTTTGAGCGAGCATCTGCTGCTACAACCCAGTAAAAAGGTTTTCCTTTTTTACCGTGTCTCTGTAATCTAATTTTTACTGACATAATCTTTATGATTAAATTTTGAGGTACTCGACCTCTGTTAATTAAGTTTGCAAAGATATACTATTTTTTCTAATATGGCAATACGTTCTTATTAATATGATTAAGAATGTGTTATGCATTTTTCGCATGTTTTTTTTTAGGGCTAATCCTGTTTTTTCAGTGATAATCATTTACTTTTGTCTATCTAAAACTGCATCTTATGAAAAAACAATTCCTTTTTATGATCATGCTATTTTCTTTAATCTCTTGTACAGAAGATGTAAGCTTTAACAATCCCTCTTTTCAGGGGTTAAAAGATAATGTCTTTTGGCGAGCTGTTGAATCAAAAGCTTCAATAGCTGCTAATGGATCTTTGACGATAGAGGCGTATTCCGGAAACGAAGTGATTACTTTAAACGCAACTTCAACGACGGCTCAAACTTATTTTTTGGGGACGAGCACTTCGAAAACAGCTAAGTACGCGCTGACAGATAAAGACGGAACAATTACTTTCACAACTGGATTAGAACTTGGTGACGGTCAAATAGTGATAACGGACTATGATGAAGTAAATAAAACTGTATCAGGAACTTTTAAATTTAATGCAGAAAACACTGACAATAACCCATTAGTAGGGCCTATTTTAAATTTTCAGCAAAGTGTTTTTTATAAAGTTCCCATAAGATAGGGTCTGCGAGTCAATTAGTTTTTGTGTTTCCGTTAAAAACGAGTTTAATTCATCCGTTTTGCGAGTTTAGTTTTTTTTTTGATATTAAAATAAATAGAGAAATAAGCTAACATATAGTGTGTTATAAAAAAATAGTGTTACATTTGTTGCAATTATTATAAAAAAGTACTTATGAATATTTTTGTTGGAAGCCTTCCATTCAGTATTGAGGAAGCAGATTTAAGAGAGTCTTTCGAGGCTTATGGTGCAGTTGATTCTGTAAAAATTATCACTGATAAATTTACTGGAAGAAGTAAAGGATTCGGTTTTGTTGAAATGACGAATGATGATGAAGCTCAAAAAGCGATTGATGAATTGAACGGTGCTACTGTTCAAGGACGTGCAATTGTGGTTAACAAATCTGAGCCAAAACCAGAAGGAGAAAGAAGAAGTTTTAACAATAACAGTCGTGGTGGTGATTCACGCGGTGGTTATGGTGGTGGAAACAGCCGTGGTGGAGAAAACCGTGGTGGTGGAAACAGAGGGGGATATTAATATTCTTCTTTTACAACTATAAAAAAAAGGGACAATGTAAATTGTCCCTTTTTTTGGTTAGTATTGGTTTGGTTATTTTATTTTTATAGCTCGTATCTTGTTAGTTGCGTTTTCAGATCTCTTATAAATGGGCAACTAGCCAATCTCCAACATCACTTGTTTTATAAACGGTTGCCCCCTTCTTTGCTAAATCTTCGGTTACAATTCCTTGCTCTAACGACTTGTTAACGGCAGCTCTAATAGCTTCCGCTTCCTCTTTTAATCCAAAGGCGTCTTCAAACATCATAGCTGCAGATAATACCGTAGCTAGTGGGTTTGCAATATTTAACCCTGTGGCTTGCGGGTAAGAACCGTGAATAGGTTCGTATAAAGAAGTATGTTCTCCTACTGATGCAGAAGGCATTAACCCCATAGAGCCAGAGATCACAGATGCTTCGTCAGTTAAAATGTCTCCAAATAAGTTTTCAGTAATTAATACATCATAAGAGTTAGGCCATTGTACTAAACGCATGGCTACGGCATCTACAAATTCATAGCTTACTTCTACTTCTGGATAGTCTTTTTCCATCGCCTGTACGGTCTCTCTCCACAGACGGGATGTTTCTAATACATTAGCTTTATCCACACAACATAGTTTTTTTGTGCGGGTCATCGCCAATTCGAAACCTTTCTTTGCTAATCGCTGTACTTCTGCTCTAGTATACGTACAAGTGTCATACGCCGTTTCGCCACCGTCTTTTCTTCCTTTTTCACCAAAATAAATTCCGCCGGTAAGTTCTCTTAGAAAGACTAAATCAGTTCCTTCAATTCTTTCTCTTTTCAATGGTGAATTGTCTATTAGCGAAGGAAAGGTAAATGTGGGACGTACATTTGCAAATAAGCCTAATTTTTTTCGCATCAACAATAAACCTTGTTCTGGTCTAACGGTCGCTTTAGGGTCGTTGTCAAATTTTGGATGTCCAACAGCTCCAAAAAGGACAGCATCAGCGGCCATACAAATTTCATGAGTTTCGTCTGGGTAAGGAACACCTACTGCATCAATTGCACAAGCGCCTGTTAAAGCTGGAGTCCAGGTGATTTCATGATTGAATTTTTTTGCAATGGCATTAGAAACTTTTACGGCTTCATTAATTACCTCTGGTCCGATTCCGTCTCCTGCCAATAGTGCGATTGTATACTTCATTATTTTTATTTTTCCTCCCCCCAGGCGCTTCGAAAGGAGCCGCAGACTGGGTGTTGTTGGAGTGGATTTATACTTATTTTCTTTTTTATTCTGTTTTGCTTCCCTCGCTTTCTAGTAGAGTGGGAGTATTATTTGACATTCAGCATCTTCTGAGTTGCTATGATTGCAGCTACGGTTTGGTCGGAATCTAGGCCTCTTGTTTTGAACTCTTTTCCATCATTGGTCCAAGTGATTATGGTTTCGCACAAAGCATCTGAACTGCTGCCGGGTGGAATCCGTACCGCATAATCAATCAATTGCGGCAGCGCTAATTGCTTAGCAGTATATATTTTGGCCAATGCATTCATGAAAGCATCAAACTGCCCATCTCCTTGAGCGTGCTCCTCAATAATCTCACCGTCTATTTTTAAGCATAGGGTTGTCGAAGGGCGTAACCCTTTGGCATGTGACAATACATAAGACTCTACTATGATCTTTTCCTGATAGGTTTGACTGTCCAGAACATCAGAGATGATGTAAGGTAAGTCTTCTTTTGTAACAGTTTCTTTTTTGTCGCCCAATTCAATAATCCTTTGGGTAACTAACTTTAAATCTTCCTGATTTAATTTTAAACCCAATTCTTGAAGGTTTTTTTCAATATTGGCTTTTCCTGAAGTCTTTCCAAGTGCATATTGCCTTTTCCTTCCAAATCGCTCTGGCAGTAAATCATTGAAGTATAAATTATTTTTATTGTCACCATCTGCATGGATGCCTGCCGTTTGTGTAAACACGTTGTCACCGACAATTGGTTTGTTGGCGGGAATTCTATAGCCGGTAAATGTTTCCACCAATTTACTCACTGAGTATAAAGAAGATTCATTTATATTGATTTTTATTTCAGGCATGAAATCATTGATTACGGCAACGGTACTTTCGAGAGGAGCATTTCCGGCGCGCTCTCCCATTCCGTTTACCGTAACATGCAACCCTTTAATACCCGCTTTCACGGCTTCCATGACATTGGCGATGCTTAAATCATAATCATTGTGCGCATGGAAATCAAAATGGATATTAGGATATTTTGCAGTAATTTTCGAAATAAACTCAAAGGTTTGCGATGGGATAAGTACTCCCAAGGTATCTGGCAATAATATTCTTTTGATAGGTTGCGTTGACAAAAACTCTAAAAACTGGAAGACATATTCTGGAGAATTTCGCATGCCATTACTCCAGTCTTCTAGATAGACATTAGTGTCAATTTGGTGTGCTTGAGCTAATGTAATTGTATCAGTGATTTCAGTAAAATGTTGTTCGGGTGTTTTCTTCAATTGATGCGTCAAATGATTCAGTGACCCCTTGGTCAATAAATTCTGAACTTTGGCGCCAGCTTTCTTCATCCAATCAATTGAAAGTCCACCGTCAACAAAAGTTAGAACTTCGATTCTATCTTCGTATCCTTTCTCATTCGCCCAGTTCATGATCCCTTTTACACCTTGAAATTCTCCTTCGCTTACGCGAGCGGAAGCGACCTCAATGCGATCAATATTTAACTCTTCCAGTAACAATTGTGCAATGGTTAGTTTTTCTGAGGCAGAAAATGATACTCCCGAGGTTTGTTCCCCGTCACGAAGCGTCGTGTCCATTATCTCAATTTTTCTTTTTTCCATTTTTAAGTTTGATGCTAAGACGATTTTTATTTTAATGAGAGTAGCAATCGTACAATTGTATTTTATATAATCGTAAAAGAGTTAGCTCAACAATCAAGTCGAGCTAACTCTTTTTTTTGTTGGGTTTTTAATAAGGAAGGGTATCGGCAAATTCGATTACTTCTTTTTTTATATTTTGTAGGTAGTCAATGTCATCAAAGCCATTGATCATATTAGCTTTTTTGTAGCCAGAAATGTCAAAAGATTCTTTTTCTCCAGTCACTTTAAGCGCAATTGTTTGTTCAGGAAGATTAACTTCGAGTTCCGTTTCTGGATTTGTTGCAATAGCTTTGAAGATTTTATCAGCAAATTGAGCGCTAACTTGCACGGGTAGTACACCAACATTCAGACAGTTGTTTCTAAATATATCGGCAAAAAAGCTCGACACCACGCACCTGAAACCGTAATCATAAACAGCCCAAGCCGCATGTTCTCTTGAAGAGCCAGACCCGAAGTTTCTTCCTCCAACAAGGATTTTCCCACTATAGGTTGGGTTATTTAAAACGAAATCTGATTTTGGGGAACCGTCATTGTTATATCGCCAGTCGCGGAAAAGGTTGTCGCCGAAACCAACACGCTCTGTTGCTTTAAGGAAACGAGCTGGAATAATTTGATCCGTATCTACATTTTCAATAGAAAGTGGAACTGCTGTACTTGTAAGTATATTAAATTTATCGTAAGCCATTTTTGTTTTGTTTTGAACTACAGGAATCGGTTTAAGGGTTTGCTGCAGTCGTGTGTTTATGTTTTAGAACATTCGCGTTTGCAAATTAGGAGGCTATCAAATCTCGGGGGTCTGTTAACACTCCCGTTACGGCAGCGGCAGCGGCCATAAATGGGCTTGCTAATAATGTTCTCGAGCCAGGTCCTTGACGTCCTTCGAAATTTCTGTTCGAAGTACTTACCGAATACTTACCGGCAGGTACCTTATCGTCATTCATCGCTAAACAAGCGGAACATCCTGGTTGGCGTAATACGAAGCCTGCATCAGTCAATATGTCAAGAATTCCTTCTTCTTTTATTTGTGCTTCCACGACATGTGATCCTGGAACCAGCCATGCCGTAACATTAGCTGCTTTTTGTCTTCCCTTTACAATAGAGGCAAAAGCCCTAAAATCTTCGATTCGGCCATTGGTGCAGCTTCCTAAGAAAACATAATCGATTTTTTTTCCTATCATAGCTTCTCCTTGGTTGAAACCCATATATCCTAAAGATTTTTTATAGGTTTCTTCTCCTTCGGCAACATCTTTTGAGTTTGGGATGCTTTTAGAAATTCCTAGTCCCATACCTGGATTAGTCCCATAGGTAATCATTGGCTCAATGTCTGCAGCTTCAAAGTTGATTTCTTCGTCAAATTTTGCGTTAGCATCTGTTTTTAATGTTTTCCAATACGCTACCGCTGTATTCCAAGCTTCGCCTTTTGGTGCATATAGACGGCCTTCCAGGTAATCAAAAGTAGTTTGGTCTGGCGCTATCATTCCTCCACGAGCTCCCATTTCGATACTTAAATTACAAACGGTCATGCGACCTTCCATAGTCATGTTTTCAAAAACCTTCCCTGAGTATTCCACAAAATAACCTGTGGCACCTGAGGTAGACAGCTTTGATATTATATAGAGCGCAACATCTTTTGGTGTAACTCCAAACTGAAGATCGCCGGCTACGTTAATAAGCATTTTTTTAGGTTTTGGTTGCATGATACATTGTGTAGAAAGTACCATCTCTACCTCAGAAGTACCAATCCCGAAAGCAATAGCTCCGAATGCTCCGTGAGTAGAGGTATGTGAATCCCCGCAAACAATAGTTGCGCCAGGCAAGGTAATTCCGTTTTCAGGTCCTACTACGTGCACGATTCCATTTTTTGCATTTCCTAATCCCCAATGGCTAATGCCATATTCTTTTGCGTTTTCTTCCAATGCTTTAAGTTGGTTTGCAGATAAGGGATCTTCAACAGGTAAATGTTGATTTATGGTTGGGGTGTTGTGATCGGCAGTGGCAAAAGTACGTTCTGGGTACAAAACCGAGATGCCTCTTTCCTTTAGACCTAAAAAAGCAACAGGACTAGTCACTTCATGAATGAAATGACGGTCAATAAAAAACACGTCTGGTCCATCTTCAATTTTACGCACCACGTGCGAATCCCATACTTTGTCAAATAATGTAGTGCTCATTTTAAATATTTTTTAAGTGTATTTCTTCATTTTAAGGATCGTTAAACGATCCATAATTGTAACAATGAGAGCAAATTTAGAAAAAGAAACAAAGTGGTCAATTTGGGTTTTTCATTATATACGATACCCAAACCCTTTTTACGGATCCTGAGGACTTATATTTTAATGTCTCTTGTTTTGTCGAGCAATCTGAATTTGTTTTTAATTTATTTGATTGTTGTTTTGGATGTGGGCTTTGTTGTTTTGTGACGTTCGTTATTTCTTAATTTGAGTGTCTAAAAAACGAATTATGTTGAGTAAAAGTAAGTTTAAAGCCAATTGTTTTGATAAATAGATAATATCTAGTTGTTTTTGTATTTTAAAAAACGGGTCTTTTTGTTTGTCGCTTTTCGACATAAAGCTGTTTTTTGGCGGAATACACACTGCTATTTTTTTGACTAGATAGTACGACATCCAAAAAAATGTTTTGCGGGTGATTTATTACTTTGTTGTGCCATTTTAGAAATTAATAAGTTTAAAATTACAGGATGAATGGATTCCTTATTTAGTTATTGGTTTTGAATTTTTTATCAGTATTTGTTGATAACTTGCCTCCGTTCTTACTTGAAAAAAACCTAAATTTGAAATTCATTTTTTGTAATTTATTTAATTTATAATCAGCTGATATACAAATATGTACTTAATATTCGATACTGAAACGACAGGATTACCAAAGCGTTGGGATGCGCCCATAACCGATACAGCCAACTGGCCGCGTTGTATACAAATTGCCTGGCAGCTGCATGACGATATGGGGAAACTCATCGAGCATCAGGACTACTTGGTAAAACCAGAAGGCTTTAATATTCCGTATGATGCGGAGCGAATCCACGGGATTTCTACTGAGTTGGCGCAAGCCGAAGGGGTTTCTTTGGCAGAAGTATTGGATAAATTCAATGTTGCTTTAGGTAAAGCCAAATTTATTGTAGGGCAAAATCTCGGTTTTGATGTCAATATTATGGGTTGTGAATTTCATCGTTTAGCTGTTCAAAGTCCAATGGCTTCAATGCCTGTTTTGGATACTTGTACAGAAGTGACTGCAAAGTTATTAGAATTGCCGGGAGGTCGCGGCGGTCGTTTCAAGTTACCAACACTTACTGAATTACATCAGTATTTATTCAACAAACCATTTTCGGAAGCGCATAACGCAACTGCCGATGTGGAGGCAACTACGCGTTGTTTTTTGGAGCTAATTCGTAGAGAAAATTACACTCCTGAAAAGCTAGATGTTCCCGCAAGTTATTTTCAGGATTTCCAAAGTAAGAATCCAAGTGAGATTAAACTCATTGGTTTAAAACACATCAATTTAAAGGAAGCTTCTGATAAAATTCGTCAGCAGTTTGGAGAAAAGCAGACCGAGACAATTTCAAAACAAGAGCTTTCTCAAAACAAGAAAGTACTTGTTGATACTGATTTTGTGCATTTGCATAATCACACCCAGTTTTCCGTTCTACAGTCTACGATTAGTATTCCAGCATTAGTAAAAGCGGCTTCACAACAAAAGATGCCTGCCGTAGCTATTACAGATCACGCTAATTTGATGGGTGCTTTTCACTTTGTGAGGGATGTTTTAAATCATAATAAATCGGCTGAAGCCAAGAATGCAGCTTCAATCGAAAATGGGGAGGAGCCTACTGAGGTTTCGATGAAACCAATCGTGGGTTGCGAGTTTTTTGTATGTGAAGATCATAAAGATAAATCCCGTAAAGACAACGGATACCAAATTGTACTTTTGGCTAAGACTAAAAAAGGATATCATAATCTGGCCAAAATGTCTTCGATTGCCTATACGGAAGGGTTTTATTATGTGCCTAGAATTGATAGAAGGGTTATTCAAAAATACAAGGAAGATATTATTGTGTTATCCGGAAATCTCTATGGTGAGATTCCGAGTAAGGTTTTAAATCTTGGTGAAAACCAAGCCGAAGAAGCCTTAATCTGGTGGAAGGGAGAGTTCAAAGATGATTTTTATATTGAGGTGATGCGTCACAATCAAGAAGATGAAAATCGGGTAAATACCACTTTGATTGCTTTGGCGAGAAAACATGAGGTTAAAATTGTTGCCACTAACAATACTTTTTATATTGATAAAGAAAATGCCAATGCACATGATATTTTGCTTTGTGTACGCGATGGCGAAAAACAAACTACGCCCATAGGTCGTGGTCGTGGCTATCGCTTTGGGTTGCCCAATCAAGAATACTATTTCAAGACAGGGGAGGAAATGAAAAAACTCTTCACTGATTTGCCCGAATCGATTTCGAATCTAAGTGAAATTGTAGACAAAATTGAAATTTATAATCTGGCACGTGAAGTTTTGTTGCCCAAATTTGACATTCCGGATGAGTTTGACGTGGCACAAGACGCTGTTGACGGAGGTGTGCGGGGTGAGAATGCTTATTTGAGACACCTTACTTACGAAGGGGCAAAGAGAAGGTATCCTGAAATCACGGAGCTAATACGAGAGCGTCTTGATTTTGAGTTGCTGACGATTTCTAATTCGGGTTATCCTGGATATTTCTTGATTGTACAGGATTTAATTGCCGAAGCGAGGAGCATGGGCGTTTCTGTGGGTCCGGGAAGGGGATCTGCAGCGGGATCGGTTGTGGCGTATTGTTTAAAAATAACCAATATTGACCCGCTAATGTACAACCTGCTTTTTGAGCGTTTTCTTAATCCCGATCGTGTGTCGTTACCCGATATTGATATCGATTTTGATGATGAAGGACGAAGCAGTGTGATGGATTATGTGATTCGAAAATACGGTTCAAAACAAGTTGCGCAGATTATCACCTATGGTAAAATGGCGACGAAATCAGCTATTCGTGACACGGCTCGTGTGCTAGATTTACCATTGTTTGAAGCCGATAAAATAGCGAAGTTAATTCCGGGTATGATGCCATCTAAGTGGAATTTAGTACGCTTCCTGAATGAAGATGAAGCGCTGATAAAGAAAGCGGTTCGTCCGGAAGAATGGGATAAAATAAAAGAATTAATAGGCCTTGCTAACGAAGATGATTTGGGTGGTGAGACCATTCAACAAGCCAAAGTTCTGGAAGGAAATTTGAGAAATACGGGTATTCATGCCTGTGGGGTGATTATTACCCCAAGTGATATTACTGATTTTGTTCCTGTGGCGACGGCCAAAGATTCAGATTTGTATGTGACCCAGTTTGATAACTCGGTAGTGGAAACCGCAGGATTGTTAAAGATGGACTTCTTGGGTTTGAAAACCCTTACCCTTATTAAAGACACGGTTAAATTAGTAAAATATAGAAATGGAATTGACCTTAACCCAGATGAATTTCCGATTGATGATGTAAAAACATACGAGCTTTTTCAGCGAGGAGAAACGGTGGGGATTTTCCAATATGAATCTGCAGGAATGCAGAAGTACATGAAGGAATTGAAACCAACGGTGTTCCCTGATTTAATTGCCATGAATGCCTTGTATCGACCAGGGCCAATTGCTTATATTCCTAGTTTTGTAAAAAGGAAAAATGGAGAAGAGGAAATTATATATGACCTTGAAGCCTGCGAGGAGTTGCTGAAGGATACATACGGAATTACCGTTTACCAAGAACAGGTAATGCTTTTGTCCCAAAAACTCGCTGATTTCTCGAAAGGGGATGCCGATGTATTGCGTAAAGCGATGGGAAAAAAGCAAAAAGATGTCTTGGATAAAATGAAGCCTAAGTTTATTAGTCAGGCTGCAGCCAAAGGGCATCCCGAAGACAAGTTGGAGAAAATCTGGAAAGATTGGGAAGCTTTTGCCGAGTATGCCTTTAATAAATCACACTCTACCTGTTATGCTTGGATTGCATATCAAACAGCCTACTTAAAAGCGAATTACCCTGCTGAATATATGGCAGCGGTGTTGTCCAATAACATGAGCGACATCAAGCAAGTTTCTTTCTTTATGGAAGAATGCAAACGAATGGGACTTGAAGTACTAGGGCCAGATGTAAATGAGTCTTTTTATAAATTCACGGTTAACGACAATTACGCAGTGCGTTTTGGTATGGGAGCCATAAAAGGGGTTGGTGCAGGTGCTGTTGCGGCTATAGTTGAACAAAGAAAAGATGGGAAATACAAGTCGATTTTTGACTTGACTAAACGAATTGATTTGCGTGCCGCCAATAAAAAAGCTTTGGAAAGCTTGGCTCTAGCAGGTGGGTTTGATTCCTTTTTGGGAACTACCCGTGCGCAATATTTTCATGATGATGGAGACGGAATCACCTTTTACGAAAAAGCAATTCGCTATGGCGCAAAATTTCAGGAGAATGAGAATTCATCGCAGGTAAGTTTGTTTGGAGAAAGTAGTGATGTGCAAATTGAAGAGCCAGTCGTGCCGCCTTGTGAAGATTGGAGCACGATGGAGAAACTAGCCAAAGAAAAGGAAGTGGTTGGGATATATATATCTGGACATCCATTAGATGATTATAAATTTGAAATGAAATATTTTTGTAATGCCAAGCTAGAAGCACTCAGAAGCATGGAGCTTTATGTGGGTAAAACGCTAAATTTTGGTGGGATTATAAATGATGTACAACACAGAGTTGCCAAAAACGGAAAAGGTTGGGCGATATTTACCTTAGAGGGATATGATGAAAGTTATGAGTTTAAGATCTTCGGGGAAGAGTATCTGAAGTTTCGCCACTTCTTGATTCAGAATAACTTTACTTATATGAAAGTATCGGTTAAAGAAGGGTGGACAAATCAGGACACAGGTAAGAAAAGTGATCCTAGAATTCAGTTTACGCTGGTTCAGTATTTACAGGATGTACTGGATACCTTTGCCAAAAAATTAATTGTTTTGTTGAATATTACGGATCTACAGGCAGAGTTTATTCACAAATTAAGTCATCTTTTTCAAGAAAACAAAGGAGATAACCTAGTATCATTTGAAATTATGGAATTGGAGAAAGTCAAGAGAATTATTGAAACTGCTCCGCTTCTTCTAGAAAGTGGAGGAGATGATTTTGTGGAAGGAGATAACGATGCTGAAGTTTCTGAGTCTCAAGAAAAGGAATCTTTAGCAGTGACAGAAGTGGAGGAAATAAAAGTGGTGACCAAGTTAACAATGCCAAGCAGAAGGCTAAAGATAAAAATATCTAACGAACTATTGGTTGAGTTAGAAAAAATGCAGATTAATTTTAAGCTGAATTAGTTTTAAGCATAAAAAGATATCGCGAAGAGCAGTAAACGCTCGCTAACCAATAAAAATTATAGGTACAATGAGATAAATAGCAATTTTCAATCCTTTCATAACCAAAACTAATTTGTGAATAGCGTTTCATTTGTTTTTAATTTCTAAATTTGTACCCTAGTTTTGAATACGATTAAAACTTTAAACTTTAAACAAAGATATTATGGCATTAGCAATAACAGACGCTACTTTTGAAGAAGTAGTTTTGAAATCAACAAAACCAGTAATGGTAGATTTTTGGGCAGCATGGTGCGGGCCTTGTAGAATGGTAGGTCCAATCATTGAGGAATTGAGTACTGAATATGAAGGAAAAGTGGTGATTGGGAAAATAGATGTTGACGCAAACCAAGAATTTGCAGCAAAATACGGAGTGAGAAACATACCAACGGTTTTGGTTTTTCAAAACGGAGAAGTAGTAGGGAAACAAGTAGGAGTAGCTCCTAAACAAACCTACGCAGATAGTTTAGACGCGTTGTTGTAATCAGTAGATTACAATTTATATAGGAAAGGTTTGGCGAAAGTCAAACCTTTTTTTTATTTAAGCTGAATTTATTTAGTTTTATTTCTGTAATCTTTTAATTTTTAAATCATTCAATCTTTTAATAACTTTGAAAGATGAAGATTGAATCGCAAATAGAAAAAATTTCTAGGTTTCAGCATCTTGAATTGTTGGCCAATCAAGTTGTGGAAGGATTTATTTCCGGAATGCACAAAAGTCCTTTTCATGGCTTTTCGGCAGAATTTGCCGAGCACAAGCTATATAATGTTGGAGAAAGCACCAAGCATATTGACTGGAAGTTGTTTGCTAAGACGGATCGCTTGTACACTAAACGCTTTGAGGAAGAAACCAATATGCGTTGTCATATTATCATCGATAACTCCTCATCGATGCACTACCCAAAACTAAAAGAAAGTCAAGCCTTTTATGAAAGCAAAATTGGATTCTCCGTTTTGGCCTCGGCGGTTTTAATGAATCTGTTAAAGAAACAAAGGGATGCGGTGGGATTGAGCGTGTTTTCTGATAGTTACGAGTACTATGCTCCTGAAAAGGGCAGTGATCGCCATCACCGAATGATTCTAAATGCACTTGAAAAACTTTTGAAAAGCTCAGTGACTACTAAAAGTACTGATACCGTCACTTTTTTACACCAAATTGCAGAAAAGATACATCGCCGCTCGATGATTATCCTTTTTACGGATATGTTTCAGTCTGGAGAGGATGAAGCGCTGCTGAATGCGCTGCAACATTTGAAGCACAATAAACACAAGGTGGTCTTATTTCATGTCGTGGACACTAAAACGGAGTTAGATTTCGATTTCGATAACACCCCAAGAAAATTTATTGACGTGGAAACTGGTGAAGAAATTTCTGTTTTTGCCGATAATGTGAAGCAGGAGTACGAAAAACAAGCCCAGTTGTACTTTAAAAAGTTGGCGTTAAGCTGTGCTCAGAACAGGATTAAGTACATTCCTGTAAATGTTGGCGAAAATTTCGAAAAAATTTTATTGACATATTTGGCTGAGAAACAAAACTTTGGATAGTTATTCTCGAAAAAAGCTTTTTTTTTCGGCAAAAACGTTTGTGTAACTCGAAATCTATTGTATCTTTGCCACCGCAATATAGCAGCTGGTCTGGTAGTTCAGTTGGTTAGAATACCTGCCTGTCACGCAGGGGGTCGCGGGTTCGAGTCCCGTCCAGACCGCATATTGGGGAGAGCCTTTCTTAACAGAAAGGCTTTTTTGCCCCCATAAAGTATCTAAAGTTAGTTGTGTTGTTTGGTTAGCCTTTGTAAGCTAGCCAGGTTTAGTAGTTAGACCAATGAAAAGCTTTCCATTTACTCTGAATTTATTCAGGATTTGGATGGCTTTTTTGATTTTAGGCTACCTCTGATCAATCATCAAACCTAAGTTAAGCCAAGCTATTTGTTTTGCTAAAGGAGATGTTCTATATTTCCTAGGCTTTCAAAAGTCAAATCAAATTTTTTTAATCTAGTATTAAAAGCGATTAACGTCAAAATTGTGGTTTTAAAAGTAAGAGAAGACTAGCACTTTTAAAATAAGTATGGCAATTGTTGTTCTGAAGCCTTGAGCTGATAGGTTTAATACATTTGAAACAAGATAGTTGAATAATAATTCAATTGATTTTTTTTAAAAAGTCCTAAACTCTTGTGTGAATCAACTTCTATTGTATCTTTGCCACCGCAATATAGCAGCTGGTCTGGTAGTTCAGTTGGTTAGAATACCTGCCTGTCACGCAGGGGGTCGCGGGTTCGAGTCCCGTCCAGACCGCAATATTTGTAGAGCCTTTCTTAACGGAAAGGCTTTTTTATTTCTGTGAACTATTAATGTTATTTGCTTTGATAGCAACGAGATCAGGTTTAGTAGTTAGACCAATGAAAAGCTTTTCGCCTCGGCGAATTGCTTTTTTGATTTTAGGATAGTTTGTTAATCGTAATAATAGCACTATTATTGACATACACTCCTGACCAATAAAAAGAAACTCTTTGAAGAAAGCGATGAAGATTATTTGCTTTCCAAAGAATTTAAAAAATAATTGTATTTTTATAAAATATTAGTCCAATTCAAAAACCAGACATTGAAGCAGTATTACTTTATTTTAGTATTCTTACTTTTTAATTCCTGCCAATACTTCGAAAAGCAAGTGCCTTTACAAAAGGAATTGTTGCAAAAAGAGTTGAAAGCGATCAATTGGAAAGAAGTTGACGAGTATCCATCATTTGCAGATTGCGATAAAGCAGATGACAAAACTGAGCGCCAATACTGTTTTTTTCAATACTTGACTGAACTGATACAAGATAAATTGAACGGCGATACACTTTCTGTACTCTATCCTGAACTAGATACTATAGAGGTAAAAGTCACCATTTATCCTGATTCAAAGATGAAGTTTGAACCGCAGTTTCCAGGGGATTCGGTCGCATATGATACTATTAAAATTGACAGTATTTTGAACGCTAGACTGATTAATTTTCCAAAGGTAAATCCAGCAATTAAAAGAGGAATTCCAGTAAAAACACAATTTATACTTCCAGTAATCCTTAAAGTTGAGTAAGTAATGCCTTTCACTTTAGCACATCCAGCCATTCTTCTGCCATTTTTTAAAAATAAAAAATTGTCAGCGACTGCTTTGATCATAGGTTCGATGTCGCCTGATTTTGAATATTTTTTTCGAATGAAAATGCAAAGTGAGATTAGCCATACTTTTTTGGGAATATTTCTAATTGACTTTCCGCTGGGTTTTATAGTGATATTTGCTTTTCATGAAATTATAAAAAGACCTTTCATAGAAAATGCACCCCTTTTTATTCAAAAAAGATTGGGAGTTTTAAAAAATTCAAATTGGATTAATTATTTTAAAAATAATTTTTTAATAGTTGTGGGTTCTTTTTTCTTAGGGGCTGTTTCACATATTTTTTGGGACTCAATGACGCACTGGGATGGTTATTTAGTGCAAAGGATTCCGGTTTTTAATTTAGAAATATACTCAATTCCTTTGTATAAAATTGCGCAGCATCTGAGTTCTATAATTGGATTGATATGTATATCAAGGTATATCTATAATCTTCCTATTGATAATGGAAATCTGAAAATAATTAATTTGAACTATTGGTATTTAACTTTTCTTTTTGGAATTTTTGTTATTGCCTTGAGGTTTTATTTTGGAACAGAACTTAATCAGATAGGAAATGCCATAGTTAGCCTTATCTCAGCTATAATTATCGCTGTAACCTCAGTAGGGCTTGTTTTTAGAAGCAATAAGGCTATTTAGAAAACAGTCGTCCCTTCCATTCATATTTTCCAAACAAAGAGTAGAAAGCCACGCAAACGCTAAAAAAAGGATAGAATAAGCTACTCAAAATAAAGTAGCGTGTTTTTTGTCCTAGAAAAATATTGGTTTTAAATATCAAAATGGCATCGACTGAAAATTTAAGCAGGGATAGAACAATTAGGTTTTCAATTGGCGTCAACCCAAATGCCCAGAACCCGACTGCCAAAATCCAGCATAAGTTTCCCATTAAAACAACAATACCCAAAAGCTTTCCGAAATCACTTTGATAGGAAGTCGTTTTGGAAGCCCAGCGTACTCTTTGGTGAAACAAGGGTTTCCAGTCACTCAAAGGATTGGTAGTAACTATGTTATTTTTCGATTTTAAATAGTGGACTTTCCCAGGGAATTGCAGCGTTGCTTTCTGCAATAAAAAGACGTCGTCTCCACTAGCGATTTTATCATTGCCGCCAAAGCCGTTCAATTCCTGAAAAAGCGTTTTGGTGTACGCTAGGTTAGCGCCATTACACATAAACTCTTTTCCCATTCCAAAACTGCCGATTGTCGCCCCTTGCAGACTCGCCAAGTCCAGTTGCTGGAATTGGTGTAGGAACGAATTACCGCAATCGTAGTTCACCGCTCCTGCAATCATAGCGACTTCGTGATTCTGAATGTAATTATCAAGGGTCAATAACCAATTGGCATTGACTACACAATCGGCATCAGTGGTGATAACCCAATCGGTATTTACAATATTCATAGCGGTTACAATGGCATCTTTCTTAGGTGAATTTGTAAGCCTGATATTGTCAATGACGCTAACTTGAAACTTGAAACCTGGAACTTGAAACTTTTCTTTTGATTCGTCATCAACTAGAATCACATTAATCCAATCCATAGGATAATTCAATTTCGATAGGCTATCTAATAAAGCAGGTAGATTTTCGGCTTCGTTTCGGAAAGGGACAATAATGGTGAATTTGGTTTTGGGCTCTAGATCTATAGATTCAATTTTTTTTATTTTGTTAAAACCATAAACCATAAGCCCTATGAGAATGATATAAGTAGATATCGTTAAAAATAAAATAATTGTAATCATAATTATTTTATTAGGTTAGAGCTTTCTCTCTTTAGGAGAGAGTTGGGGGGAGGATTTAAAACTCAGCACATAATAACTACCAATGACCACTGGCAAAACAATATTTAGAAACCACATGAGCGTTGTTACAAAAATGACGATCCATTCGTTTACCCCCAGTATGCCAAAGAAAAATATGGCAACACTGCCTTTTACGGCAAAGTCCAAAAACTGAAAAGAGGGCAAGGAGGATGCCAGGAAGTAAACGCTGGTCACCGCAGCCATTAGCGGTAAATAAGCTAAGTCAACATCAAAAGCGAGAAATAAAAAATAGTATTGATGCGAAAAAACAAGATAGCGACAAATTCCTAAAAGTATATTTCGCTGATGGATTTTCTTGGGAATGCCATTTATTTTGTGAATGAGTTTTTCAATCGAGTAGCCTTTGATAGTCAGTTTTTTTACTGAAAATAATAGAACGGAAGTAAAGATTAGAATTCCAAAAAGGATAGCGACCGTTTTTGTAGTAATTACATTAGACCGAGCATTGAAATACAACAAGCCAAATATTCCGATGATTACGGTAAGCACCATTTGAATTCCGTTACAAATCAGGTTCAGGAAAACTACTTTCTTGGCTTCTGATTTTTGATAATACAATGCTTTTCCTGCGTATTCGCCGACCCCGTTTGGAGTAAAAATCCCTGCGGTCAGTGCTGCCAAAACTTGTTTTGTAGCTTCAGAAACAGAAATAGGTTTAAGATAAGAAGCTAGATTTTGCCATTTCAAAATTTCAAAATACCGATTCAAGATGCTCAATAATAGTATGAAACTTATTCCTACAACCGACTGTTTCTTTTTGAATTTGGCGGTAAACTGTACCCAATCGAGTTTGTCATTATTCGCCAGCTGATTGTAAATGAAATAAAATGCGGCACCCACAATCAAAACTTTGATTAGAAGTACGAGGAATTGTTTAGTTTTGTGAGGAATTGAAATCATGAGTGCAAAGAAAAGGAAAACTTTAAACTTGAAACTTAAACTTGAAACAAAACTTTTGGCAAACGAACGCATCATATTAGGAATTGACCCTGGGACGACCATTATGGGTTTTGGTTTGATAAAAATCGTTAACAAAAAAATGGAATTTTTGCAGCTCAACGAATTGCAATTGTCCAAATACGATAACCATTACCAGAAACTCAAAATAATTTTTGAACGTACCATCGAGTTGATCGACACCCATAACCCAGACGAAATTGCGATTGAAGCGCCTTTTTTTGGTAAAAATGTGCAATCGATGCTGAAGTTGGGTCGTGCACAAGGCGTAGCCATTGCTGCAGGACTTTCGAGAGACATTCCCATTACCGAATACGAACCTAAGAAAATAAAAATGGCCATTACCGGAAACGGAAACGCCAGCAAAGAGCAGGTGGCTAAGATGCTTCAGCAATTATTGGGGTTAAAAGAATTACCTAAAAATCTGGATAGCACCGATGGACTGGCGGCTGCCGTTTGTCACTTTTTCAATTCAGGAAAAGTGGTCGGAACGAAAAGCTATACCGGTTGGGATGCTTTTGTGAAAGAAAATGAAGAACGAGTTAAAAAATAGTGTTCAGTATGCAGTTTTCAGAATTGACTACTGAGCACTAATCATTTATATATGTCTGGAATCTACATACACATACCTTTCTGCAAGCAAGCTTGCCATTACTGTGACTTTCATTTTTCTACTTCGATGAAAAAGAAAGACGAGATGGTTTTGGCTTTGGCCAAAGAAATTCAAATGCGCAAAAATGAATCAAAAATGGAAGTCGTGGAAACGATCTATTTTGGAGGAGGAACGCCGAGTGTACTGACTTCTGAAGAAATTGACTTCCTAATTGCGGCAGTTTATAATAATTATGATGTTACAGAGAATCCTGAAATCACGCTGGAGGCGAATCCTGATGACTTATCGAGCGACAGAATTCTTGAATTATCGAAAAGTAAAATCAATAGATTAAGTATTGGGATCCAGTCTTTTTTTGGAGATGATTTGAAGATGATGAATCGAGCGCACAATTCAGCAGAAGCACAAAAATGTTTGGAAGAGGCGACCCGATATTTTGATAATATTTCAGTTGATTTGATTTATGGAGTTCCGGGTATGAGCAATGATAAATGGAAGCAAAATATCGAAAAGGCTCTGTCCTTCGGGATTCCACATATTTCCAGTTATGCTTTGACGGTGGAGCCTAAAACGGCTTTGAAGAAATTAATTGATACGGGGAAGATAGCAGAACCAAATGATGAAGTAGCTCAGGAACATTTTATGATTTTGGTAGAAACACTTCAAGCGAATGGTTTTATTCACTATGAGTTATCGAATTTTGGTAAGGAAAACTATTTCTCAAAAAATAATTCGGCCTATTGGCTGGGGAAGAAATATATAGGAATAGGACCTTCAGCACACAGTTATAATGGAATTTCTCGCAGTTGGAATGTAGCTAATAATTCTTTATACATTAAGTCAATTGATACCGATGAACTTCCAAATGAAGTTGAAATATTAACAGATTCTGACCGTTATAATGAATACATTATGACTGGATTGCGAACTATTTGGGGTGTTTCTTTGGAAAGAATCAAAAGGGAATTTGGACAATCCTATTTGGATTATCTTAAGCAACAAGCCCAGAAATTCCTGGATGATGAATTACTTTTTATTGAAAACAGTATTTTGAAGACCACAAAGAAAGGAAAGTTTTTGACAGATGGAATTGCAAGTGATTTGTTTATCCTGAACTAGTTTCAGGATCTTAGGATTTCCTGAACTAGTTTCAGGATCTTAGGATTTCCTGAACTAGTTTCAGGATCTAGTGAGTTGGATTCAAGGGAAAGTTTATTTTTTAATTTATATTTAGATGGAAAAAGGATTTACATATATCTTGACAAATAAGAACCATACTGTTTTATATGTCGGAGCAACTAAAAACTTAAAAAATAGAATTGATCATCATATAAATGGTACAGGGGCATTATTTACAAAAAAGTACAATACAACTATTTTGATTTATTTTGAAGAATTTTCAGATTTATCAAATGCCTTTGAAAGGGAAAAACAATTGAAGAATTGGCACAAAGATTGGAAATGGAACTTAGCAAAATTGTCTAATCCTGAATTAAAAGATTTATATTTGAAATTATAAAGGTATCTCGAGATGAGATGCTGAAATAAATTCAGCATAAATGAAAACTACAATTCAACACAATAATACTACAATTCAAGTCGACTTATCAAAACCCATTGACATTTCGATTCCATTATCGAACACAGGGGATAACCCAATCGCTTGGTATGTTGAAAAACCGGTTATTGAACCCGTGCGTTTTGGGGAATGGGTAGGGAAAGTATCCGGTGGGATGTCTTCTACGAATTTCAACAATATTCTTTTTAATCCTCATGGTCACGGAACACATACCGAATGTTTAGGCCATATCACAAGTGATTTTTATAGTGTGAACCAAGCCTTAAAACAGTTTTTCTTTATCGCAGAGTTGGTTTCAGTGGAGCTGAAAGATCAACAAGGGGATCTTGTAATTACGAAAGAGGCTATATTAAAAGCTATAAACGGCAAAAGACCCGAAGCAATCGTCATTAGAACCTTCCCTAACGATGCCACTAAACTTTCGCGAAAATATTCTCATACTAATCCTCCTTTCCTCGCTGAGGAGGCCGCATTGTTTCTTCGCGAAATCGGGATACAGCATTTGCTAATTGACTTGCCCAGTGTCGATAAAGAAAAGGATGAAGGGAAACTCTTGGCGCACAAAGCGTTTTGGAATGTCACCGACGTGAAAAATCTGAATGTGGATGCCAGAGTAGATTGCACGATAACCGAAATGATATTTGTTTCTAAGGAAGTAGGAGACGGAAGTTATCTGTTGAATTTACAAATCGCATCTTTTGAGAATGATGCCAGTCCAAGTAAACCAGTTTTGTATTCTATTTTGCATGACAAGCAGTAAGAGGGTGTTTTAGGAATTTAAAACTCAGCAATTACAATTTAAAATTATTTTGGAAGATGAACCTAGAAAGCTTCTATGAATATTGCCTTTCTAAGAAAGGAGTCACAGAACATTTTCCCTTTGACCAGGATACTTTAGTGTTCAAAGTGGGAGGGAAAATGTTTGCCCTGTCCTCATTAAGTCGATGGGAAAAACGGGAGCCCTCTGTCAATTTGAAATGTGACCCAGAACGCGCTCAGGAACTTCGTGCGCAATATGATGACATAAAACCGGGTTGGCATATGAGTAAAATACATTGGAACACCATTACAATAAACAAAGAAGTTCCAGATACCCTGATAAAAGAATTAATCAATCATTCCTATGATCTGATATGCAGTGGTTTAACTAATAAAAATCAAATAAACCTTTTATAAAATTACAAACCATTCGTCTATACATTTGAGTCATTCGTCTACACTAACGGTAATTTCGTCATAAAGACAATAGTCATGTTTAGATTTTAGCTATTTTTATTTATTATAATTTATAGTAACGGACATGAATAGACTACTAAATATATTGTTTATAGAAGATGACACAGTTGAAGTCATGAAATTCAATAGGGTTTTAAGTACAATGAATATAAACAAGAGGGTGGTTGAGGCAAACAATGGCGAAGAAGCTTTAACGATACTAAAGGTTAAAGAATTCATACCTGATATCATAGTATTGGATCTAAATATGCCTAAAATGAATGGAATTGAATTTATAAGCATATTAAAAGCAGATGAGTATTTGAAATACATACCCGCGATCATTTTGACAACTTCTAATAATCGTAAAGATGTTCTTGAATGTTACAGAATAGGCATTGCAGGTTATTTAATAAAACCACTTAAGTATAAGGATTATGAAAGTCTTATTACAAGACTTATAGAGTACTGGAGATGTAATGAGTTAATAAACCGGTAGTATATGTATGGGATCGTAAATAAAGCAATTGAAGAGTTAGTTATAGCTAATTTCGGTCAAGATAAATGGGAAGTCGTTAAACAGCGCAGCGGTATTGACATTGATTATTTTATAAGCAGCGAACCCTATGACGACGACATTACATTCAAGTTAGCACAAGCTGTTTCGCAAGAAATGGGAATGACATTTAGCGCTGTTTTTATTGCCTTTGGAGAATGGTGGGTTGTAAAAACCACCAAAGAAAAATACGGAGGTTTAATGGAATCAGGAGGGAATGATTTGAAAGAATTTTTAGTTAATTTACCGATCTTTCATAATCGAATAATGCTAATTTATCCTAAATTGACCCCGCCAGAATTTAGAGTTAGCGATATTACTGAAAACAGTCTTAATTTACATTATTTTTCAAAAAGGGAAGGGCTGCAGGATTTTGTTAGGGGCTTGATTCAAGGTTTGGGAATAATGTATGAGACAGCTGTTACTATTAATTTAATCCAAACTAGGGATGAAGGTACTACGCATGAAATTTTTAATATAAGCTGGTAGCACAAGATGGAGAAGCAAGGATTTAATTTTGATGAAGACAGCTTTAATGAGCTATTCCCTTTTTATTTTTTAATCGATTCGGATTTAAAAATAAAGGGGATTGGTAAAAGTTTAGCAAAGGCTGTACCCACGATAAAACTAAATCACGATTTTTCTGAGGTATTTACACTAAAGAGACCTTCTTTAGAAACACATAGCCTTGCAAGTTTACGCAGTCTTTTTAATCAATTAGTCTTAATTTCAACAACTAGTAAAGGGCTCAATTTAAGAGGTCAGTTCCAGAAATACAATGATTCCATTTTATTTGTAGGTTCTCCGTGGTTTACTTCTATGGATCAAGTGATAGAAAAAAACCTCCGTCTAAATGATTTTGCCTTCCACGACCCTTTATTAGACCTACTTCATGTTTTAAAAAACCAAGAAATTACCACCCTAGAGTTGAAAGAATTGTTAATTAAAATTAGTAATCAAAAAAAAGACTTAACAAAAGATAAATACGAGTTGAATAGACTCTCTCTTGTTGCTAGCGCTAATCTAAACGGTATCGTCTTTACGACACCTGATGGGAAGATTTCTTGGTGTAATGATGCCTATTTAAAACTTTGTGGTTATTCTAGAGAGGAAGTAATAGGTAGAACTCCTATTCAGGTCGGAATATGTGAGCAGACAGATAAAGAAGGTTTAAAGAAGATGACTGTTCCATTTTTTAATGGACAAATGTTTGACGTAGACCTGCTTCATGGTCGAAAAGACGGCAGCTATTTTTGGGCGAAGACAAAGGGGCAGCCTATTTTAGACTCAGAAGGTAAATTGGTAGAATTCTTTGCTATGGTGGAAGATATAACCGAAAAAAAGAATGCTGATTTTAAAAGAATTGAATCAGAAAACAGGCTTTCCTTTCTTATTGTTAATTTGCAAACTGGAATTATTTTGGAAGATGAAAATAAAAAAGTTTTATTGGCAAATAAAAAGTTCTGTACTATGTTTGATTTTGAAGGAGACCCGGGTGCTTTGACCGGTATGGACTTTTCCAATGCAATGGAGGATTCAAAACTATTTTTCAAAAAACCTGATTTGTATGTGGAGCGGTTCAATAATATTCTTAAAAATAATGAACCGGTTTATAATGAAGAATTAGAGCTTGTTGATGGTCGATTTTTTGAGAGAAGTTATATTCCTGTTTTCAGGGACGGTATTTATAAAGGTAACCTTAAGTCCTATGTTGACATTACCCAAAAAAAACAGCTCGAGCAAACACTTCAAAACGAAAAAGACAAATACGGGAACATTGTGGCCAATATGAACTTAGGTTTGATTGAAATTGATCAAGACGATAGGATTACTTTGGTAAATAGTAGCTTTTGTGATATTATTGGATATACGGTAGAGGAGTTAATTGGTAAGAAAGTATCAAGTTTACTTTTTACCGAAGAAAGTAAAAAGCTAATTACAAAAAAAGATGTTTTAAGAAGAAAAGGGGTAAGTGATTCCTATGAATTACAAATAAAGAATAAAAAAGGAGAACTGAGACACTGGTTAATCAGTGGGGCACCAAATTATGACATAAATGGCTTGGTGACAGGATCAATAGGTATACATCTAGACATAACAGAACAGAAGGAGCAGGAAGAAAAACTAAGTGTGCTTTCCCAAATTGCTGAAAAAAATGTAAATGCAGTTGTGATTACGGATGGTAAGGGCAGGTTAGAATGGGCTAATTCCAGTTTTGAAAAATTCTCAGGCTATACTAAGGAGGAGTTGCTAGGAATAAAACCAGGCACGGTATTGCAAGGGGCTGAAACTGACCCTGAAACCGTTGCGTACTTAAGCAATCAAATTAGTAAAGCGGAACCCTTTAATTGTGAAATTATAAATTACTCGAAAGAGGGAAAGAAATATTGGGTACAAATTCAAGGCCAAGCTTTACATAATAATAAAGATGGAAAAGTTACTAATTTTTTTGCCATTCAAGAAAATATAACAGCAAAGAAAGAACTAGAAGACAGATTTCATCTACTTTCCTTAATTGCTGAAAAAAACATTAATGCAGTCGTGATTTATGATGTAGAGGGAAGGATAGAATGGGTTAACCCTAGTTTCGAAAGAATATCGGGTTATACAAATAAGGAGTTGGTAGGCCTAATACCAGGTAACATATTGCAAGGCGAAGAGACAAACCCTGAAACAATTGAGTACTTAAAAAATCAAATTAATAAAGGGGAACCCTTTAATTGTGAAATTATAAATTACTCTAAAACGGGAGAGAAATATTGGGTGCAAATTCAAGGTCAGGCTTTATATAATAAAAAAGGGCAAGTAGTGCGGGTTTTTGCCATTGAAGAAAATATTACGGATAAAAAACTCTTGGAGCATCAGAGAGAAGTATTAGCAGAGAGTCTAGTTAAAACACATAAGGAACTCGAGGATTATGCACAAATAGTTTCTCACGATTTAAAATCTCCGTTGCGCAGTATTCACTCTTTACTTACATGGATAAAAGAAGACAATGAAAAGGACTTTAATGAACAAACCTTACAGTATTTCGGTATGATTGAGAACAAAGTAGAGAAGATGGATCATTTAATTCAAGGGATATTGACCTATTCAAAAATTGATAAAGAAGAGATTCATAAGGAATGGATAAGTACACAGCGAATTGTCGAAAGCATAATTGAGATTATACATATTCCGGAACATATAAAGGTTACAATAAAAAACAAGTTGCCAATAATACATGCAGATCGTTATAGAATTCAACAATTATTTCAGAACATAATAGGGAATGCTGTCAATTATATAGAAAATGAATCAGGTTTAGTCGAAATAGCATCCGAAGAATTTAAAGATCATTTTGTATTTTCTATCAAGGACAACGGCGTAGGAATTGCTAAAGAGCATCACAAAAAAATATTTAATACTTTTCAATCGTATACTAAAAGTCAGGAGTCAACTGGACTTGGACTTGGTATAGTCAAAAAAGTGGTTGATGCATACCATGGTAAAATTTGGGTCGAAAGTGCAGTGGGAGCAGGGGCTACCTTTTTCGTAAAGCTTAATAAATAAATTTGGAAAATTACATTAGCATTTGAAAAGAACTACTGTTTTTTTCTATTTTAAAGTGTTAGTTAGAAAGTCTAATTCAAAACTGAATTAATATAACAATGGATAAAGTTTTTTATAGAAATAGGACATTCAGAAAAAGATTGCGGTTACGGCGTTTACATTAATGACATCCGAGTAGGTTTATAAAAGCACCGAACCGTTTTTTTATATTTCTTATAAATCAGAAAATAATGATCCTCAATTAGTAATAAGATTGTCGAATATAAAAATTAATGTAAATTTATACAACGGGACAATTTTTACTAAAAGCTAAGAAAACAATGAAACAATTTTTTATTTTACAATAGCTAGAAAAAAATGGAACAGCCTAATTTAAATTACATAAACGAGCTCTCTGGTGAGAATCTCGAATTTAAGATTAAAATAATCAGCGTTCTCAAAAAAGAACTCGCAGAGGAAATTTCAGTTTATGTCTCAGAATTTAAAAATGGTAATTATTTATTAGCGGCACAATCTGTTCATAAATTAAAACATAAAATATCTATATTGAGTTTAGAAAAAAGTTATTATATTGCTGAAGAATATGAAAATAATTTAAAAAACAACAGTACAAAATTAGATGTTGATTTTATAAATATTTTAAATAACATGCAGGAATTTGTAAACCGTTTGTAACAAGTTAGACTTATGAATTGCATTATAATTGATGATGAGGAGATGGCAAGAGTCATAATGTCTGAAATGATCAGCCGGTATTCAGAACTCAACTTAATACAAGAGTTTCCCAATGCCATGCAGGCAATTAAATTTTTGAATAATGAGGAAGTTGATTTAATTTTCTTAGATATTCACATGCCCGATTTTACGGGTTTTGATTTTATTCAAAGTATAAAAAACCCACCTAAAGTTATTTTGGTTACTTCGGATAAAAATTTTGCTATAGAAGCATTCGAGTACGAGTGTATCGTAGATTACCTTGTAAAACCAATAACTGAAGATCGTTTTCAAAAAGCAGTTCAAAAAGCGAAATCTTATAAAAAAGACTCCAAGCAAGAGGAAGTAGCGGCAGTTGCGCGGGATAACAGAAATGAATTTTATATCAATATTGACCGTAGGTTAATCAAAATTGAAATGGCTTCTGTGAATATTATAGAAGCTAAAGGAGATTATATTCATATCAAAACGGAGGAAAAAAACTATATTGTTCACTCCACATTTAAAAAAATGGAAGAGAAACTACCTAAAGACCTATTTTTAAAAGTACATCGTTCCTTTATTATCAACACCAAAAAAATCATCGATATTGAGGACAATAGTGTATTAGTTGGTAAAGACGTAATTCCGGTGAGTCGAGCAAATCGACCTGAATTAATGAATAGATTAAATCTTTTATAAGGCATTTGATATTGCTAAATTTCATTTGGTAATAATAAAAATGTTGTTGTAAAACAGATTTTATAGTTATTTCTAGGAGGTTGTACTTAATAAGTACAGCCTCTTTTTTTTAAAATAGTTGGTTCACAAAAGTTTAACTAAGAAAACACAAAATGAAATTGCAAAATAATGAAATTAGGTATTACTTTTGCGAAGGATTTTTTATATGTTGAAATGACTCGGCATCTCTAACAAATCTGAAACAAATTCAGCTTAAAATGAAAGAACAAATTAAAAAATTCTTGAACGAGGAACAAGATCCTAAAGCCATCGAAAAAATCACTTCAAAGCTGAATGATTTACTGATGAAAAATGAAGAAATAGGTTATATCGGGGTGCAGAAAAAGCCTGCTCTTACCGTATTTCCAGACAGCATTGTTATGACCAATAAAAGAATCATTATTTGTCAGCCAAAAAATCTAGGTCTTTCCATGGACTTTACTGATTATAGTTGGGATGATTTAGAAGCTGCTTTTGTGAAGGAAAACATTCTTGGGTCTGTATTCTCATTTTCGACCAAGACGGATATGCAGATTTCCATAGATTATATTCCAAAAACACAGGCGAGAAAAATGTATACTTTTGCAAAGGAACAGATGGATTTAGTTAAAACAGGAGCTATTTTTAATAATATAGTAGCTGAGGATATCCAATTTGAAAGCATAGATTCAACCAGAGAAATTGAAGAGATGGACACGGAAGAAGTGATTAATTTTGCGGAAATAATTACAGTATCGCCAGCCAATTTCCATCCTGAAAATCTATCCTTTAATGAAGTTCAAGAAAGCACAAAAGACAGTTCGTTGAGTGAATTGTCGCAAGATGCGCTTTTTGAAAAACTACAGAATTATAAAAAATTACTTGATAACGGATTGATTTTGCAAGGCGAATACGATGCTTACAAAAAAGAGATCTTGAGTTTTATGTAAGATTTTTAAAGTCGAAAATCATAAAGTGAAAAATTGCTTGCGCGTTTTTGACTTTATTATTTTTTCGTTTTTTTGAGGGATTGATTATTTTAGATTTCACTCCGCAAATCAAAAAAAAAACGAACTCCGACTGATTTGATTGTTGTTCGGGAATGAATTGATGCAAAAAGAGCCGCTCCTAAGGAACAGCTCTTTTAATTTTTGAATTAACAATTAACTTATGATTTGGGTGCTCCTGCCATAATTTCTGCATTTGCAAATTCTTCAAATTTAGCAAAGTTGCCTTTAAATTTTCCAGCAAGTTCAACTGCTTTAACATCATATAAATCTTTGTCTTCCCAAGTACTTCTTGGATTTAGAATATCAGAAGGAACTTCAGGACAGGTTTGCGGTATAGCAATACCAAAAACAACGTGATCTCTATAATCTACACTGTCTAATTCTCCGTTCAGAGCGGCAGTAATCATGGCACGTGTGTATTTCAATTTCATTCTGTTACCCGTGCCATAAGGTCCACCAGTCCATCCTGTGTTGATTAGCCATACCTTTACATCATCCTCTTTTATTTTTTTGCTTAACATTTCTGCATACCTTGTAGGGTGTAATGGCATGAATGGTGCTCCAAAACAAGCAGAGAAATTAGGTTGTGGCTCAGTAACACCTGCTTCGGTTCCGGCAACTTTTGCAGTGTATCCAGATATAAAGTGGTAGGCTGCCTGGCCTGGCGTTAATCTTGAAATAGGAGGTAATATTCCAAATGAATCTGCCGTTAGGAAGAATATGTTTTTGGGGTTTTTACCTATAGAGCCTGGTTGAATGTTGTCAATATGATATATAGGATAACTTACTCTAGTATTTGGTGTGATCGATATGTCGTCAAAATCGACTTCATTCGAATCTTTTTTCAAAATAACATTCTCCAAAATAGAACCTTTCCTGATGGCTCTAAAAATATCCGGTTCATTTTCTTCTGAAAGGTTGATTACTTTCGCATAGCATCCTCCTTCAAAGTTAAAAACTGTGTTTTCATTTGTCCAACCGTGTTCGTCATCTCCGATCAATTTTCTTTTTGGGTCTGCAGAAAGCGTTGTTTTCCCCGTCCCAGACAAACCAAAGAAAACGGCTGTATCGCCTTGATCTCCTACGTTTGCACTACAGTGCATGGGTAAAGTGTTTTTTAGGACAGGTAATATGAAGTTCAATGCAGAAAAAATGCCTTTTTTAATCTCTCCTGTATATCCGGTTCCACCGATAAGAACTATTTTTTTAGTAAAATCTAGAATGGCAAAATTGCTTTGGCGTGTTGCGTCAGTTACGGGATCTGCTAAGAAGCTAGGAACACAAATCAATGTCCATTCTGGTGTGAAATTTTGAAGTTCTTCCAATTCGGGTCTCAAAAACATATTTAAGCAAAATAAGTTTGCCCAAGGTGTTTCTGTCACTACACGAACATTTAATCGGTAATTAGGGTCTGCACAAACACAGGAGTCCCTTACGAAAATCTCTTTGTTCGATAAATAGCCTGTTAGTTTTGTATACAAGGCGTCAAATGCTATTGGCTCAAAAGGGATATTTACCTTCCCCCACCAAACTTCCTTTTCTGTAAGGCTGTCTTTTACGATAAATCGATCTAAAGGAGATCTTCCTGTAAATTCGCCAGTATTAACGGCTAAAGCTCCAGTCGAAATCTCGATTCCTTGACCTGACGCTACGGTCATATCATGTAATTCGTTGGCTGATAATTGATAATGAATCTTTGCGTTTTCGATCCCTATGTCTTTCAACGAAATCGATTGCGTAAACGGTGTGTTATTATTCATAAAATTATGTATTGTGTAGTTAAATTTAATGAGTGCAAAAGTAGAACTTATATTTTAAATACGTTTTAATTATCTTAATTTTGTTGTCTTTTCTTAATAAAATTAAAAAATAATGCGGCCCAAGCCATTATTAGCAGGAGCCCACCGATGGGAGTAACAAATCCGATTACTTTAAAATTGAAGGAAGTAAGACTGTTCGTAGCTAACAAATAAATGGACCCTGAAAACAAAAGGACACCCGAAAGTACTAAATAATAGATTGTTTTTTTTGTTTTTTCAGATATTTCAGATTTCATGCTAATAAAGATCAAAAATAGCGCATGGTACATTTGATATCGTACTCCCGTTTCAAAAGTAACTAATTGCTCTGCAGGCATTACTTTTTTTAGGGCATGTGCGCCGAATGCACCTAAAATAATCGCTATCATCCCGAAAAGTGCTCCAGTTGTAATTAATTTTTTATTCATTTTTAAAGTGGTTTTGTCTCTGTAAAAGTATTCCTTATCTCGCCAAACTGAAAGAATTTTAGTAGATAGTTTATGTCTTTTTATTTTTGCAAAATTAGGAGCGTCAATTCTCTTTTATCATTTATGTTGAAAACATATATATAATTTCACAGTAAGCGTTTGTTATAAATACAACAATTATATATATTTGTGTTATATTTATTTATACATGAGAGTTATTTTAATTATTGGTGCAGGCAGATCAGCCTCTTCGTTGATACAGTACCTTCTAGATAAATCAGAAAAAGAGAACTTACACCTTATTATAGGTGATTTGTCGTTGGACTTAGCCGAAAAGAAAACAAACAATCATCCCAATGCAACCCCAATAGCATTAGACATATTTAATGACGCTCAAAGAACCGAAGCAATTCAAAAGGCAGATATTGTTATCTCCATGTTGCCGGCCCATTTGCATATTGAAGTGGCCAGGGAATGTGTTATTTACAAGAAAAGCTTGGTTACCGCTTCCTATGTAAGTAAAGAGATGCAGGAACTTGATGCTGCCGTCAAAGAAAACAATCTAGTTTTCATGAATGAGATTGGGTTGGATCCTGGAATCGATCATATGAGTGCCATGAAAATCATTGACGAGATCAGAGATATGGGCGGAAAAATGCTTTTGTTTGAATCTTTTTGCGGCGGACTAGTCGCTCCCGAGTCAGATACAAATAGGTGGAATTACAAATTCACCTGGGCTCCTCGTAATGTTGTCTTAGCGGGGCAGGGCGGTGCCGCTAAATTTATTCAAGAGGGCACTTATAAATATATTCCCTATTGTAATTTGTTTAGAAGAACTGAGTTTCTTGAAGTAGAAGATTATGGTCGATTTGAGGCTTATTCGAATAGGGATTCTTTGAAATATAGAAGTGTATATGGTTTAGATGATGTATTGACTTTGTATAGAGGTACTATCCGGAAGGTTGGTTTTTCAAAAGCTTGGAATATGTTCATACAACTGGGTATGACTGACGACAGTTACGTAATGGAAGACTCCGAGAATATGAGTTATAGAAGATTTGTTAATTCATTTTTGCCGTATCATCCAACGGATTCTGTGGAGATTAAGACCCGTTTGATTTTGAAAATAGATCAGGATGATATTATGTGGGATAAATTATTAGAATTGGATTTATTCAATGACAAAAAAATCGTGGGCCTAAAAGACGCCACTCCTGCTCAAATATTAGAAAAAATTTTAAATGATAGCTGGACTTTACAGCCGGAAGATAAAGATATGATTGTGATGTATCATAAATTCGGATATGAATTAGATGGTATAAAAAAGCAAATCGATTCGAAAATGGTGTGCATTGGTGAAGACCAAACGTATACAGCAATGGCTAAAACAGTTGGATTGCCAGTTGCAATGGCCACTTTACAAATATTGAACGGCAAGATAACCACTTCAGGAGTGCAACTGCCCATTCGTAAAGAGGTGTATTTACCGATATTGAAAGAGTTGGAAGGATATGGAGTAGTTTTTAAAGAACAAACGATGCCGTATTTTGGGTATAAACCCGATAAAGATTTTAGTTAGCCTTTTTTTATAGATTTTGTAACACAATGAATCCGCCTCTGATAGAAGCGGATTTATTGTTTTACAACAGATATTAATCTGTTTTAATCGTGATTGGAAGGCTGTATAGGGTTTTAACGGGGATATTATTTACTTTTCCAGGAATCCATTTTGGACAAAGTTTAAGTACTCTAATGGCTTCTTCACCTGTTCCGTAGCCAATGTCTCGTAGGATTGTCAATTCTGAAAGAGAGCCGTCTTTTTCAACCATAAATGTGACATAAACTTTTCCTTTTAGTTTTATTTCTGAAGCTTGTGGCGAGATTTTGTAATTTTCTCCAACAAATTTATAAAATTCATCCATTCCGCCTGGAAAATTTGGTTTTTCTGATACCTCTGTAGTTGTGTATGCTTTTCCTGTTTTATTGTTGTAAATGTTGATATCAACGAATTGTGGGCCTTTTGTATCTAATGGGTCATTTGATTGTTCTTTCATTTCTTGTTTGTGCTCAGAAACAGGCAGTGGTGGAGGCGGAGGCGGAACATTTTTTTTCTCTTCCGTTGTTAGTTCGTTGAATTTTTTGTTTGCAATTGTAGTTCCGTTTTCATCTTTAATATGGAAGGTTGTTTCTTCAAAATATTTTTCCATTCCACTGATAGGACTTTTTAATTCCGTTGGGCTTTGGACTGATTCTTCTTTCTCTACTTTTTTTGCGCATGATAGAATGACGATGCTTGTAAATAGTGGTATTAGCACTAGCTTCTTTAGCATGGATGTTGGTGCGGATGTGGTTTTTGTCATCATAATTAATCTTTTTTTAGTTATTGAATAATTCAAATTACTGGCCAAGTAATAGCTTGAGTTCGCGTTTGCCACTGATAATAGTAGATTCTGGTAAAACGGAACATTGTTATAGGATTTCACGACCTTCTCGTCAGCAAGGAATTCGTGGTTGAGTTGTATTGCTTTTTTATAAAAAATAAAAATGGGGTTAAACCAAAATACCATTTTAAGAATTTCGATAAACAGAATGTCTAGTGTGTGTTTTTGGGTTACGTGAATTAGTTCATGTGTGTAAAGTTCTGCTTCAATTTTTCTATTATGGTAATCGGTTTCGTTGATGAATATAGTATCCAAAAAAGTATGGGGAAGTACTTTCTCTTTGAGTAAAACTAATTTGGAGTTCTTGTAATCAATAGCTGGGTTTGAATTTATTCTGGAGGTTAATTTTCGGATGTTTGTTATAAATCGGATTATAAGTATTGAACTTACAATGGCATATATGCCCCAAAGGGAAACTAGCCAGTAATTCATCGAATCTTCTATTATGATCATAGTTGGCTCGCCCGGTTTTATCGTGGCTTTCCCTATCAAAGGACTTATGGATTCCTGTACCACTTCAATAGTTATAAATGGGATGCTGAAAGAAAAGACAAGGCTGAACAGAAGGTAAAACCTGTTGAATTGATGTATTTTCTCTTTTTCCAGCAGAATGTGATATACGGCCAATAGGAAGGACAGCGAAAGTGTCGATTTGATTATGAAGTCTATCATTTTTTCTTTTTTTGAAGTTCACTGTCTATTATTTTTTTGAGATTTTCCAATTCCGCTGATGATAAATTCGTTTCGGTGGTGAAAAAGGAAGCAAACTGTGAAGCCGAATTGTTGAAAAAATTAGTGATCAGGCCATTTACGTGTTTAGAGAAATAGTCGGTTTTTTTTACCAATGGATAGTATTCTCTGGAATTTCCAAACTCATTGTAAGCCACAAAGTCTTTATCAATCATCCTCTTCAATAAAGTGGCAACTGTTGTCGTTTTTGGTTTGGGCTCCGTAAAAGCTTCAAGTAAATCTTTCATAAAAGCTTTCTCTAGTTTCCAAAGCTGCTCCATTAGTTGTTCTTCGGCCTTAGTTAATTGTTGCATCTTATTTCGATTGTTAAGTTTTTATTCTTTCGTTTTTTTCAGGTGTGAATTTCGATGGATTAAGCAGGTTGACGGTCATTTATTATTTCGGGACTGCTGCTTTCTCTCTTTTCTCTGAAATCAATTCTCCTTCGTCATAATTACGCGTTATTGTTAATTTTCGCCGCTTATCATAATATTTCCAAGTTCCGGAATAGTACCAATGAATTTCTTTCGGTTTTTCATCTAAGCGAGTGATTCCTTTCGCTCGAGTTTTCCTGTTCTTATGGAAAAACTTGGTTTTACAATAGGTTTTATGATACCGCTGTTTTTTTATCAATTTTCCGTTTAAATAACACTTCCATTTTTTAACGGGATCATCATTTTTATAGGAGCCAATTGATTTGTAGTGGGCACTGTCTATGGCGTATTCTTCAACCCAGATTCCTTCTCTTTTATTATTTACGGTTTGGTTTGTTGTTCTGCAAGAACAGAAGCTTACTATCGCAACAAATAGGAGTATTGATTTTTTCATATGGCTTGTTCTACAAAATTATATATTGCTCTACGAATGTAGAGTTATATTTTTATAAAACAAGTTTTTCTGCGAAATATTTTGTTTTCTGTGTTTTGCATTAGGGATAGCAGCGAAAATCCTTTTTATTTTTTTGATAAAAAGATTGCAGCGGATAGCCCGACCCGCATTTTTTGGTGGGTAATGCCCAAAAAAAAAATCCGCTCATTGCTGAACGGATTTTGAAGTATATTTGAGATTTTTTTATTTGTTTAGCTCGACAAAATATTTGTAGAACAACGGAATAGTTTCAATTCCTTTAAGGAAATTAAAGATTCCGAAGTGCTCATTTGGTGAGTGAATCGCATCACTGTCCAGACCAAAGCCCATTAAGATGGTTTTGCTTTTTAGTTCTTTTTCAAATAATGCGACGATTGGAATACTACCTCCAGAACGTACCGGAATAGCAGGGACGCCAAAAGTTTCAGTATAAGCCATATTTGCCGCTTTGTAACCAATGCTGTCAATAGGCGTTACATATCCTTGTCCGCCATGATGTGGTTTTACTTTTACGGTAACACCAGTTGGAGCGATGCTTAAGAAATGTTTTGTGAATAATGCTGTGATTTCTTCCCAGTCCTGATTAGGAACTAATCGCATTGAGATTTTGGCGAAAGCCTGACTCGCAATTACCGTTTTTGCACCTTCTCCGGTGTAACCACCCCAGATACCGTTGACGTCTAGTGTCGGGCGAATGGAGTTTCTTTCGTTAGTAACATATCCTTTTTCACCATCAACATCGTTGAGGTTTAATGCTTTTTTATAATTTTCTAGGCTAAATGGTGCTTTGGCCATTTCAGCTCTTTCTTCAAGAGATAATTCTTCTACCTTGTCATAGAATCCAGGAATAGTAATGTGATTGTTCTCGTCATGAAGCGACGCAATCATTTTGGCCAATATGTTAATGGGATTTGCCACCGCACCACCATATAAACCAGAATGCAAATCGCGGTTGGGTCCAGTTACTTCCACTTCAACATAGCTAAGGCCACGAAGACCTGTCGTAATTGATGGTTGTTGGTTTGATATCATTCCAGTGTCAGAAATTAATATGACATCATTTTTTAGTTTGTCATGGTTGTTTTCAACAAAGGTTTTTAGGTTGACACTTCCTACTTCTTCTTCGCCTTCAATCATGAATTTCACGTTGCAAGGTAAATTGTTGTTTTGAACCATGTATTCAAATGCCTTTACGTGCATGTACATTTGTCCTTTGTCATCGCAGGCACCACGTGCAAAAATGGCTCCTTCGGGATGAGTTTCTGTTATTTTTATAACGGGTTCAAATGGAGGAGAGGTCCATAATTCGATTGGATCTGCCGGTTGAACGTCGTAATGACCGTAAATCAAGAGCGTTGGTAATGCTGGGTCAATCATTTTTTCGCCGTAAACAATAGGGTAACCATCCGTTTCGCAAATTTCTACGAAATCACAGCCGGCTTTTTCTAAGCTCACTTTTACCGCTTCGGAAGTTTCAATAACGTCCTGAGAGTAGGCAGGATCAGCGCTTACGGAGGGCATTTTTAATAACTCTATTAATTCTTGGATGAAACGATCTTTATTTTGTAGAACGTATGACTTGATATTTTCCATTTAGTTGCTTAATTTTTATGTGCACAAAAGTACGAAAAAGAGAATGATTAATTTTTTTAGGAAATCGCTTTGAATGTTGGAAGATATGATTATATTTGCACCCACAATTACACGCGGATATGGTGAAATTGGTAGACATGCCAGACTTAGGATCTGGTGCCGCAAGGCGTGTAGGTTCGAGTCCTATTATCCGCACTTTTAAAACGCAAACCCTTTATTTATAGGTGTTTGCGTTTTTTGTTTTGTAAACTTGCCAAACCAGTGCCAAACCATTTCAGAAACTCCTCTTTTTTTCAGTATAAATCAGTTAACTAAATTAATAAATTTGTTGACTCTATTCTATTTCGTTCTTTTTTAGAGTGGATTTGAAATAAACTGATTAATCAAACATTAAAAAGTAATTAATATTAATGTTTTCATTTGTCTGACAGATAGCACATTAGTGCTTATTCGTCGACACTATGACTGCCTGTGATTTTTAAATCTTTATCCATTGAAATAATGTCGTTGTAAATCATTAACGCTCCAAATGAATTTTTTGCTCTATACTTATGACTAACTGTATAATATAAAAATTTATCTTTTGGTTCGTTGTCAAAGTATTCGTGACTTAACCCGCTGTCTTTAATCATTTTGATTTTTTTTGCAACAGTTACTGTGTCTAAAACTGCAATAGATATTCTTTCATAACTACTTGGGTCTTGAAAAGAAGTTTGAACATAATTTGAAATACTTTTCTCTACTGGAGTTTCCTTGTTGCAACTTACTACTGATAATAAAACCAACCCTAAAACTAATACCTTTTTCATTTTATAACGTTTAAATTAAGAAGATAGTAAAGTAAGACATTTATACTTTAGTTTACAATACCCAATTTTAGTAAAGTTTAGGTTCTAATAAGTTTACTATCTTAGTGATATGAATAAAATAAAACTCTACGAATTTTTAAGACTTTCAGAGGTTGAGCAATACAATACAGTTTGGTCTTTGGGTGTTCACGTAGATACGCATATCAAAGATAATATAGCGATTAACTTGTATGTAATCAATGACTTTTACTGTGAGGTGTATTATGATATGAAGACAAATAAAATCCTCTATAAACAGACTTTCAAACAAGGGGAGCGTTTAGATAAATACCTTGGTAAAATTAATTTTTGGTAGATTTTTTGACTATTTTTTCCAATCAGTCGGTTTAGTATATTTTTTTTTATCGTTTTTAACTTCAAACTGCATTTTTGCATTTTTGAATTTATCTTCGTGATTTTCTAAATACACTACGGTTTTGAACAATGATTTTAATTCATTTGATTTTCTATCGGGAGGGAAGTATAATTTTATTTTTATGTGAGGAAAGGTTTTCTGTATAAATTTTATAGTTGACACTTGGTCACTATCTGCAGTCACCAAAACTATAATGTCAACTTCTTTGTTTAGGCAGTCTCCAATAATGCCCAATGATATATTAACATCAGTGCATTTTTCTTCGGGGACTTTAAATGTTCTTTTACAAGTTGCCTGACAATCAATAAACTTATCTGCATAATGCCCATTGATTACTTCGAATGATGAGTTGTTAAGAACTTGATTAGCCCCAAATAATGCACTTTGTTTGCTTCTTTTGAATGTATTTAATGGAGGAGCAGTGAAGTATTTTACTTTATGTAAAATCTGACCGTCCTGTGGAAAAACAAACTGTGAGCACAGTTTAATAAAATCAATCCAATAATAGTTTTTCCATTCCGGTTTTTTTCCTGTAAAAGATTTAAAACCATTATAGAAATTAAATCCATCGAAGTAAAATACTACTTTTTTATTCTCGTTTTTTTCTATCATAATTGTAAAAAAAAAGCTCCCAGAAGGAGCAGGTTCATAATACTGAGATTATGAGGTGGCGTTTTATTATGATGCAAATGTAACATACTTTTTCAAACTGACAAACTTGTGGAGTAATTTTATTAGTATTTACATTCATTAATTATTAAAACTAATTTTTTGAGATAAGGCAAATCAGTATATTGTTTCGATTTTGTTATTATAAGTTTAAAGTTGATAACATTTTAAATTGAGCATATTGATATTTATTTATTTGTCTGTTTTGTCGGTTGCTCTTTATTGTTCTAATATTGTTTGCAATCTCTTTTATTTGTTTTTCAAAATCTGACTCAATCCATTGTTTAGTTTAGATAAATACCTTCATAAGATTAAAATAAAAAAAAAGAGCAACTGTTTAGGTTACTCTTTTAGGGATTATTTGTTTTTGGTGGTATTCTAATTTCTTATACATCAAAGTAACGTTATTAAAATCATTAGTACAATACCCACTTTTAGTGATATTTCAAATATTTAAAACAGATAACATATTAACCTGTTGGTGTCGGTAAATCCTGTTTTGTTTATTGTTTTGGTTGCTCTTAATGGTTCTAATGTGGTGTGCAATCTCTTTTATTTGAGTTTCAAAATCTGAGTGAATCCATTGTTTAGTTAGGTACGTTCTTTTGATTTGCTCGAATACTTTTCTATCTGTTTTGTAATAGTATTTTAAACCTGTATGACTTAATAAAATACTACTATCTTTTTGCATTGAAATATTAAAACCTGTTACCTGACAAAGTATGTTTTTTGTTTCAATAGTTTCTCTTTTTAAGGTGTCCGATTCGTTCAGTTTTGTTGTTTTTATATTGATATTATCATTTGTTGAGACTACGTGTTTTGACAATATAATTAAAGGGTCAATTTGCGTAGTATTGGTGTTTAGAAAATCAATCTTTTTACTTATAATTTCGGACGTTTGAAATTGTATTTTTTGTGAGGTTGTTGAGGTTAATTTTCTGAGGTTGTTTCTGTGATAATTAAAGAGGTCATTTGTTTTATTATTTAATAATTCAATCCAATAAAGGGGGTTTTTATAGTTCGATAAACTTCGACTTTTTGACTGTATTGTCTTGTCGTAATAAAGTATATTATTGAACTCATTTGAAACCTCATCTTTGAAATTATGCAAACCGTAATTTGCTAAATCCTGTAAATTATAAATCCCGCGTTCGTTTAGTTTTTGCATTTTAGTATACTTAATCTCAAACCGTAATATTTCGGTGTCAATCTCAAACCCTTTTGACCTGTAATGTAGTGCCTTATTGTATATTTTTATAATGTATTGAGAGTGTTGCACCTGTTTATATTTGCCCTCATCTGAATTTTTTTGATATTCAAAAGGGTTTGTTTTGTGTAGAAAACAATAGTCTAAAAATTGGTTTGTTGGTATCGGTGGGATTATGTTAACGCCTATCTCTAAACACTTCAAAACACATTGGTCGGGTGTAATGTTGAACCTGTGTTTTAAGTCGCTCAAAACGCCTAAAAACGCCTCTAAATTAAAGTCGTTGTAATTGTGTGCGCCCGAGTTCCAGTACTTGTGTAAACTACCTGAGAGGGTTGTTAATCCGTTATCATAAATCCTAAACTCTAAACTATTGTAGAACGCATTTTTATAGGGCGTTATAGTCTGTCCTGTGCGGTTTGTGGTCTTAATTTCGCCAGTAGATAAATTGATATTGTCAAAAAAATCTAATAGGGGATTTGCCTCTAAAATAGCGGGGTTTAATTCCTTAATAATAATTTTTATAAAATCAATCAATTGACTATCTTTGAGTAAGTTTTTTACATTGCCTGTTGAAAACTGAACTTTGAACAATTATTAAGGGGACTAGAACAATCCCCTTTTTTTTATGCTCTTTAGTTTGTTTTAATAGGTGGTAATAATATTTTGAAGTACTACGTTATGAATAGGTTAAAAGCCTGTCTAAACGGATTAAAAAGAGTCTTTAATAAAAGCAAACTCTAATTGGTTCGACTTTGGGAATAGTTCGGGATTTGTTGTGTAAGTTCCAACTTTAGTATGTCCAGTTATTCTACATTTTCTATAACCAACTAGTGAAATTTGGTTTGCGTTCCTTAAAGTGCTAACGTAACGACAAATGTTTTCTCGCATTATGTTAGTTTCTGTATTGACTTCTTTCATTGTCTTTGGGTACTCATAAAAAGCATAAAATACTTTTTTTAGTTGGTCGTGTGTATTGCCTGTTGAACCCATATCTTAAACGTTTAGGGGTTTAAGACTTGCCTCAACTTCTGATCGTAAGAAATACACGCGCGAACTACCTGAAAACCCTAAGGGATTGAGTTTTTTTCGTTTACAAAAATTATGAACTGTGGAAATGTCTACACTTAACATTGTCGCCACCTCTTGCCTTGTCAGATATGTCTTTGGTTGGACTGGTTTAAAGTGTTTTAAAAATTCCTGTAATTGGATTTTAACGCCCTCGTTAATTTGTTGTTGTAGTTCCTGAGGACTTGTTGAAATAAATTGTACTTGTGCCATAACTTAATAAATTTAAAGTTGTTGTTATGGTGCAAATGAATAGAAATAAGAACCCCACCAACTCACTACTGGGGTGTTGGTGGGGTAAAAATTTAACGTTTTTGAATTGAATAATACTTAATCTTTACTTTTTATCCAATTGTTTAGTGAGGTTTCCAAAACGTTTATAAAGGGTGTTAAATCTTTACTTCGGGCTCTTATGCCTTTCAACTTTTCTTTGTCGTCAAACTCTTTTACATTAAAAAATTGTTTCATTCTTTTAAAAAACTCCTTTTGTGTTATTTCGGGGCTTATTAATTTGGTTTCAAATAATGCCTTTGTAAGTTCCGTAAACTGTATTGGTTGACCTTGCCAGTTTAAAGAGTTTTCGAGCGCGGTTACTATTTGTTTGGGTTGTGTTGTTAGTCGCTCTTTTTTATGGTTGAGAAAATCATTTCTTTTCTTAATTGAAAACTTCATTTTTTCTGTTAAAAACTCGGAACTAACATAAAAGAGGTCTTTTTTTAATTCATAATCACAAAAATCTACTTCATTTGCGTCGGGAAAATCGAATAAAAAAGTGGCTAGCCTATCTGAATATGTGTTATTATAAACATCAAAACTACAACCAAAAAAATACTCTTTACTTTCTGTCAATAAATTGTAATCAGTTTCAAATATCTCATTTAATTTAAAATGTTCAGTATCATTCCATTCATCGAAATCAAAGTATAAGTCGTTGCAATTCATTATGTACGGAATCCTTTCGGACTCTTCGGTGTATTCAATAAAACTTGATGCATAAGAATATAAAAATATATCTTCTAACGGTTCGTAACTGTATGTCATTTTTGCCTGTATTGATTGAACGCTTTTAATAGGTTTATTTGAACTTTTAAACCATTGCTAATATAATTATTTATTCGTTGCTCACAATCCTTAATTGAGGTTCTTTGTCTTTGTTCAGGTCTTCATAAAACTTCATAAATAAATCGGCGTTCGCGTCTTTGTCTTCTCGTTTGTTTATGTAGGTTAAAAATAGACTCTCTTTTGAATGTCCTGTTATTCCAATTAGTACTGCAGTAGGTATCTTTTTATAATAGTTTGTAGCAAATGAACGCCTAAAACAATGTGAGGCTATTAGTTCATACTTTGGATATTTGCCTAACTCTTTGCGGTTGGTTTCAGTATTTAGTTTTGTTCCTTTTACAACCTCAACAATGCCCGCCAGTTTACAAATAACTTTTACATAATCGTTTAGTTTTTGGTGTTGTATCTCTTTGGGTAAACTGTTTTCTACTATGTCTAAAACGTGCGGGGCAATAATTCCAACCGTTACATTTTTATTTGTTTTCTGTTGTATTATATCAATATAAACACCTTTTGCGGTACGTCTAATATTATCGTTTTTTATTTTCAGTAAATCCCCGCCACGTTGCCCAATTTCACAACCAATCAAAACCCAATTTCGGGCGTTGTTTATTGCGTCCGTTGTAATTACAAGGTTCTTTGTTAGTTCGGGATTGTCTGTTTTAAATTTTTTAAGTAGTACCTCATCATTAAACTCAATGTTTTTGATAATGTCGAGTTCATCAAATGAAAGTATTTGAATGTAACGGTCGTTTTCGCTCTCTCTAAAGTGCTGTATTGTCTTTGAGTAGGGTGTAATAGTAATTTCGTTTTTTTCGGCGTCTATGCAAACCGTTTTTAAAATCTCTAATTGTTTGCCTGAGTAGTTTGTCGAGTAGTTTTTAGTGTTAACCAACCAATTTGTAAATTTATCGACAAAGGGTTTTGTAATGCCTACAAAGTGTATTTGTTTTTTTGAGGTCTTTTGATATTCTGTAATGATGTTTTTGAATAAGGTATAGTTTTTAATGGTGCTCTTACTCAAACCAATTTTAAACCCGCCGTTTGTTCTTACTTTGCGCGTGTTTGCATTGTCGATTATGTACTGGATATGATTAACCAATAAACCCGAGTCCGTTTTTTCTACTCTTTCAAAACAATCTTTAATTTGAGAGTCGAGCCAAAACGAGTCAATTAAAACATTATTACCTAAATCTTTGTTGAGGTTGTTGTAAATGAACGAGTCTAATTTTTTGAGGTTGTTAAAAATTAGTTTATTTTCTGTATTGTTTTGTTTTGGGCGGTCGGTGTCTTTGCTCCAGTCTTTTGGATTGATTGTAAACCCTGTATTTAACTCTATAAATGTTCCGCGTTCCAATGATAAGTAAATCTTAATTGAAACGTTTTTATTTGCCTTACTTCTTAATCTAAAATTTACTGTTGCCATTTTTTGAACTTTTGAACGGTTGAACTTTTGAGCAACTCAAAGATAATAATTTTTATAATACAATTCTTAAACTTGCCAAACCATTGCCAAACCGTTTTAACATTTAGTTCTATTCCATTCTATTTCGTTCTATTGTTATACACTAATTTAAAAACTCGTTAAGTATTGAATTTATTGAGTATTTTAGTTATTTTTGTGGGGTTTTCGGGAGGTTGTGAAAAGTGACTAATTGTGTGTTGAGGCGTGTAGGTTCGAGTCCTACTATCCGCACTTAAAACCCTGACTATAATATAGTTAGGGTTTTTTATTTTTAGAACTTGCCCAATTATTGCTCAACCATTTTAAAAATGTCTCTTTTTTAAGTCTCCATCAGTTGATTAAAATATTAATTGATTAAATTTATTTTGAGTCTTTTGAATTGACTTGAAAAAAACTGATTAATCAAACATTAAAAAGTAAGTAATGTTAATGTTTTCATTTGTCGAACAGATAGTACGTTTGCGTTTATTCGTCTACACTGTTACTGCCTATGATTTTTAAATCTTTATCCATTGAAACTATGTCGTCGTAAATCATTAACGCTCCAAATGAATTATTTGCTCTATATTTATGACTAACTGTATAATATAAAAATTTGTCTTTTGGTTCATTGTCAAAGTATTCGTGAGTTAACCCGCTGTCTTTAATCATTTTGATTTTTTTTGCAACCGTTACTGTGTCTAAAACAGCAATAGATATTTTTTCATAACTACTTGGGTCTTGAAAAGAAGTTTGAACATAATTTGAAATACTTTTCTCTACTGGAGTTTCCTTGTTGCAACTTACTACTGATAATAAAACTAATCCTACAACTAATGCCTTTTTCATTTGATAAAATTTAAATTAAAAACATTGTAAAGTAAATCATTTATACTTTAGTTTACAATACCCAATTTTAGTAAAATTTAGGTTCTAAGAAGTTTACTATTTTGGTGGTATGAATAAAATGAAACTCTATGGATTTTTAAGAGTTTCAGAGGTTGAGAAATATGAGGCGTTGTCGTCTTTTGGTGTTCAGGTGGATGTGCATATCAAAGATAATATAGCAATTAGCCTTTATGTAATCAACGACTTTTGCTGTTAGGTACACTATGATATAAAGACAAATAAAATTCTTTACAAACAGGTGTTCAAACACGGCGAGTTATAAGATAAGTACCTTGATAAGATTAAAATATAATTTGTTAATAAGATTCAATATTAAATAATTACTAGTCAGGCGTCATCTTTCGCTTGAAGGGTCATAAAAGCCCTACCATAAGTTAAAATCTTGTTAAATACCTACTTTTGTTCAGTATTTTTATAAATTTGTTAAACAAAATAAAAACACACAACTATGAAAAAATTAATTAGTTTATTAACGGGATTGTTCCTTTTGGTAAGTTTATCATCTTGCAGTGATAATGAATCAACTTCAGGACAGAGTATCACGACTTTTTCAGCTGATATGTTAATGGGGTCAAATGAGGTTCCAACAAACAACTCTACTGCTATGGGTACGGCAACACTCAAATTTAACAATACTACAAAAGTATTTACAATCACAGTAACACACAACGTATCATCTATTGTATCCGGACACATTCATAAAGGAAGTGCTGGAACAAATGGAGGCGTAGTTTTTCCATTCACTGCTCTTGTATCTCCAATTAGTTATACGAGTGCTGCTCTTACTGCCGAACAAGAGGCAGACCTTATGGCTAACCTTTATTATGTAAATCTGCACTCTTCTACGTTTACTGCAGGTGAAATAAGAGGTCAATTAGTTAAGGGAGCTACAACAACTACTAATAATGGGGGAGGTTACTAATAAGACATTTATACTTATGAACCATTCTCCTAATTTAGGATAAGAGTCCTTTTAAAGTGAAGTTCAATATCAATAGTGGTAAGAACCACGGAACATTTTAGAAAATATACAAAGAGGTTTAACTTATGTTAAACCTCTTTGTATATTGTTTTGGGTTGAATAGTTTGATTTTGGGAGATTTTCTGTTTTGGTTATTGTTTTGTTTGCTCTTAATGGTTCTAATATTGTGTGCAATCTCTTTTCTTTGCGTTTCAAAATCTGAGTCCATCCATTGTTTATTAAGATACGTTCTTTTGATTTGCTCGAATACTTTTTTTCGTTTTTATAATAGTGTTTTAATGCTTTATTGTTTAAAGATTCTCATTTGTTAACCGCAAAAAAATTATGTAGCGCATCAATTTTCGTTACATAATATATTCTTAAAGTTTTGGGTTTTCGTGATTAGATAAGTCATTGAGTAAAGCACAAAAAAACCTTTATATATCTATAAAGGTTAAATGTTTAATGCTTTTAGTTTAACATTTTGACCATTTTTTTTTACAAGACATTTGGGTTTTTATTCCTGTATCTTGTTTTTTCATTTCGTACAACATTATGCTTCCTGCTACTAACTTGATCGCTAATTTGATAATCTTTACACTTTTCATCATTATATTTCTTATTGGTTTAGTTCTTATTACTGATAAAATAGATTCTATTTCAAGTTTGTCGTTTCTGCAGATAGTAGAAAATATTCATTCAGTTTCGTTTATTAACTCACACAAATTTATGTTATTTTATTATAAAGTAATTTTTTTTTTAACATTACTTTATCTACTTTTAGCGATATTTCAAATATCTAACATAGATAAATTATTAATCTTTTGTATTAGGTAAATCCAATTTTGTGTACTGTTTTACTTACTCTTTATGGTGCTAATACTGTGTGCAATATCGTTTATTTCCGTTGCTAAATATGGGTCAAAACCGTTGTTTAGTTAGACAAAACACCTCGATAGATTTAAAATATTAAAAATGAGCAACTGATAGAATCCTCTTTTAGTGAATTATTTATTTTTGTTGGTATTTATTAAATTGATAGTTCTTGGAATTTTGCTGAATTTCGAGAGGCTTTGAATTTTAATTAGTCATTGACTACTTTTTTACCATACAAAATAGATAATGTTTTACTTACGTTAGCTGAATACATAGAACTATGTGATTCTCCTTCAAATATTTGCCATTTCAAATCTATATTATCGTAATCACTTTGTTCAAGATAGCTGCTATACTTGACCATCGTGGTCACAAATCCACTGTGCTCCTTATCTCCTACAGAAATGAAGATTTTAGTTTGCGGTATGTCCCAAGTTTTATTTTCCTTGAATTGAGTAACCGCTTGGTTTAATAACTTCTCATTGTCCCACCACAAAGCAGGACTACTGATGCCAAATCGGGTAAAATAGCCGTCTGAATTGACCAAACAATAAGCTGTAAACAAGCCTCCAAATGAGTGGCCGAAAAGACCCCTATCAGAATTAGTTTTGTAATTCTTATCTACGAATGGAACTATTTCGGTTTTCATAGATACAAGAAATTTATCTGCTCCTCCAGATTTAAATAATCCTTTGGGTACGTTAAGGTCTTTTTCTTTTTTTTCATCTGTAGAAGCAGATACAGATGTCGTATAGTCATTATATCTTAAAATAAAATCGGCAGCACTAATACTTACAATGATAAGGTCTTCTAGTTCTTTTTGTGAATCTAAGATTGCTCTTGTTCCGTTGATTATTGGAAAGACCAACTCACCGTCTAAAACGTACAAAACTGGATAAGAAACGGTATCTTTTGCCGAATAATTTTTAGGAAAAGAAATGTACAATCGATAATCTCTTCCCAATATCTTAGAAGTAATTATGTGGTCTGGCTCCGTTCGTCTTTCTTTTGGCTCTAATTTTTGACCTAAAGCCATAGTACTAACAAAAAGTAGTAGCATTGTAGTTATTATAATTGAAATGTTTTTAAGATTTTCATTCATTTTTTTTATTTTATTTAGTAAAAATGTGTTGTATTTTAATTACAAATTAACCTAATTTTTGTGAACATTGCAATACGTTTAGAGTGATATTTCAAATATTTAATAGAGATAACATATCAACCTGCTGGTTGTTTTGAGTACTTTTTTGTAGTTCCACTATTATGCGCATTCTCTTTTATTTGCGTTTCAAAATATGAATCAATCCAATGTTAACTTAGGGACGGTCCTTGGATCGATATCAATATTTTGATTATTTTGCATAAAACAATTGATAATTTTAGGTAAAAGACTTAATAAAATTATAACGTTCAATTAAGTAATGGTTAATTTAAAGAAATCACTCATAAATTTAAAATAAAGTAACAACCTCTGATAAATTGAAAGTACAAAACAGCTGTTCAAATGTTAAAAAGCAAAGATATATTTACAATTAAAGAGCGATCTCAGTAGGCACTTAATAAAAAATTGAGGCAATTTATATGTTGTTAAGAGTGAGAAGCCGGTCAAAGAGTCAATTAATACGGGCAAAGTTTGAATTAGTATTTTAAATATAATAAAGCCAATAAGCCTGCGCCAAAGAGAGTTAATATTTCGACCTACTTTAATAGTGAAAGCACCAAAGCTCCAATTGGAATTATTACTAGCTGTATTGTTTTTTATAGGTCTCTTAGCCACTGGGTAAATGGCTGTGAGAGTTATGGCTATGATAACAGGTTTAATTCCGTGTAAAAAACTTTCGCTTAAGCTTGCTGTCTGTGTTTTTTGTAAAAATAGGCGAGAGCTTCTTTAATAAGCACTGCGGGTATGATAAAACAAAATCCAGCCGCCTTTTTCTCAACCCATATGGATGTTCATTTCGGTAAAGTTATTCTAACGGTTATTTTCTTTTAACTATTGCTTCCCGTTTCATCATAGCGATCTAGCCAGCGGGTCTTCTATAGCCTATTATTCCGATTTTTGCTGCTTGTGATTGGCCATATAGTCTAGATAGTAAACGATAGATTCAATCTTTTTCTCTGTTAAATTTGAAATTGTGGGCATTTTTACCCCGTTTCTGAAAGAAGCCGGATTCTTTATGAATTTTTTTAATTGTTCTTGGTCCCAATATTCGGTGACGCTTTTGGGGTAATTTAGTTCAGGTCCCATACTTCCGCCAATTTTATTGATGGCGTGACAGCTAATACAGTTTTTATCGAACAGCGCAAAGCCAATTTTAGCCTCTTCATCATCTTTAGGGCTTATTAGCGAACTATTTTCAATCGTTGGGACTAAGTGAATCTTTATCAAGTTATAAGGCCATTTGAAATCAGTATCTGTTGGAGATATGCCCTCATAAATCAAATAAAAGGGAGCTGCTTTCATTTCGCGACCGTCTTTAATAATTTTCGACCACAGTTCTCCTTCTGGAGCATCAAGATCACTAATTGCCAAAAAAGATCTTGCCGATACAATTTTTTGTAAAGGCATCATTGGTTTATAGCCATCTTCGCACTCAAATACGATTTGGTATTCATCAATCTGCAACTGTTTTATTTTCGAATAAGTATCAAGTAATTGCGGAAGTGAGATCGCATGATAACGCTTTTTGCTGTGGTATACTGGGTCGTTGTCGACAGTCACTATGATGGTGTTTTTTAATCGTCCCTGTTTTTGTAAAGCGACTAAATCGATAGTTAATGAATCAGAAGTAGGGGTTAAATCACTAAGTGAAGTAGCAGTTGTAGCACTTTCTTTTTGTTTTGTTTTTTGCTGACAGCCTAAAGTTAGAATGGACAAAAGGACAAAAAATTTATATTGAAATTTTCGCATTGTTTCATGTTGAGATTTATGTAGAATGGCACATTAAATTTGCTCTTAAAAAGATAGGCATGATGAGACCGACAGTATAAAAATAGAATATTTTTCTAGATTTGTGGGTTCAAAATCATTAGAATCTACTTCATTTTAAATCTTATGGGGTGTAATTGAGAAAAAGCAGTTGCACGTAATGCTTTTTTGTGTACTGTATTCAAAGTAAAATAGTTCAGAAGTTCTTTTTTGTAGTTGTTGTGAATTTTTTAAAGGACAATTAGATTTAAATAGACCAATGGGTTAATAAAATTGTTATTTTAGCTTTTGATTCGGTTTTCTTTATTGGAAGAAATTATCCTGAAAAATTCAAATTATCTGTAATTACAACCTAAGAATATTTAGATGAAAAAAAGCATTTTAATTGTAGCACTGTTTTCCTATTTTTATAGTAGTGCACAAGTAGTTTCTGAAAATCAAACAAAAAACAAAGAGATAACTGTTTACACTACTGCAGAAAATACAGCATTTAAACTAACGAGAACATCCTCAATTAATTTTGTTTCCGCGAGTCAACCATTGGAAACACAAATTTCTGTTTTTGTAGACCCTACTAAAAAATTTCAAACTTTTCTAGGAATCGGTGGTGCTATTACTGATGCAAGCGCGGAGGTTTTTGCTAAGCTATCTAAAGAGAAGCAGCAAGAATTTTTAGAGGCATATTATAGTACTAAAAATGGAATTGGTTATTCGCTTGCAAGAACGACGATTCATAGTTGTGACTTTTCAACGGATAGTTATACGTATGTCGAAGAAAGGGATTCAGATTTGAAAACGTTTAACATTGATCATGACAGACAATATAGAATTCCATTGATAAAACAGGCAACAGCGATTGCGGGAAAGTTAACGATGTATGTTTCTCCGTGGAGTCCACCTGCTTTTATGAAAACTAATGGCACAATGCTACAAGGCGGGAAATTGAAACGGGAGTTTGACCAGTCTTGGGCTAATTACTATGCTAAATTTATAACAGCCTATGAGAAAGAAGGGATTCCTATTTGGGGAATGACGATTCAGAATGAACCAATGGCGACCCAAAGATGGGAGTCCTGTATCTATACTGCAGAAGAGGAAAGAGATTTTCTTAAAGATTACCTAGGTCCCCACCATGGAGAAGTCAGGACTAGGGGATAAGAAAATTATCGTGTGGGATCACAACCGTGATTTAATGAATCACAGGGCAAATGTTATTTTTGATGACCCGGAAGCTTCAAAGTATGCATGGGGAATGGGGTTTCATTGGTATGAAAATTGGACCGGAGGAGAGCCTATGTTCGAAAATGTTAAAAAAGTACAAGAAGCATATCCTACAAAAAACTTGATATTTACAGAAGGTTGTGTGGAGAAATTTGATTCGAATAAATATCAGCTTTGGGCAAATGGAGAACGTTACGGTCGTTCTATGATCAATGATTTTAGTAATGGTACTGTTGCATGGACAGACTGGAATATCTTGTTAGATCAAAATGGTGGTCCTAACCACGTTGGGAATTTTTGTTTTGCACCTATTCATGCTAATACGGTAACAGGTGAATTAATATATACTCCTTCTTATTATTATATTGGTCATTTCTCAAAATTTATCAGACCGAATGCTAAAAGAATCAGTAGTGTTTCCAGTCGCAGTCAATTGATAACGACTTCATTTGTTAATGAGGATGGGAAAGTAATTACGGTTGTAATGAATCAAAGCGATAAGGAAGCAAAATATAATTTATGTGTCGGTAGTGAATCGGCATCGGTCACCATTCTTCCACACGCAATACAAACCTTGGTTTATTGAGTAAAAAAAAAGTCTCATTGTTTATACAATGAGACTTTTTGCCGTTCTGTTAGACTAGAAATTGGATCTATTTTTCTCCAATCCAAGTATCTATTTTCTTTTCTAATAAAGCCAATGGCATTACACCAGATTCCAGTACTTTTTCATGGAATTTTTTGATATCAAATTTAGCTCCCATTTTGTCTTGTGCTCCTTTACGTAGCTCCATTATTTTTAATTGACCTATTTTGTAAGACAAGGCTTGTCCAGGAATAGCCATATAGCGTTCTATTTCAGTGGTGATTCCAGATTCACTTTCAGCCTCGTTTTCCATAGAGTATTTGATCGCTTGCTCTCTCGTCCAGCCTTTACTGTGCAATCCTGTATCGACGACTAATCGTACCGCTCTATGCATTTCGTTTCCTAAATTCCCAAAATACT
>CALJVL010000007.1 GCA_937773775.1 uncultured Flavobacterium sp.
GCACCATATTTCCTAGGAAAATGGCGCTTACAAATAAAAAGTAAGGTAGAGATGATTTTATTTTTTGGCTAATTATCATAAAAATCTTTTGTTTTAAACCTTGTTTATTGGTTTTGAAATAGTAAAATTATACATATACTGTGTAGTCAAATTACATTTACGACAGGAGCTGTTTAACCTTCGGTGGATGTCGAATAAGTGTCGATGAATGGTTTCGTCAGAAAAACAGAGGTTTTAGCTCCTTTTAGGACGATAACACGGTGTATATTGGTGTAAAAACTTGTTAAAAAATAGTTATTTCTGCCATCTAAAAGGTAGTTTAAGCTGCCTTATACCAGCATAATAACATATTGCAGCTTTCTTAGTTTTTTATTGATTTTCTACTTTAAGGGGTCTGAAAAAAAAAGCCTATAAGTACTACATTGCCTCAATTTTGAAAATAGCACAGAAATAATTGTATTTTATTTAGTTAAAATAAAAGTCGTTTTAAGCCCTTAAATTGTTATTTTTCAGAACATTAAATATTTTAAAAATATAAAAGCAGTACCTATTAAAAAATAAAAACAGGTCGCTTTTGAGGTGTTGTATTTTTAGAAACGGAGTTGATAATTTTGTTTAATTTTTTAGTTCTAATTTCGATAAAATAGTTTCTAATAAACGTCATTTTGTGACATCTGACTGGATTAAATTTATTCCTATAAAAGTAGTAAACCACAAACATTTCGCTAGATTCCTAAATACTCAATATTAGATAATTACGTTTTGTCAACTTCTATTTTTTAAATTACTACCATCTGAATTTGCTATTTTACCATAGGTGAGTGTTAACTAGTGTTGTAATTGTATTCGATCATGGTTTATAAGTTGCAAAACGTCAGGCTGTGAAAAAACCTCCTTTTTCCATTAAAAAGCTTGAATTTTCCTGTTCTACAAGTCAAATAAAGCCTTTTAAGAAGGCTCTTTTTTTAGGCTACTAATTTCATTAGATAATAATCAAGGGCGTTAGTTCGCTTTAAATACTCCGTTTTTAGCAAAAGCAAGACTTGTGCTCTGTAAGGTGTGTTCCATTTTTTGAGTTTGGCAATCAGATCAGGAACGCCCAGTATATTGATACTGCGTTTGATGTTATAAACCAGCATAATTAAGCTGTGTTCTCCGTTTACTTTTTCTAGTCCCGTTAAATTAGTGTGATTATAACCCCATTGTCTTTTTATAGTACCGAATATATGTTCGTTTATCTCTTGTCGTGTTCGGTATAATTGTGGGTTTTCCTGATAGCGTTTGTTGTTTTCTTCAACAGCTTGCGCGTACTGGCTCCGATCGATTTCCCGCCCTGCTGGTCTAGCAGTACAAAGATGTTTTACAAGACATTCCCGGCAGGCTGGGGTTCGGTATTTTTTAAATTGATAACTACTTTGCTCTGTTCGCCCACTTTTTTTATGCCACCTTCCTGTAGTTTTTAAAGTTTCTCCTTGGGGACACGTATAGCTGTCGTTTTCTGCATCGTATTTAAATTTGGCTACCAAGTAATCGGGTTGCGTAACGCTTTCTTTGCTTGTTCCTGGCGTAGGATGCGCTACAATGGTGCTGATGTTATGGTTTATGCATTGGGCGATTTCCCTTCCATTATGGTAGCCTTTATCCACCAAAACAGTAAAAGTATCTAGTCCCAAATTTTCCTTTGCTTCCAAAGCGATAGCTCCTAAGGCGTTAAGATCGTTCCGATTTATGGTGTGAGTAGCCACAACTAAATTATGCTTATTATCCACTGCTGCTTGGATATTATAGCTTATCTCAACTACTACTCCTTGAACTAAAAGGGCTCTCGCATCTTGATCGGTGGTACTTATTTGGGGTTGTCCACTCTCTTTTAGTTTGTCTTCTAGAAGTTCGTAGCGTATTTTATTCTTTTTTAATCGTTCTATTTTTTCTGCAATCTTTGTGATTGCAATGCTATTATCCTGTAGATCATTCTTAGCCAATTCGGCAAGATATTCTTGGGTTCGCTCTTCAATATACGCTAAGTGTCTCTCTATTTTCTTTTGGTTGAAGTTTGCTTTCTTACTGTTGTGCGCTCTGCTTTTTGTGCCGTCAATAGCGATGATTTCACAGCCAATTAGGTCAGCATCTTTAAGGAAAGAAACAAAGAGTTTAAAGAGTTTTTTTAATCCCAATGGATTTTGTTTTCTAAAGTCGGATATACTATGGTAGTTGGGTATGATTGCACATAAAAGCCATTGCAATTCGTTATTGCGAGCGCACTCCTTTTCTAGCTTTCTTGAGCTACGCAGCCCATTTAGATAACCATACAAATAGATTTTAAGAAAGATTTTAGTATCAAAGCTCGGGCGACCTTCCCCTTTAATGGTTTGAACAGAAAAACCTAAAGTTTGTAATGACAATGCTTCGACAAAAGCATCGATAAAACGAACGGGGTTTTCCGGTAAAATAGTGTCTTCTAAACTAGAAAAAAATAGCTGATTGCGAGGAGTTCCTGTGATGTGTTGCATCATTAAATATACAACTTTTCTTGCTTTAATATTCGAAATATACATTATATTTGAAAGAACATAACGACGGTTTTTTCACAGACTGACGTCAGCTTCCAGAAGTATAATACCTGCGTGATATTGAACCTGATTTTTGGATCGAAAAACTATCTTTAAAAGCTGCCAAAATTATAATCGTTGCTATAATAAATGTCTTTTTTATTTTTTTATTTCCTGAAAACGCTGTCAGAGTAAAATTAAATAGGATGTTTTAATCAACATATTGCAACACTTTCGATTTAGAAATTCAGTTTTTTTTAACTTAAAAATTCAATTTCTTAATTAAAGTTTGGAAAAAAAGTTTCTAGAACAATTATGAGTGTGAGGAATTTATTTTTTTTAAAGTAAAATTATGAAAAGGCCTATGATATAACTAGTCTCTAACAAACCATTAAATTTGGATTTTTACTTAAAGTTCGTTTTTTAATAAAAAGAATATTTACTATATTAGCATGGAACTTTTTTTTACCAAACTTCTTTAATTAAATGTTTATCAGTAAATTTACAGGGAATTAAATTGTAATTTGCGAACACAAGCTGTTAATGTGCCTTTTTATTGATTAATGCCAACTTTCTAAGATTACTTTTTTTAATTTACATTTCTTAGATGTATTTTGTTCCTCAAAAAAGGTTGAGCGTTACTTGTTGAAGTTGCTTAAAATATTTATTGTTAATTAGTTTATTGTTATGAGCGCTAATTTTGCCAAACCTACCTACGAAGAGCTGATTAATACCCTCAAAGACAAAGAGTTGCAAATTGATCATTTACTTAAAAACGAGTCGTCCTTAACTAATTTAAATTTCTACTTTAAAGAATCTTTAGATTTTGTAGGCATACTTGGCGCCGATGGTTTCTATAAAGAAGTAAATCCTGCTTTTATAAAAATGCTAGGCTATACAAAAGAGGAGTTACTTAGTAAATCCTCAATGTGTTTTGTACATCCTGATGATGTGGAGTCATCCACAAAAGAGATGGAAAGATTATCAGTTGCAACCATATCCATTATTTATGAAAACAGACATATAAAAAAAAATGGAGAAATTGTTTTTATACAGTGGGCAACAATTATTGATAATACAAAAGAAACCACTTACTCAATAGGTCGAGATATTACTAAAGAGAAAATCGAGAATAATAAAACCGAAGAAAGCGAAAAGAATTTTAGAGCATTAGTAGAAAATAATGACGGAATAATAACAGTCGTTGATGAGAATTTAAAAGTTTTATTTCGAAGTCCTTCATCTGCAAGAGTAACTGGATATACAGATAAGGAGTTTGACGAAATTCTTGACGAAGAATATTTCCATGCGGATTATTTAGAATATATATATAAGATTATACAAAATGCCATAAATAATCCTGGAAAGCTATTTCCAGCCTTGTTTCGAGTAAAGCATAAGAGTGGGCATTACATTTGGTTAGAAGGAATAATTAATAATAGATTTAATGACAGTAGCGTAAAGGGAATTATTTCAAATTTTAGAGATGTCACTGATAGAGTGGAATCTACTTCAATTCTAAAAAAAGAGCGAGATGTTTTTGCCAAAATTGCCGCCACATCTCCAGGATTAATTTATTCAATGCGTCAGAATTTTGACGGTTCGTTATGCTATCCTTACGCGAGTGATGCCATAAAAGGGATCTACGGATTTAGTTTTAAAGAGGTTGCGAGTAATGCAAATATTATATTCGATTTAATCCATCCGGATGATCTTCCTGGAGTAATAGCAAAGATTATAAATACAAAAACGAAATTGGTTCCCCTCAAAGGAGAATATCGTTATTTTCACCCTATAAAAGGACTTGTTTGGCATGAGGTGAATTCGCTGCCAGTAGTCGAGCCTGAGGGCACGGTGATTTGTCATGGTACCGTAACCGATATAAGTGAGCGTAAGAATGCAGAAGGATTAATCATTAAAGAAAAACTGCTTTCTGAAAAGATAATAAGTAATCTTCCAGGTATATTTTATCTCTATAATGAATCTGGAAAATTTGTAAAATGGAATAAAAATTTCGAACTGATGACAGGCTATGGAAGTCGCGAAATTAAAACAATGCGACCTTCTGATTTCTTTAAAGTAATAGAAAAAGAAAGAATTGAAAATAGGATAAAAGCTATATTAGGCCACAGTTCACCTAATATTGGAGATAAACCCCCAGGTATTGAGGTTGAGTTTTATACAAAAAATAAAAATAAAGTACCCTATTTTATTGATTCACTCGCCATAGAGTATGAGGGGGAAAAATGTGTGTTCGGGATAGGGCTTGATCTTACTGAGAAGAAGAAATCGGAAGAGGAGCTCAAGGTAATTTACGAAAAAATGGAAGCTGTCTTTGATGCAATTCCGGATTTATTATTCGAAGTTGGAATGGACGGTCACATCTATAATTTTCATTCCCGTCTAAATGACTTATCTGAAATATATTCGAAAAGTATCATAGGTAAAACTTTTTTTGATATACTACCTTCTGAGGCAGCAGATATAGCGATATCGGCGATACGCGAAGCATATGAAAATGGATTCTCAAACGGAAAACAATATAGTTTAGAACTGCCAACAGGTAAGTCTTGGTTTGAACTCTCAATAGCACCTATGAAAGAAAGCGAAACTCATGACATACATTTTATCTGCCTGTCAAGAGAAATCACCGCTGCTAAAAAAGGAGATGAAGCTTTACTACAAAGTGAAGGAAGATATCGTGGTTTACTAGATAACTTGGACGCAGGAGTTGTAGTACATGCTCCAAATGCCTCGATAATAATGAGTAATCAGAAAGCTTGTGAATTATTAGGGTTAAGCGCAAATCAAATAATAGGTTTGGAAGCAATTGATTCCGAATGGCGATTTTTAAATGAAGATGGGTCTTCAATGGATGCTAAGTTCTTTCCTGTGAACCAAATCGTTAAAACAAAGCAGTCACTTAAAAACATTTTAGTTGGAGTAAGCCGCCCACAAAGTTCTGATTTGGCGTGGCTTCTGGCAAGTGGCTACCCATTTTTTGATAACAAAGGAGATTTAGCGGAAATTGTGATTAGTTTTATTGACATTACGGACCGAAAATTGTTAGAAACTGAGCTTTTGAAATCTAAAGAACAATCCGAGAATGCCAACAAATCTAAGACTGATTTTCTGGCTAATATGAGTCATGAAATTAGAACTCCATTAAATGCAATTATTGGATATACCCATCTATTGATGAAACCGGCTTTAGAAACAAATCAATCAGAATATATTTCTACCATTAATGAGTCAGCTGCTTCATTGTTGGATATAGTAAATGACATTTTGGATTTTTCAAAGATTGAATCAGGCAAATTAGAGTTAAGTATCGATAATTTAGATTTATTTAAACTGTCGGATCAGGTAATTGATTTGTTTAAATATCAAGCCCTGAAAAAAGACATAGATTTAGTGCTTCATATGGATCCGGAAGTTCCGCAATTTATCCTTGCAGATTCAGTCAGGTTAAAACAAATTTTGGTAAACCTTCTAAGCAATGCTTTTAAGTTTACAAATACAGGTGTGATACGATTGAACATTAGTGCAATACCAAACAATAGTAAAGACTCTTCAAAAATAAAATTCTCTGTAAAAGACACTGGAATTGGAATAAAAGGCAGTAACAACCTCAAAATATTTCAATCTTTTGTGCAAGAAGATAATTCAGTCAGCCGAAAATTTGGAGGAACAGGGTTGGGACTACCCATTTCAAATCAACTCTTGGCATTGATGAATAGTAAATTAAACTTGATAAGCAAATATGGAGAGGGAAGTGATTTTTTCTTCGAAATTGATTTTAGAAGACTAAATGATAGTGAAATTTTAAATGCTAAAATAGACAATGTACATACCGATGGCTCCAGTAACTTTTTACATATTGAAGGACATAAAAAGGTCTTAATAGTGGAGGACAATAGGATAAATATGCTGTTAGTAAAAACACTCGTTCAAACACTTATTCCTGATTGTGTTATCTATGTAGCAAAGGACGGTAACGAGGCGGTTGACCAATATAAAAAAGCGATGCCAGATATTATTTTAATGGATATTCAGATGCCCAATAAAAACGGGTATGAAGCGACTGCAGAAATCAGGCAATTAAAAGATTCGGCTGAAATTCCCATAATAGCAGTTACAGCGGGTATAATGGCAGACGATAAGCAGAAATGTTTAGAGGCGGGCTTGAATGACTATTTATCTAAACCTATTATTGAATCCGAATTAAAAAGAGTGCTTGTTAAATGGCTGGTTAAGTAGTAGTTTTTCGCAGCCTTATTTCTTAGTTTTAAATAGCACGATTATTCCTATATTTTTTTTTTTAATTTATAGTTACTTTAGCTAGAGTCCTTTATTCAGCTAAGATCTTTAATTATTTATTTGATGATCAAAGAAAGACAGGAGTTTTTTTAGTAAAAAAAGATGATGTTGTAATAAATTGTTAATAATATTTTAAATAAAGTTTATATTTATGCATTATTAAATAAAAAAAGTTGTCAGTACTTATTATTTAGTTGTTTTACAACGAAAGTCGATCGATGAAGCAAAATAGAGGTATGAAATTAATTACAAAAGATAGTGTAAACAATAAAGCGGATAAACTTTCTGAAAAACACTTAAAAATGAATGTTCCAAACCTTGAGTATGAAAAATTCCCTATTGTAGGAATAGGTGCTTCTGCAGGTGGACTAGAGTCATTTGAGTTATTTTTTGAAAACCTACCCGTCGACACTGGAATGGCTTTTGTCCTTGTCCAGCATCTCGATCCTACCCATGAGGGCAGATTGCCAGAGTTGATTCAACGAAAGACGGGGATGACAGTTTTACAGGCAGAGGATCGATTAGAAGTGAAACCCAACAACGTATACATTATACCTCCAAACAAGAGTCTGTCAATATTAAATGGCAGGTTACATATTTTTCCACCAGAAGAAAAAAGAGGACTACGATTGCCAATAGATATCTTTTTCCGCTCTCTGGCAGAGTATAGCAAGGGTAGCAGCGTAGGGATTATCCTTTCGGGAATGGGATCTGATGGCTGCCTTGGTGTGAAATCCATTAAAGGACAAAATGGGCTAGTAATGGTTCAAGACCCCTCTACAGCTAAATTTCCTAGTATGCCTTATAATGCGATCCGTTCAGTTAATGCAGATATCATAGCTCCAGTCGAAGAACTACCTACTAAACTGATAGATTTTTTAAAATATTTCCCGCGAAGTAAAGATGAAACTGAAGAAAAAAGCATAAACAACATATATAAAATAATAAGCTTGTTGTTCGATCAATCAGGACATGATTTTTCGGGGTACAAGAAAAGTACCTTAAAACGAAGAATAGAAAGGCGGATAGCGATACATGGAACTCAGGACTTAGGCGGGTACGTTCTTCTATTGCAGAAAAACCCTAGAGAAGTGGGGCTCCTTTTTAATGAATTATTGATTGGCGTTACGAGCTTTTTTCGTGATTCAGAAGTGTGGAATAAGCTTAAAGAGGAAATTTTACCTAATTACATTAAAACACTACCTGATAATTATGAGTTACGAGCATGGGTCACCGCTTGCTCAACAGGTGAAGAAGCCTACTCATTAGCTATTCTTTTTAATGAGGTTATAAGCGAGATGAAGAATAAGAGAGGCCTGTCATTGAAGATATTCGCATCTGATATGGATGTCACTGCTATTGATAAAGCACGTAAAGGTCTGTTCCCAAGTAATATCATAGCAGATGTATCATCAGATCGTATCGATAAGAATTTCAGGCTCGAAGCTGAAGGTTTTCGTGTAAGTGCTATTATTCGAGAAATGTTGGTTTTTGCTCCTCATGATTTAATCAAGGACCCTCCTTTTACTAAAATGGATATACTCACTTGTCGCAATATGCTTATCTATATGGAACCGCCATTACAAAAAAAGATGATGTCTTTATTTAATTATAGTTTGAACCCTAGAGGAATTATGCTACTCGGTGCTGCAGAAACACTTGGACAAAATAATAGGGATTTTGAAGTAATAGATGCTAGATTGAAATTTTTTAAAAAAACGAAAAATGCTTATATGAATGGTTCTATAGATTTTCCGAGCTCCTATGCCGGAGGTGGGGGGAAGCCAGTTGCGACAAAGCCTAGACCCGAAATGACTGAAAACATACAAACATTAGCAGATCAGGTTTTGCTTCAACGCTATGCGCCTGCGAGTGTTATGGTTAACGAAAATGGAGATATTATATATATTACGGGTAGAACTGGAAAATATCTAGAACCCGTTGCGGGAAAGGCAAATTGGAATATACATGCCATGGCGAGAGAAGGCTTGCGTAATGTACTTCTTAGTGCTTTCAGAAAAGCTAAAAAGAACTTTATACCCATTGTCCTCCATAGGATAAAGATACTTAACGATGGCGGTTTTGTTATTGTTGATCTTACACTACAGTGTATTGATAGTCCTGCTGCAATAAAAGGGATGATTATGATTGTTTTTAAGGAATCGCCAAGTGTAAAAGAGGAGAGTACTGTAGGTCTGAAATCAAATATCCAAATTGGAAATGATGAGTTGAAAGAATTGGAAGCAGAACTGAAGCAAAGTAATCTTGACCTGCAAATTACTCGAGAAGAAATGCAAACTTCTCAGGAAGAAGTTAGATCCTCTAACGAGGAGTTGCAATCCACCAATGAAGAATTACAATCTACAAATGAGGAGCTCACTACGTCTAAAGAAGAGATGCAGAGCTTAAACGAAGAATTACAAACGATAAATGCAGAACTGCAAAGCAAGTTACTTGATTTTGAAATGGCAAACAATGACATGAAAAATCTGCTTAACAGTACAGATATAGCTACTCTTTTTCTGGATATGAATTTAAGTATCCGACGGTTTACGGACCCTGTTGGCAAGATATTTAAAGTAAGAGCATCAGATACTGGAAGACCATTTACTGATTTAGTGACTGAATTAGAATATCCTGAAATGGAGATTCATGCGCGGGCAGTGATTAAGAACCTAACCCCAATACAAACCAAAGTGACCACTAAGGCTGGAAAATGGTTTTATGTTAAAATAATGCCATACCGTACCTTAGACGACAAAATAGATGGATTAGTAATTACGTTTATCGACATTACTCTCACGAAAAAAGCGGAAGAGGCGCTTAATGATGAAAACAGATACTTACTACGACTGTTTGAATCGGCAAAGGATGGGATTCTTATTCTTAATGGCGAAACAGGTAAAATTATTGATGTAAATCCATTTTTAATTGAAAAATTGGGTTACTCGAAGGAGGAATTGGAGGAAAAAACAATTTGGGAAATCGGAATGTTTAAAGATATAAGTGCGAATAAAAGCATGTTTCTAGAATTGCTAAGGGAAAAATTTATCCGCTATGAAAACTTGCCGCTTGAAACCGCCACTGGAGAACTGATCAATGTGGAGTTCGTAAGTAATGTATTTACCGTAAATAGCAATAAGATAATTCAGTGCATAGTAAGAGAGACAGTAGATAAGGATAAAACATTAATGGCTGCTCCTGATGCCTCATTACCTTCAGCTTTTTGAGTCAAAAGAAGAAGGTTGTATTGTTCATTGATGCTGATTCGGGTAAAATAATAGAAATTAATCAGCACTTAATGGATCTTCTAGGCTATTCAAAAGAGTATTTTTTTGAAAAACAAATTTGGGAAATGGATTTTTTCAAGTATATTGTGCCCAATAAGAAGAAATTTTTAGCATTACAACAAAGAGAGTTCATTCACTATGACGATGTTCTCATTAAAATAGCGAATGGGAATAAAATTTTTATTTAATTCACTAGCAACATTCATTTTAGAGATTACAATAAAATACTACAATGTTTTATTCATGGGGTAGTAAAACCTAAAATGTTTAAATAATGGCCTGGTGCAAGCAAGCGATATTTAGTTTTTTTAGACCTTAAAATGATTAGTTGAATTTTTTAATATTCAGAAATTATGCAAAATTCAATTGACAATTTAGAGGGAGTTAATTCTCTTCGTGAGAGGGCAGAAAGCAAACTTAAAGCGAAAGCTCCAGAGAGAAATTCAGACATAAGTGGCGCTGAAGCAATCAAGCTTGTTCATGAGCTAAAAGTATCTCAGATTGAGCTAGAAATGCAAAACGAGGAGCTTTTGTCAGCAATTGAACAGGCAAAAACGGCTACTAAAAAGTACGATGATTTGTATGATTTTTTGCCTTCTGGCTATTTTAACCTATCTAAAGAAGGAAATGTGCTTGTAGTAAACTTGACCGGTGCCAATTTGTTGGGGAAAGAGCGATCCAAGTTAATCAACAGTAGGCTCGGTTTTTTTATTTCGGATGAGACAAAACCAGTTTTTAATCATTTTTTAGAGAACATATTTAAAGAGAATGTTAAGGAAGTATGTGAAGTTGTCCTGCAGTCTGATGTTGCTGGCCTTCGCTATGTAATACTGACTGGTATTATTGCTGAAAAAGACAAGAAATGTAATATAATAATGGTCGATATTACGGAAAGGAAACGGCATGAAATTGAATTAATAAATGCAAAAGAGGAAGCAATGGCTGCGAATAAAGCCAAAACTGAATTTTTGGCTAATATGAGTCATGAAATTAGAACACCATTAAATGGAATAATTGGGTTTACAAATTTATTGATGCAAAGCAATCTCGACGAAAATCAAAGGAAATACATGTCGATAGTTAATGATTCAGGTAATTCCTTAATTCACATTGTAAATGAAGTATTAGACTTTTCTAAAATAGAATCCGGTAAATTTGAATTAGAAATGGCTAAAACAGATCTGTATGAATTATTGAATCAGGTTATTGCTTTATTCCAATATCAGGCAGCGGACAAAAAAATAGAATTGTTATTAAACGTGGACAAAGCTGTAACACAATTTTTCCTAGCGGATGCTTTAAGACTAAAAAGAGTATTATTTAATTTGTTAAGCAATGCTGTCAAATTTACACATAAAGGAACGATTACTTTAGCTGTCCATGAATCTCCTTCTTCAAGTAAATATTATTCAACAATCAAATTTTCGGTAAAAGATACGGGCATAGGAATTGCAGATGTCAATAATAAAAAAATATTTAAATCATTCGTACAAGCTGATAATTCTGTAAGTAGAGAGTATGGAGGTACTGGTTTGGGATTAACCATTTCGAACCAACTCCTGGCTTTGATGGGAAGTAAACTGAATCTCGAAAGCAAATTAGGTGAAGGAAGTGATTTTTTCTTTACTGTAAAATTTAAAAAAGAAAAGGACATATATTTGAGTCTCAATCTGGCCAAGAATACTGAGGACATGAAAGAACCATTGTTTCTGGAAGATTTACGATTTAATAAAATATTAGTAGTCGAGGACAATAAAATAAATATGCTTTTGGCTAAAACATTAGTTAAAAAAATTATGCCTAACTACAAGATTATTGAAGCTGCAGACGGTAATGAGGCGATAGACAAATATGTTATAGAGCGGCCAGATGTGATATTAATGGATATTCAAATGCCTTTTAAAAATGGTTACGACACGACACGCGAAATCAGAAAGATTAAAGGATCTGAAAATGTTCCTATAATTGCCATGACTGCAGGAATATTAATGGAAGAAAAGAAAAAATGCTTTGAAGCTGGGATGGATGATTATCTTCCTAAACCAATTATATTTTCAGATCTGGATAAGACACTAAATAAGTGGACTAATAGATAAATTTAGAATCTCAAATTTTTAGTCCTTATCTCAGATGATTTATCCTACATTGTGATTTTTTTTTCAATATAAAAATCAAATTCTTTATTGCATGATGTTTTTAAACTTTTCTAGCTCGTTTTTTCTAGCTCCAAACAGCTAATCCATTCAGAATATAAGCACATCACAGAATAATAAAAAAGGAAGTGTAAATATCTGAAAAAGTAAACCCTTCAAGTATTAGCATTCATATAACTTCTACAAAATAACCTGTTGGATTCACTAGCGTAATTTGCTGCGCCCAATAAGGCATACTTTCTACTGGGGTCAAAAATTCACTCATTAAAATAAAGACTACTGTTAAAAACCAAGCGATTAACATTTCCTGTTGTTGGGTTTCTGTGTAGTTAGTAATAAACAAACTAGTCCCAAGAATAGCCAATAGATAAACAAATTTATTAATCCAATACTGCCTAGAATAGGAACTTGGAATATTAATCTGGAAATAATTAAGCCGACTGTCAAAATAAGCAAGCCCAAAACCCAAAACGGGAATAATTTCCCAATTATGAGTCAGTATGTTTTATGGAATTAACATTATTTTGTACCAATTTCTTTTTCACGGGTGATAGATATTGAGGACATCATGGCCGAAACTACTATCAAAATAACGATCATTAGATTACCATACAATTTGAATCTTAGTGCTTTTAAAATAATAGCACAAGTTCCAGAAGCACAACCTATAATATGGTAATAGAATTAGCCTGCAATAATTCCAATATTAATTATAAAGATGATTAAGCCTTTTTTATTATTGATTACTTTTTTCTAAAACTACTTTTATGATGTCAGCTTTTTGTACTACTCCCGATTGTCTCCACAATTGTTTTCCGTTTTGAAATAAGATCATAGTGGGTACACCGCGAACTTGATACTAAGAAGCGATTTGTCGGTTTTTGGCAACATCAATTTTTATGATCGAAATTCGAAATTCGTTCACCTAGATTCTCTTTTACTTCTTTCAAAATGGGGCCGAGCGTTTTGCAGGGTCCACACCAAGTCGCGAAAAAATCAACCAATACTGGTTTTTCTGAATTTATGATTTTATCAAAGCTATTATTCATTTTTACTTTTTTTAAAGGTTGGTATCTGACATCCAATTAGGCCACAACCTGTGTTGAAAAAGGCTTGAAACAAGAAAAATGCAGCCACGGAACCCATTAGGAATTCATGAAATTGTATGGCTTGTTGTATAAAAAACAGACCTATTATTAGACGAATCCAGCGCATGGCATGCCAATTTGTAAAAAGCATTTTTTTCATTTTAATATGATTTAGTAATGCTATATTTTTCATCATATGAGATAGCTTTTTGTAGTTCTTCTATATGAATTTCGTTTTTGCTTACAATCAATACTTCGGCAAAATTAGTGCTCATACTTGTGTTTAATACATCGTTTAATCCTTCAAACTTAGTCGTAACTGCTGTCATAGAGGAGGCGCATGCGATCCCTTCAAATTGATAGAGATTGACTTTTACGTTACTACTTTTCTTGAATTCAATAAACAATTCAGAATTAGCTCTTGGCAGTACCGAATTTCGAGCGACATCGATTTTTAGAAAGTCAAAGGCACTGTTGAAAAGCTTTCCGTATTCTTCTTGGCTTCCGCCAAAAGGAGGGCTTAGTTCAAAGGATCTATTGAATAATAGTCCCCCCAGTATTCCATCTTCGACTAAAAGCTGGTGCATTTTCCAAATATACTTTTGACGCATAGTTGGAGGCAATGCGCAGAAAAAAGTTTGCTCAATAATTATATCATACTGACCTTGATGCTCAAAAAAGTCACCGTGAATAATTTTAATATTTGAATTTCCTGCAAACTTTTGTTTGATATCCTGCACCAATGTAGGTGCTATGTCTATTACGGTAATATTAGTAAAACCTCGCTGTAATAAATACTCTGCTTCGTAATTGTTCCCGCAACCGGGAATTAATATGCTGCAATTTTTATTTTGTAATGTGTCGAAATATTCTTTAATTGGTTGTGATACCTGACCTAAATCCCATCCTGTGGCTTTGGCTTTGTATTGTCCGTCCCAATAGTTTTGGTCTAATGGTTTGTTACCAGATACCACAGAACATTGATCGTTATTCATGCTTTATTTTTTTTGAATATTCAAAATTGTCGTCTTCTTTATTTTTTAGTTTGCTATTGTTTTGATTTCCTTGTGTTAATGCCAAAAGGGGTATATAGAGGACAAAAACTAACAAAACTTGTAATTAGAAATATTATTGCAAATACCCCCCAAAACTAGTGCTATTGTGCCACTAATTAAATTATTAAAATACAAAAGGGCAATAAAACCCGCTAGTAGACTTCTGATTACTTTGTTTATTAAACTCCTGTTTTTTTCATAATATAAAAATTTAATTGAATAATATGCTTTACAGTTCAATATTAAATGTGCCATATAAATATCTGTTTTTGCACATGATAAAAGCTAATTAAAGTGTTTTGCTTTGGCAGACAAAATCGGTAGTTGGTACTGAAGTTTTTGCGATTGCATTATAACCACCTTCAATTTCTGAAAAATTTCTAAAACCGCGTGCCTGTAATATAGAAGCTGCGATCATACTGCGGTAGCCACCTGCACAATGAATAAAAAAAGGCTCCTTAGGGTCAATATCTTTTATCCATTCATTGATGTTAGCTAACGGCTTGCTATAGGCTTCATCCACATGTTCCGCAGCATATTCGCTTTCTTTACGAATATCGATTACCTTGCTTTCGCCGATTTTCACTTCTTTGGCAAATTCCTCTGAGGTTATTCTATTTATAGCGTCAGTTTCTTTTCCTTGCTTTTTCCATGCTTCAAAGCCGCCTTCAAGATGACCAACTAGATTGTCAAATCCTACACGACTTAATCGCGTAACAGATTCTTCTTCCTGACCTGCTTCGGTAACAAGAATTATGGGTTGCTTTACTTCGGCAATCAGTGCGCCTACCCAGGGGGCAAAATCACCGTTAATACCAATGTTTATGGATTGAGGAATAAATCCTTTTGCAAAGTCCCCATTGTTTCTGGTATCTAAGATTAAAGCTCCTGTATCCTCTGCAACAGTTTCAAAATCTTTTGCATTTATGGCTCGCATTCCATTGTTCAAAACAGTTTCAAAACTTTCATATCCATGTTTATTCATGGCTACATTCATTCCAAAATAAGCGGGAGGAGGTAATAGGCCCTCAGTCACTTCTTTGATAAACTCCTCTTCGGTCATGTCAGCCCGTAAAGCGTAATTAGTTTCTTTTTGGTTACCAATAGTTCCTACAGTTTCCTTACTCATGTTTTTCCCACAGGCACTACCGGCTCCATGAGCTGGATATACGATAACATCATCTGGCAAACTCATTATCTTCGCTCTTAACGAATTGAATAATATTCCTGCTAACTGTTCTTGAGTCATCGAAGCTGCTTTTTGAGCTAAATCAGGTCTTCCTACATCACCAATGAATAAAGTATCTCCAGAGAAAATCGCGTGCTCTTTTCCATTTTCATCAATCAATAAATAGGTAGTACTTTCCATTGTATGTCCCGGTGTGTGCAAGGCTCTAATGGTAATTTTACCAACGGTAAATTCCCTACCGTCAGTTGCAATAATTGCTTTAAATTCAGTGTTGGCATCTGGTCCATAAACAATCGGCGCTCCAGTTTCTTTACTCAAATCAACGTGACCCGAGACAAAGTCAGCATGAAAATGGGTTTCAAAAATATATTTCAATTTTACATTATCACGCTCTAAGCGTTCTAGATAGGGCTGCGTTTCTCGTAGCGGGTCAATTATTGCAGCCTCTCCGTTTGAAGTTATATAGTAAGCACCTTGTGCTAAACATCCGGTATATATTTGTTCTATTTGCATGATATGTTTTTTAGTTCTATTACAAAGGTACTTTTTGTATTTTAATTTAACGGTGACTAATGTTAAACTAAATAGTTTATTTAAAGAGAATTTCTTTGGTAATAATATAGACTCCCATCAGCAATACAAACCATCCAAAAGTTGGTTTTAACTTTGCTCCATCTATTCTTTTTGACAACTTTGTTCCTATAATTAGTCCTAGTATTGCAATTGCTGTGATAATCAGTAGAAGTGTAAGATCTAATTTGACGCCATCAAGTAAATCGCCATTAAAGCCTATAAGTGAGTTAATAGAGATAATAAACAATGGGGTTCCAACTGCCTGTTTCATTGATAAGTTGGCAAAAAATAGTAGAGCTGGAATGATTAAAAACCCTCCGCCCGTTCCTAAAAATCCGATTATGAGACCGACTAAAAACCCAATCACTGCAAGTATCGGATAGTTAGTTTGTTTTTCCTTATTGATTTTTTTCGATTTTTTTATCATGGATATGGAAGCCGCAATCATAACAAAAGCAAAGACCACCATAATCAAAAAATTCTTAGTGATATCAAAACTATCTATTGAAAGTAATGTGTAGGGAATGATAGAAAAAATAATTTTCCAGACCAAAAGTAAAGATAGGACAGAGGGGAAGGCAAATACTAAAGCAGATTTGATTTTTAAATCGCCCAATCTGTAGTGTCTAAAAGAACCTATCATAGCAGTAATTCCAACTATAAAAAGGGAATAAGTAGTTGCTTGTTCTGGAAATACTTCAAAAAAATACACCAAAATGGGAACCGTAATAATAGAGCCACCACTACCTACTAAACCTAAAGAAAGACCTATAATAATTGACGTAAAATAACCAAAATACTCCATCTATAAAATTTTGTGCAAAGCTTGTTTGTATTTAGTTTACAAACAGTAACATTTATCACATTAGAGCATTTTTAAGTCAAAAGTTCAATATGATTGCGATGTAATTTAACCATTCCACGTTGCTCCATCTTTTTTAGCAAACGGGAAATCACTTCTCTAGAGGTGTTTAGCTCCGTTGCAATTTCCTGATGCGACAATTTTAAATCTTCACAACCGCAAGCATTAGCATGACGTTTTAGGTAAAACTCTAAGCGTTCGTCCATGGCCCTAAAGGCAATATTATCAATGACTTCCAAAACCTCTTCAAATCGGGTGCGGTAGGTAAAAATGACAAACTCATACCAGCTGCGGTGCTCCATCATCCATTTTTCCATTAAAGTAAGCGGAATCATTATTAGATCCAAATCTTCAACTACTTTCGCCAAAATCATGCTCGTTTGGCTCTTTGTCGCACAGATCATAGAAACGGCGCAGGCTTGACCAGGTTGCAAATAATACATTAAAAATTCACCGCCACTTTCTCCCTCACGATAAATCTTTATTTGGCCCTGTAAGATCAAAAGCGTGTTGTTAATATATTGACCTTTACGCATAATGATGTCACCAGCTTTAAATGATTGTCTAGTGCCGTTCCTTTCAAGTTCAATTATAAGTTCATCAGAAAATGAAGGGAATATTTTTTTTAAATCGTCAGAATCCTGCATTATAGTGTGTTTTAAAAAGTGCTTTTTATGCCAATTAGTTGGTATTGTTTTTTAATATGCCAATTTAGCTATTGTAAAAGTACGCTAAAATAGAAAGAAATTTGAGTGTATATTGGATAGAATGATAAATCCATAACAGAACTAGATAAAAGATATTTTTATAGTATACACTATAGATTTAGTGTAGTAATCTTTAGTGATTTAATAGCTTCTCTCGTAGTTTGTTGATTTTTAAAACGTCACGAAATCGTTTTCTTTTAAATATTCAATAATTCATTAAAAATGGGTTTGTTGCTTAAGGAAAAATCGTAATTTTATAAAAAAAAGCAATATGAATTTATTACAAGAGGATTGGGCTACTCAGCTTGAAGCAGATCGAGACGCTGTGATATTAGACGTAAGAACAGAAGACGAGTACAATGAAGGAATTATCGACAGTGCGATAAATATTGACATCCATAAGGCGCAAGATTTTGTCGAAGCTATTGAAGCATTAGACAAAGATAAAAACTATTATGTCTATTGTCGTTCTGGAGCCAGAAGTGCGAAAGCATGTGAGATCATGAACAAGTTGGGCATAGAAAATGCTTTTAACCTGACGGGAGGCATGATGGGATGGAATGGTGACGTCGTTTCGCCATAATAGAACAAAGTATAATCTCGATATATATTTTAACACCAAAAAATAAAACAACCCCAAAAAATGAATTCAATACCGGAAGAATTTCAGATTAAAGAGCTATTAAATCAAGATACGTATTTAGTAAATGGTGAGTTAAAAAAGTGGGAAGGGCAAACTTCGCCAGTATTCTCCACTATTTCATCAACAGAAAAATATGCACCTACCATATTGGGTTCTATCCCTTTTATGGGAGAAACAGAAGCTATGGAGGCGGTTGAAGCTGCATCGGCTGCTTACAATAAAGGACAGGGATTATGGCCAACTATGAAAGTGGTGGATCGTATCAAATGCATGGAAAATTTCGCATCTCAAATGAAAGCGACTCGTCAGGAGGTTGTTAAACTTTTGATGTGGGAGATTGGCAAGTCGCTTGGAGATTCTGAAAAAGAATTTGACAGAACCGTAGATTATATTTACGATACTATTGAAAGTTATAAAGAATTGAATGCTCGTAGTGCTCATTTTTCTAAAGTGCAAGGTGTCCATGCCATGATTCGTAGAGGTCCACTAGGCGTTGTATTATGTCTGGGACCTTACAATTATCCATTAAATGAAACTTTTTCATTGTTGATTCCGGCGCTTATAATGGGGAATCCTGTAATTTTTAAACCTGCTAAACACGGAGTTCTGCTAATTTCACCTTTGTTAGAGGCGTTTAGAAGTAGTTTTCCTGCAGGAGCTATTAATATTGTATATGGTAGAGGGCGCGAAGTAGCGTCGCCTATTATGAAATCTGGAAAAGTTGATATTTTAGCTTTGATTGGAAATAGTACATCGGCGATTGCTTTACAAGATCAGCATCCGAACAAGAACAGATTACGTTTGATATTAGGTTTAGAAGCTAAAAACCCTGCGATTATACTTGCTGATGCTGATTTAGATTTGGCTATCCAAGAATGTATAGCTGGATCCTTATCTTTTAATGGACAACGTTGTACAGCTCTGAAAGTATTGTATGTGCATGAATCAATCTCTGAAGAATTCAACAAGCGTTTTGCCGCCAAAGTGGATGCATTAACTTTTGGGAATCCATGGGATAAAGCAGTATTTCTGACTCCATTGCCGGAAAAGGAAAAACCAGCCTATGTTCAAGAATTGATTGACGATGCTGTAAGTAAAGGAGCTAAAGTCATTAATGAAAAAGGTGGGCAACATTCCGATAATTATATCTTTCCCGCTGTTTTGTTCCCAATAAACAAAGAAATGCGTTTGTATCATGAAGAGCAATTTGGCCCAGTGGTGCCTATTCTTTCTTTCAAAGATATTCAAGAACCATTGAATGATATGGCCGATTCTAATTACGGTCAGCAGGTAAGTTTATTTGGAAAAGATATCAAAACGATCGCTCCACTTATTGATACCTTAGTAAATCTTGTTTGTAGAGTAAACTTGAATAGTTCTTGCCAGAGAGGACCGGATGTTTTTCCGTTTACTGGAAGAAAAGATTCGGCAGTGGGAACCTTAAGTATTCACGATGCATTGCGCTCGTTCTCGATAAGAACTTTTGTTGCTTCTAAGGACAACGAATATAACAATGAAATTTTACAAGCTCTACTAAATAGCAAAGAATCAAATTTTATTAATACAGATTATATTTTGTAGGTACTAAGTAATTATAATCAAAGCCGTCCCGTATTTTTCGAGACGGCTTTTTTATTTGATTAAATAGGCTCCAAAGCGATTTTATAAATATTAAAAAACTAAGCTATTTTAGATAAATGAAAAGACAGGATCGAAAGTTAGTTTTTGTTAGTACTCAGATTAAAGCGATAGATGGCTTCCATCTTGAAAAAAAGAGTGTTTGAAGTCTCTTCGAATAATTTGGAGCGGTTATCCCCAAATTTTAATGCTACAATTTGTAAATCAAGCTTTTGATCTATTGGAAATACATTAAATTGGTTTAAATAACATCCCATTTTTAGACGTAAAAGTATTTTGTTACTTAATATGCTTCGTTGTACATAAGAAGAGAAGTCTATTGACCTGTTTTCGGCATAGGTGGAACGAGTGCCATCTGTTGTGAGTTTATAGCTATTGCCATGACCTTGAAAATCAAAACCTATTTTAGTCTTTTCAGTTAAACTATAATTTAAATCACCATTATCGGGTAAAAACAAGTTTATCTCAAAACGTGAATCGGGACTGTGGTAATAAAGACCGAAAATCGGAGTCATAGCAGTACCGAAAGCTTCAGGGCTGCTGTAAAGACCAAAACTATAGCCGAAATTTTTATTTCTTTTGTATTTTAATAAAGCTAGTCCACCTAAATAAACGTCTTCACTACTAAGATGTCTATAATCTGAAGCTACTTTAGGAAGCAAAAGATATACCCCGGTCCAATGTTCAGAATGCTTTATACTAAGGCCAGCTCTAAGTGTTGTTGAGTATAAATGATTATTATTGGAATCAGGAAATAATTGTAAACTGTAACTGTTAAAATTTAGCCCAGTTATAGCTATGTACTTTTCATTTAAAACAACCGGCAGAATAAGGTTCGTTTGAAATGTAGATATGGAAGTGTTTACCGATGAATTTTCAAAAGTGGTTTTTTGCGATTTTGAATAATTTACAGAAAACAGATCGATGTATTCTTGAGCATTACATAAAAAAGGCACTAATAAAAATAACAATTGTACTGTCTTTTTTTTCATTCTAGATATCATTTAATTAGCCCAAATATTAATGCCAATCGCCATATTAATTTGCGAATATAATAATATTGGTTGATTATGTAATTAGTAAGAATAAAATTGTAGAAATCTACTTGATTTTTTTATTCTATTTTATTTGCTAAAAAAAAATATAAAACACTAATTATCAGTATATTTATGTATAAAATTAATTTAAAAACATAGTAGTCTGAAAAACCTGAAAAAAATTTTAAGTCTACTTTTAATAGTAGGTATTACCGTTGCTTTTTTATCTTGTAAAAACAATAAAACGGAGAAAGTAGAGTCCGAAGAAGAAATGTCCATGCATAGGGACACCACTGTTGCCGCTTCTGAACCTTTTAAATTAATAGTGATCAAGCATAAAGTTGCTGATTACGATAAATGGAGAAAAGAATACGATTCTCACGATTCCGGGCGGCAAGCCTATGGCATAAATCATTTTGTTGTCGGGAGGGGAATGGATGATCCCAATACGGTCATCATCATGGATAAAATGGATGATGTAGTGAAAGCTAAAGAGTTTAGTGCAATGCCTACTTTGAAAGGAGCCATGAAAATAGCGGGAGTAATAGGTCAGCCTAAATTCGGTTATTATGAAGTAATTCGAAATGATGATTCTAAAATCAATAGTAAGGACCGATTGATGGTAACACATCGTGTTAAAGATTTTGATGCCTGGCTCAAAGTTTACGATACTGAAGGTATGGCGAAAAGAATGGAAGAAGGGCTTGTTGACCGTGGAATAGCCCGAAGTATTGATGACCCTAATATGGTGACTGTGGTATTTGCCATTTCTGATTTAGAAAAAGCTAAAGCGAGTATCTCCTCTGAAGCAAAGAGAAATTTAATGAAGGAAGCCGGTGTTGAAGGAGCCCCGCAAATGTTATTCTATCAATTAGAGGATAAATAAATCTTATATTTTTTCAAAAAAAGATCGTTTTTTCTTTACGATAGGATGGTTTTTTTTGGATTATAGTGTCTGTATTTTATTTTTAATGCATATTATTCGGTATAATCACTTTATTTTAAGCACATTAAGTAGGTGGGAAAGTGACATGATTCTGACTATATAACTAGAGGTAGCGACTTTAGTGGCTCCGTAATTATTTAAAGGTATGCTGAAGAATGGCTATGGATCAAATTCCAGTCAGTAGAGAAATAACTTATATAAAAAGCGAATTTAATGTTATAAGTACTTTATTTTAAATTAATTGCTTAATTTTATTTTCTTAATATAGAAGACAACAAGACGGTGGAAGTCTAATAATTTTTGATCATCTTTAAAATTACTAAATTATCAAAAAGAAATTCAAAATAGCAAAACAGAGGATATACGAAAGACTTCATGGTGAGCCGTTCCATAGTCACCCTAGATTGAAGTTTGTTCCCAATATCATTGTTAATCTGTTTATTTTTGTTGTTTCATTTTCAATTGTCGTTGGTTTATTATTTCTACTGCTACGGTATCTTGTAAATAAATTTTACCATTTAAGCTAACATTGTTTTGTTTTAACCATATTTGAATGAAATTGATGTACTTAAGCTTTAGATGTCATAGTTGACCCAGCCGAAGCAATTACCACGCAGATAACGGCTAAAACTTCATTGAGAGAAAGGAACTCATGTAGAAATATAAGTGCGCAAATAGAAGCTGCTGCCGGTTCTAAACTCATTAAAATACTGAAAGTCCTAGCTGGAAGTTGGCCAAGTGCTTTCATTTCCAATGTAAAAGGAATAGCACTTGATAACAGAGCAAGAGCAATGCCTAGATAAAAAAATGTTGGAGTGAGATCATTGAGTCCTTTTCCGAGAATACCGAAAGGAATAATTAATAGAGAAGCAAAGAGCATTCCTGTCGCCACGGCATCTCCACCTTTCATTATTTTTGATGTTTTTCCTCCCAATACGATGTAGGCAGCCCAAAAGCCACCAGCCAAAAGGGCAAATAGCATTCCTAAAACATCTATTCCGTTATTTGTCCACGGAGCAATCAATACAATGCCAGCCGCTGCAAGAAGTATCCATAAAAAATCTATAAGGCGTTTTGAGCCCCAAACAGCTACTAATAAAGGACCTACAAACTCAAGGGTAACGGCTAATCCAAGGGGAATTCTCTCTATTGCAAGATAAAAAATCAAATTCATTGCACCCAATGACAAACCATATGGAATGACAAACTTCCATTGATTAGCAGTAATTTTAAATAAGTTGGGTCTGTAAATAGCTAAAAGGATAATAGCCGATACACCAATTCGCAAGGAGGCAGTTCCAGCAGCACCGATAGCTGGGAATAGCCCTTTTGCTATAGCCGCTCCTGATTGTACGCTTATTATCGCTAATATTACGGCAGTTACTGGCGGAATATTAAATAGTTTCTTTTGCATTCAATTAGTTAGATATTGGCTGGTAAAACTACAAAAATTAGTATCCAGAGTAAATAATAACTTCATTATTTAAAAACAATAATTAAGAAGGTAATAAGGCGTAATTATTACTTTAGGACAATAGTATATTTAACTACTTTGAGGTTGCAGCTGAATCTCTAAAATGAAATTAATCCTTGTTGCTATTTTTGATTACTTTTGACATAAAAAACTACAATGGAGTTCAAACATTTATTTAAAGCACAATTAAATTGGTTTGTAAAGCAAAAAGAAACCACTTCAAATTCTGCAGTTTATAACAAAAGTCATACGATAGCTATTGAAAGCAAAGCGATTTTAAATGTTTCTGCAGCCAAAGCTTTCAAAGGGGATCCTAACTTATATAATCCAGAAGATTTATTACTGAGTAGTGTAGTTTCCTGCCACATGATGTCTTATTTATATGTTTGTGCGCAAAATGGAATCGAGGTCGTTTCCTATACGGACAAAGCTGAGGCGACGCTTGAAGTTTCTGAAGACGGTAGGGGGCGTTTTACTGAAGTCCGTCTTTATCCGAAAGTAACCATTAAGCAAGCTGAAAAAATGACTGAGGCATTAAGCTTACATAAAAAAGCAAATGAACTTTGTTTTATTGCGAATTCTTGTAACTTCCCAATTGTCCATGATCCAAGATGCGAAATCATATAAACTTCTAAAAAAAAACCTTGTAAACGTTTTGTTTACAAGGTTTTTTGTGGAGTCGCCGAGAGCGCTAACAATACAATTGTTTAAAATCAATTACATACCTATCATTGTAATAATGATAATAAATACAGTCCTTAAGCTGATTTATTAAAAACATAATTATTTAATTGATTGCTTTAAAATGCAACTAATTGTAATTTATCGTACGACAATCGTACAACTATTGTACATTTGTATTATTCAAAAACATTGTACTATGGCAGCAGTCAATTTTTTATATCGTTCAACTAAGGACAAATCAGATTTGCATTTACGATTATTGTTTCGCTTCAATGAAAAGGATTATGTTTTTGGAGCAAATACGAAATTTAAAATAACAAAAGATTATTGGAGTAAAGATCACAAAAGAAAATCAAGGAATATACTTTTAACCAATGAACAAACCCGAGTTAATACAGAACTTAATAAAATTGAAAACCACGTTTTAAATGCGTTTAACTCTGTTAGTACTGACACTATTACAAAAGAATGGTTGCAAAATCAAATTAACAACTATTACAATCCACGAAAAGAAAGCGAATCTTTACCGACTGAATTAATAAAATACATTGATTTTTATATTGATTATCGTAAAAACGAAATTAAAGAAACTTCAAAGCAAAAGTTTAATGTTATCAAACAAAAATTAATTCGTTTGGAAACTTTTAGAAGAAAGATAATACTAATAAAAGACATCAACGACAATTTTAAAAATGAGTTTGTTGATTATAGTAAGTCTCAAAAATATGCTCAAAATACGATGCAAAGAGAATTAGTATTTATTAAAACTTTTTGTAAACACGCCCGATTTTTGGGAATTGAAACACACCCGCAATTAGATAGTTTGCGTTTAGATAGGGCAAAAGTTGAAAAGGTATTTTTAACTTTTGATGAATTAAAAGCTATTGAGGATATAGAAGAAAATAAATTAACTGAAAGTTTAGAAAATGCCAAAGACTGGTTGATTATTAGTTGTTATACTGGGCAAAGAGTTTCTGACTTTTTAAGGTTTACAAATGATATGATACGAATTGAAGACGGGCAAAGTTTTATTGAATTTACTCAAAAGAAGACCGATAAAATTATGACCATTCCTGCACACCCCAAAGTTATTGAAATACTCAATAAAAGAAAAGGAATGTTTCCGTATGTTATTTCAGATCAAAAGTATAATGATTACATCAAAGTAGTTTGTCATATTGCAGAATTAACTCAAATGATTATTGGCAGCAAACTAATTGAAACAAAACCAAAGAGCGGAATATTTCGAAAAGTAACTAAAGAATACAAAAAATGTGATTTAGTAACCTCGCATATCGGAAGGCGTTCTTTTGCTTCAAATTTTTACGGAACTATTCCAACATCATTATTGATTAATATGACTGGACACAGCACTGAAACGATGTTTTTGACCTACATAGGCAAAAGCAATAAAGATCTAGCCAAAGAAACGCACAAATATTTTAAACTTTAAAGTCTTTACAATGATAGATTCATACGGACAACAAATGGAAAGAGAAAGAGCCTTCAATAAATACAAAAGCGAGTTCAACAATAATTCATGTAATATTTTTGAGGTCCTTTACAACAAATTGGCTACTGACATAGAGATTACAAAACAAGTTTTAGGGGAATATTTCTTTGAAAAATACGTACTCGCAATAAATGATAATTTAGAAAATATTGAAGCAACCGTAACCGATTCAATTGATCTAATATATTGTGAAAATGAGATTGAATACGGCTCTTTTTTCCATTTTAAACCCTTGTTAGAAAAAAGAATTAATGAATTAATCGGACCACAGCAGCCCGGAGCCGTTAAAGATAAAAAAGAATTATACAATCATATTTTTATAGGCAATGCGTTTGAAGTGTTTGAAAAATATCACAGTACAAAAAGTTTAGCAGAAAATAGCAAAACAGATTTAAACTTGTTATTTCAATTATTTGAAAATGACAATTTATTTGTTGAAACAGTTGAATTGAAGCATTACATTAACTGGTTAAACGGAAAATATAAATATTCATTGACAGAATTAAAAAAGGTAGACATGAAATCAAAGCCAAATATTCAAAGAACAAATGATTACAATGAATATAAAAGAACGACCTTAAAACAACCTTAAAATAGGTCAAAGTCTACCATTTAATAGGTCAAACCGCAACCAATATTTGCAATGTTATTAATACATAAACATTGTAAATATGGAAAATTCAATCTTACTTCAAAACTTAAGTACCGAACAATTAACGGACTTAATTGGAAACGTTTTTGATTCTAAATTCAAAGACATTCAAAAAATCCAAAACACCCAAAACGAAAATGAAGACCTGATGACACGTGAACAGGTTTTGGAACTACTACAAATAAACGCTTCAACTTTATGGCACTGGCAAAACAAAGGACGTATTATAGTCTATAAATTTGCGAATAAATGCTATTACAAAAGGAGCGAATTAATGGCTACAATCACACCATTAAATAAATAAGCCGTATGAATAGCAACGACACTATAACACACGGCTTTAATACATTACAAAGTAAAGATAACTTTATTTTCTCTTTATTCAAAAACGTAATAACTACTAAAAAAGATAAAGATATTAATGTATCTGATTATTTAGCCATTGTAAGCGACCCAACAAAAAGAGCCGCAGCCGAAAAATTAAGAGCGTTACCAGCAGCAGCCTACAAAAAAGCTAAAATATACGAGCCTATGATTACGGGTTCGTGTGTTGTGGATGGCAACGGACGCACTTTTAAAGATATTTTGTTTTTAAACGGTTTAGCGGTTGTAGATTTTGACGAATTACCAAACGGTTACAAGGACTGGCAGGAACTCAAAAAAGATTTAGAAAACGATCCTTTTACTTTCATAGCTAACTTTTCATTAAGTGGTAAAGGTTTAGCCTTATTTGTAAAAATTCCCAAAGAAAACAACTTTAAAGAAATATATCTTTCGTTTGCTGAATATTACGATTTGATGTTTGGTGCAAAGATTGACTTTCTACCTGATGAAAACCGTTTGCGATTTATAGCATACGATCCAAAGCCTTTCTATAATCCTGATTCAGAGGTTTACACAGATACTTTACAGGTGCAGGAAACAACCGAGCCGACCCAGCAGCAGGATAACGCACTAGAAAGCTATTCAAATGATCCAGCGACAGCTTTCAATAATAGCGGTTTGGAAGGTTTAGAAATTATAAACGGAATTTTTGAGAATTTAGGCTATACGATTACTCCAGGAAAAAAGCTCACAATTTATGAATATCAAAGGGCTGGAGGCTCCTTAAAATCAATTGTAGCATTTTATAATAGTGATATTGTAAAGTTTCAAGTTTTTAGCCCAAATACAGGTCTAAAGAAAGAGCATTATAACCTATTTGACCTTTATACTGAATTAAATAATTTTGACCTTTATACAAGCCAAAAAGAATTATCTGTTTTAGGGTTCGGAACGTTTAACGAGAGTAATAAAAATGTTTTTCCTATTGAAGTAATCCCGCAGCCGTTCAGAGATTATGTAAAGGACTTAAAAGAAACCATTAATTACCCGATTGATTACGCAGCAACAGCCCTATTAACCGCAACAGCAACCGCAATAGGTACTAATATCAAAGTAATAGTTAAAAATGGTTGGATTGAGCAGGGTTCAATTTTTGCGTGTGTAATTGGTAATGCTGGTGCAAATAAAAGCCACCCCGTTAATACAATGTTTGCACCGATCAAAGCAATAGACAAAGAGCGACACGATCATTTTAAATACGCTTATGAGCTTTTTTCTTGCTATGAGAAACTATCTAAAAAAGATAAAGAAGAAGCCGAAAGCCTATTTGCCCCTACACTTGAAAAAAGCGTTTTAAGTAACTTCACGACAGAAATTTTGTTTAGAAGACTTTCAGAGAACCCGAGAGGCTGCACCGTGTTAAGTGATGAGATTATAAGTTTTTTAGAGGGTATGAACAATTATAGTAAAAGCGATCAAATTGGCTTTTATCTTAGTATTTGGAGCAACCAAAGCACTACAGTTGACCGAGTAGGGCAACCAATGCCGCTTTTTATATCTAATCCTTATTTGTCAATTATTGGAGGTTTGCAGCCTAGAGCCTTAAACAAGGCTTTTCCGATAGATAAATTAAATAACGGGTTCTTTCAACGGTTCTTATTTGCGTTTCCTGATGAGGCTATAAAACAGCCCCTTAATGATAATGTAGCAAACGAGGGATTAGCAAAGCAGTATGAAGCATTTATAAACAAGCTCTTTGAAATTTGCGAACCACGCACGCTAACATTTACCGCAGCAGCAAAAAGGTATTTTTACGAATGGCAGGCGAATAATTGCGACCGTGTTAACGAGAATCAAAATTCAATCAAAGGCGAGATATTAAGCAAATTTGATAATAATTTTATTAGGCTGGCTTTATTAGTGCAATTTATGACAGATACAGAAAGTAAGGAAATTACAATTGAGGCGGTGCAGGCTTCAAAATTACTTTGTGATTATTATTTGAATTGTGCATTTAAGGTTTTAGCCAAAATTCAGAATACTGAAAATTATCTAAAAGCATTACCAAAGAATAAACAACAGCTTTTTAATGAGCTGGAGCAACGTTTTACAACAGCCGACGCAATGGAAATCGGTTTGGATTTAGGTATTGCAGAAAGAACTATTAAAAGGTTTTTGCAGGATACCCAACTTTTCAAAAAAGCCAAACACGGTAACTACGAAAAACTAAAAATTGAAAACCAATAGTGCCAAAGTGCCAATAGTGCCACAGGGTAATATAAAATGTCAAAATGTAATATTCTGTTATAAGTATTTTTTAAATAATATAACTATTTTATTATCAAATATTTATATAATTACTGCTATAATTAGCTAATTTACTAATAAAGCGGTTTTTACTTTACCCGCTGGCATTATTGGCACTTTGGCACTTTCAAAAATAAATATTAATCTTAATTTAAAATAAAATGATAAAAAATCAAAAATCGCAATTGATTGGCTGGTGCGCAATCAACTTAAACCGTAAAAGGCAATTAATAAGGAATATTCTATTTATCGATTAAAACATTTAATCGGTACGTTTCACGGAATTTATATAAACCTTGAAGAAATGGCAGCTATTTTGAACGCTTTGGATTTTACCGTGCAACTACATAAAAATTCACTTTACTCAAATGCTTCAGTAAACCGTAAAATATTAACTAAATAAATTATGAACAAAGTAAACAAAGCAAAGAACACGCTGGAGTTCTCGAAGCCAAAAATAGCTGAACTGAAAATAAACCCCAACCCTAAACCCAAATACTTCATTGTAGAGAACTTTCTTATTAAGAAAATAGGAAATAAATAAACCTTTTTGGACTTAAATGGGCCTAAATGGGGTTAAGAAAAAACACAAATATGAGGTATACCGTATTACTAAAAACGGAGGTAAACACTTAATATTTTCAGAATAAAATAATCTTATTGCAGGAAAGTGTGGAATTGTCATAATTATTAATTGAAAGTAAATGACAGTGAATTGAAATATAAAAAAGCTAAGATATTGCCTGTAGATAAAAAAGATTAAGGAAGCGGTGCAAAGGATGAAATAAATATATTGTAATTAAACCCGAACAGCCCCGTAATATTTTATTAAAAATCAATAGAAAAAAGGAATAATATAAATCCCGATGCAAATTAAACTGTATCGGGGTTTTTTAGTTTGCAGCTATCGATTTAGAGTCAATAGTTATGCAAATCTTTTGTTGAAATATGAGAGATTTTTTTAATATTCCTAAGGGTATTATAAAACTAGTTGCAAATTGGTTTGTTCTAGTACGTACCGCATTTTATATTCATGGCGCAAGAACAACTCAATAAATTAAAATCAATTTCTAATTTATAAGATTTTTAGCATATATTTGGAAATATATAAAATTTGACCCTAGTGAGGCCTATCTAGTTCAAAGTGGGGTGATAGGTCTGATTTTATGAAACCTATATACAAGTTAGCTGTGATTGTTGAGAAACTCAGAATTTAAATGGAAAATCAAAGAATAGATTGTACGAATAAATCTAAATTATCGGAATTCAACTTGGAAGAAATTCGTGGTTGGATAATTGACAGAATGTATCAAATTGAAACAAAAATTGATTTTATAATTAGTGATTATTTCAAACCTGAAAATAAAGGAGATTTTGAAAAAATAATACTTAATTCTTCAATTATTTCAATAGGTGGAAAGATGAAAATATTGCGAAACATTCAATCATTCGACAAAAACATAATAAATAAAATCGGAAAATTTTCATCGATTAGAAATGCCTTTGCTCACTTACCAGTTACGGAAAGCATTCATATCAATGTTACTAAAGATGAAAAAGGAGAATTCAAAAGTTCACAAATATCTAAAATAATAAGTCAAATTGAGGTAATGACTTCAAGCGGAGAATTAAAAATGAGAAATGTTAAAGAACTAATTACTGAATTTTTTGAATTGAATAAAGAATTAAACGAATATCTTTTGAATTACAACCACAGCTAACAGCCGTTTGGCTAGATTGGGGTTTTAGGCTTAATTTAAAGTTGGTCTTGTATTTGGAAATTTTGTCCTTAACCGAAAATAAATCTTAATTTAGTCCCCAACCTCGCCAAGCGGCGGGACGTCGGGCTGTGAAAAAACCTATTCAAATCTAGAAAGTATTAGGAGCGCTGCCAAAGAACAATCTCAAATATGGGATTCTCAAGAGGTTGGTTTTAGTTTTTTCACAGATTGACGTTAGCCACAATTAAACCAAAATTAAATTATGAATTATTTTTATGACGATTATATTGTAGAATTATCTAAAAAATTTTCAGCAAGATTAGAAGATATTAAAGCTGATTATAATTTTGAACTTGGTGATGAATTTGAAATTGCAATTTGTGAAATTTTACGTAAATTTCTACCAACAAAATATGGGATTTGTAGAGGTTTTGTTGTTGACAGTAATGGAGAAAAAGCTGGGGATGACATTATTATATATGACCAGTTAGACTTTCCAACAATTAGAACAAATAAAAAGGACGACTACTCAAGAAAAGAAAATATTCCAATTGAAGCAGTTTATGCGTACATAGAAGCAAAACATACTTTGAATTTAGAAAGTTTTGAGAAAAGCGTATCCCAAATTGGGAAAGTAAAAAGACTATGCCAAACGAGAAAGAAAACCGATTTATACCAGACTGATAATTCAGTTGGAGATTATATTGACAGAGGTAATATTCTCGAACATCAACCAAAATATAGGAATCCGCTTTTAACTATAATTTTGAGCCGATACTCATCCAATATTGAAAATAAAAAGGCTGAAAATGAAGCAGAAGTACAAGATTTTTTGAAACATTTTCATAGATTATTCCCTTCTGATGACTCATCGCCTGAATTAATAATATCTGGAAAAGATAATATTTTAGCAGTTGGATACTTAAACAAAACTGGAGAATCCGTTGGAACATTATTCTATCCAGACAATGGATTTCAAATTGGATATGAAAGCTTAATAAAAAAAGATTTAGCGTTTGGCATTTTTCTTTGTCATTTAATGGCATCACTAAATTGGATTAGATTAGGAAATATGCCTTGGGTTGACATTCTTAATCAAGGAAGAAAAAATTAACTATGGCTAACAGATAGTGCAATAAATTTTGGTAATTGGCTCAACTTAAAGATGGTTTTGTATTTGCAAAGTCAGTGTTTAACCGTAAGTTTAGTCTCTTGAATTTAGGGTTTGAATCAAAAACCGGCAAAATGATTAACGAAAATGATCGTTTGACAAACCATTTATCGAGAATATTAAACACAAATGAATAATAAAAATTATAAGAAACACCCCTTCTTTGCTTAAAATTTTGAAAATAACAATCAAAAAAAACATTTATAAATTTTGAATTATTAGTTTTTCCAAATCTTTTTCGGAGTAATGAATTTCAAGCAACCTGATGTTTTTTAACTTAAAAAAAACACGTTTTAATTCATCTCGTCTTTTAACCTCAATTAAACCATTTTCTCCCCCCCAAACTTCTACCTCTTCATAATGTTGTCTTCCATTATATTCAATCACGAGGTTGTTATTAGGTAAATAAAAATCACACTTAAGTTTTCTTTTATCAATTAAGCCGTCAAAAGTATACTGCGTTAAATATTCTACTTCTAAGTTGTCTAAAATTAATCTTACTAGATTTTCTCCTTTAGAAGTGTTACATAAAGGGCATCCATTTCCTCTTTGATGATTATTTGGTGATTGATGAAAAACTCCATGTTTCTTACATATTATTTCTACAAAGTTTTTACCCCCGTTATAAACTACTTTAGAATAGTCGTATTTATCCCCATGCACTTTGATAGAGTCATTAATAAAATCTTCGACATCCTTTTTTTGATTTTCATACTGTTGAAAAATAGAACACTTTGGACAGCCACTTCCTGATAAAAAATTTCCTGGAGCAGGATTAAACTCCCCATGCTCTGGACAAATCACAATTATTTTTTTTCTACTATTCGTGTAAATTACTTTAGAATAATTATACTTGTTCCCATGAATATTTTGAGACTTCAAAATGAAATCTTCTAAACTCATTTTTCTTTTTTCAATTTGGTTAGCAAATCCACAATCTGGACAACCAGAACTTTGACGAATATGTGCATCTGCCATTTGTTCAAAGTCGCCATGAATTACACAATTAATTTTTGTCTTTGCACTAATTTTTACGAAGCAATCTCTGTAATAGCTGTATTTGTTTCCATGTACTTCTCTAGATTGTTCTAAAAAGTCATCAAATGAAACTCGTCTTTTAAAAGCTGCATCTTTTTTACCACAAAGTGAACATCCTTGCCCCCTTACTATTTGTCCTAATGAACTATACCAAGCACCATGATGGTTACATTTTAAAATAAACTTAGTTTTGCTATTTACATATACAAAAAAAGATAAATCATATTTATCACCGTGAATTTTATGAATAATACTAATTACATCAGCAGAGCTTAATTTCTTTCCCATTAGTTACTTTATTCTTCTGCCGTGTTAGAGTAATTGGTTTTTCTTACTTCGGCCACTTTAATTAAACTGATTTTCAAAGATAAGTTTTTAATTAATTTCATCGAGTAATGTAAAACTGTATAACATATAAAGTTTAAAAAAACATTTACTTAATTATGTCACTTTTAAAATAAAGCAAACCCCAACAATACAATAATCGTACAAATAAGGCAAATAAAAAACCGTAAACACCACTTTTATATGTGATTACGGTTTTTTTAAGTGGAGTCGCCGAGAATCGAACTCGGGTCCAAACAAGCAACTAAAAGGCTTTCTACACGTTTATTTCCTGATTGAATTTTCGATAATGAGCCAGGCCAGAAACAGCCACTCAATACTTATCTTCTTTATTTCGAAGTCCACCCGAAGCTTATGGAAATCTAGGTTTAAATTTACGATTCACCTTTATCGACCGCTATAAACCAAAGCTTTCGAGGTAAATCCTGCTTTCCTATCTGATAGGAACTAGGCTAATCTTACTATGATTCAGATTATGCAGCAAGAGCGTAGTTTCCTTCGCCGTGTATGTGTTTTGGAACCTTTTATTAACGAGAATTGTCCCAGTTCTCCACGTGCTTACTTTTCAATTCGACTTGCTGTCAAAACCAGTCGACCCCTTTTGTTATTGCCCAAGTTATTAACTTGAGTTTGCAAAGATATTCCTTTTTAGCAGAAATAGCCTTATTTGAATTGTTAATATTAGTAGCAAAAATCATTCCTCATTTTCCTCATCATCCAAATGGAACGGATAATCACCAAACAATGCTGCCAAGTTTTTCACTTTGTAGGTTCTACGGTCAAACCTATTAGACATAGCAATTATGGTGACTTTCTCTTCTGGCAAAGTGATATAAGCGGCTGTGTTTCCATGCCACCAACCATTATGGAAATAAAAGTTCTTTCCAGAAGACCAGTTTACCATTCGGATTCCAAGACCATAATTTTTTATGCCCCTGCGTTCATTGCTATAGCCTATGTAGGCTAGCTTTAGCAGCTTAGGGTCAAGGAAATTGGGTGAGTTGCGGCCATCATCAAACTTCAATAAATCCCTGGGTGTCGAATAGATGTTTTTATCTCCGTATATAGCATCCAAATAATCCATATTGATTAGCGAAAAATTTCCTCTGTACGAAGCTGTTGCGGTTTTCTTGTCTTTCTCATAATCGAATACATAGGTGTTTTTCATTCCCAATGGTTTGAAAATTATTTTTTCCATTGCATCCTTGTAAGTCATACCGCTTATTTTTTCTATAACTAGTGCCAACACGGCATAATTAGTATTACAATAACCAAATCGGGTATCGGTTTTGAATTCTAAAGAAATATCCTTGGTAGCCAAAATCGTCAGTATATCCTGATTCGTTAAAATTTTGTGTCTGTCCCAAACACCTTTGTTTTCTGTAAAATAGGCATAATTACGCATCCCTGTTCTATGGCTCAATAATGTTTTGATAGTTACATGGGGGTATGGGAACTCTTTTAAAATGGTATTTACTTTTTGTTCTAAATTCAATTTATTGGCGCTTACTAATTTCAGTATGGCGGTGGCTGTCATTACTTTACTCACTGACGCAATATGAAGTGCAGTGGTACTTGTTATTAGTGATTTCGATTTATAGTCGGCATAGCCATCATATTTTTCGAAAATAACTTGTCCGTTTTGTGCCACAAGAAATCCTCCGTTGGGACTTTTTCGGGACCAGTTGTGATTGTAAAAATATTCTATTGACTTTTTCTTATCCCGTATATATTTTTCGGTCAGTTTTGGCGCGGCTTTTATTAAAAGTGTTTGATCACTGGTTTTCTTTTTGGGGGTTAAGGTTTCCTTATTATTCTTTTGTTTACAAGAGCCCAAAACCAGTAACAGCAGGAGTATTTGTAGTATATTTGCTTTTTTTATGAAAATCATTTTTGTTGTGCTAGATTGACAAATATATAGAATCAATCTGTTTAGTTAGACTTATTTTTTAACCTTAACAGTATTTTAGTACAGTGATAAATTTAAATTTTTCTATCATTTTGGGCATCAGCTTTTAAGGTTTAGGATTTTAATTTTTTTATGAAACGAAATTTAATTCAGTTTGTATTGTTATATTTGTAACAATAAAAACCATTGCAGTTATAATATATACAAAAGTAGTAGCAGAGATATGAAATTCGGAGTTTTAAAAGAAAGAAAGAGTCCACCGGACAGAAGAGTAGTTTTTTCGCCTAATGCGGTAGTTCTGTTGCAGAAGCTTTATCCTGATGCTGATGTAATAGTTGAAAGTTCTGACATCCGAATTTTTACGGACGATCAATATCGTAATTTAGGGATTGAAGTTGCTGAGGACTTGAGCGATTGTGATGTTTTATTTGGTGTTAAAGAAGTTCCTGTGGAAAACTTAATGGCCAATAAGTCCTATTTCTTTTTTTCGCATACGATAAAAAAACAGCCATATAACAGAATCTTATTGCAAGCTATTCTTAGTAAAAAAATCAATTTGTATGATCACGAAACAATAGTCAATGCAAATGGGCGAAGATTAATAGGTTTTGGAAGGTACGCAGGTATTGTGGGTGCATATAATACCATTCGCGCTTTCGGAACTAAATTTGAACTATTTAGATTGCCAAAAGCAGAAACGCTTGCAGGAAGAGAAGAATTGATAAAGCACTTGAAACGTGTTGTTTTTCCTCCAATTAAAATTGTAGTTACAGGAACCGGTAAAGTGGGTAATGGAATAAAGGAGATTCTAGATGCCATTAAAATTACCGAAGTGACCGTTGATAATTTCCTTAGTAAAAAATATGCTCAAGCTGTTTATACCCAGATTGGCGTAATGGAATATAATAAAAGAATTGATGGTAGGGTTATAGACTGCAACGATTTTTATCTAAACCCAAGTGAATACGTCTCTGACTTTGAACGCTTTACAAAAGTGTCTGATATTGTTATTACGGGTCATTATCATGCGAATGAGGCGCCAATAATACTAAGTAAAGAGATGCTTAAGTCTAAAGACTGCAAAATAAAAGTAGTGGGTGATATATCGTGTGATATTGGAGGTCCTATTGGCTGTACGCTACGAGCCTCTACGATTGCGAATCCTTTTTACGGTTATTCTCCCCAAGAAGATAAAGAGGTCGATGTGTTTCATCCTGCCGCAGTTGTGGTTATGGCAGTTGATAATTTACCCTGTGAATTGCCTAAAGATGCGAGTGAAGGTTTTGGAACTATGTTTATCGAGCATGTCATTCCCGCATTTTTTAACGGCGATAAAGAAGGCATACTGCAGAGAGCCCAAATTACTAGAAACGGTAAATTGATCGAAAAATTTAGTTATTTACAAGACTACGTGGACGGAAAAGAATAGCATTTATTATAAGTATTATTAAAATAAAAACGACACGCGAAATTGTCCTGTAGCGTGGTATCATAAAAACAAAGAGCTTTGAATTCAATGCAAAGCTCTTTGTTTTTATGGCTGTATCTGCACTTAATAAAGCTGCTATTTTTTATCTACAACGGGTCTATTTTTTCTATTGGCTAATTCCCAAGCGATAGTGAAGGCCAGTTGTGCCCTTTTTGCCAAAGCATCGTATTCTATTTTGTCAGGAGTATCACTTTTTTGATGGTAATCTGCATGAACCCCGTTAAAAAGGAAAACGGAGGGAACTCCATTCTTTGCAAAATTATAATGATCGGAGCGCTCATAAAAATGATTAGGATCCATTGGGTCGTTGTATTTGAAGTCTAGATTCATCTGCGTGTATTTATCATTTGCAGCCAAACAGATGTTATTTAAATCAGTCGATAAACGATCAGCACCAATTAAATAAACGTAGTTGTTGGAGTCCGGATGGAATGCATCACGACGTCCTATCATATCAATATTAATATCCGTGATGGTATTTGCTAATGGAAATATTGGGTTTTCTGAGTAATAACGCGAACCGTGTAAACCATGTTCTTCTCCAGTAACGTGTAGGAAAAGGATTGACCGTTTAGGCCCATGGCCTTCTTTTTTAGCTAATTCAAACGCTTCGGCAATTTCCAGTAATGCAACTGTTCCTGAACCATCATCATCGGCACCATTATATACATCTCCATTTTTTACACCTACGTGGTCATAATGTGCGGAAACTACCACCACTTCTTGCGGTTTTTCAGAACCTTCAATAAACGCCCAGATGTTTTCAGAATCGGATAGGCCGTCATCACGTTTTGCATTTAAATAGGATGCAGGAATGGGCTGGTAAAAGCTAGTGGCGCCTTTTGGAAAAGGGATGCCATTTTTCATATATTGGTCTATCAGGTAAACTCCAGCTCTTTTTTGGCCGGCAGAACCTGTTTCGCGTCCTTCCATGTCATCTGAAGCGACAATATAAAGATGCGTTTTTAATTCATCGGCGGTAATTGTCTCCATGTATTTTGTAGCGTCAGAATTGTCTTGGGAAAGAGCTTCTTTTGTATTAGCGCAACTGATGCAAATTGTCAGTAGTAGGCTTAATGAAATTATTTTCCTCATTATTATTTTTCTCATTATTATTTAGTGAATATTTATAAAAGTGTAAAAAGCAAAAAGTATAAAGAATATTATTATTACAAAGAAGTTTATTAAGAAAATAAATAAGGCTTTTAAAAAGGATATTAGTCGCGATTCACCATAAAAACGACGATGAGCTGGAAAAAAATAATAAAGCATCCAACCAAAGCCTATAAAATAAACTAATCCATTTATGAAAGTTAAAGTAGCAGATTCTCTCAATAATGAGAATATTTTTCCAGAAAGAAATAGGATTAAAAAAAGTAGTAACAGGAAGGAAAAATAGTGAAGGGTGAATATGCCATGGTCAAAGTAATACCAACGTTTTTTGTTGTGGAATAACCACAAGGAAAAGGCGAAAAATGGCATACATATAATTAAAATTTTTGGAATAATATGAATAAAAGATTCGCTAAACTTTTTAATAATTTCTGTTGTGGTATTATTTTCGGTAATTGACACAATGCTTTTAATTAACGAATATTCTAAGCCACTCAACTTCTTTTTTACTCCGGATTTCTGGATAGAATCCAATTCTCGGACTGATTTAATTCCGAAATCAAAAGAGTTGTCCTTATTGCTGCCGGTTTCCTTAGTTTTCAGAACGGTGTGATGTTCCTTTTTTGAGAAATTGCGGGAGGTGATTATTCTATTTGCTCTGATATCTTTTTCTGCAACAATTTCGATAGGATCTTCGGAATCAACTTTAAAAACTTTAAAACTATTATTAGGAAAAACGTTGATTAGAAAAAAGGTAATGAAACTGATGAAAATATATAGACGTACCGGAGCAAGATAAGAAAGACGTTTACCGGAAAGGTATTCCCTTGTTAGGATTGCAGGTTTAAAAATGAGGTTTTTGATTGTTTTCCAAAAAGCATTTTCATAATGGGTTAAATCCTCAAAAAAGTGAATGAAAAGATGGTGAAATGTTTTTCGGGTATCAATATTTTCTTGTCCGCAGTTAGAACAAAATCTGTTTTCGACTACATATTTGCAATTCAAACAAGTTTTGTCTTTTCTTAAAGTGCTGTGACTCATAAACGGTTAATTGGTTTGGTTTTATTGGTATAATTAAAAAGCATGTTACTATTAATTCTCAGGTGCAATATTACTACAATTTTAGCTTTAACAGTTACATGCTGTAGGAAAATATGTTATTTCTTTAGAACTTCATTAAGGAAAAGTTTTAGATGATCAAAAGAGCGTTTTGCTGCTTTTGCGTTGTAAGCTGCCCCTTTAGAGTTGTCATTTCCATATTCAGGATTAGTAAATCCGTGTACCGCATTAGAATAGTAAATCATTTGCCAATCGGCTTTTGTATCCCGCATTTCTTGCTGGAAAGCGGTGATTTCTTCTTTTGACTCGTAAGGGTCGTCAGCACCATGACATACTAAAACAGGAACTGTAATAGGCTCAATGGCTCTGGCTGCGTCTCTGGCTAAACCACCATGGAAGGAAACTACTCCTTGTAGGTCTAGATGTCCACGTGCGGCTTCAAGCGCGCCTGTACCACCAAAGCAATACCCAATAACCACAATGTTGTCTGGATTAGCACCGGCAAGAATTAATTGATCTAATGCTAATGAGATTCTTTTTTGGTAATCTTTGTAATTAGTTTTGAAAACCCCTGATTTTTTACCCGCTTCTGCATTATCTTTTGGGTAATTCCCCTCACCATAAATATCGGCTATAAAAGCATAGTAGCCTAGAGCGGCTAAATCAGTTGCGATATCTTTAGATGCGTTATCAATTCCTTTCCATGCTGGAAGAATAAGAATTCCCGGATTTTGTGAGCTTTTCTTTTTTGGGGTAATTTCAAGACCGTTTAAAACTTGATTTCCGTCTTTGTAAGTTATAGCTTTTAACTGTGCAAAAGCCGCGCTTGAATAGACCAATAGGCCTAAAACAAAGTATTTTATACTTTTCATAATGTTATTTTTTTTGCTGTCAAATATCCGAAATTAAATAGAAAATCATTAGTTGTGGTACTAATTTACGTTTTTTTTAGGAACTGTTTAGCATCAAAACAAAGTATTAATTAAAGACTTATGTTTCTTTTGAAGGCGCAACCCAATTCAATCATGGAATCTGTTTTGGCAATTCCTTGAATGACATCAATTTTTTCATAAAGGAGTTTTCGCATGTGCTCATGGTCTTTGGCAATCATTTTTATGTATAATGTAAAAGAACCTGTTATGAAATAGCATTCGGTTACTTCAGGAATTTTTTTTAATTCTTCTATTACCCTGCTAGAATCCTCATCTTTATTTAATGTAATTCCTGTAAATGCTCCCCAGTCATAGCCAATTTTCTTTTCGTTGATGATAGGTTTTATTCCAGTTATGACTCCTTGCTCCAGCAGCCTATTAATTCGCTGGTGAACCATGGTGTTTGATATTTTTAAAGTTGTGGCAATCGCTGAATAAGCCATACGTCCGTCCTTTTCCAATTCTTTGATTATGTTGATGTCGAACTCGTCTAGTGTTTCCATGAAGTTTCTTTTAAATTTAAAATGCGTATTTTTATGTTTATAAAAGTAATTATAATATCTCATTAAATTAGCCTTTGCTGTACAAAATGACTTTTTTTAATACCTAAAACGCGATTAATTTTACTTTTATAACAAGATTTAAAGTCAAAAATTATAATATTAATTGTAAAATTAAAAAATATGTGTAGTTTTGTATTCTAGCATTTTAAAAACAAAATAATATCATGGAACAAAAACATCAAACTCTCTCGTCAAAAGCAGAAGCGTTAATCGAAAAAGAAAATAAATATGGGGCCCATAATTATCATCCATTACCGGTTGTTCTTGAAAAAGGAGAAGGTGTTTTTGTTTGGGATGTAGATGGTAAAAAATATTATGATTTCCTATCAGCCTATTCAGCAGTTAATCAAGGGCATTGTCACCCAAGCATAGTAGGGGCAATGGTGAAACAAGCACAGACTCTGACATTGACTTCTCGTGCTTTTCACAACGACCAGTTGGGTGTTTTTGAAGAATATGTAACAAAATATTTTGATTTTGACAAAGTATTGCCAATGAATACAGGAGCCGAAGCGGTTGAAACGGCTTTGAAGCTATGTAGAAAATGGGCGTATGAAGTTAAAGGAATTCCTGAAAATCAAGCGCAAATTATTGTTTGTGAGAATAATTTCCATGGTAGAACAACAACTATCATTTCGTTTTCAAACGACGAGGGAGCTCGCAAGAACTTTGGTCCTTTCACCGCTGGATTTATCAAAATTCCTTATGACGATACTGAAGCATTAGAAAAAGTTTTAAAATCAACTCCTAATATTGCAGGTTTCCTAGTAGAGCCTATTCAAGGAGAAGCTGGAGTTTATGTTCCTTCCGAAGGATATTTGGCGAAAGCCAAAGCACTTTGTGCAGCGCACAACGTATTGTTTATTGCAGATGAAGTTCAAACGGGAATAGCACGTACCGGTAGGCTATTAGCCACTTGTGGAAACTGTTCTTGTCAAAATGGATGTGAAAATAAACCAGAAGTGAAACCTGATATCCTTATTTTAGGGAAAGCAATTTCTGGAGGTGTTTATCCAGTATCAGCTGTATTGGCTAACAATGAGATCATGAACGTCATCAAACCAGGTCAACACGGTTCTACTTTTGGAGGGAATCCCGTTGCCGCAGCGGTTGCTGTTGCTGCACTTGAAGTGGTTCGTGAGGAAAGACTATCGCAAAATGCACAGCGTTTAGGAATTGTTCTAAGAAAAGGACTGAATGATATTGCTTCAAGAAATCCACTAATCAGTTTAGTAAGAGGGAAAGGCTTACTGAACGCAATCGTAATCGATTGCGATGAAGAATCAGATTTAGCTTGGCAAATATGTTTGAAATTTAGAGATTACGGCTTGTTAGCGAAACCAACACATGGAAATAAAATACGTTTCGCTCCGCCTTTAGTGATAACTGAAGCGCAAATCCAAGACTGTCTTGCGATTATTGAAAAAGCATTTAATGATTTCAAATAAGACCAATTGTTATGGAACGACTTATAAAATTAATTAAAAATCGATCCGATATCGGAGCAGGAACCAGAGGTTCTGATATGGGAGTTGACGCGATCGAAATTGCGGCTATCAATCAAAACAGTGATTATTTTAATCAATTTCAATATGAAGATGTAAAGACACATAACGAATCGGTCTACAATAAAAACAGAAACACTTTTGCAAAAAGAGTCGAAAACGTATTAGAGCAATGCACTCGGGTCTCGTATGCAGTAAAGCGCAATTTAGAAGGAGATTATTTTCCTATAGTTTTGTCAGGGGATCACTCCTCAGCCTTAGGAACGATTAGCGGAATCAAATCGGTATATTCTACAAAGACATTGGGAGTAATCTGGATTGATGCGCATGCTGATTTACATTCGCCTTATACCTCACCTTCTGGAAACATTCACGGTATGCCATTGGCGGCCGCGCTTGCAGAGGATAATTTAGATTGCAAAATCAATGATATTACTCCTGAAACTGCGCAGCATTGGGAGGAAATGAAAAACATTGGTTGTCCCGGTGCTAAAATACAGCCAGAAAATCTAATTTACTTTGGGGTTCGTGATGCCGAAGAACCTGAATTAGACCAAATGAAAAAATTAGGTATCCGCAATTACAAGGTTGACGAGGTTCGTTATCGAGGACTTCAAACTTGTGTTTCTGAAGCTCTGGCTAAACTATCTAATTGCGATATGATTTATATCTCCTTCGATGTGGATTCCATGGACTGTGATATGATTTCTTACGGAACGGGAACACCAGTACCTAAAGGATTTGACCAGTATGAGGTGATCGACATCATCAACCAAATTATCAAGTCTAGAAAGGTGGTTTGTTTTGAAGTGGTGGAAGTAAATCCGCTGTTAGACACCAAAGGAAACAAGATGGCCGAAACCGCTTTTCAGGTTTTGGAACAAATTACATTTACTATTATTTTACCTATAGAATAATCTTTTTTATTCAAATGTAAGAGCCCAAAGTCTAGCAGTAGATTTTGGGCTTTTTTTTGACGATTTTTCAGGAGCCAATCCCGTTATCCGTTACAACCCATTTGGTCTCAAACCCTTTTTCTTGCACCGGCAGGAGCTGTCGCTCTGCCAGCACAGGAAAAAAGTGGTTTTCTACCTGCATGGTGTTTTCACTCCTACCGGGGCTAGGAATTTTGAGCAACAAAGTACTCGGTTGTAGTTTCCCGTAAAGGACATAAAAAAAAGGGGAACTTTTTAAGAAAAGTATGGAGTCAGAATATTCGTTAATGTATTATATATTTGGGTAATTATAAATTCGAAGTTGAATAGCGAGAATCGAGGCGATTTTTGGTATATGGCCGTTATTTTTAGAGTGAGGATATACTAGTTTTAGGCATTGCTAACGAAGACAAAGACAATTTTTAAATTAAACCAAGATGAACATTAACTTTTTTCCTAACTTATAGCTTTGGCTATTATTAGCAATTTTACCAGAAATGGTATTTTCTCAATCGGCCGACTTTACCATTCAAGATGTAAAGTTTGAAAGTCTAGGCGTCACTCTTACAGGCTCGATTTTAACGCCTAAAAAAACAGTTGCAGCAGTTGTAATTGTTCATGGGTCTGATCCTGTAAAAAGAGAAATGGAGTTCGCTAAACGTCTTGCCAAAGAAGGTATTGCCGTATTGACATATGATAAACGCGGAGTTGGAGAATCTGGAGGTGTATATGTAGGTCCATCTGTTGGAACGAACAACATTGACACCACTAATCTTAATTTATTATCTCACGATGCAAGTGCAGCAGTAAATACATTTCGGGCCTATTTGAAAGATAAAAAAACACCAATTGGATTAGTTGGCTTCAGTCAAGCAGGGTGGATAATCCCAATTGCTGCAAGCAAAAATCCACAAATAGAATTTATGGTTTTATTTAGTTGCCCAACAATTACAACTTTAGAACAACTTCGATTTCAGTTTTATACTAATGGAAACATTAAATTTTGGGAAAATCATACAGAATCAGATGCTCGTGAACATACTAAAAATGACTCAGATAGGTATCAATTCGTGGCGACTGACCCAAAAATTTCCTTGAAGACTCTTTCAATTCCAGGACTTTGGCTTTTTGGTGAGAAAGATATACAGATTCCAGTAAAGTTATGTATCGAGCAATTAAATACATTGAAAGCTCAAGGCAAATCTTTTGAATATACCTTGTTTTCAGCATTAGGACATGATACTTCTTCTGGAAATATTACTGCACCTATTGATATTTCAATTCAATGGATGAAACAGAAAGCTTTGAACATAAACAAACATAAAGCATCAAAATAAAGCACTGCCTATACGCGCTACCACGACGGATTTTGGGAATTGGCTTAAAGGTAAGTTGGTTTTGTATTTCGAAGATTTCGCAAATTCTAACATATGACTTAATTTAACACCAAACCTCTTGTAGTGAGAGAACGTTAACGGTAATGTAAAACGGTTAATTTAAATGCTTCAAAAGAACATTTGTTCGATAAGACATTCTACTCATACGCCAACCGAATTTATGCTTATCGCGATATCATTTCGAATTGACTTGGTTGTCGACTTCAGAAGTTTTACAGTTTCAATGCGTTTTATCCACACTTTAAAAAAGAAGCTTTTACAGGGCTCATCTGGTGCTCGTTTTCACCGCGTACCTACTTTAACTATATGAAAAGAACCTAGCGTTTACAACGCTGTTCAAGAACTAACATTAACTACATGGGAATTATACAATCTTAAGTTGTTATTCTATAACAGTTTCTCAATCAATAGTAATAATATTGTAATGTTGTAAAACTTAAATTACAGCATAAAAATTCGATTATGAAAAAGATACTTTTAATTGCCTCGTTTATTGTATTTGGAATTACGTTGAATTCTTGCAACAGTGATTCTACTTCTGGCACATATGCCTACAATGTTCGTATGACAGATGCTCCTGGACCTTATGAAGAAGTAAACATTGATTTACAAGCTGTGGAAGTCACTGGAAACGATGGACAAACGGTACTATTAAACACTACAGCGGGTATTTATAACCTTTTGGATTTTTCTAATGGTGTAGATACGCTAATTGCTACGAGTGAATTGAGTGACGCTAAGGTATCGCAGATTAGGTTGATACTTGGGTCTAACAACACAGTGGTTGTGGGAGGTGTTAGTTATCCTTTAAGCACGCCAAGTGCGGAACAATCTGGTTTGAAATTACAAGTGCAGCAAACCTTGGTTGCCGATATTCAAAATGAAATCCTACTTGATTTTGATGCCAATGCATCTATTGTAAAAACAGGAAACGGAACTTACAAACTAAAACCAGTGGTTAGAACCGTCGTTACAGCTATTACTGGAAATATCAAAGGAAGTATTACACCTATTGGTACTTCGGCTGTGGTAACAGCTACTTCTGCTGATGCTGTTGAATACTCGAGCAGTGTAAACGAATTAGGTCAGTTTCAAATATCAGGGCTTTTACCGGGAACTTACACTTTTACAGTAACGCCTTTATTGCCATTACTGTCGGTATCCCAATTGAATGTGGTGGTGGTAGCAGGTGCAAATACCACTTTGGATGTTATAGCGCTAGAATAAATTCTTTTTAGGCCTAGATTCGATTCAAAAACCACGAGCTATTAGTTGTCGTGGTTTATTTATGCCTTAAAGTGAACTACTGCCTGAGCTCAATTATCCCCCCCCCGCTATCACATTCAATGATATAAAACAACTAAAAATTAGATAGAACAAAAAAAATGAAAATAAGGATTAATCGTATTAGAAAAATTTCTTCTAAGTTCGAATAATTCCTATTTCCATTTCTTGATAAAAGGAAAAGTAATTGTTACATTGACCTGTGTTTCTCTGTTCTTTTCTTAAATGCATCAAACATAGCTGCTGCTTTTTTATCAAATTCCAGTGGATGATCACGATTCAATTTTACATTATCTAAGTCACTTAAAATTACATCAATTTCATTATTTTTTATACCGTCAATTAATTTTTTAGCAACCATTTCAGAAGAATGTAAATCCCCTGAATTTGAACTTTTCATCATTGGAGTGTCAGTTCCAGTAGGGTATAGGGTAACTACTTGGATAGGAAAATCCTTTAACTCTCTTCTAATCGATTCAGAAAACGCCCTTACAGCCGCTTTAGTCGCTGAATAGGGAGCGTAAAAAGGCATGCTAATTAATGCTAAACCAGAAGAAACATTTATCAGTGCTGCTTCTTTACTTTTTTTCAATAAAGGAAGCATGTGCTTAGTCATTAAAATTAATCCGATTACGTTGATATTAGTTTGCGCAATGATATCATCATCAGAAATGCTGCTAATCGATCCCGCACTAACCACACCTGCGTTGTTAATCAAAATGTCTACTGTTCCCCATTTCTTTTCAACAATTGCAACAAACTCTTTTATGTCTTCCACCTTAGCGAGATCGCCACTATAAAGTTCAAATTCAGCTTTAGGAAATTGTTTTTTTAGAGCTTCTAATTTTTCCATGCTTCCACCTAATACTGCAAAATCTTTAACACCTTCGTCATATAATTCGGCTACAATTTTTTTCTCCAATTCCGCTGCCACCACCAGTTATTACAACCTTTTTATTTTCAAAATTTTTCATTTTTTATATCAATTTAAGTTATTATCTTCTTTTTTCCAGTATCAACCGTCGATTTTAATACTGGTCATATCCCAAGATAGGAATAAGAAAATGCAACAAAGACTAATTAAGATTAATTTAATATTATCGTCTGCCGCTTTTTTAGTGTATTAGTGTTTTATTTAGGCAGTAAATTTTTGAGGTATGGAGCAGTTTTTACCGTTTTTTAAAGGTAACGAAGGCTTTCTGCAAAAGAGGTTTTATAAGGTGTTGTGTAATAATATCGATGGAAAATCACGCGTAAATAATAGGCATTATCGTTAATATCTAATTTAATTTTATCTTATATGTTAGCTGAGAGGAAGCCTATAGTGACTTTTTACTAGATGTTTAGCTTGTTTAGGCCCTAATGCCGAACGAACTCTTTCGTGTGGTACGTTAAGATTAAAACTGATCGGCCTATATTTTCTTAAGCCTTAATGCAGCAACTATTAGTAGAAATTATAAATTTACTTCGTCCGTTCGACTATCTTTTCAGGTCATAATCCATATAGTTGGTACTTTATAAGTTTCTCTGTAGTAGGTTTGTTGGATGTGTTTACTCCAAATGAATGCAAAGAATTATTTCTAGAGTATTATAGAATCAATGGATTTTGTAGAAAGAAAAAGGATATAGAAAATGTATTATATTGCATTATGCCAGGTCACGTACATTTTATTTGTCGTATGGGAAATGGGAATACATCAGGGCTCATGCTTGATTTTAAAGGTTTTACTTCAAAGAAAATGTTACAAACAATTAAAGAAAACTAGCTAGAGAGCCAAAAAGAAGGGGTGTTTTGGATGATGGAAAAAGAATAGTAATTTGAAGCATAGGCAATTTTGGCAACAAGATAATCATCCAATAGAAATTTGGTCGTTGAAAGTTTTTGAACAAAAGCTTTATTATATTAAACACAACCCAGTAAAATTCGGTTTTGTGACCGTTGTAATAGATTTATAGTACTTCAGTGCTAGGAATTATGGAAATAATGACTAAACAGTTTTAGAGATAGACTTGAATTGATTGCCTTTTGCACACGAGCAACAGGCTCGCGTTAACATACGCTTAAAATAGCGGGAGGTACTTACCCTATCTTTTACCAAGACCGCTAAGGGCAATAAAAACAAAAAAACAGTACAAATGAACAGTAACTTCTACAGGACAAACAGACAAAAATTATTATTTATGGTTAAGGAGTTGCATGCGCGTGGTTTTGAAAAGTTGAGAGTTATTCCATCTTTATCACCTAGCGGTTTAGGATGGCGTTGTTAGTTCATAAATGAAACAAAAGACAGTGAATTTATAGCTTCTAACTGGATTTACAAACACGAAGATGAAAATTCAAAGGAAGAAATCAAACAGACACCACAAGAGTTGGCAGATTTGTTCATAAAAGAAAACTTTGAATTTATTGACCATAGCAAAGGCGAAAACGAACAATATACAAAGTGGTATAGTGAAATGCTTGAAAGTTTAAAAAAGGACGAATTACCATTTGCCTTCTCCGATTATTTTGGATCCACCAGCTTTTGGAAAACTTCATTAGGAAATGAAATAAAAACGTTGCCTAATGAACAGGAATACTATCTTTAGATAGCGAAAATTAGAATAGTTAAAAGAATTACAGAAATAAAAGCCCATCTCTATCGCCATATTTTGAGAATGTTAACAATCCCATTCATAAATAGTATTTTGGGCGTTAACTTTTGACGGAAAAGCAATTCTATTATAAATTTTATTTTAACTAAAATGAATACTAAATCTAGGATAGCATCAATAGCAAACGGGATTTGCTTAGAGACTGCGGTTACGGGTTTGCCCACTTTTAATTTGTCAGTATTAAAGCTTTCAAATGATTTGGAATTTCAATTACCTAATAACATAAGGTTAGGTCATTTAGCAGAAATAATTGTTTCTGAATTAATTAAGTCATCCTCAAAATTACACGGTATTATATGAACATTTTCAGATAATTGAAAATCAAAAAACCGTAGGTGAAATTGATTTTATCATTGAAAATAGCACGAATAAGAAGTTAATTCATCTAGAATTAGCCTATAAATTCTACTTATTTGACCCCAGTATTTCGACAGAGCCTATAAATAACTGGATTTGGTCCCAATAGAAACGACTCTTTAAGAGAGAAATTAGAGAAGATAAAAAAGAAAACAATTTCCATTATTGTACCACAGTTGTACAGCATCAGAATTTAATACCATTGCTATTGATACTGTTTCTCAAGCTTTATGTTTATTAGCTTCGTTGTTTGTTCCCTATCAATTTAAAACTAAATTACCCCCTATTTATGAGAAAGCCATTAGAGGCTATTATTTAAATTTAGAAAACCTTTATCAA
>CALJVL010000008.1 GCA_937773775.1 uncultured Flavobacterium sp.
AGGGTATCTTAGCAATCGGTGGCGATTTGTCCCCGGAACGTTTGCTGTTAGCCTATAGAAGTGGAATTTTTCCTTGGTTTGAAGAAGGGGAGCCTATTATTTGGTGGTCGCCCAATCCTCGGATGGTTTTGTTTCTAGACGAATTGATTGTGTCCAAAAGCATGCGAAACATTCTCAACAGAAATAGTTTTAGGGTTACGTTTAATCAAAATTTCAGGGACGTTATTTCAAATTGTCAAAATATTAAGCGCGACGGACAGAATGGAACTTGGATTACTAATGACATGATTGAAGCCTATTGTAAACTTAATGAGTTGGGAATAGCTAAATCCGTTGAGGTTTGGCAAGATGACGAGTTGGTTGGTGGTTTGTATGGAGTTGATTTAGGTCATGTTTTCTGCGGAGAAAGCATGTTTTCCAAAGTTTCAAATACGTCAAAAGTCGCATTTATCTCCTTAGTTAATCATTTGAAAGCAGCCGATTATAAACTTCTTGATTGTCAGGTTTACAATCCCCATTTAGAAAGCTTGGGTTGCAGGGAAATTGAACGGGAGGCTTTCAGGAAGATTTTAAAATTAGAATAGCTCTATTTTCTCCAACAATCTGCAACATGGTCATTCACTATTCCCGTCGCCTGCATATGCGCATAGATGACAGTGGATCCTACAAATTTAAAACTGCGTTTTTTTAAGTCTTTGCTGATTTCATCCGAAAGTGGGGTGGTGGCTGGTACTTCTTTCATTGTTTGTGGATGGTTGATTATTGGTGCTCCGTTTGTAAATGCCCAAATGTATTTTGAAAAACTGCCAAACTCTTCCTGTATCATCATAAAAGCCTGCGCGTTGGAAACTGCAGAGCGGACTTTCAATTTGTTCCGAATGATTCCCGCGTCCAATAAAAGGGCTTGGATCTTGTCTTCTGAATATTGGGCTATTTTTTTATAGTCGAAATTATCGAATGCTTTCCTGAAATTTTCCCTTTTATTCAAGATTGTAATCCAGCTAAGTCCGGCTTGGAATGTTTCCAGAATAAGGAACTCAAACAAAGTGGCATCATCATAAACGGGAGTTCCCCATTCCTGGTCGTGGTATTCTTTGTATAAGTTGCTGGACAAGCACCAGTCGCATCTGATAGGATCATCCATTATGAATTATTTTGTATTTTCAAAGATATTAAAATCAATTAGTATTTCATCAAATAGTGCTGTTCCTCAAGTTTTTTAATTAAATTTAGCAATAAAAAACACATAAGTGTAAGACTACAATAACATGAAAAAATTAATTACAGCTTTAATGATCGGATCTACAATGTTAAGCATAAACGCGCAGGGAAATCCTGACAACCCGTTGCTCAAAAAATGGATAGGGCCTTATGGTGGCGTACCTGCTTTTAATGAATATAATATTTCCCAAATCAAGCCTGCGTTTGACGTTGCCATTAAGGAGCGTTTAAACGAGGTTGATGCAATCGCCAATAATCCTAAGGCGCCTACTTTTGAAAATACTATTGCTCAGATGGAACGTGCCGGCAAGGATTTTAAGCGCGTTATGACTGTGTATGGGATTTACTCTTCTAATCTGAACAGTCCTGAATTTGAACCTATCGAAAGGGAAATGGGTCCGATATTGGCTTCTTTGTCTAGTAAGATTTATCAAAATAAAAAATTATTCGAAAGAATTGAAACCTTGTACAATTCTCCCGATAAAGAGAAGTTGACCAAAGAGCAACAAAGGTTAATCTGGTTGAACTATACTAATTTTGTCAAGGAAGGAGCAAATTTAGATCCTGAAGCAAAGGAGAAAGTGGCTAAAATCAATAGCGAATTAGCAAGCTATTTTTCTACGTTCAGTCAGAATTTATTGGCCGAGGAAAACAATGAATATGTGGCTTTAAACAATCAAGGCGATTTTGACGGTTTGCCAGAAGGCTTGAAGAAAGCTGCGATGGCTCAGGCCAAAGAGAGAAATTTGAATGTACTTGGGGTGATTGGCAATACACGTTCATTCGTGGAGCCTTTTCTGACTTTTAGCAATAACAGGGAACTAAGGGCCAAAGTTTGGAGTATGTATGTCAAAAGAGGCGATAATGAAAATGAATTTGATAATAAAGCAACCCTTATTCAGATATTGCAGCTAAGGGCCAAAAAAGCAAAATTACTCGGTTTCCCTACTTTTGCGCATTGGAATTTGAGCAATAAAATGGCTAAAACACCCGGGCGCACGATGGATTTGATGATGTCAGTATGGGAGCCTGCGGTTGCACAAGTTCATAAAGACGTTGCTGCTATGCAAAAAATTGTAGATGTCGAGGGAGGGAATTTTAAAATTTCGCCTTGGGATTATCGTTATTATTCGGAAAAAGTGCGGAAAGAAAAATATGATCTTGACCAGAATGTGGTGAAGGAATACCTGCAATTAGAAAACCTTAGGGAAGGTATGTTTTGGGTTGCCGGTGAGCTTTTTGATTTGCAATTCAAAGCGGTTACGAATGTGCCCGCATACCATGCTGATGTAAGGGTTTGGGAAGTTTCAAATAAAACGACGGGGGAATTAGTTGGTCTTTGGTATTTTGACCCTTACGCCCGTAAAGGAAAACGTTCTGGCGCGTGGATGAACGCTTACAGAAGCCAACAAAAGATGGATGGGGACGTTTTGACTATCGTCTCAAATAATAGTAATTTTATTAAAGGAGCAGACAATGCGCCTGTTTTGATTTCGTGGACTGATGCTACGACATTGTTTCACGAGTTTGGACACGCCCTTCATGGATTGTGTTCAAATGTTACTTATCCGACTCTTTCTGGTACTGCCGTTGCCAGAGATTATGTGGAATTTCCATCTCAAATTTTAGAGCGTTGGCTCGAAACTCCCGAAGTGTTAAATAGGTTTGCATTACATTACAAAACTAACGAGCCAATTCCGATGGCACTAGTGGAACGTATAGAGAAAGCGTCTACTTTTAATGAGGGATTTTCAACAGTAGAAACGATTGCAAGTTCATTGATAGATATGAAACTACATTTGGCTGGTGACACCTTAATTGATCCAGCCGTATTTGAGAGTGAAACTTTAAATGAACTTAATATGCCTGAAGAAATTGTTATGCGACATAGAATTCCGCAATTTGGGCATATTTTTTCAAGCGATGGTTATGCTGCTGGTTATTACAGCTATTTATGGGCTGACGTAATCAGTACGGATGCGTATGAGGCTTTTACGGAAGGAAGCGGACCATATGACAAGGAAGTTGCAAAGAGGCTTTACGAAAGCATTTTTAGCGTAGGGAATACTACAGATCAAGAAGATGCTTACAGAAGTTTCAGAGGACGCGACCCCCAAAGTGACGCCTTGATGAGAGCCAGAGGCTTTGACTCTTTTAAAGCAGATGATAAAAAATGATAGAACGGTATTTAGTGTAATAAAAAAGAGCGATTTGAATTTCAAATCGCTCTTTTTATATATAATAAGTTGGATTAGGATTATCCTAAAGCAGCTCTTTTAAATCCTGTAACGATAAGGTCTTTATCTAAAGATTTTACGTAATTAGCAACACTTAATTTATTGTCTTTAATGTAGTCTTGGTTTACCAATGTATTGTCTTTAAAGAAACGAGCTAATTTACCTTTAGCGATATTGTCTAACATAGCTTCTGGTTTTCCTTCCTGACGAAGTAAATCTTTAGCGATTTCGATTTCTTTTTCGATAGTTACTGCATCAACACCTTCTTCGTTTAATGCGATAGGAGACATTGCAGCAGCTTGCATAGCAATATTTCTAGCTACTTCTTCAGCGCCTTCAACAGCTGCAGAAAGTGAAACTAATGTAGCGATTTTGTTACCAGAGTGAATATAAGAACCGATGAAAGCACCTTCCAATTTTTCGAAAGTATTGATTTGTAATTTTTCTCCGATTACACCTGTTTGTTCAATTAATTTGTTAGCAACAGTCATTCCGTTGAAATCAGCTGCAAGAAACTCTTCTTTAGTGTTGAATTTCAATGCTAAATTCGCCATTTCAGTTGCCATTTTCACGAAGCTTTCATTCATTCCTACGAAGTCAGTCTCACAGTTTAATGTGATAGCAACCCCAGCAGTTTTGTCTGCGTTTACGACAGCAATCGCAGCTCCCTCTGTTGATTCTCTATCAGAACGGTTTGCAGCAACTTTTTGCCCTTTTTTACGTAGGTTTTCGATAGCTAAATCAAAATCTCCTTCCGCTTCAACTAGTGCTTTTTTGCAGTCCATCATTCCTGCACCTGTCATTGTTCTTAATTTATTTACGTCTGCAGCAGTTATAGTTGCCATATGTGTTGTTTTTTAAGGTTAAAAGTAAAAATTCCAATTCTTAAATCCCAGACCCCAATTTTATCAAATTATCAACTTACTGTTTCTAATTTTTTTATGGAATTTGGAATTTAAAATTTGGAATTTAAAAATTTGTTTTATTCTTCAGTTGCTGGAGCTGCTGCTTCAGTATCCGGGGCCGCTTTTTCAACTGCTTCTGGAGCCACTGTTTCAGTTGCTGGAGCTGCTACTTTTTCAGCTGCTTCTGGAGCCGCTTTTTCAGTTGCATCGGCATCTTTGTCAGAAGTTCTATCAGAAAGTCCTTCAACAATTGCAGCTGTAACTAAAGATAAAATTTTATCGATTGATTTAGAAGCATCATCATTTGATGGAATTACGAACTCTACTTCACGAGGATCAGAGTTAGTATCAACCATTGCAAAAACTGGAATGTTTAATTTTTGAGCTTCTTTTATTGCGATGTGTTCAGCTTTGATATCTACTACAAATAATGCAGCTGGTAATCTTGACATATCAGAAATTGAACCTAAATTTTTCTCTAATTTAGCACGAAGACGATCAACTTGTAAACGCTCTTTCTTAGAAAGGGTCATGAAAGTACCATCTTTCTTCATTTTATCAATAGTAGACATTTTTTTTACTGCCTTTCTTATTGTAACGAAGTTAGTTAGCATTCCACCAGGCCATCTTTCAGTGATGTAAGGCATGTTTGCAGCTTTTGCTTTTTCAGCAACGATGTCTTTTGCTTGTTTTTTGGTAGCAACAAATAATATTTTTCTACCTGACGCTGCAATTTTTTTCAAAGCTTCATTAGCCTCTTCAATTTTTGCTGCAGTTTTATATAGATTGATAATGTGTATACCATTACGTTCCATATAAATGTAAGGGGCCATGTTTGGATCCCATTTTCTAGTCATGTGTCCGAAGTGAACACCTGCTTCTAGTAATTCTTTTACTTCTACTTTGTTTGACATTTTTTGTACTAGTTTACGTTCTGTTGATTAGCAATGTATGAATGGCGATTTCTCGGCTAAATACATTTAGATGCTAAACTAATTCCTACCTCGGTAGGCAACAACAACATTGTTTTAAATTCAATAATAAACTCAATAAGTCTTGAATAAATGTATTCAAGACAGGCAATATTAACGTTTCGAGAATTGAAATTTCTTACGAGCTTTCTTCTGACCGAATTTCTTACGTTCAACCATTCTTGGATCTCTTGTCAATAAACCTTCTGGTTTCAAGATTAATCTGTTTTCAGGATTCACTTCACACATAACACGTGCTAATGCCATTCTTACAGCTTCTGCTTGTCCAGTTGAACCACCTCCAAAAACGTTTACTTTTACGTCAAAGCTAGTTGCGTTCTCTGTCATAGACATAGGTTGCATAACTTTGTACTGTAAAGTAGCTGTTGGGAAGTAAGTTGCGAATTCTTTTTTGTTTACAGTGATTACTCCTGTTCCTTCCGAAACATAAACACGTGCAACAGCGGTTTTTCTTCTACCGATTTTGTGAATAACTCCCATTACTTAAGATCGTTAAGGTTAACTGTTCTTGGTTTTTGCGCAGCTTGTTTGTGCTCTGAACCAACAACAACATTTAAATTTCTGAAAAGTTCAGCACCAATTTTATTTTTTGGTAGCATTCCTTTTACTGCTTTTTCTACTAATAATGCAGGGTTTTTTGATTGCAATACTTTAGCAGTTAAAGTTCTTTGTCCTCCTGGGTAACCTGTGTGACGCATGTAGATTTTTTCGTCCATTTTGTTACCTGTAAGGTTGATTTTTTCTGAGTTGATAACAATTACGTTATCCCCACAGTCAACGTGCGGTGTGTAACTTGGCTTGTACTTACCTCTAAGGATCATTGCGACCTTTGATGCAAGACGACCTAAGTTATGCCCATCAGCATCTACAACAATCCACTCCTTTGTAACGGTGGCTTTGCTTGCTGATTGTGTCTTGTAGCTTAATGCGTCCATAATATTATTTTAATTAAACATTCCATCCCCATTAAAGGGGATGCAAAAGTACAATTATTTATTTTAAATTCAAATACCTGCAAAAGAATAATTTTGAGTTGTTGGGCCACTGATTATCAATTGTCTATTTAGAATAAGCTGTGTTGCTCCTCTTTTAGAATTATAGCTTAAGCTTACTTTTTATTTTTATATTACTTTCGTCTTCAAATATAAAATTTTATCTTGCATGCCAATAGTACTAGGCGTAAAGTGGGAATTCCTGTTTTTTGACACCAGGAGCATTTTTTGCTTGGGAGGTAAAGTCAGTGGTTCTCTTAAATTACTAATAAAGTCAATACATACTTACTTATGAAAGTTAAAGCAACTCTTAAACAAATTGCAAAAGAACTTAATGTTTCTGTTTCTACAGTTTCAAAAGCACTTAATGATAGTCCTGAAATTAGTGAACAAACAAAAATAAGAATAAAGGAATATGCAAAGTTAAAAAACTATAAACCAAACGTCATCGGTTTGAATCTTAAAAATAGAAAGACAAAAACTATAGGCGTTATAATTCCGAATATTCTGAATTCTTTTTTTGCTAAAGTATTTAGTGGTATAGAAAAAGTGGCTGATGAAAAGGGATATAATGTTATTATGTGTATCTCTAATGAGTCATTGGATAAAGAAGCGCATACTCTTGAAATGTTAAGCAACGGTACTATTGACGGATTTGTTTTATCAGTTTCTGAGGAAGCTCAAAAACTTAATGATTACAGTCATTTTGCCTCGATTATTAATGATGGTACTCCTATAGTAATGTTTGACAGAATTGCGGAAAGGATAGACTGTGACAAAGTGGTTGTGGATGATTTTAATTCAGCTGTAAATGCAACGCAACGATTAATTGATTTAGGTTGCAAAAACATTGCCTTGTTTTCTTCGGTTGATAATTTAAGTGTGGGAAAACTGAGAGCAGAGGGTTATTTGAAAGCATTGAAAGATAATAATATTGCTATTAATAAGAATATAATTCTTCGTACAGATTCAGAAGATGATTTAAATTTTAGAGTTCAAGAACTTTCTGAAACCTGTGCCATTGATGCAATATTCGCTTTGGAAGAAAGTGATTCTGTGGCTGCATTGAAGTACGGTCTTAAAAGAGGAAATAAAATTCCAGAAGAGCTTTCTATTATCGGTTTTGCCGATGGAATATTGGCTTCCAGAAGATTGTCTCCAAGCTTGACGACGGTGAGCCAGCACGGCGTTGAAATAGGTGAAGTGGCCGCCAAATTGCTTATCGACAGACTGGAGTCGGAGGAAGAAAACAAACCATATGAAACGGTTGTCATCAAAACCAAGTTGAAGGAAAGAGAATCGACCAGAAAAATATAATAATAAATAAAATTTCGATAAAAGGCCCACTCTTTACTTAATTGGAGTGGGCTTTTTCGTTTAGAGGGTTTAATGCGCTTCCAGCCAATCTTTTCCGGCTCCTAAATCGACATCCAAAGGGACTTCTAGTTTAAAGGCGTGCTCCATTTCGTACTTGATCATCTCCTTCATTTTTTCCAATTCTGAATTGTGGATGTCAAACACAAGCTCATCATGAACCTGAAGCAACATTTTGCTTTTATAGTTTTCTGAAATCAGTTTTTTATGGATGTTAATCATCGCGATTTTGATAATGTCGGCCGCACTTCCTTGGATCGGCGCGTTTACGGCATTTCGTTCTGCTCCACCACGTACAATTGCGTTTTGGGAGTTGATGTCCGTTAAATAACGACGGCGTCCCAGGACGGTCTGTACATATCCATTTTCTCTCGCAAATTCGATTTGTTCCTGAATGTAGGTTTTTAATCGGGGATAGGTTTTGTAATAAGCTTCAATCAAAGCGGCACTTTCTGAACGGGAGAGCGATGTTTGATTACTCAGTCCAAAAGCGGAAACCCCGTATATTATTCCAAAATTCACGGTTTTTGCATGGCTACGTTGTTCCCTAGTGACTTCTTCCAGAGGGACGTCAAATACTTTTGAAGCGGTAGATTTATGAATGTCTTCGTTATTCAAAAAGGCTTTTATCATGTTTTCTTCTCCACTCAGTGCTGCAATGATACGTAACTCTATTTGGGAGTAATCGGCAGATACTAAGGTGTAGTTCTCGTCTCTTGCCACAAATGCTTTTCTTATTTGTCTCCCTCGTTCCGTACGGATAGGAATGTTCTGTAAGTTGGGATTGTTAGAGCTCAAACGGCCTGTAGCGGCAACGGTTTGCATATAATCAGTGTGCACGCGCAAGGTAACGGGATCGACTTGATTTGGCAAAGCGTCAACGTAAGTATTTTTTAGCTTAACTAATTGGCGCCAGTCAAGAATATCTTTTACAATTTGATTTTCGTTAGCTAAGTAGCTTAAGACTTCTTCGCCTGTTGCATATTGGCCTGTTTTTGTTTTCTTTTGTTTGGTTCCGCCAATTTTTAACTTGTCAAATAAAACATCTCCAAGTTGCTTGGGTGAAGCTAAATTGAAATTTTCTCCTGCTACTTCATAAATAGCAGCTTCATGCCTTTTAATGTCATTGTCCAAATCGTGTGATAGCGACTTAAGGAAATCAGTGTCTAACCTGATACCTTCTGTTTCCATGTCTGCCAAAACTTTTACCAAAGGGATTTCAATCTCTTCAAAAAGTTTCTTTGTCTTGGTTTTTTCCAATTCGACAGAGAACAGTTGCTTTAACTGAAAGGTAACATCGGCATCTTCCGCCGCGTATTCTTTGACTTCCTCTAAATCAACATCGCGCATCGATTTCTGATTCTTGCCTTTTTTTCCAATCAGTGTCTCGATGGACTTTGGAGAGTATTTTAAATAGGTTTCGGACAGTATGTCCATGTTATGGCGCATATCCGGATTGATCAGGTAGTGAGCGATCATCGTGTCAAACAATTTCCCTTCTACATTAATATTGTAATTAGAGAGGATTTTGAGATCATATTTTAAGTTTTGACCAATTTTTTCGATAGACTCATTTTCAAAAAATGGAATAAATTTATCGATCAAAACCTGAGCTTCTTGTTTGTTTTCAGGAAAAGGAACGTAATATCCTTTTCCTTTTTCGAATGAAAATGAAATACCTACAAGCTCCGCATGTATTGCGTCCAGTCCGGTAGTCTCCGTGTCAAAACAAACAGACTCTTGTTTTAGTAAGTTTTGCAACAGTAACTTCACGCCCAAGTCGCCTTGGATAATCTGATATGAATGCTCTGTGTTTTCTAACGTATTGTAATATTGGTGATGCGTGGCATCTGAAGCTTCGCTCGGTATCGCACTTGCGAAAAGATCAAACTGTTCCTCTTTTTTTGGTTGTTGGTTTTTATATAGCTTAGCTTCTTCGGCAGCTGTATTAGTTGTTGCGGTCCCGCCTTTTTTGAATATGGCATCAAACTGTTCTGCCATTCTTCGGAATTCCAACTCATTAAAAAGAGCATCTGTTTTCTCGACATCAGGAGTTGATAATTCATAATCAGTTTCGTTAAAAACTACGGGGCAATCAAGAAGTATAGTCGCTAATGTTTTAGATAAAAGCCCTTTTTCTTTGTTTGCTTCAATATTCTCTTTCATTTTTCCTTTCAGCTTATCGGTATTTGCTAAAAGATTTTCCATTGTCCCAAATTCTTTTAGGAATTTCTTCGCTGTAACCTCACCTACGCCAGGGAGTCCGGGGATATTATCGGCTGCATCTCCCATCATACCTAGGAAATCAATTACCTGGTCGGGTCTTTCTATATCGAATTTTTTTAAAACTTCAGGAACGCCCCAAATTTCTATTCCATTGCCCATTCGGGCAGGCTTGTACATGAAAATATTTTCAGACACTAGTTGAGCAAAATCCTTATCAGGAGTAACCATAAAGACTTTGTAATTTTCCTTTTCAGCTTGTTTTGCAATGGTTCCTATAAGGTCATCAGCCTCATAACCTTTTACTTCTATGATGGGTATGTGCATGGCACGCAATAAATCTTGTATGTATGGAACGGCTATTTTAATAGCTTCCGGGGTAGCGTCGCGATGCGCTTTATATTCTGGAAAAATATCATTTCTTAAGTCACTACCTCCTTTGTCAAAAGCAACTGCTAAATGATCTGGTTTTTCCCTTTTTATTACATCCAGTAAGGAATTCATAAATCCCATAATTGCTGAAGTGTCCATTCCTTTGGAATTGATTCGGGGATTTTTTATAAAAGCATAATAACCCCGAAAGATTAAAGCATAAGCGTCGAGAAGGAAAAGGCGTTTTTGTTGTGACATAATTATTATTTTGAAAAGATTTCAAAAGTACAAAACTTAAAAGATAAAGAAGTGACTGATTTTAATATTTATGATAATCGGCAGATTGGAGTTTTGTTTTTAGAGTTTCTTTGTTTGGTGTTTCGGCATTGGCTTAAATCAGAGTGTAATTTATTGAATTTTAAAGAATGCTAGCCTGACAATATAAATTTAGGACGATTTTTGTTAAATATTGATTAATATAAACTCATAGTAGTTTCTTAATTTGTTATTTTGCCTAAAAATGTAATTATAATGTTTGTGCGTATATTTCTACTAAGTTTTGTCCTTCTTATAATTGAGCTTTATGCTTTTCAGGCTTTAAAAACTTTGGTAAAGTTAAGATGGGTTTTGGTTTCTTACCAAGTAATCAGTGCTATAATCTTGATTTTTATCGTCTATTCCTTTACGAAATTTGACCGTTCTGTAGGCCAGACACAGCAAACCATGTTTACCATGGGGTTACTTTTGGTGGTGTACATCCCAAAAATGATTCTAACTTTACTATTGCTTGGTGAAGATATTTTCAGGATTGGTGCTGGTTCCATAAATTATTTTTTGGAAAACGACAATGTAAGCTTTCTTAATTCAAGACGAAGATTTGTCAGTCAGATAGGATTAGGTCTAGCAGCAATCCCTTTCGTGTCATTAATATATGGAGTAACCATAGGGAAGTATAATTATAAAGTGATAAAACAACGCATATTTTTCCCCGATTTGCCTGAGGCTTTTGACGGTTTTACGATAACACAAATATCAGATGTGCACAGTGGCAGTTTTGATAACCCCGAGAAGATTAATTATGCTATTGATTTAGTTAATGAGCAAAATTCAGATATGATTTTGTTTACTGGTGATATCGTTAATACAGATGCCAAAGAAATGCATCCTTGGATAGAGACATTCAACAGGATTAAGGAACATGAGTTTGGGAAATATTCTGTTTTGGGGAACCATGATTACGGGGAATATGTTACTTGGCCTGCCGAAAAAGATAAAGAAGATAATTTTCAAGCCATAAAAGATCTTTATGGACAAATTGGATTTAAACTGATGTTGAATGAGCATACTTATATTGAAAAGGGAAGTGATAAAATCGCTTTAATTGGAGTGGAGAACTGGGGTCATAATTTTAAAAAGGCTGGAGATATTGATAAAGCTTCTCAACACGTAGACAGGAAAGATTTTAAAATTTTAATGAGTCACGATCCGAGCCATTGGGATTATGAAATTAAAAACCATGAAAGTAATTTTCACTTAACCTTGTCTGGTCATACTCACGGAATGCAGTTTGGGATCGAGATCCCAGGTTACTTCAAATGGAGTTTAGCACAATATGTTTATGCGCAATGGGCTGGTTTGTATGAAAATTTGGGAAGGTATGTTTATGTAAATCGGGGGTTTGGATTTCATGCTTACCCGGGAAGGGTGGGGATTATGCCTGAGATTACTGTCATAGAACTAAAAAAAGGCAAGAGTGTGGCATAATTCGTTAAAAATGCTACATTTGTAAATTAATGTCTAGGATTTTAAATAGATTTAAATATTAAATTTTTGGTATTATGTCAAAATTTGGAGAACTAATAAGCACACACGTACCTGTGTTGATTGATTTTTACACAGATTGGAATGAATCATCGGTTTCCATGCATCCTGTTATTAGAGATGTTGCGGCGGCTCTTGGGGATAAGGCCAAAGTCATTAAAATCGACGTAGACAAAAATCAAGAATTAGCGGATGCTTTACGTATTAAAGGATTACCTACACTTATGATATACAAGGCAGGGCAGATAATTTGGAGACAATCAGGGGAGCTGGATGCCAATACTCTTATTAGTATTGTGCAAGAGCAATTGTAATTTCTAAGCCAATACTTCCATTAAATCGTTTCGTAATTAAAGTTGTTCTCATCCAGATAATCTAAAACTTTAGGTAGTGCGTATTCAAGATTTTTGAATGCTTTTACACTGTCGTGAAAAACTATTATACTTCCCGGTTTTATCTTTGAAATCACATTCTTCAAACATTTCTCTTTTGATATAGTTTGATCAAAATCAGCACTTAGCACATCCCACATTATAATTTTGTATCCCTGTTTAAGTATTTCTTTTGCCTGTTTTGGTTTAATTTTACCATAAGGAGGTCGGAATATTTTAGACTTTTTGTTACTAGCTTCTAATATCAGATTAGAAAGCGAATCGTCACAAAGCGAAATGTTAGCAGAATATTCCTCTGTGGTTGTTTTCCATCCGTTTAAATGATTAAAAGTGTGATTCCCTATGCGATGGCCAATTTTGATTATTTTTGTAAAAATCAACGGGTAGGCCTCTATGTTTTTTCCTATACAAAAGAAAGTGGCTTTCGCATTGTGCTGATGCAACTGTTCTAAAACCCATTCTGTAATTTGGGGGGTAGGGCCGTCATCAAACGTAAGATAAATTTTATTTTCATTATTGGGTAAATCCCATATATACTTAGAAAACAGTTTCTTTATGATCGAATGCGTTTTTATCCAGTAAAACCCCATGTTTCTTTTTAGTTTAAAAGTAAAAAAAAAGCGGCACAATCTCAAGATTATGCCGCTTTTTTAAAGTCTTTGTTTTATTTAAAATATCACTCTTTTTCGCGGCCAAATCGCTCAAACATATTAACGTAAGTGTTGAAAATGCTTTTGTTCTTGTTGTAAAAAGCCAAGTCCCCATTTTCTTTCATTACCTGTAATAAGCTTCTGTAGCGCTCAATATCTGTTATTATGTCAATCGCAATGCTGCTCTGGTCTGAAGGTGGTAAAGTTGTATAATAGTTGAGATTCTCTTTGTATTTAGTCATCAATTTCTCCAAAAGATCTTGCGCTTTCGCTTTTTCACCAACTTGGTAGTATCCTTTTGTAAACGGTTCCACTAAGGAGTAATAGCCAAATTTATCCAGCGGCATTTTTGTCATGGCCAGGTCAATGACTTTTTTAGCCTTTCCGATTTTGCGTTCTTCAATCAATTTATCCATTAATCGGGCAAGATTGGTTCTGTAGGTTATGCTTTCTCTTCGGGTTTCTGGATCATGATATATTTTATCACTGTCACTATTTCCCCATTCCCAGTTCATGATATTGTTATACATTTTATCAGAATCTATTTGCCCCATATCTAATGGGCTTCCGTCCTTAGGAATCTTTGTTTGTAGAGGGACTAATTTATAAACCATACCGTCTAGTTGAAGGTATTCTTTCATCCAAAGGTAGTCTTCGTTATCGAAAGCGCCACCGCTAAAGTAAATAGGTCTTTCCCAGTTGTTATTGGCAACAATATCAAGCATCATCAGTCTGTTTTTATAAATTGCATTTCCTTTAATGTCGATGTCGATATATGGAACTATGGAATCATTATATTTAGCAGCAACTACTTTGTTTTTTATTATATTTTCCTTGTCAACAGGAATTCTTATTTTATTTGTTGGATAAAAATGGATCGTTTGCCCATTTTGCATACTAACAGTTGACTTTGGGTTTTTAATAAAATCAATGAAGTCTTTTAGATCCCATCTGCTTTCTGTTTTTGGAATATGAACTACGTAATCCAGTTTATCTCCCACATATTGATCATGTGTGAAAGAAATGGGTAATGGTTCCGATTCGTATGTTTTCCTTTTCATTTGGTCAATATACCAGTCGGTCATGAAAAGGCTGGTGTTTACGATTTTTACGTCAGTCCTGATGTGCTCTATTTCTTGGGCATACCAGAGCGGGAAGGTGTCATTGTCTCCTATGGTGAATAGAATCGCGTTGGGGTCGCATGAAGTTAAATAGGCTTTAGCCATGGCTAATGCGGTATATTTCCCAGAGCGATCGTGATCATCCCAATTTTGAGACGCCATAAGAACTGGTGCAGCTAATAAACTGGCACAGATAATTACAGGACCTGCTATTTTTGGTGCTAAATACTTTCGGGCGCTATCATAGAGTGCATAAACCCCAAGTCCTATCCAAATGGCAAACACATAGAACGAGCCAACTAAGGCATAGTCCCTCTCTCTAGGTTCAAAGGGCCTTTCGTTCAAATATATCTTTAAGGCAAATCCAGTAAAAAGGAATAGAACCAGTACGACATAAAAACTTTTTAAATCTTTCTCGGCATGATATAATAAGCCAATGATTCCGAGTAAGAATGGTAAAAAGTAATAAACATTACGGCCTTTGTTGTTTAACACATCAGAGGGTAAGTTGTCTTGAGACCCTACATGCAATTCGTCAATAAACTTTATTCCACTAAGCCAATTTCCGTCTTGATTATCATATCTTCCTTGTACATCATTTTGTCTACCAACAAAATTCCACATCAAATATCTCCAATACATGTAGCCAAATTGGTATTCGAACATGAAGCTAAAATTATCTACAGTTGTTGGTTTATCAATAATCAAATATTCGCCATAACTTTTTAGGAATTTTACATAGCCATCATTGTCAATTTGTTTTTGGGCATAGGCACTTCTGAATTCAGCTACCGTTTTTTGGATCTCATTTTTGAGCTGTGCTATCGCTCTATTGTAATCCTCCTCAGATATTTTATTGATATCGACTCCGTATTTTGCTAAATCTTCTGCATATGGATATGCAGGATTTAATCTAAAAGCTGGAGCATTCGTGAAGTTCATGTAATTCTCGATATGATCTGTGCTCCACATTCTAGGAAGAAAGGTTTTTTGGGCATCGTCACTATTTTGAACAGAATTCTTGAAATTATTTGTGATAATATATTTGCCTATTTTATAATCCCTTTCGTAGTTGGGGGCTTTGTCAAGATAAGGCTTTTCACTGTCCAGTCCGGCAAAAGTTTCTGTATATTGGGGCCCGTAAAACAAAGGGTTTACGCCATATTGTTCTCTATTATAATAGGCAAGAACCTCTGTAGCATCCGACGGTTTGTTTTCATTAATAACCGTATTCGCGTTTGCTCTGATGGGAAGCATCATCCAGGTAGAAAACCCGATTAAGATGAACAAAACACATAAAAGGAGTGTGTTGTACTGAACCATCCCTTTGTTTTGGGTGTATTTTAATGCAAAATAAAAGAAAGCAATAAGCAGTAGTGTTACAAAAATAGTTCCCGAATTAAAGGGCATCCCAAAGCTGTTTACCATAAAGATCTCGCTTTTAGCAAAGAATGCCATTGTTAATGGCAATAGTAATTTAAAAATAAATAGTAAGACAGAAATCACGACAACATTTGCGATAATGAAGTTCTTAATAGTTACCGTTTTGTAATGTTTAAAGAAGTATAAAAGACCAATAGAAGGAATTGTCAGTAGCGCCATAAAGTGAACCCCAAATGATAATCCAATAACTAAAGAAATTACTAGTAACCATTTGTTTCCTCTTGGGGAATCCATATCCTGTTCCCAGCGCAAGCCAAGCCAAAAAAGTAAAGATATAAGTAGGGTAGCCATAGCATACACTTCTGCTTCCACTGCATTAAACCAAAAACTATCTGAATAGGTGTAGGCCAAAGCACCAACAAAGGAACTCCCTAGAATCACAATGGAATTACTCTTATTAATTTGATTTGTTGAGTCATTTTTGACGTTCGAGTCTGAAATTCTGGAAATCAGTTTTTTCAAAATCATCGAGGAGGACCAAAATAGAAATAAAATGGTAAAAGCGCTTGAAAAAACGGAGGTCATATTTACCATTATGGCAATGTGTTCATTGTCTGAGGCAAACATGGCAAAAAAAAGCACCAATCATCTGAAACAAGGGGGCTCCGGGTGGATGTCCAACTTCAAGTTTTGCTGCCGTGGCAATATATTCTCCACAATCCCAAAAACTCATTGTTGGTTCAACGGTTAAGGTATAGGTTATTAATGCAATCCCGAATGCTAACCAACCAATAATCGTATTCCATCTATTGAAGTTGAATGTCTCCTTATTCATGTATTGAATTTTAGTTATAATATCTGTCACAAAGAAAATGTTTTTTTTAGTTAAGGTCATGAGCATTCGGTAAGTTTTCTGTCAAACTAATTAAATTTGGTAACGTATTGGTTTTAAGTAATTTTCGGAATGGCGTTTGGTTGCGCGGAATTGTATTGAATTTATTTTTGATAAAAGTGTCAAAAAAGTTTGTGCAAACTAAAATTTATTATAGATTTGCACTCGCTTAACGGCAATGATGGTCTATGGTGTAATGGTAACACAACTGTTTTTGGTACAGTCGTTCAAGGTTCGAGTCCTTGTAGACCAACGTAAAGCCTCTCAATTTTTGAGAGGCTTTTTTTTATGCTTTTTAGTAAATAACTGGGATGAATCTAAATTTTTCCTGCGCAATTGCTTTGTCAAGTAAACTTCGATTAAATTTTAAAAGTGATTACTGGTTTTACCGCATGATTTGCTAAGTCTTCACTAATGCTTCCTGTGAAAAAGTGTGCTAAGCCTGTCCGGCCGTGGGTGCATAATCCAATTAAATCTGCATCTATTGAATTAGAGAAGTTTGAGATTCCTTTTTCTATATTTAGATCATTGTAAATATGTGTGCTGTAGTTTTTAAGCTTAAAACCAGAGATGAAATTGCTTATTATTTGTTCTGCAACGGCCGTGGTTTTAAAGCTATTCGGAGTGCAAATCATTACTAAATTAATTTTAGCATCAAAAATTGAGGCGAATTCTACCATCTTTTTAAAAGGTTTTTTTATTTCTTTTGAAAAATCTGACGCAAAAACAAAGTTAGTAGGTGTAAATTGAGTGGTTTTCTTTTTAATAACTAGAACTGGAACATCTGACAATCGTACTATTTTTTCAGTATTAGAACCAATAAGTACTTCTTCGATGCCAGAAACTCCGTGGGACCCCATAACTATCAAATCTATTTCATTTTTTTCGCTAAAAGAAAGTATCCCTTCAAAAGTTCTTCCGAATTTTATGGATTCAGTGATTTTTACCCCTTGTAAAGAATTTTTCTCTTTGCTTTTTAGGAGGGTCTCATTTATCTTTTTTATAAACAACATCACTTCGGGTACCCCAGCTGCTCCCACTATAGCGTCATTAATTTGGGTCGGTATTTCCAACATATGTATTAAAAAGATTTCGGCTTTAGTTTTTTTTGCTATTTGAGCGGCTACCTGTAATGCGTTGTTAGCATGCGCTGAAAAATCGGTTGGAACAAGAATTCGTTTCATAATACGAAAGATTTAATTATCGAAAAACCTTTATTTTAATGCTACATTAAAGATAAGAAATATTTTAACAGCAATCTATTATTTCAATTTATAAAAAAACACTATATTTGCACGGTTATTTATTAAAAACTAAGTAATGAGGGGACTAAATGTCCCCTCTTTTTATAAAAATATGGCATTTAAAGAAAAAGTAAATTTATTGTTGACAGAAGCTCTTTCAGAAAAGCCATCGCTTTTTTTGATAGATGTGACTATCACGGATGCTTTTAAAGTTATTATAACTTTAGATGATGACAATGGAGTGGTTTTACAAGATTGTATTGACGTCAGTCGTGTAATTGAGAATAATTTAGACAGAGAAGAGCAAGATTTTTCTTTGGAAGTGGCTTCAGCCGGGGTTTCATCGCCATTAAAACACATCAGACAATACAAGAAAAACGTAGGTAGAATATTGATTGTGAAAACTGAAACAGAAAATATAGAGGCAGAATTAGTGGAAGCTAACGATGATTTTGTAATTTTGTCTTGGAAAGCAAGAGAACCTAAAAAAATAGGAAAAGGCAAGGAGACGGTACAGAAGACCCTCGAAGTTCCTTATGGAGATATAAAAGAAGCAATTGTTACAGTAACATTTTAATTAAAGAATTCGCATGGAAAACTTAGCATTAATCGATTCATTCTCAGAGTTTAAAGATGATAAACTCATTGATCGTGTAACGCTTATGGCAATTTTAGAAGATGTATTTAGAAATGCATTGAAAAAAAAATACGGTTCAGACGATAATTTCGACATCATCATAAATCCTGACAAAGGAGATATGGAAATTTGGAGAAGAAGAATAATCGTTGCTGATGAAGATCTAGATTTTGAAAACGAAGAAATTACTTTGACAGAAGCTAGAAAAATCGAACCGGATTTTGAAATTGGTGAAGATGTTTCTGAAGAGGTCAAGTTGATTGATTTAGGAAGAAGAGCGATCTTGGCTTTGCGCCAAAATTTAATTTCTAAAATTCACGAACACGATAATACAAATCTTTATAAGCAATTTAAAGATTTAATAGGCGAAATTTATACTGCCGAAGTACATCATGTTCGACCTAGAGTGGTTATTTTAGTCGATGATGAAGGAAACGAAATCATTTTACCAAAAGAAAAGCAAATACCATCTGATTTTTTCCGTAAAGGAGATAATATTCGTGGGATTATAGAAAGTGTTGAGCTAAAAGGGAATAAACCACAAATTATTATGTCCAGAACCTCTGAGACATTTTTGGAAAAATTATTTGAACAAGAAATTCCTGAAGTATTTGATGGATTGATATTAGTTAAAAATGTTGTAAGAATACCAGGTGAAAAAGCTAAAGTTGCCGTAGATTCGTATGATGACAGGATTGATCCTGTTGGAGCCTGTGTAGGTATGAAGGGGTCTCGTATACACGGAATTGTGCGTGAATTAGGAAATGAAAATATTGATGTTATTAATTATACTGATAACATACAATTGTATATAACAAGAGCATTAAGTCCTGCGAAAATATCTTCCATTAAAATTAATGAAGAGACTAAAAGAGCTGAAGTGTTTTTGAAACTTGAAGAAGTTTCTAAAGCGATTGGTAGAGGAGGTCATAATATTAAATTGGCGGGACTGCTTACTGGTTACGAATTAGACGTTATTCGCGAAGGAGATGTTGCTGGCGCAGCTGCTGACGATGATGATGTGGAATTAACTGAGTTTTCAGATGAAATTGAAGACTGGGTTATTGAAGAATTTGCTAAAATTGGATTGGATACCGCAAAAAGTATTTTGAAACAAGATGTAGAAGATTTAGTGAGAAGAACCGACCTAGAAGAGGAAACTATTCTAGATGTAATGCGCATATTGAAGGAAGAGTTTGACAGTTAAGTGCATGCTTCTAACAACACAACAAAAAAGGTAATAATAAAAAGGTTTTATGTCTGAAGAGAGAATTATTAGAATAAACAAAGTTTTAAGGGAATTGAATATTTCTTTGGAAAGAGCTGTGGATTATCTAAAAGATAAAGGAATTGCTATTGAAGCAAATCCAAACACAAAAATTTCCGATGATGTATACAATGTCTTGTGCGGTCAGTTTGCAGGTGATAGAGGCAAAAAAGAGGCTTCAAAAGAAGTAGGCGAAGAGAGGAGAAAAGAGAAAGAAGCTTTACGTGTTGAGAGAGAAAAGGAAATTGAAGATAAGCGTAAGCATGACGAAGAAATCCTTAAACAACAACAAGAAGTTGTAAAAGCGAGAGCTGTTATTGCTGGTCCTGTTCAAGTTGGTAAAATAGATCTTGATAAAAAGAAAGCGCCCGTAGCTCCGGTTAAAGTAGCTGTTGAAAAAACAGAATCTCCTAAGGTTGAGGAACCTAAAGCAGAGACTCCTAAAGTTGAAGTTGTAGCTGAAAAGCCAGTACCTAAAGCACCTGTGGAGGGCAAAGTTGATTCAGACAAAAAAGAGATAAAACCTGTTGCTGGAATAAAAATAGCTAAAAAAGTAGAAAAACCTGAGGTTGTTAAAGAAGCTGTCGGTGGAGTGACCAGGATTGCTACTCCAGAAGCTAAGGCTGCGCTTAAAACGGCGGAAACCCCTGCTGAGGAAGCGCTAACTACTCAATATCAAAAATTATCAGGTACCAAGTTAACTGGACAGACTATTGATTTGTCTCAGTTTAACAAACCGAAAAAGAAAAAAGAAGAGCCTAAAATTACTCCAAACAAACCGGGAGCACCTGGTAGCGCTGCGAGTAATGCTAATAAAAATAAACGTAAAAGAATCGCGCCAAAACCTGGCACGCCCAGACCTCCTGGGGTTCCCGGTGCACCAAACCCTAATAAAATAACGCCAAATGTAGGTGGGGGCGGTTATAATGCTAATAGAAGTTCTAGACCTGGATTCGTAAAAGGAAACAGACCAGCGATCGTTGCAAAAGTAGAGCCAACCGAAGAGGAAGTTAAAAACCAAATTCGAGAGACTTTAGAGAAACTACAAGGTAAAAAAGGTGGTAAATCTAAAGCGGCTAAATACAGAAGAGACAAAAGAGATACACACCGTCAGAAGTCTGATGATGAGCAAAGAGCTATAGACGAAGGAAGTAAAACTATTAAAGTTACTGAATTTGTTACTGTTAGTGAAATTGCGATAATGATGGATGTGCCAATTACAAAAGTTATTGGAACATGTATGTCTCTTGGAATCATGGTTACCATGAATCAGCGTCTTGATGCAGAAACATTGACAATTGTAGCAGATGAATTTGGTTTTGAAGTTGAATTCATTACTGTTGATATCGAGGATAATGTCGAAGTTATTGAGGATAGAGAAGAAGACTTGGTCTTCAGAGCACCTATCGTAACTGTGATGGGTCACGTCGATCACGGTAAAACATCTTTACTAGATTATGTGCGTAAAGAAAATGTTATTGCAGGAGAGTCTGGAGGAATTACTCAGCATATTGGTGCCTATGGAGTAACTTTGGATAACGGTCAAAAAATAGCTTTCCTTGATACACCTGGTCACGAGGCGTTTACCGCCATGCGTGCACGTGGAGCTCAAGTTACAGATATAGCCATTATTGTGATTGCTGCTGATGATGATATAATGCCGCAAACAAAAGAAGCAATTAGCCATGCTCAAGCAGCTGGTGTTCCAATTATATTTGCTATCAATAAAGTGGATAAACCAAATGCTAATCCTGAGAAAATCAAGGAGAAATTGGCAGGTATGAATTTACTTGTTGAAGATTGGGGTGGAAAATACCAATCCCATGATATCTCTGCAAAAGTGGGAACAGGAGTTCAAGAATTATTAGAAAAAGTCCTATTAGAAGCGGAAGTCTTAGATTTAAAAGCAAATCCAAACAAAGCAGCGCAAGGAACTGTAGTTGAAGCCTTCCTAGATAAAGGTAAAGGATATGTTTCTACAATATTAGTGCAACATGGTACACTTAAAGTGGGAGACTATATGTTGGCTGGAAAACATCATGGTAAGATTAAAGCGATGCATGATGAAAGAGGAAATGTTCTTTTGATAGCAGGACCATCTACTCCAGTATCTGTTTTAGGTCTCGACGGAGCTGCAACAGCTGGTGATAAGTTCAATATTTTTGAAGACGAAAAAGAAGCAAAACAAATTGCATCAAAACGTTCTCAATTAATGCGTGAGCAATCAGTTCGTACACAACGTCATATTACTTTAGATGAAATTGGGCGTAGAATTGCATTAGGTCAATTTAAAGAACTTAACGTAATCCTCAAAGGAGATGTTGATGGTTCTGTTGAAGCATTATCTGACTCGTTCTCTAAATTATCTACAGAAGAGATTCAAATTAATATTATACATAAAGGTGTTGGAGCAATTACTGAAACTGACGTTATGTTAGCTTCAGCGTCTGATGCAATCATTATCGGATTTAATGTTCGTCCTGCTGGAAATGCAAGACAGTTAGCAGACAAGGAAGAAATTGATATTCGTTATTATTCTATTATCTACGCAGCTATCGATGACTTGAAGGATGCAATGGAAGGAATGCTAGCGCCTGAGATGAAAGAAGAAATTTTGGGGACTGCTGAAATTAGAGAGATATTTAAAATCTCTAAAGTAGGGTCAATCGCGGGTTGTATGGTTATGGACGGTAAGATCTCAAGAAATTCAAGAATCAGAATTATCCGTGAAGGAGTTGTGGTTCATTCAGGTGAGCTTATTGCATTGAAACGTTTCAAAGATGATGTCAAAGAAGTTGCCAAAGGTTATGATTGTGGTATCCAAATTAAAGGATACAATGATATCGAAGAAAGAGATGTCATTGAAGCTTACCACGAGGTAGCAATAAAAAAGAAATTGAAATAGAACTTTCAATATATACATGTAAAAATCCCGATTCGTCGGGATTTTTTTTGTTTTAACTATATTTCCCAACGTGAGTATTACGAGAAAGAACTTAAAGAAGAGCTTGGTTTTATTAGTGTATTAATTTAGATTTTAGGAGTAGTTATTGGTAATATCTACAAAAGCATGCTAAGGTTTGAAGATATTTGAGTGATTGTTTTTAGAAGTTAAGACCAAAAAAAATCAATAAAACAGCAAAACTTTTACTTTAGCAGGTGTTTTACCTTTATTATTTAAAATAGTATTCATTCTGAAAAACAAGTCCTCCCATAAGCTGAAAATCCAGATTCAATATATGATAAGTTAGAGGAGTTTACTACAGTAGAAGAGAATCTTCAAATAGTCATTTAGATATTTATAGTTTAATATGTAAAAAAAAAAATAAGGTTTTAGATTTGGACCTCATTTTCCAAGGTGACTCTTTATGCCTAATAATAGTATAATATTTATTGGTAAAAGTGATGGGGTTTGTTACTTGGTTGGACTTTTGGAGAAACTTAGATGATGCATAACGTTGTTAGATATTTACATAATCAGATAGAATTAAAATTTAAAAGATGTTAGTAATTATGTATATCAATATCCAGGCAAGACTCACGGCGCTGGTATAACAAAAGGTTTACGAGTAATAAACTAACGGCCCAGTGGCTTTCTGGGAGGACTACTTTAGATAGTAACTTACCAGTTTGCCCGCAATTCTCGTGCTTGCAATAAGTAGCTAGTTAAATTAAAAAGTAAATAGTATTGTTTTCAACAGGTTTTGCGCAAAGAAATGCACTTTAGCGCGGGCTGGCTTTTTACTTTAACTATTTTTAAAAGAGTAATTCTTGGCAAATTATTTCTGTGGTTTTATTAAAAGGGCATTTTCATATATTTTTTTGATTTCAATCAGATTTCGTTCCGCTTCTATGCGGTTTTTGAAGTTTCCAATCCATACTTTGTAATTTGGGGTGTTGAATACGATTGTTCCGTCAAGGTTTGTGAAAAGTTCCTTGCAGTCAATTAGTGCCTTTTTTGCTTTCTCTGCGTCTCCACTAAATACCTGGATTTTATAACGCTCATTTACAGCTATTGAGTGATTAATTTTTCTTTTTTCGTTCAGCAATTGTTCAAACTTTGGGTCTTGTGTGATGTTGACATTTCGATCCTGAGCACTAGAATTGGCGCTTATAATACATAAGGCAAAGGAGTAGGAAAGGGCTATATTTATTGGTGAAATTCTCATAACGTGATGGTTTTTTAGGCAAAAATAGTACTTAATGAACGAATGGAAAACTTAATTGCTATTTAGAACAAATATAAATTGGAATTAAGGTTATTTTAGGGTTTTGTGAATAGTTCTTAAGTCGTATTTTTGTCGAAGTTTAAAATAGCGGAACAGTTTTTCTATAAGCGTTTATAGAAAAAGCTGTGACAATTTTTAGTAGATAATCATTATAAGTTATGAAAAAGGTGGGTAACCATAATTCGACCTCAAGGAAAATGCTTTTCAGTTTAGCTTTAATGCTGACTTTTTCCTTAACTTCAATTGCGCAAGTTGCTGCTCCGGCGGCAGCAGCAGCAGCTGAAGTTCCAGTAGCCACGCAAGGTGGTGACCCAGTAAAGGGTAAAGAGCTTTTTAATTCAAATTGTGCTGCGTGTCATAAGTTAGATGCTAAAGCAACAGGACCTATGTTAAGAGGCATCGCTTCAAAGCACGATATGCCGTGGCTTTATAAGTGGATTCACAATAGTTCTGCTTTAATAAAGTCCGGAGATGCAGCAGCAGTGAAGGTCTATGAAGAAAACAATAAAGCTGTTATGACTGCGTTTCCTGCGCTTTCAGAAACAGATATTGACGATATTATTGCATACACCTCAGAGCCAAAAGCAGAAGCTCCTGCTGCTGCAGCTGGTACAGCTGTTGCAGGCGCTACTCCAAAAGGTGATGTTTCGGATAATTTGATCTTAGGTGCTCTTGCTCTTGTTATGACAGTATTGGTAATAATGTTATTCCTAGTGAATAATGTTTTGAGAAAAGTGGCTAAAGTAAATGGAATAGAAGTTGCTCCAAAAGATCCTACGATTCCGATCTGGAAAGCGTTTGCTAAAAATCAATTTTTGATTCTCGTAACTTCAATATTTTTATTGCTGGCCGGTGCTTATTTCGTCTATGGTTTTTTAATGCAAATCGGCGTAGATCAAAATTATGAGCCTATTCAACCAATTCATTATTCTCATAGAATCCACGCTGGTGATAATGAGATTAATTGTAAGTATTGTCACTCTTCGGCCAGAGTAAGTAAGCATGCGGGGATACCTTCGTTAAATGTTTGTATGAATTGTCATAAGAATATTGCGGAAGTAGCTGAATCAACTGCTACTCCTGAATACAGCAAAGCATTTTATGATGAGCAAATTCAAAAATTATATACTGCGGTAGGTTGGGATAAAGCTACACAGTCTTATACTGGAAAAACAGAACCAGTTAAGTGGGTTCGTATTCATAATTTGCCTGATTTTGTTTATTTTAATCATTCGCAGCACGTTACTGTTGCTGGAATAGAATGTCAGACTTGTCATGGTCCTGTTGAGACTTATGAAATCCAGAAGCAATTCGCACCATTAACGATGGGTTGGTGTATTAATTGTCACAGAAAGACTGAAGTTAAAATGAAAGGGAATGAATATTATACAAAAATTCATGATGAGCTTTCTAAAAAATACGGTGTAGACAAATTGACTGCCGCTCAAATGGGTGGTTTGGAATGCGGAAAATGCCACTATTAATCAAATCATTAAGATTTTAATATTTATATACAATGTCATCAAACAAAAAATACTGGAAAAGTGTTGAAGAACTTGAAAACGGTTCTGTTGTTGAGGCGCTTAGAAATAACGAATTTGTTGAAGCAATTCCTACTGAAGAGTTTTTAGGAAATAATGACGCGCTGTCAACTTCTTCAACATCACGTCGTGATTTTTTAAAGTACGTGGGATTTAGTACTGCAGCAGCTACGCTTGCGGCTTGCGAAGGTCCTGTGAACAGGTCGATACCGTACGTATTACAACCAGAACAAATCATTCCAGGAGTAGCAGATTATTATGCGACTTCCGTATTTGACGGTTTTGATTTCGCAAACTTACTTGTTAAGACACGTGAAGGGCGTCCTATTAAAATAGATAACAATACTATTGCTGGTGCCAAATTTACTGCTAATGCCAGAATTCATGCTTCTATATTATCGTTATATGATAATATGCGTTTGAAACAACCGAAAGTTGGGGGTCAAACCGCAACATGGTCTGCAGTAGATGCAAAAATTAAAGCAAGTCTTGTGGATGCTAAAGCTGATGCAGGTCAGGTTGTTTTATTAACTAATACGTTAGCGAGTCCGTCAACTGAAAAGTTGATAGCTGAGTTTATCGCCTTAAATCCAAGTGCGAAGCATGTGGTTTATGATGCGGTTTCTTCATCTGAAGCATTAGATGCATTTGAGATTGTATACGGTGAAAGAGCTTTGGTAGACTATGATTTTTCTAAAGCTTCTCTTATTGTTTCTGTCGGTGCTGATTTTCTTGGAGATTGGCAAGGTGGTGGATACGATTCAGGTTATACCCAAGGTAGAGTTCCTAAAAACGGAAAAATGTCTCGTCACATTCAATTGGAAGCGAACATGACTCTCTCTGGTGCTGCCGCCGATAAGCGTTTGGCTATGTCAACTGCAAATCAAAAGCAAGCTTTAGTACACATATACAATATTGTAACTGGCTCATCTGCTTCCGTAAATTTGGATGCTAAATTTAAAGCGGAAGTAACAAAAGCAGCACAACAATTGAAGGCCGCTGGAGCAGAGGGGCTTTTAGTTTCTGGTATTCAAGATAAAAATGCTCAATTATTAGTTTTGGCTATCAATCAGGTCTTAGCTAGTAAATCTTTCACTACCTCTGGGTCAAGACAAATAAGAAAAGGTTCAAATGAAAAAGTATCTCAGTTAATTAAAGATATGAATGCGGGAAGCGTGCATACTTTGATAATGAGTGGTGTCAATCCAGTTTATACTCTAGCAGATTCAACATCGTTTATTGACGGACTTAAGAAAGTTAAAACTTCTGTTTCTTTAACTTTAAAGGAACACGAAACTGCTTTGGTAAGTAGCATTGCGGCTCCCGTTCCTCATTATTTAGAAGCTTGGGGTGATTTAAGCCTTACTAAAGGTACTTATAGTTTAACTCAACCAACGATACGTCCTTTATTCGATACAAAACAACTTCAAGATGTTTTAATGTCATTGAATGGGATGTCTGGTGATTATTACGATTATTTAAAAGCAAATTCATCAGCATTTATAACCGGTGCGACTTGGAATAAAATAGTTCATGATGGTGTTAATGTTGGAGTTTCTCAACCGCTATCTGCTGCTTCGGCTGATTATAGTGCTGCTGCTAATGCCTTAGCGCAATCGAAAGCTGCTGCTGGTTTTGAACTAGTATTGTATACCAAAACAGGGATGGGTGACGGACAACAAGCTAATAATCCTTGGTTACAAGAGTTTCCAGACCCTATTACCAGAGTGTCGTGGGATAACTATGTTACCGTTTCGAATGCCGATGCTAGACAATTAGGTTTGTCTAATGAAATCGTTGCAAATGGTGGTTTGAATGGAAGTTATGCTTCTATTACTACCGCTGATGGTTTGAAATTAGATAATGTCCCAGTTATTGTTCAGCCTGGTCAAGCTGTTGGAACAATTGGTTTAGCTTTAGGTTACGGTCGGAAAGCAGCTTTAAAAGAAGAAATGCAGGTAGGTTTGAACGCTTATCCTTTATATAAAGGCTTTAACAATGTACAGTCTGTTACATTCGCTAAGGCAGACGGAGAGCATGAGTTTGCTTGTGTTCAAGGCCAAAAAACATTGATGGGTAGAGGTGATATTATCAAAGAAACTACTTTGGAAATATTCAATACTAAAGATGCTGAAGTTTGGAATGAAGTTCCAATGGTATCTTTGAACCATGAAGAAGTAAAAGCGACATCAGTAGATTTATGGGATTCATTTGATCGTTCAATAGGACATCACTTCAACCTTTCTATTGATTTAAATTCTTGTACTGGCTGTGGTGCTTGTGTAATTGCATGTCATGCTGAAAACAATGTTCCTGTGGTAGGTAAAGCGGAAGTCAGGAGAAGTCGTGATATGCACTGGTTGCGTATCGATAGATATTATTCTTCCGAAGACACCTTCGAAGGGGATAATGAAAGAAAAGATAATATAGCTGGTTTGTCTGACTCGTTATCTACTTTTAGTGAAATGGAAAAGGCAGCAGATAATCCTCAAGTTTCTTTTCAACCTGTAATGTGTCAGCATTGTAATCACGCACCATGTGAGACAGTTTGTCCAGTTGCTGCTACTTCTCATAGTCGTCAAGGTCAAAATCATATGGCTTACAATAGATGTGTTGGTACTCGTTACTGTGCAAACAACTGTCCTTATAAAGTACGTCGTTTTAACTGGTTCTTGTATAACGAAAACAGTGAATTTGATTATCATATGAATGATGATTTAGGGCGTATGGTTTTAAATCCAGATGTTAATGTTCGTTCACGTGGAGTTATGGAGAAATGTTCTATGTGTATTCAAATGACACAAGCGACAATTTTAAATGCAAAAAGAGAAGGAAGAGTTGTTGTCGATGGAGAATTTCAAACTGCATGTTCAAACGCTTGTTCTAACGGCGCAATGAAATTTGGAGATGTTAACGATAAAGAAGCTGAAATCACTAAACTAGCTGAGGATGAAAGAATGTATCATCTTTTGGAACATGTTGGAACAAAACCAAATGTGATTTATCACGTTAAAGTTAGAAATACCTAGTACAAAAAATTATTAATAAGAAACAAGATAAAGGATTATGTCGTCTCACTACGAAGCACCCATTAGAAAACCTTTAGTTATAGGTGATAAAAATTATCACGACGTAACAGTAGATGTAGCTGCGCCTGTAGAAGGTAAAGCAAACAAACATTGGTGGATTGTATTTTCAATCGCACTAGCTGCCTTCCTATGGGGAGTAAGCTGTATTATATACACTGTATCTACAGGAATTGGAACATGGGGATTAAATAAAACAGTTGGTTGGGCATGGGATATCACAAACTTCGTTTGGTGGGTTGGTATTGGTCATGCGGGCACTTTGATTTCGGCAGTATTGTTATTATTCCGTCAGCGATGGAGAATGGCGATTAACCGATCTGCAGAAGCAATGACAATATTTTCAGTTATCCAAGCTGGTTTATTCCCAATTATACACATGGGTCGTCCATGGTTAGCTTACTGGGTGCTTCCGATACCAAATCAATTTGGATCCTTATGGGTGAATTTTAATTCACCTCTGCTTTGGGATGTATTCGCAATTTCTACTTACTTGTCAGTATCATTAGTGTTCTGGTGGACAGGCTTGTTACCCGATTTTGCGATGCTAAGGGATAGAGCGATAACTCCTTTTAATAAAAGAGTTTATTCGATATTAAGTTTCGGATGGAGCGGTAGAGCAAAAGACTGGCAACGTTTTGAAGAAGTATCTTTGGTACTTGCTGGATTAGCTACTCCACTTGTACTTTCTGTGCATACTATTGTATCTATGGACTTTGCTACGTCAGTAATACCTGGATGGCATACTACTATATTTCCTCCATACTTTGTTGCAGGTGCCGTTTTCTCAGGGTTTGCCATGGTAAACACATTGCTTATTATCATGAGAAAAGTGTCTAACTTAGAAGCTTATATCACTATACAGCATATCGAATTGATGAACATTGTAATCATGATTACAGGTTCTATTGTCGGAGTCGCTTACATTACGGAGCTTTTTATGGCTTGGTATTCAGGAGTTGAATATGAGCAATACGCTTTCCTAAATAGAGCTACAGGGCCTTATTGGTGGGCATATTGGTCAATGATGACTTGTAATGTATTTTCACCTCAGTTTATGTGGTTTAAGAAATTAAGAACAAGTATTATGTTTTCTTTTATAATGTCCATCGTTGTTAATATTGGTATGTGGTTTGAAAGATTCGTGATTATTGTAACTTCTTTACACAGAGATTACTTGCCATCTTCATGGACAATGTTTTCGCCAACATTTGTAGATATTGGAATTTTCATAGGAACAATAGGATTCTTCTTTGTTTTGTTTTTATTGTATGCGAGAACTTTCCCTGTGATAGCGCAAGCGGAGGTGAAAACAATATTAAAAGCAACTGGAGATAATTACATTAGAGAAAGAGCAGCTAATAAAGATTTACATCATGAGTAATAAAGTAATTTACGCCATTTATAATGACGATGATATATTGATGGATGCGGTTAAAAAAACCAGAGCAGCTCATCATCATATTGAAGAAGTTTTTTGTCCATTCCCAGTACACGGTTTGGATAAGGCGATGGGTCTTGCGCCCACTAGACTAGCGATTTGTGCATTTTTATACGGATGTGTCGGTATATCAGTTGCTACTTGGATGATGAATTTCATCATGATTCAGGACTGGCCTCAAGATATTGGTGGAAAACCGAGTTTCAGTTATATTGAAAACATGCCTGCGTTTGTTCCAATTATGTTTGAATTGACCGTGTTTTTTGCTGCGCATTTAATGGTAGTTACTTTTTACATGAGGAGTAAATTGTGGCCTTTTAAGCAAGCTGAGAATCCTGATGTCAGAACAACAGATGATCACTTCCTGATGGAGGTGTCCGTTAACGATAATGAAGAAGAATTAGTTTCTTTTTTAAATACTACGGGAGCTGTAGAAGTTAAAGTAATAGAAAAGCATTAATTTAGATATGAAAAGGGTATATAAAATAACACTATTATTTGGGATGACTATTTTAGTAGCATCATGTCATAATAATTTAGCACCAAACTATCAGTACTTTCCTAACATGTATAAGGCAATAGGCTATGAAACGTATTCTGAGTCTGACGCTTTTAAAAATGGTAAAGAAGGTCAACTGCCTGCTTCCGGAACTATAAAAAGAGGCTTTGAAGTTTATGAGTATGAAAATACTACCGAAGGCTATGATTTAGCTAAAGCAAATCTTAAATCGCCTCTAGATTCCTTGGACAGAAATTCAGGTAAAGGGAAAGAGCTTTATGAAATTTATTGTATTAGTTGTCATGGTTCGTCTGGGAACGGCAAAGGTGTATTAGTCGAAAGAGAAAAATTCTTAGGCGTTCCAAGTTATAAAGACAGGGAAATAACTGAAGGTAATGTCTTTCACGTAGTGACTTATGGTTTGAACTCTATGGGATCTCATGCTAATCAGATAGACGCTCATGAGCGTTGGTTAGTTGCTGACTACGTTTTAAAACTTAAAAGCCAATTATAATTGTCCAACAAATTGATCGTAAAAGATATGTATACATTTTCAAGTAAATTAAAAACTTTCTCTATAATCTTAATGGCCTTAGGTCTATTAGGGATTGGATATGGTTTTTGGACTGCACCAAAAGATATTCACGAAGTTGAAAACATAATCGCTTCTGAAAGCCATGGAGGACATGGAGAGGTTAAACATGAGGTTTCTGATGCTGCTGGCGAGAGTCATTCCGCTGTAGAAAGTCATAATGAAGCAAAAGAGGCGTCGGAACACAATGAACATCTAATTCATGTGCTACATCAACTACAAAATAAGCCATGGTCTGCTTTGTATGTAGCTTGTATTTTCTTTTTGCTTGTTACGCTGGGAGTTCTTGTCTTCTATGCTATTCAACAAGTTGCATCGGCAGGTTGGTCTCCAGTGTTGTTCAGAGTAATGCAAGGGATTACAGCTTATTTACCATGGGGTTCTGTTATATTTTTCATTATACTAGTGCTCTGTGGGTTACATTTTAATCATATGTTTATTTGGTTGGATCCAGAGGTAGTTGCTCATGATAAACTTATCGCTGGTAAAGCAGGTTATTTAAACTTTCCATTTTGGATTGTTAGAGCAGGTATATTTTTAATTGGATGGAATTTGTACAGATACTATTCTGCTAAGAATTGTTTGGCTCAAGATGAGTCTAAAGATGATAGTTTCTACAAAAAGAATTTCAACATCTCAGCATTATTCTTAGTCTTCTTCATAGTTTCTGAGTCTATTATGTCTTGGGATTGGATTTTATCGATTGACCCACACTGGTTTAGTACTTTGTTTGGATGGTATGTGCTTGCAAGTTTCTTTGTAAGTGGTATTACCACTATATGCATGGTTACTTTATATCTGAAGTCGAAAGGTTATCTTGAATACGTTAATACTAGTCATATTCATGATTTAGCTAAGTTTATGTTCGGATTCAGTGTTTTCTGGACTTACCTTTGGTTCTCACAGTTTATGTTGATATGGTATGCAAATATTCCAGAAGAGATTACTTATTTTATTACTAGAATTGAATTGTATAATTTGCCCTTTTTTGGTGCTGTTGTCATGAATTTTCTTTTTCCAATATTAATATTAATCAATACCGATTTTAAAAGAATCTCTTGGATACTTGTTATGGCTGGTACAGTGATATTAGCTGGACATTATATTGATTTCTTTAACATGATTATGCCAGGAACAGTTGGAGATAGATGGTTTATTGGGGTTTCAGAAATTGCATCAGTTCTTTTCTTTTTAGGAGTATTTATTTATGTTGTTTTCACAGCTATATCTAAAGTGCCTTTATTGCCAAAAAGAAATCCTTTTATAGAAGAGAGTAAACATTTTCATTATTAATATTTAAAGAAGTAAACAGATGACAAGTTTGTTGGTAATTATAGTTTTATTTTTATTAGCTGTTGCTCTATGGCAATTGACTAAAATATTTGATCTTACCCAGGTAGGAAGTGATACGGACGGCTCTCAAGTAGCTTCCGATAAAGATAATAATGTACAAGGATATTTAATGTTTGGCTTTTTAGCCTTTATCTACATAATTACAATTTATGGGTTATATACATGGGGTCCTCTAGTGCTTCATACACCGGCTTCAGCACATGGTGCGCAGGTTGATAATTTAATGAATATTACTTGGATACTTATTTTTATAGTGCAGGCATTTACGCAGGTTTTATTGTACTATTTTACTTTTAAATATAGAGGTAAAAAAGGTCAAAAAGCGCTATACTTTACAGATAGCAATAAGTTAGAGGCAGTTTGGAGTTTTATTCCCGCTGTTATATTGGCGGGTTTAATACTGTATGGGTTGTATGCATGGACAGATATTATGTTTATCGATGATGATGAAGATACAGTTGTTGTTGAAATTTATGCGCAGCAGTTTTACTGGACTGCTAGAGTTGCTGGTGAAGATAATGTCCTTGGAAAGGCCAACGTAAGGTACATTCAGGGTATTAATACGGTTGGTGTCGACATGTCGGATCCTTATGCACAAGATGACATTGTTGTTAAGGAGTTGCATATTCCAAAGGGAAAAAAGATTCATTTCAAAATGAGATCTCAAGATGTTCTCCACTCTGCTTATATGCCATATTTTAGGGCGCAAATGAACTGTGTGCCGGGTATGGTAACGGAATTTGCTTTCGAGCCAATTTATACTACAGCTGAATACAGACAGTTGCCTTACATGATTGCAAAAGTGGCTAATATCAATTCGATACGCTCTAAGAAAAGTTTCCATTTAGTTGCCAAAGGAGAAGCTGGGCTTGATCCATATGCGTTTGATTATTTACTTCTTTGCAATAAAATATGTGGTGCTTCTCATTACAATATGCAAATGAAAATTATAGTAGACACCCCTGAAGATTATAAAAAATGGTGTTCAGAGCAAGTGAAATTAGCGCAGCAAGTAAGTGAGGCAAACGCTCCTGAATCAGCGGGAGATAAATCTAGTACGGATTCTTTGAAATCAAAAGATACTATGGCTGTTTCGAAAATGGCGATGAATTAATTATTAAGAAAATTTAAAGTAAACATATATGTCAGCAGAAGTTCAGGATAACGGACACGAACAAGAACATCATCATAAAGATACTTTCATTACCAAATATATCTTTAGTCTTGACCACAAGATGATAGCAAAACAATACCTAATTACGGGTATTATAATGGGAGTTATTGGTGTAGGAATGTCTATGCTTTTTAGAATGCAATTGGCATGGCCTGAGCAGTCTTTTAAAATATTTAATGTCTTATTAGGTGATAAATGGGCTCCTAATGGTGTGATGGCGAATGATATTTACTTATCCTTAGTTACTATACACGGTACAATAATGGTTTTTTTCGTGTTAACGGCCGCTTTAAGTGGTACTTTTAGTAATTTATTGATACCACTGCAACTAGGTGCGAGAGATATGGCTTCTGGTTTTATGAATATGATATCGTATTGGCTTTTCTTTTTGTCCAGTGTAATAATGATTGCGTCCTTGTTTGCTGAAGCTGGACCTGCGAATTCAGGTTGGACTATATACCCGCCCTTAAGTGCTTTGCCTAAAGCGATTGGTGGATCGGGTTTGGGAATGACTTTATGGTTGATATCTATGGCTATATTTATTTCTTCCTCTTTGATGGGTTCGCTGAATTATATTGTTACTGTTATTAATTTGAGAACTAAAGGAATGTCAATGACGAGAATGCCACTTACGGTTTGGGCTTTCTTTGTAACTGCCATTATTGGAGTAGTTTCCTTCCCCGTTCTTTTATCAGCTGCTCTGTTGTTGATTTTTGACAGAAGTTTCGGTACGTCGTTTTTCTTATCAGATATTTATTTAGCAGGTGAAGTTTTACATTATCAAGGTGGTTCTCCAGTTTTGTTTGAACATTTATTTTGGTTTTTAGGGCATCCTGAAGTTTATATAGTTTTACTTCCTGCGTTAGGAATAACTTCTGAGGTTATAGCTACAAACGCTCGTAAACCTATTTTTGGTTACAGAGCTATGATCATGTCTATTATTGCCATTGGTTTCTTATCAACGATAGTATGGGGACATCATATGTTCGTTTCAGGAATGAATCCGTTTTTAGGTTCAGTATTTACTTTTACTACTTTGTTGATTGCAATTCCATCCGCTGTAAAAGCTTTTAATTATATTACCACTCTCTGGAAAGGTAATCTACAATTGAATCCAGCAATGTTATTTTCCATAGGATTAGTTTCAACTTTTATTACTGGGGGTCTAACGGGTATTATTTTAGGAGACAGTACACTAGATATAAATGTACATGACACCTATTTCGTTGTTGCTCACTTTCACTTAGTAATGGGTATTTCAGCTCTTTACGGAATGTTTGCTGGTATCTATCATTGGTTTCCTAAAATGTTTGGTAGAATGTTAAATAAGAATTTGGGATATGTTCACTTTTGGGTAACCGCTGTTTGTGCTTACGGAGTTTTTTTTCCAATGCACTTTATTGGTTTAGCAGGTTTACCAAGACGTTATTATACGAACACTAACTTTCCCTTATTTGACGACTTACAAAATGTAAACGTTTTGATAACGTTGTTTGCATTAGTTGGAGGAGCTTTTCAGTTGGTGTTTTTATATAATTTTTTTAGCAGTATATTCTACGGTAAAAAATCAGTACAGAATCCTTGGAAGTCTAATACGCTTGAATGGACCACTCCGGTAGAACACGTGCATGGTAACTGGCCAGGTGAACTTCCTGAAGTTCATAGATGGCCTTATGATTATAGTAAGCCAGGACATGAGGAAGATTTTGTTCCTCAAAATGTACCTCTGAAGCCTGGTGAAGAGGTTTTACACCACTAGATTTTAAAAATATTTAAAATGCCTTTCATATTGAAGGGCATTTCTTTTTACTTATAAGTTTGTCATATCTTTGTTACATGAATGAAAATTTAGATCCAACAACCAACGAGTATAATTCGGAAGAATTAGATCTTGAAAAAAAATTAAGACCCTTATCATTTGATGATTTTGCGGGTCAAGACCAGATATTAGAAAATCTGAAGGTTTTTGTTCAAGCGGCTAACCAAAGGAACGAAGCCTTAGATCATACTCTTTTCCATGGCCCTCCAGGTCTAGGTAAAACCACCTTGGCGAATATATTAGCCAATGAGTTGCAAGTGGGTATTAAAATTACATCGGGACCTGTGTTAGATAAGCCAGGTGATTTGGCGGGTCTATTAACTAATCTTGAGGAAAGAGATGTTTTATTCATAGATGAGATTCATCGTTTAAGCCCAATTGTTGAAGAATACCTTTATTCAGCAATGGAAGATTTCAAGATTGACATTATGATTGAATCTGGGCCTAATGCGCGCACCGTACAGATCAATCTTAATCCATTCACGTTAATAGGGGCAACAACACGATCGGGCTTGCTGACTGCTCCAATGAGAGCCCGTTTCGGAATCTCTTCTAGACTACAATACTATACTGCTGAGCTACTGACCACAATAGTAGAGAGAAGTGCGTCTATTTTAAAAATGCCTATATCTATGGAAGCTGCAATCGAAATTGCAGGAAGAAGTAGAGGAACTCCTCGTATCGCCAATGCTTTGTTGCGCCGAGTACGTGATTTTGCACAAATTAAAGGAAATGGTACTATTGATATAGAAATAGCGAGATATGCTTTGAAAGCTTTGAATGTCGACGCACATGGCTTGGATGAAATGGACAATAAAATACTGACCACGATTATCGATAAATTCAAGGGCGGTCCAGTCGGATTATCCACGTTGGCCACTGCGGTATCTGAAAGCAGCGAAACTGTCGAAGAAGTGTATGAGCCTTTTTTAATTCAGGAGGGTTTTATAATGAGAACGCCAAGAGGTAGGGAAGTAACAGATAAAGCCTATAAGCATCTTGGTAGGATTAAAACAAATGTTCAAGGCGGCTTATTTTAGTCTTAATGGCTGTTTTTAGCTGTTTTATTCAAAGTTGGTGAGAAATGAGATTAGTAAAAACTTTGCTTTGAAATAAGTTAACCACGTGCTGATATGTTTTATATTTTACTAATGGATCAGGATTATTGACAAACCTTTAATAACAATATTATTACTAAAGCCCAACACACACAATTTATAAAGTCCGAGGCGTTGCGTCTCGGGTTTCTATCCTGTGGCATTGCTAAAGCTGGGTTTTTAGAAAAGGAAGCACCAAGACTGGAAAATTGGCTAAATAACAATAGTCATGGCAAAATGTCTTATATGGAGAAGAATTTTGACAAGCGATTGAACCCAACTTTACTTGTCGATGACGCCAAAACTGTCGTTTCTCTTTTGTTAAATTACTATCCGAAAGAATTTCAGAATCTGGATTCTTATAAAATTTCAAAGTATGCCTATGGGCAAGACTACCATTCTGTTATTAAAGAGAAGTTAAAAGAGCTGCTTTTTTCTATTCAATCGAATATTGGGGAGGTCTCAGGTCGAGCTTTTGTTGATTCCGCTCCGGTTTTAGATAAAGCTTGGGCTGCTAAAAGTGGTTTGGGTTGGATTGGGAAAAATAGTAATTTACTTACGCAGAAAGTAGGGTCATTCTACTTCATTGCTGAACTGATAGTAGATCTGGATTTGGATTATGATAACGCAACAACTGACCATTGTGGCAGTTGCACAGCTTGTCTGGATGCCTGTCCCACAGATGCGATTGTCGCCCCTTATGTTGTAGATGGAAGCAAGTGCATTTCTTATTTTACAATTGAGCTTAAAGAGAATATACCTGCAGATATGAAAGGTACATTTGATGATTGGGCATTTGGTTGCGATATCTGTCAGGACGTATGTCCGTGGAATAAGTTTTCAAAAGCACATAGTGAACCGTTGTTTAATGCGAATCCTGACTTACTGACAATGTCTAAAAGAGATTGGAATGAAATTACTGAGGAAACCTTTAAGGCGGTATTCAAAAGCTCCCCTTTAAAAAGAACAAAGTTTCAAGGACTCAAACGAAACATTGAGTTTTTAAAATAGGGGTTAATGAGTTAACGAGAATTTCAAATATTATGGTGACAAATTTATCCATTATATTTTTATAGATGACTCTCTCGTTATTAGTGTTGTTTCTAACTCAATTGTTCTAGGAATAAATGCTTTACCCACTTTATGGCAATTCATTTCCTCTAACAGTAAATTAAAAGCTTCTATGCCCATTGAATGACTTGGCTGGTCAACAGTACTTAATTTTGGAGTAAGCACTTGCGATATGAACCAGTTACTAAAACCTATTACCGCCACTTGTTGAGGAACTTTCACTTTATTATCATTAAAATAGGTGAGGACGCCAGCAGCAACTAAATCTGTAATTGCAAATACGCCGTCCACGTCTGGATGCTCATCTACAATTTGTTTTGCAAAATCGATTCCTTCCTGAAAAGTAACGCTTTCACATGCGTACACCAGCTTTGAATCAAAAGGTATATTGTTCTTTTCTAATGCTTTTTTATATCCAATAAAACGATCAATGGCATTCTGAGGATTTAATGGACCTCTAATATGAGCTATTTTTCTGCACCCATTATCAATTAAATGCTGAACGGCGCTAAAAGCTGCTTTTTGATCATCAATAATCACTTTAGAACATTTAGATAGTTTTGATATTTTATCAAACATTACAAAGGGTATTTTTCTGTCAATTATTGCCCTTATGTGATCGTCATTATTTGACTCGTTTGAAAGTGACATCAGTATTCCGTCTACTCTTTTATTTATAAGTAGTTCCACTTGTTTTTTCTCTAGTGCTAAGGTTTCGTTAGACTGTAGAATAATAACTAAATACTCGTTTTTTTCTGCTTCATCAATAATGGCATTTATAACATTGGAAAAAAAGTGATGGACTACTTCGGGCACTATCAAACCGATAGTTTTTGATTCCCTAGTTCTTAGGTTGACTGCAAAACTATTGGGAGTATAATGTAATTTTTGTGCAAGTTCAATAACTGCTTTCTTAGTTTTTTCGCTTACATCGGGATAGTTTTTTAACGCTTTAGAAACGGTTGTTATCGAAATGCCTAATTTGGAGGCAATTTCTTTAAGAGTGATGTCTTTCATAAACTAAATTTCTGACAGTTTGAAGGTATAAAGTATCTTTTTATATAATTAGTCGATTGTGTGAAACCTTGTCTGCTTTTGGAATGTACTAAAAGTGTTACTTGATTACCTAATTTATTTAGTACCAAGGTATAGATTTTAATCTAAGATTTCCTTTATATTAAATAAATATATTCGTGGTAGCTTAAAACTTTGTGATTTTCTCGCGTTACAGTAAGACAGTTAATTTTGAAAAATATAAAAGACTTAACATCCTTAATATTTTAATTGTAGATGATGTTACTTTACTAATTATCAGATATTAAGCAGATCCTCTTTCTATTATACTTGTTTCTATTTCGATTGACTGAAAAGAAATGGGCTTGTTGTTCTTTTTAAGTTCTATTTCATCAAATAAGATAGAAGCTGCTTTTTTTCCTATTTTATATCCAGGTTGATCGATTGTAGTTAGTTTAGGACTAATTACTTCAGACATAAACGAGTTGCAAAACCCAAAAACGGCGATTTTTTTAGGGATTTCGATGTTCACATCATTTAAGTACTTGACTATACCAATAGCCACTAAATCTGTTATGGCAAAAATAGCATCTAAATCAGGATGTTCAGCTACAGCTTGTTGCGCATTTCTGTATCCATCTTCGAAATCGGTATTGTTATCGCAGAGGTATACTAAAGAAGAATCATACATAATATTATTATCTTCAAGTGCTTTTTTATACCCTAGAAAGCGGTCAATTGAATTTTGAGGCATCAATGATCCTCGAAAGTGTGCAATCTTTTTGTGTCCTTTTTTAATAAGATTATGTACTGCATTATAAGCAGCTTTTCTGTCATTGATTACGACTTTAGAACAGTTAATCAATTTTGCTATTTTGTCAAAAAGAACAAGCGGTGTTTTGTTATTGATTATGTTTTTAATGTGTTCAAACTCTCCAGTTTCGTTTGAAAGTGACATGAGAATTCCATCTACTCTTTTATTAAGTAAAAGTTCGATCTGTTTTTTTTCAACATCTAATTTTTCATTAGAGCGTAAAAGGATGACAAGATAATCCCTTTTTTCAGCCTCTGCCAGTACTCCCTCAAATACTTTTGAAAAAAAATTATAGTCCACAGTTGGTAAGATCAGTCCAATAGTTTTGGATTGCCTTGTTCTTAGGTTTACAGCAAAGCTATTAGGGGTGTAATTTAGTTTATCAGCTAAATCGATAATTTTATTTTTAGTTTTTTCGCTAACATCAGGGTAGTTTTTTAGCGCCTTTGAAACTGTAGTTATAGAGACTCCTAATTGGGTTGCAATTTGTTTTAGCGTTACGTCTTTCATTTATGGACCACCGGATTTAGAAAATATAAAAACTGATTCTTCAAAACAAACGTACAATTTTATTCATTGTAATTATTCTAAAGAAACAGTTATGTTTAAAATTCGATGTTCAATTGTGATGAAATAGACCCCAAGTATTTCTCAGGAAATTAATCTAACGCAATGATCATTGCCTCATATGGTCTTAGCAGACTATTTTCAAGTTTTTTGTAGTCGTTATAGTTACTCAATATTATTTTATAGTTTCCTAAATCGAGATTTAAATTATAGTCAGCGATTTTATCTGTAAAGTTCAATAATATCAAGAGTTTCTTGCCGTTTAATTCCCTAGTATAGCTATATACGTTGGGGTTTTCTCTGTCCAACAAGCTATATCTGCCATAAACAAGAACGGGATTTTGTTTGCGTAATTGAATTAGTTTTCGAAAATAGTTTAATACTGATTTGGGGTTAATTTCTTGCGCTTCAGCATTTATAACTTCGAAGTTCGGATTTACTTTTAACCATGGTTTTCCTGAAGTAAATCCAGAGTTTGTAGTGGTATCCCATTGAAAGGGGGTTCTGCTATTATCCCTTGCAGTTTGCTTTTGGGCTTCCAAAAAAGATTCTAAATCTCCTCCTTTATTTTTTAGACTAATATATTTATTACAAGTTTCTAAATCTCGATATTCGTCTATCGAATTAAATCTCGGATTTATCATCCCTAACTCATCTCCTTGATAATAGAAGGAAGTTCCCCTCATAGTCAATATAAAAGTGGAAAGCATTTTGGATGAAATTTCTCGGAATTCATTAGAATCATTACCAAACTTGCTTACCATTCTGGGTTGATCATGATTAGCAAGAAAAATAGCCAGCCATCCTTTGTCTTTAAACTCAGTGTCATAGCTTGAAAATATTTCTTTGTATTTTACAAGACCAAAGTCATTGAGATGCCTTCCTATTTCTACACTTTCAAAATGATAAGCGATGTCTAATTCTTTTCGTTCTGGATCAACAAACTTCATAGCCTCAACAGGGGAACTCCCAGCTCCTTCAGCTACAGTCATCATATCGTATTTACTCAAAACTTCCCTATTCATTTCTTTAATATACTCGTGTAGTCGCGGACCATTGCCGTAATACTTTATGATTTCTGCAGGCTTGTCTACTATTTCTTTAGGCAATTCAGGAAAACTAGTGTCTTTTGAAATAAATTGAAAAGCATCCATTCTAAATCCATCGATTCCTTTATCAAGCCAGAACTTCATTATGTCATAAACATCATTTCTTAGCTTAGGATTTTCCCAGTTCAAATCTGGCTGTTTTTCAGAAAAATAATGTAGATAATAGGAATCTGTCGTTGGGTCATATTTCCAGGCATCACTGTTTACGTCAAACCAGCTCCATCTGTAGTGCGGTTTTCCTTTTTCCGCTGGCCACCAATGGTAATAATCCCGATACGGGTTGTCTCTCGAGCTTTTGGATTGTAGGAACCATTCATGTTCATCACTACTATGGTTGACTACTAAGTCCATAATTAATTTAATCCCTCGTTTATGCAGTTCCTGCAGTAAAAGATCAAAATCTTCCATAGTCCCAAAATCGGGCATTATTTCTCGATAATTACTAATGTCATATCCATTGTCGTCATTTGGAGAAGCGTAAATGGGATTCAGCCATACTGCATCTATACCCAGATTTTGCACATAATCGAGCTTGGATATAATACCTTTAAGATCTCCCACACCGTCGCCGTTACTATCCTTAAAACTTCTTGGGTATATTTGGTAAACAACAGCTTCCTTCCACCATTTTGAATCTTTAACGGGGATTATTAAATTTTTATTGATTTGAGCGTTTATAGGCATGCTTAAAGAGAATTGTGTTAGTATATAAATAGGGCGGTATTCCGAAATATCTATCTAGGATTCATAAATGTAATAATTTCAGCATTTAATATTTGTGGGTTTGCGCCCTCTTTTTCTGCCACAAGTGCTCCTAAAGCACATGCGAAATCAATAGCTGTTTGAGGGTCATTTTGGGTTAATAGTTTACTAATTAAACCTGCCAAAAAAGAATCTCCAGATCCAACAGTGTCTACTACCTTGACTTCGTAACCACTATTGTAATAAAACGTACCGTCATAATATAAAACTGCACCGTGGCTCCCTAATGTTACACAGATACGTTTTGTATTTGTTAACTCGGCTATATAAAGGATGTTTTGCTTTAAAGAATGATAAGGTGAATTAAGAAATTTGCTTATTTCGTATAACTCTTCGTCATTAAATTTTATAAAATCTGACTGCATCATCAATTTAGTAAGCACTTCTTTCTTGTAAAAAGGAGAGCGAAGGTTCACATCAAACACTTTGTATTTGGCGTAGCCTAATAATTCTAATAAAGTCTTAAAGGAAGTTTCGTCTCTGCAAACAAGACTGCCGTAAATAAAGGCAGCTGCGTTTTTTACAATACTTCCTATTTCTGGACTGCATTCTATTTTATCCCAAGCTACTGGATAATTTATAGTGTAAGATGCCGATCCTGTATCGTCAAGTTGAACGACTACTTCGCCCGTTTTATGAGTGCGGTCGACTTGAATATGAGCGGTGCTTACTTTATTTTTGTTTATGAAAGAAAGTAGCTCTTTTCCAATTTCATCATTTCCAATACGACTTATTATTTGGGTGTCAATACCTAGTGATGAAAGACGTAAAGGCCACATTTAATGGTGCTCCTCTCCAATTTTCTTGCGAGTTGGAAACACATCGTATAATACTTCTCCAAAACACACAACGTTTACCTTTTTGAGAATTATTTTCCATTGTTTAGCATTTTATGTTCTAGTTCTTCAAGGGATATGCCTTTGGTTTCTGGCATCATGAATAAGACAAAGATGAATTTGTAATACCATCATAAAAGCAAAGAAGGCAAATATGGGCCACGGATTTTACTTTGAATAAATCGATTACCACAAGGGCCTGCCAAAGTTATCAAAGCTGCAAAGATCCAATGTATTCCTGTTCCAAATGATTGTCCATTTGCTCTAACGTTATTTGGGAATATTTCGGAAATAAAAACCCAAATAAACCGCTCCTTGACCGATGGCATGAGAAGCAATAAACACAAGAATAGAGACCATCAAAACAACCGGTCCTAGATTATTAAAAAAGGCTAAGGCAACCATTCCTAAACTTAAAATATAACCAATTGACCCGATTATCATAAGCTGCCTTCTTCCCAAAACATCAATTAACTTCATGCCAGCAAGAGTGAAAATTAGGTTAGTAACCCCAATTAAAATGGAATTCATTAGCGATTCTTTAGATCCTAGCCCTGCCATTTCTAATATTTCAGGGGCATAATATAATATAAAATTAATACCAGATAGTTGATTGAAAAAGGCAATTAAAAAAGCAAGAATTAGGGGTAATTTATATTTGTATGAGAACACTGTTTCTTTAAAAGAAGAATCTTCAATAAGGTCGTTTTTTATTTCGTAAAAATTGTCCAAAGCATCATCTTTACTGTAAATCATTTCTAGTACCTTCATTGCGGTTGCATCATCTCTTTTCTTTAGAATTAACCATCTAGGGCTATCTGGTATTTGAGTGATAATTATGCTGTAAACTAGTGCAGGTAAAGCAACAATCCCGATCATCCAACGCCAGTCGTTAGCTCCTCCAAAACCTTCAAGTAAATAATTGGAAAAGAAGGCAATTAAAATACCGAAAACGATATTAAACTGAAATAAAGTCCCCAGTTTACCTCTGTTTTCTGGGGTAGAAATTTCGGATATGTAAATCGGTGCCGCTACTGAAGACGCTCCTACACCAATACCACCAATAAATCTGAAAAACGAAAAAAAGTAGGGATTCGATGCTAATGCCGAACCTATAGCCGACACTAAAAATAATATTCCAATCCAGAATAAAGTTTTTTTACGGCCCCATTTGTCACAAGGTATCCCTCCCAGTAATGAACCAAGTACAGTTCCCCATAATGCCATGGACATAATGAAGATGCCATGAAATAAGGGCGTTGTGTTCCATAATTCTTTTATAGGTAAGTTTGCTCCAGAGATGACGACAGTGTCAAACCCAAATAAAAATCCTGCCACCACTACGGTGAGAGACCAGTTTCTAACTTTATTCATTGACTTTGGTTTATTGGTTTGGTTGTTAGTTTAATTTTTATCCCAAATGCTTTTTATATAGTTGATTGAAAAAGCGTTGACTTCTTGATTTTCAGTAGATGAGATAGTCAGTTTAGTATATGCTGTGCTTGGAAAAATTTGCTCAGTAAAACTATATATCCCGCCATCTAAAAAGATTTCGATTGAAGACCAATCCATGATGATTTGGTAATCGATAGTATTCGAAATTATATTGGGTACAGCTGTTTTATGAATTTGTTTCCCAAAACTTCCTTCAAAATTTACTATTCCAGAATGACGTCTGTCGATAGAAAATGTCTTTTGTTTTGCATTGTATTCTATTGCTAAAGAATCTGTGGCGCCATTTGAGAAAACGAGCTTTAAATCCTTGGCTTCTGCTATAAATTTAATTTCAGACTGATTGAAGTTGGGGTAATTAATTTCTACTTTTTCATCTGCTTGTAATTTGATTGTTTTATTCGAATACTCCTGCTTTAATTGGCTTTTTAATTGCTCAATAGGAGTGCTTTTTAAGACATAATCATTATTTATTTTTACAAGGGATAGCTCCCTTGGTAGAGTCATAGCGCTGCGCCAATTTTTAGTTGGAGTATCTCTGGCGTAATTCCAGTTGCTCATCCAGCCAATAAAAACACGCTTGTCATCAGGGGTATTGTTATAAGTCACTCCTGCATAATTATCCGCTCCTTGATCAATCCACTTGATGTCTTTTTGATCTGTTTTAAAACTTTTACCGTCATAGTCTCCAATAAAATATTGAGTTCCCGAACCTCCATTTGGGGCGCCGGGGTTAATGCTTATCAATAACACCCATTTCTCTTCTTTAGAGTCGGCTACTTTTAGTTTGAAAATATCAGGACATTCCCAAACGCCTCCGTGAGCTCCTATATTTCTGCCAAATTCACTTTGAAACTCCCAGTTTATTAAATTTTTGGATGTAAAAAATTGGGCATGATCGCCCGCAACTAAAACTAAATTCCAAAGATTCGTTTGTGGGTTCCAGAATGCTTTTGGATCTCTGAAATCTTTTTGTGTGCTGTTTTTTATAATTGGGTTCCCATTGTACTTAATCCAAGTATTACCTTCATCTAGACTGTAAGCCAGTCCTTGTGTTTGATAATCTTTTCTGCCAGATTTTTCTCCCTCCATATTATGGTAGGTAAAAATGGCTATCATAGGAGGATTCTCTTTTGTGCCTAAACCGGAAGTGTTTTTTAAATCAATAACAGTACTCCCTGAAAAAATCAGTCCTAGTTTGTCTGGGAATAATGCTATTTTTTTGTAGTTCCAATGAATTAAATCGTTGCTGATGGCGTGTCCCCAATGCATAGGTCCCCAAACGATATCACCTGGATAATACTGATAAAATAAATGATAGACTCCTTTATAATAAACCATCCCATTTGGATCATTCATCCATTTTTTTTCTGGTGTAAAATGAAATTGGGGACGAAAAGGCTCACTGTGATTTTTTGAAGAATCAACCACTATTTCTTCATTGGAAGTGATTTTTATATCGTTTTTTTCTGATTTATCAATGCAAGACTGAAGCGTTAATGCCAGTAGTAAAGTGCTAAAAAATAATTTTTTATTTAATTTTATATACATTAAATTAAGGTTTTAATTTTTATAATGATAAAATTAAGATTCATTTTGAATTAATTGCATTTGAAAAAATCGATAACGTTTTCGAAATTTCGAAAACGTTATCGATTTGGATTTTTATTAAATGAAGAGGCGTTATACAATATTTTATATAAGTTTGAGACTTATTTAAAAAGCAAAATATTATGATTTCAAATGTAAAAAGTTTTTTATTGATGATTTTAGTGAGCCCCGTTATTTTTGGACAAGCGAAATCAGATGAATGGCATTTATCTGCTAACTCGAGAGAAAATTATTATGGAGTAGCCATGGCAAATGGGCAAATAGGAATTGTAACGGATGATACTCCGTTAAAAACCAAGGAGATTATTCTAAATGGTGTTTATGAGGCTAGTCCTGAAAATGGAATAAGCCAAATAGTCAGAGGGATTGAATTTTTGAATCTTCATTTGTCGGTAAATAATCAACAAATTGAATCAGATAACATTGATAACTGGAATCAAGTGATTTCCATGAAGGAGGGGACAAGTACTACCTCATTTACTTTCAAAGATTTGGTTGCTGTAGATTATACCATTTTAGCTAATAGAGCTATTCCATATTCAGCCATGGCGATTGTAGAAATTACTCCTAAGAAAGATATTGAAATAATTGCGAATAATTATATGGTCGTCCCAGATGAATTGAAGGAGGTCAAAAGTCAATTCAGAGTGCTGAAAGACAATCAGTACTTGATGCCTGTTTTTGGAACTACAGCAAAAACATTATTTGGGAAACATACCGTTGCTGCTTCAACGACATTTTTATTTGATGGGGAAAGCGAAACTTTGAAGCAAACGGGAAATGAAGTTGGCTTTTCTAAAAAACTACTAAAGGGAAAAAAATATAGGTTTGCCATCGCAGGCGGTATATGTACCTCTAAGGATTTCACAGATCCGTTAAACGAATCCGAAAGGCAACCCATCTACGCATTACAAGAAGGAATTGATAAATTACTTAGTCGTCATAAACAAGCTTGGGCTGAACTTTGGAAAACGGGAGATATTCAAATCGAGGGAGATTTAGATGCGCAGCAACGCGTACGATTTGCTTTGTATAATCTGTATTCTTTCATCCGTCCGGAAACCAGACAGAGCATTGCTCCAATGGGCTTGTCCTCTCAAGGATATAATGGACATATTTTTTGGGATTCTGAATTATGGATGTATCCATCACTTTTAGCATTACAGCCTGATATGGCTAAATCTTGTTTGGATTACCGTTCGGATCGACTTGGAAAAGCAAAACAGAAAGCGACTGTCTATGGTTATAAAGGAGCAATGTTTCCTTGGGAATCTGACGATACGGGTGAAGAAGCGACACCTACTTGGGCTTTGACAGGAATTTTTGAGCAACATATTACTGCAGATGTTTCGATCGCTTTTTGGAACTACTATGCGTACACACAAGATAAGAATTGGTTGAGAAAGGAATGGAATGTTTTGAAAGAGACTGCTGATTTCTGGGGAAGCAGGGTGGTTAAAAATAAAGACAATAGTTATTCTATCTTAAATGTTGTTGGAGCAGATGAATATGCTCAGCATGTAGATGATAATGCGTTTACAAATGCATCAGCTATTGAATCTTTAAAGAATACAATTAAAGCAGCCGTGATTCTGGGAGAACCCGTCGACCCAAGATGGGCAGATGTATCAGATAATTTAGTTATCCATGTCAAAAATGGAATTACCCAAAATTATAAAGGATATGATGGCCAAATAATAAAGCAAGCGGATGTGAATTTATTAGCTTATCCTTTGAACGTGATAACGGATAAAAAACAGATCGAAAAAGATTTAGAATATTATGCAGCAAAAATTGACCCTAAAGATGGCCCGGCAATGGCATCTGGCGTATTGTCTGTTTTATATGCACGTTTGGGAGATAGAGAGAAAGCTTATAGCTATTTTGTTAAATCGTATATGCCTAACAGCCGACCTCCTTTTGGTGTTTTTTCTGAGTCAGCTAATAGTAATAATCCATATTTTGCTACAGGTGCTGGAGCTATGCTCCAAGCGGTCATATATGGGTTTGGTGGTGTGGAACAAACAGACATGGGATTGAAATACAATAAAGGGGTTTTGCCTAAGGAATGGAAATCCTTAAAAATTATTGGTCTCGGTGTCGATAATAAAACGATCACTGTAGAATAGCATATTCTTCACATTATTTAAAGCCCTAAACACCCTTATTATGAAAATTCTTAATACGGTTTTTTTGGCTTTTTTATTTCTATTTTTCAGATCAATTAAAAAACTACGGATTTTTTAAATCATTTTTCAAATTAGGGATAAATTGACTCAAGGACAATATCGCTTTTCATTGATGAATAATCAAGTAAAATGAACAAGCTATAAATAATCAGCAAGGATTTTCCATCTAGAAGTCTTTTTTTAGTAAATCTGCAGTCATTTTTAGTATTAAAACAACATAAAACATGAATATGTGTAAGATTTTGTCTTTTTTATTATCGTTACTATAATAATAGCATTAATTTTTCCCCATATTAATTTTGAAATCGAAAACGTTTTCGGTACTACGAAAACGTTATAGTTACTGCGTTTCATAAAATTTTCATAAAATTTAATTAAGTTTGAATTGAATTAAACAAAACCATTTAAACAAATTATTAACCAACTTATTTATTACGTATGAAAAATAGTCTACTTAAGGGCTTGATGGTGTTTCTAACGATACTTTGTACAAGCATGGCCTATTCGCAAGATGTGTCCGGTACAGTATCTGACGCCAGTGGTCCGCTTCCGGGGGCTTCAATATTAGTTAAAGGAACAACAAATGGAACTCAAACGGATCTTGATGGAAAATTTACTATCAGAAATGTTGGAGCAAACGCAGTTTTAGTTTTCACCTACATTGGTCTTAAACAACAAGAAGTAAGTGTAGCTGGAAAAACTTCAGTGAATATTGTCTTACAAGAAGATTCTGCTGAATTAAAAGAGGTAGTCGTAATTGGTTACGGTACAGTAAGAAAGAAAGATGCAACCGGTGCGGTTGATCAAATTGGAGCTGAAGACTTTGATAATGTAGCGGCGCCTTCGCCAGCGCAATTATTAAGAGGTAAAGTTGCAGGGGTACAAGTTACACAATCAAGTGGAGAGCCAGGAGCTGGAGTTTCAATCAGAGTTCGTGGAAACACTTCTATTCGTTCAGGTAATGGACCACTTATCGTTGTTGATGGAGTGCCATTAGATGGAGGAAATGTTTCTGGAGGTGGTGATAATTTATTAGGAGCTTCTTCTGCAAGAAACCCATTGAACTTTATCAATCAAAACGATATAGAAAGTATGACTGTATTGAAAGATGCTTCTTCTACAGCTATCTATGGTTCTCGTGGAGCAAATGGTGTAATTGTTATTACAACTAAAAAAGGGAAGTCAAGAGTACCACAATTATCATACAATAGTTCTGTACAGTTCAGTAAAATGTCAGGAGATTTTGACGTAATGACTCCAGAGCAATTTGTTGCTGCAGGTGGTGATGATAAAGGTTCAAGAAGCTACAACTGGAAAGATGCAGTTTTACAAAACGGTTTTTCTACAAATCATGATTTGTCTTTCACAAAATCTACTGAAAATTCTAATACAAGAATCTCTTTAGGTGCATCTAGCACAGAGGGTATTGTGAAAAACACGGGTTTAGATAAATATAATGCTACAATTTATAATTCAAATGACTTCTTTGGTGGAGCTTTGAAAGTAGAGGAAAGAATTATCTATGCTACCTTGAAGGATAAAACAACGATCTTGTCTAATGATGCTGGATTTATTGGAAATATCATTGGTACTGCCTTGTACTGGAATCCAACATTGCCCATCTATAATGAAAATGGAAGTTACAATACAATAGGTAATACCTATTTGAATCCAGTTGAATTATTAGATTCTTATAAAGATTTTACAAATACAAATAAATTTTTAGGAAGTATCAACACAACTTGGAAAATCACTAGTAAATTGAAATACCAATTCTTAGTCGGTATCGAAAGTTCTACATCAATTAGAAAAAGCCAATTGTTGCCTACTATGCTTATTCAGGGTGTAGCAACAGCAGCAGTTCCTAAGTCTGATCCGGTAATTAATAAGTATGGTCAAGCATCAATTAATTTGCAAAACAGGTTTAATAAAACTTTTGAGCATACTTTAAACTATAACAACGATCTTAGTGATAATTTTAATTTGGATGCCCTAGTTGGTTATTCTTATTATGACTACACAGCAGATGGAAGTTTTTCATCTGGGAAAGGCTATGATAGCGCTCAAACAAACTTAATTGACAATATTGAAGGTGGACTTCAAAATGAATTTAGAGTTTCTTCTTTTAGAAATAGAACAGAGTTGCAGTCTTACTTTGGAAGGGTTAACGCTACTTTATTCAATAAATTAATTATTACAGGGACAGTACGTTCTGACGGTTCTACAAAGTTAGGAGCAAATAATAAATACGATTATTTCCCATCAGTAGGTATCGCTTACAAAGTAGTTGAAAACATAGACGGTATTGTTAACGATTTTAAAATTAGAGGAAACTTTGGTAAAACAGGTAACCAAGAATTTAGTCCTAACTCAGCTATTTCAAGAGCGTCTTACGGATTAAATGGTACGTTAAACGTAGATAGTAATGCTAATGCTGACTTGAAATGGGAGACTACGCAATCTTACGGTGTAGGTGCTGATTTCGAGATGTTTAATAACAGATTGACAGGTTCGGTAGATTATTTCCAAAAAGACACAAAGGATTTAATTTTTCCAGTACCGTCAGCGGCAACTCAGCCAGGTCCTATATCGCCACGTTTTAAAAACTTGCCAGGAAACCTAAATAACAAAGGTTTTGAGGTATCATTAAATTATAAGGTGATTGACAAAGAAGACTTTAGTTGGGATGTTTCAGGGAATGCTTCATTCTTAAGTAACAAAATTACTAATTTTGCAGGCTTTATATCTACGGGTGGTATCAATGGTCAAGGTTTAACAGGTGCATATGCACAAGTTATTGCTAATGACAAACCAATTTATTCTTATTACATGTATGAGTGGAGAGGATATGACGCTAGCGGAAACTCAATTTATGCTGATGCAGCAGGTAATGATACTGCTTTAGGTACTGCATCTAAGTCAATATTAGACAAGCAGCCAATACCTAAAATCAATATGGGTTTCAATACAAATTTTACTTATAAAAACTTTGATTTAGGAGCTTCATTTTATGGTGCTTTCGGACACTACATCTACAACAATACTGCGAATGCTTATTTCTTTAAAGGAGCTTTCTTAGGAGGTAGAAATACGACTGAAGAAGCAGCAAATTCTATACAAGCGCAATCTGATCCAAACTCACCTTCTACTAAGTATTTAGAAAAAGGAGATTTCTTAAGATTAGGTAACTTAACTTTTGGTTATACAGTTAGAGGAGCTATATTAGATAAACTAAAAATGTCTAATGCAAGATTCTATGTAAATGCTTCTAATTTATTTGTAATTACCGGTTATTCAGGAACAGATCCTGAGGTAGACACTGATAAATCATTAAATGGTGTTCCTTCTGCAGGAATGGAATATTTATCATACCCAAGAGATAAAAGTGTATCTCTAGGTCTTAACGTAACATTTTAATTATACAAACGATGAAAAGAATTAATATTATAAAAGGCATCTTATTAACTAGTACGATTGTATTAGGTGTAAGTTGTACTAATCTAGAGGAAGAAGTTTTAGATGGTGTTGCGATCTCTACTACTGGCGGGGGGACTGTTAATTCCGCTTCGCTTCTAGTAAGCGCCTATGAGGGTTTAAGAGGGTTTGAAACACAAGGGCAAATGTTTGCTTTAGATGAAATAACCTCTGACGCTTTAGTGGCACCTACTCGTGGGGGTGACTGGGATGACAATGCAAAATGGAGACAGCTCCATGTGCATCAATGGGCATCTGATCATGTTGAAGTAACAAATGCGTGGAATGCGCTATTGTCGCAGGTGTATACTTGTAACATAGTTATTGAAAACGGTTCTGGTTCTCAAATAACAGAAGCTCGCTTCTTAAGAGCTTTTTATTACTATAGCGTAATTGATTTATTTGGACAAGTTCCTTACAGAGAAGCTGGGTCTGCACTGACAGAAGATCCTAAAGTATGGAGTAGAACAGAGGCTACGACTTTTGTTATTAGCGAGTTAGAGGCAATTGTGGGTTCGTTACCTGCCAGAACAGCTGGAGATGCAAGTATAGCAAATAAGGATGCGGCTCACTTTTTATTAGCTAAATTATACTTGAATAAAGGGGTATTTGAAGCTGCTGATGCTGCTGGACCGTATACTTTTGCTGCTGCAGATATGACGAAAGTCGTTTCTAATGTAGACGCAATCAGTAGTTCATTGTCTGGGGATTATTGGGATAATTTTAAACCGACCAATAATACGTCACCAGAGATCTTATTTTCTGCTAAAAACATACAAACTGGTGCAGGTGGAGATATCCAATTCCATTGGAGAATGGGTATGCATTACAATCAAACTCCTGACGGATGGAATGGTTTTGCTATTGTGTCTGAATTTTATAACAACTACAACCCTGACGACAGGCGTATTAAAAATGCTGATTCAGAAATTATTGCTAACTTTGGAAATCCTGCAGGGATGCAAATAGGGCAAATGAAAAACGGTAAAAACCGCGATAAAACTGGTAAGGCTAAAGATGCTAATGGAGTTGAATATACTAACATACCAGGAGGAAGTATTAATTTGGAAGATAGAAACGGGAATCCATTGTTTTACACTTCCGCTGTAACCTTGATTACTAGTGGGAATACTCTAGAAACGGCAGGGATTAGAATGAATAAATATATTCCAGATGCTTCAGATTTAGGAAAGCCTGATAATGATTATGTATTCATGAGATATTCTGATGCTTTGATGATGAAAGCTGAAGCTATTGCAAGAGGTGGATCTGGTACTAATGATGTTGCTAAACTTGCAGCTATTGTTTCAAGGTCAGGTCAGGTTGGAACATTCCCTACTACACTAGAGGGTATTTATAAAGAAAGAGGTAAAGAATTATGGTTAGAAGGATGGAGAAGAAATGATATGGTTCGTTTTGGAACTTTCTTAGCCGCTAGACAATTAAAGCCTTCCGTATCTGATAATAAATACCTTTTGTTCCCTATACCGTCTGACGCATTGTTTAACCTAAATATATCACAAAACTCTGGTTACTAGGTTTTAGAAAATATTTTTATGTTTTGAGTTAGTTATAAAGAGGGCAATCGTATTGCCCTCTTTTTTTTTAAATTTTAACGAGAATACTTGTTTTATCTACTGAATATTATATAAATTAGGCCTTTATTTGCCGAAAAAATGTCTTAACTAAACCCTGCGTATAATATGTTTAATCGTTCTATTTTCTTTTCGATTTTTATTCTTCTTTTTGTCAATTGTTCGAAAGAAAATACGGAAAACAAAGACTTGTTGTTTTCCAAACTAGATGCTTCAGATACAGGAATTAATTTTGTTAATGAAGTAAAAAACGGTGTGGATATGAATATATTCAAATACCGAAATTTTTATAACGGTGGTGGAGTGGCAATTGGGGACATTAATAATGATGGGCTTTCCGATATTTATTTTACTTCTAATTTGGGTACTAACAAATTATATTTAAATAAAGGAAATTTCAAATTTGAAGATATTTCAAAAAAAGCAGGCGTTGAAGGAACTAAAGTCTGGTCAACTGGTGTGGTAATGGTCGACCCTCAATGGCGACGGCTTATTAGATATTTATGTTTGTAATGGCAGGAAACATAAAAGGGGACAATCAAAAAAATTGAACTGTTCATTAATAATGGTAACGCCACTTTTTCTGAAAAGGCAGACGAATACAATCTTGCTGACACCGGAATAACAACCCATGCTGCTTTTTTTGATTATGATAAGGATGGAGATTTAGATGCGTATATTTTAAATAACAGTTTTATTCCCGTAAGTAGTCTTAATTATTCTAATAAAAGAGACTTAAGGGACAAAGATTGGGATGTTGTGGATATCCTGAAAGGAGGGGGAGATAAATTGCTCCGGAATGATAACGGAAAATTTGTTGATGTAAGTGAAGAATCAGGGATATATGGTAGCCTTATTGGTTTTGGCCTCGGCGTAACGGTGGGTGATGTAAATGGAGATTTGTATCCAGATATTTATATCTCGAATGATTTTTACGAAAAAGATTATTTATACATTAACAATAAAAACGGAACATTTACCGAACAAATAGAAGGATGGGCGGCTCACATCAGTCAATCTTCGATGGGTGCGGATATGGCCGATGTTAATAACGATGGTAAGGCCGACATATTTGTAACAGATATGCTACCTGAGTCAGACGAGCGCTTGAAAAACACCACTAATTTTGAGAACTATGATTTATTTCTGAGAAAAATAAACCTGGATTTTTTCAGTCAATATATGCAAAACACCTTACAGATTAATAATGGGAATAACCAGTTTATGGAAATTGCTAATTATGCTGGTGTCGCCAAAACAGATTGGAGCTGGGGTGCTTTGTTGTTTGATATGGATAATGATGGATATAAAGACATCTATGTTTGTAACGGAATTTACCATGATTTGACTAATCAAGATTTTGTTGATTTCTTTGCCAATGAATTCATGCAGAAGATGGTAGTGACAGGAAAAAAAGAAGAAATTAGAACAATTATTAACAAAATGCCAAGTACGGCGATTCCAAATTATGCGTTCAAAAACAATAAAAATTTAAGCTTTACAAATGAAGCTGCTAATTGGGGATTAAGTACACCTAGTTTTTCAAATGGAGCTGCATACGGAGATTTGGATAATGACGGAGATTTAGATTTAATTGTCAATAATGTTAATATGGAAGCTTTTGTATTTCAAAATAATTCTGAGAAAAGCAAAAACAACCATTTTATAAAAGTAAAATTAAAAGGAGAAGGCCAAAACAAATTTAGCGTAGGAAGTGTGGTTGAGTTGTTTTCTGGCGATGAAATTATACGTCAAGAATTAATTCCTTCCAGAGGTTTTCAGTCTTCTATAGATTATGTCATGACATTTGGAATTGGAACTAAAAAAATTGATTCGATACAAGTAATCTGGCCAAACAGCAAATTTCAGACGATCAAAAAAATCACTAGTAATTCAACGCTTAATTTAAATATTGCTGATGCAAAATTAATTTATGTGCCAAAAAGTGATAAGTCAAAACCCTTTTTTAAGGAAAAACAGAATGTGCTTTTAGCAAGTAAAGAAAACAACTTCATCGATTTTGATCACGAAGGGCTGATTTCAAAAGAACTATCGCAAGAAGGACCATCGCTAGCCATTGCCGATATCAATGGGGATGGAAATGAAGATGTTTTTATAGGTGGTGCTAAAGGCAGTTCAGGAAAAATTTATTTGAATAAGGGGGCTGATAATTTTGTAATTACAAAGCAATCAGATTTAAATTTAGATGCGATTTTTGAAGATACGGCAGCCAGTTTTTTTGATGCTGATAATGATGGAGATATCGATTTATTAGTTGGCTCTGGAGGTAATGAAAAATCGGATCAGGCTAATTATCGAAACCGCTTGTATTTAAATGACGGAAAAGGAGTTTTTACAAAAAGCAAAAGTAACATACCCGCTACTAACACTAATGTTTCAGTAATAGCGCCCTATGATTTTGATAATGATGGTGATGTAGATGTTTTTATTGGTAGTAGAAGCGTGCCAGGTGTTTACGGGATTAATCCAAAGCATTTATTGTTGGAAAACGACGGAAAAGGAAACTTCACAAATAATATTGAAAAAGTAGCGTTCAAATTAAACGACCTAGGAATGATTACCGATGCAGTCTGGGAAGATATTGATAACGATTCCAAAAAAGATTTAATAGTGGTTGGCGATTGGATGGCGCCTAAAAATATTTAAAAATACAGGTCGTAGATTGGCCGATTTCAAATCTAATCTTTCGGAAAATCCCGGATTTTGGAATGTAGTTAGTTGTGTGGATTTGAACAATGATGGGAAAAAAAGACTTGATTTTGGGTAATAAAGGAACAAATACTACTTACAAGGCTTCAGCCGCAAATCCATTTAAATTATTCGTGAATGATTTTGATCGTAACGGTACCATTGAGCAAATTGCCACCCGTTCCATAAACGGTAGAGACATGCCCTTGAATTTAAAACAGGATGTAGCCAAACAAATTCCAATGATTAAAAAGAAGAACTTAAGTTATGCTGACTATGCTAAAAAGTCTTTTCAAGAATTATTTGCGAAGGAGGTTGTTGATAATACTATAGTGAAAACGGCCACGATTCAAGAAAGTGTAATCGCGATTAATAAAGGGAATGGAAAATTTGAAATTAAGGTGTTGCCCAAGGAAGTTCAATTCTCCTCTGTAGATGCGATTTGTACTATAGATATCAATAAAGATGGAATCTTAGATATAGTTTTGGGTGGAAACCAATATGAATTTAAACCGCAGTTTTCAAGGTTAGATACTAACTATGGCAGTCTGCTACTTGGAAATAAAAACGGAACTTATTCTTGGACTACGTACTCTAAATCAGGTTTCTTCGTAAAAGGGGAAGTACAGCACCTACAATTAATAAAAAACAAAAATAATTCAGTTTCGATAATTGCAGTTATTAATGATAGCACTCCTAAAATATTTAAAAGTAATGAATAATTTTTTTCGAATAGTTCTAGTTGCATTACTAGTTGTAAGTTGCTCCAAAAAGAAAGCTCATTTATTTGAAAAACTGCCGCCGAATAAAAGCAATATTACCTTCAATAATGAATTATTAGAATCTAAAAACATCTCTATTCTAGACTATCTCTATTATTACAATGGAGGAGGAGTAGCGTTAGGAGATATCAATAATGATGGTTTAGTTGATATTTATTTCACGTCTAATCAGGGAAAAAACAAATTATACCTTAATAAAGGGGAAAATAAATTTGATGATATAACAATTAAGGCGGGAGTAGAAGGTCAAAGTGATTGGAATGCAGGGACAGTAATGGCTGATGTAAATGGGGATGGATATTTAGATATCTATGTTTGTGCCGTTTTAGGAATCAATGGATTTGAAGGACATAACGAATTATTCATAAATAATAAGAACAATACTTTTACCGAAAGTGCTGCTGAATATGGATTAGATCTAGATAATTACAGTTCTTCGGCAGCTTTCTTTGATTATGATTTAGATGGTGATTTAGATATGTATTTGTTAAACCATGCGGTGCACTCTGAACAATCTTTTGGTAATGCGGATGTCAGAAAAGATAGAAGCTACGAATGCGGTGATAAATTATTCCGAAATGATAATGGTAAATTTGTTGATGTAAGTGAGCAAGCAGGAATTTTTGGTGGTGCCAATGGATATGGGCTAGGGCTAGCTGTTTCCGATTTTAATTTAGATGGATATCCGGATATTTATGTAGGAAATGATTTTCATGAAGATGATTATTATTACCTAAATAATGGAGATGGTACTTTCACTGAAAGCTTGAAAAAGTATTTTGGGCATACTAGTAGATTTTCAATGGGAGTTGACGTAGCTGATATTAATCATGATGGATTCCCTGATATTTTAACACTAGACATGCTTCCTGAAAATGAAAAGGTTCTTAAAACCTCATTAGGTGATGATAACGTGCAAATGCTTAAGATGCGAACTGAAAAACTAGGCTATCATTTTCAGTATACCAGAAATATGTTGCAGCTGAATAACGCAGGAAATAACTTCACCGAAACAGCACTCGTTAACGGTGTTGCAGCTACTGATTGGAGCTGGAGTGCATTATTTGGCGATTACGATCAAGATGGCGAGCAAGACCTTTTTGTGGGTAATGGAATTCCAAAACGTCCGAATGATTTGGACTACGTGAAATATTATTCTAATGATCAGATAAAGAGCAAAATAGTAACTACAAAGTTATTAGATAAAGAGGCTTTAAAGAAAATGCCAAAAGGAAATGTAACGAATTACTTTTTTAAAGGTTCTTCTAATTTGGAGTTCAAAAACAAATCGAAGGATTGGATAGAGAACGATTCCATAATTTCAAATGGGAGTGCTTATGCAGATATTGATAACGATGGCGATCTCGATGTAATTACCAATAATTTAAATAGTATCGCAACATTATATATTAATGGAACGAACGCTACTTCTAATTATTTAAAAATAAAGTTGCAATTTGAAGGGAAAAATACCTTCGGAATAGGGGCTAAAGTAATTTCATATGCTAAAGGCAAAAAGCAATTTAAAGAACTGCAGACGACAAGAGGATTTCAATCTTCATCTGAACCGATTGTTCACTTTGGCTATGGAAAAGTAAATACAATTGATTCTTTGGTTGTCGTGTGGCCAGACAAAACATATCAAACAATTAAAAACCTAAAAACAAATCAGACATTAATTGTTAAGGCTGCTAGAAATAGAAAGTCTTTTGATTATCGAAAACTACATCCATCGACTCCAGCTGTTTTTAAAAAGTTGGAGGGTAATCTAGGAATTGATTTTACACACCAAGAAAATGATTATATCGATTTTTTAGCACAGAAATTAATTCCTTACCAACGTTCTGATCGAGGACCTGCAACTACTATAGGTGATCTAAACGGGGACGGTAAAGAAGATATTTTCTTTGGCGGATCCAAAAACAAGAAAGCGGCTATTTACCTACAAAGTCCTAAGGGTTTTTTAAAAAAATCTTTTGCTGAAGTAGAAAGAGATTCTATTTATGAAGATGCTTCAGCTGTAATTGGCGATTTTAATAGTGATAAACTAAACGATCTGTTTGTGGTTTCAGGAGGTGGTGAAAATGCATCTAATTTACAAGACCGCTTCTACGTTTCCATGAACAAGCAATTAGTTAAATCAACTTTGATGGAGTTGTCTCAGAACGCTTCATTTGTCAAGACAATTGATTACGACAACGATGGTGATTTAGATGTTTTTATAGGGAACAACTCTGTAAACAATAGATTTGGAAGTATGCCAGATTGTTATTTGTTGAATAATAATAAAGGAGTCTTTACAAAAGTAGAAAACAATACGTTTTCTAAGATAGGTATGGTTACTGATGCGGTATTTACTGACTTCAATAAAGACGGAAAAACAGATTTAATTGTGATAGGCGAGTGGATGAAACCAACTTTTTTCGCGAATACCAATGGTAAATTTGTAGATGTAACCAAAACAGTTTTTCCAGAAAAAAGTAACGGATTATGGCAGGCGATTATTCCTTTTGACATCGATAATGATGGGGATCTGGATTATTTGGTAGGAAACTGGGGTTTGAATTCTAAGTTTACAGCCTCTCAGGAGCTTCCTATGAAAATGTATTATGATGATTTCGATGCCAATGGTTCTTTCGAAACAATACTTGCTACAGAAAAAGCGGGTAATTATTATGCAATATTAGGCATGGACGATCTTGCAGAGCAGTTCAGTGGCCTGATCAAAAAGAAATTCCATTCTTATAAGACATTCGCGGGCAAAACCGTGGAAGCAGTCTTTAGCCCACAAATACTTTCAAAAGCAAAATTATTTGAAGTCCACAATCTGAAATCAGGATATTTGAAAAACCAGAACGGAAAATTCACATTTGTTGCTTTTTCTAATGACTTACAGGTGGCGCCAATCAACTGTTTTGTAAAATCTAATTTTGATTCCGATAAAAAAGAATCTGTTTTTGCCGCAGGAAATTATTTTGGAGTATCTCCTTATCACAGTAGATTTGACGGATTTTCAGGAGCTTTGATTAAAAATGAAAAGACGATAGTATTAGGTAATCAAATAGGGATTGACTTGTCTAGGAAAGCGGTCAGACACTTGAACATTATTAATTTCAATGGAAAGAAATACCTTTTAGTTAGCATCAATAATGCTAAGGTTGAGGTATATGAGATGCCAATGTCTAATTTATAAATTGAGGATAGATTTCGCCTCAAATGAAACACAAAATAAAATGAAAACTAATTTTTTAACTATTGCAGCGGTTTGCCTTCTTTTCATATCCTGTAAAAAAGATAAATCTATTGTAGTAAGTCCAGATGAGTATCACGCAGCGATAGAGAATGTGACGCAAATTATGATTCACGATATATTTTCGCCTCCGGTTGCAAGTAGGATATTTGTTTATCCAAATATTGCGGCTTACGAAATAATTGCGCAGAACAGCAAGACATATAAGAGTCTTGCAAATCAATTGAAGGGACTTGGGTCAGTTCCAAAGTTAGACCCAAAAGCAGGGGTTAATATTGAAGTTGCTGCATTGATAGCGCACATGGACGTAAGCAAACAACTTGTTTTTTCGGAAGAATTAGTGGAAAAGTTTCGAGATAGTCTGTACCAAAAATGGAGTGAAACTAATGACAAAGAGTTTCAAGTTTCTAAAGAATATGGACTTTCAGTTGCTGGCTATATAAAGAAATGGATGGATAAGGACAACTACAAGCAAACTCGGACAATGTCGAAATTTTCTGTTTATGCTGATCAGCCAGGAAGATGGCAGCCAACACCACCATCTTACATGGATGGAATCGAGCCTCATTGGGGTGAAATTAGAACACTAGTTTTGGACTCTGCCTCTCAATTTAAGCCAATACCCGCATTTGCCTTTTCACTTGATAAAAAATCTCCGTTTTACAAACAAGTTCAAGAGGTATACGATATCAGTTTAAAAATGAAGAAAATGGGAGATGGATGCGAAGAGGTTAAAATGGCGCAATTTTGGGACTGTAACCCATATGTCTCAGTTAACCAAGGTCATATGATGTTTGCTAAAAAGAAAATTACTCCAGGAGCGCATTGGATGGGAATTGTAAAAATTGCATGTAAAACATCGAACGCGAGTTTTGAAAAAATGGTTTATGCCTATACTGAAACATCAATTGGCATGTTTGAAGCTTTTATTAGCTGTTGGGATGAAAAATATAGAAGTAACGTCATTCGTCCTGAAACTGTAATTAATCAGTATATTGATGAAAACTGGAAACCAGCATTACAAACCCCACCATTTCCAGAATATACAAGTGGGCATTCTGTAGTTTCGACTGTATCATCGAATATCCTGACTTCGATTTTTGGAGACAATTTTGCTTTTGTAGATGATTCGGAGCTTCAATTTGGTTTGCCAAATAGATCCTTTAAATCCTTTAATGAGGCTTCAAAAGAGGCCGCTATGAGCAGGTTTTATGGAGGAATACATTATAGGGCAGCAATCGAAAACGGGATTGTACAAGGTAAAGAAATAGGAGATTTTATAGTTAATAAGCTAAAGATGACTAAATAAATGAAAACAAAAAAAATTATAATTCTAGCTTTTACTTTGATCTTCTCTATTTTCTTAGTCTGGTACCTTTTTGCAAAAGAAAGTGACTACAGTATTTCATTTAAAGTAAAAACTGCCACAGGAACGGTTTTTCAGGGAATCAATGAATGGTCTGCGGCGCGCTTAACTAGTAATAAAGAAAATTATGTCATTCTTGAAAAGAAGAATTTCAACTTTATCAAGCAGGAAATGAAGAAGGACAAAAGTACAATGGAATATACTTGGGATATTAATTCTATAAATGATTCTGTTACTAGAGTTAGTGTTGGGATTAAAGAGTTGAATAATAGTATTTATAATAGGCTGACGGCTCCCTTTTTTAGCACTAGTTTTAAAGAAGCCCAAATAAAAAAAATTACTGATTTTAGAGACGGTTTAAATAAGCACACTAAAACTTTTAAAGTCAAGATTGATGGTGAGACTATTTCTGAGGAAACCTTTGTTGCCTATATAAGTTTAAATAGTGTGCTGCAAGAAAAAGCGCAAACTATGATAAGGAACGATGCCATTATTACGGGATTCTTACAGCAAAACGACATTAAGATCGTTGGGAAGCCCTATGTAGAAGTCCAAAATTGGAATCTGGACAAAGAAACACTTGATTTTAATTATTGCTTCCCTATTGATAAGAACCCGCAATTGATAGATAACGGAGTTGTAAAATTCAAAACGATACCAGCTGTCAATGGATTAAAAGTAACATATTTTGGAAATTTCAGGACATCTGATAGAGCTTGGTTTGCTTTGTTGGACTATGCGAAAAGACGCGACATTAAATTAACTAACAAACCACTCGAACATTTTCTGGCAAACCCTTTTAATGGAGGTGATGAGCTTACTTGGGAAACTAAAATAATCATGCCTTTCGAGTGATTCCTCAATTGATAAATTAGGATTATTTTAATAATTCGAAAACGTTTTCGGTACTTCCGAAAACGTTTTTGTTTTCATTACTTAATTAATTGGCGATTTTACAATTATATTTAAAAACTATAAATAAAATCGATGAAATTAAAATTAAGTTTTTGGCAAATTATCAACATGAATGTTGGCTTTTTTGGAATTCAGTATAGTTTTGGTTTGCAACAAAGTGCTGTTAATCCGATTTATGATTTTCTAGGTGCTAGTCCTGATCAGTTGCCCATACTTAATCTTGCTGGGCCATTAACTGGATTATTGATACAACCCATTATTGGTGCAATGAGTGATAAGACTTGGTTGCCAAAATTTGGCGGGCGACGAAAACCTTATTTTTTTATTGGAGCAATTCTATGCAGTATCGCTTTGTTTCTTTTCCCTTTCAGCAGTTCGTTATGGATGGCCGCAGGCCTACTTTGGGTATTAGATGCGGGAAATAATACCGCGATGGAACCTTATAGAGCATTTATTGCAGATACACTAGAGCCAGCTCAACAGCCTACAGGTTTTCAAGCTCAAAGTTTCTTCACTGGTTTTGGGCAAACTTTGGCAAATGTTTCGCTATTTCTTTTTCCGTTAGTTTTTGTTGGTACAACTGGTAAATTACCAACTTGGGTTTTTGCCTCCTTTTTCCTCGGTGCTGTTTGTTCTATTGGATCAGTTTGGTGGAGTTCCCATACTACCAAAGAAATACCTCCTACTGAAGAAGAATTACGAAAAATAAAAGAGGAGCCACTGCGAGTCTTTACACCATTTACTGATATATTTTCCGCAATTAAAGAGATGCCAAAAGTGATGTGGCAACTATCGTTGGTTTATTTATTTCAGTGGTATGCCTTGTTTTGTTATTGGCAGAACTCATCAAAAAGCATTGCGTTATCTGTCTGGAATACGACTCCGCAAAAAAACATGAAGCTATATGGTGAAGCCGTTAGTTGGACCGGTTTAGTCAACGGCTGGTATAATATAGTAACTTTTTTATGTGCTTTTGGATTGGTTTATTTTGCGAGAAAATATTCGCCAAAGATGGTGCACTTTACTTGTTTAATCTTAGCAGCAGTCGGTTTTTTAATCTTTCCAAATATTGAAAATAAATACTTGTTATTTCCCGCTATAACTGGTTTTGGAATTGGATGGGCAAGTATGATGGGGATTCCTTATCTAATGGTTATCAACAACATTCCAAAAGAACGTTACGGGGTCTATATGGGTATAATCAATATGATGATTGTAATTCCTATGTTTATTCAAACGATAACTTTTGGATACGTGCTCAAAAATTTCTTAAACAATGACCCTCGACTAGCGATTAGTTTTGCTGGGGTGTTATTGCTTATTAGTGCGGGCTGTACATTGCTTATTAACACCAAGAAAGAAGAAGTAAGTGAATGATTTAAATTATAAGAAGGCGATTGAATTACTGCAAAAGGCATCCTCGTCTGAGGGTTTTTTGGCCAGTGCTCAAGACATTTCAAATTATAAAAGGGTGTGGGCTCGTGATGGGGTCATCTGTGGATTGGCGGCTTTAGCGTCTGGTGATGAAGAGCTGATTGAGACCTTCCATAAAACGCTGGTCACATTAGCAGTTAATCAACATCACAACGGAACTATTCCGTCTAATGTCATGACTAACGGAGATATTGATGAAGTCAGTTATGGAGGATTGGCTGGTAGAGTTGATTCCGTTACTTGGTTTGTTATAGGTATTTGTCAATATGCTTTTTATAAGAAGGACCCCAGTTTCGTAAAAAAATACGAAGAGAATATTCAAAAATGTTTACAGCTTTTGGAAGCTTGGGAATTTAACAACAAAGGTCTTTTGTATGTGCCACTATCAGGAAACTGGGCTGATGAGTACATTACAGAAGGTTATGTTTTATATGATCAACTACTTCGGATTTGGGCATTGAAAAGCTACAATCATTTTGCGGATGACTTCACTATCTCAAGTAAAATCGAAAAAATTAGTGAGCAAATTGAAATTAATTTTACTCCGAACTCTGTAGGTGAAAAGTACCATGAAAGAGCGTATAATGAAATAAATATTAAAGATTTTATGCCTTGCTCTTTTTCGCCAGCCGGCTATAAAATGCAGTTCGATGCTTTTGCAAATTCATTGGCTTTGTATTTGAACATTGGTTCGGAAGAATTTCAAAAAAGTACTTTAGAATATTCAATCGCGCTTAAAAACGAAATGCCCTTACATTTATTACCGGCATTTTGGCCACCAATAGAAGAAACGGACATCGATTGGAACTTACTTAAAAACAATTGCAAATACGAATTCCGTAACTATCCGAATGAATTTCATAATGGTGGTAGTTGGTCCATGGTTAATGGGTTTTATGGATTGGGATTGTTGTCTAAAGAAAAAAAACAAGAGGCGTCTGAAGTTTTGGAAGCAATGAATGCTGCAAACGCAGTTGAGAATTATAGTTTTTATGAAAACTTCAACAGCCAAACGAAGCAACCAAACGGGGTAGCTTTTTGCACTTGGAGTGCGGCAGCTGCGATAATGTTGTATCAAAGTATTAATAGTAACTTTAAATTTTTAGTATAAATTGGAAAAAGAAATAGATATTATATGCGCAGGAGAAGTGCTAATTGATTTTATAGGGCACGAAGTAAACACTTCGATAACCAGAACAAAAGATTACCACCGTTTTCTGGGTGGCTCGCCTACAAATGTAGCTGTAAATGCGGCAAGATTGGGGTTGAAGTCGGTATTGGTTGCTACTTGTGGTCAGGACGGTTTGGGAGACTACATTGTGAGAAAACTGAATGCTAACGATGTCGTAACTTCTTATGTGCGGAAATCAGAAAATGAACCCACTTCTATAATATTAGTGTCGAAATCAACAAGTACGCCAGATTTTATAGCCTATAGAGAAGCGGATTGTCAAATTGACCAAAGTCAAATTCCGCAAGAGTTGCTAGAGAATGCTAAAATCTTTCATACCAGCTGTTTCGCCTTGAGCAAAAATCCGGCTAGAACCACTATATTGGCAAGCGCTAAAAAAGCAAAGGCCTTAGGATTACAAACGAGTATAGATATTAATTTTTCCGAGAGGATTTGGCCTGATAGAGAAGAGGCTAAAGCGGTGCTGAAAGAATACTTATCGACGGATCCATTTGTTAAGCTCAGTGAAGACGATTGTTATAGACTTTTTGCGGAAGCAAAAACGGAAGATTTTATTTTTGAATATTTTCATGGTCTAGGAGCATCAACAATATGTCTGACAAAGGGAAAAGACGGTGTTGTTTTGTCAAGTTTAGAACACGGAATGTTTCATCAGAAAGCTATGCTTGTTCATGATATAAAAGATACGACTGGTGCCGGAGATGCATTTTGGACCGGTTTTTTATATGCCCAACTGTTAAATAAAAACTTAGAAGAAACAATTACGATTGCCCAAAAATTAGCAGTATTAAAACTTCAAAATGTAGGTAGATTACCTGAAGGTATTAATATTCAAGAATATTTAAATATTGATTAATAAATTATTAAAAGTAAATACATGCAAGTAATGAAGAAAAACACGGTCAAATTAGCAATGTATCTGAATTATTTTGTTTTTGCAATCCTTCTTAATAGTGTTGGGATTGTAATTTTAAAAGCTCAAAAGAATTACGGGGTTGATGAATTGCAAGCTAGTATTTTGGAAGCATTTAAGGATTTGCCAATTGCGATTGTCTCTTTTTTGATCGCTTCGTTTTTGCCAAGAATAGGCTATAAACGAGCGATGCTTATAGGATTGGCTTTAGTCTCGGTTGCTTGTATCAGTATGTATTTTGGAAATTCATTTGACACGGCTAAATTACTTTTTGCCACTGTCGGAGTTTCTTTTGCATTGATAAAGGTTTCAGTTTACTCCCTTATTGGGACTGTAACAGAAAACCAAAAAGAACATAACAGTTTGATGAGTAGTATTGAAGGGGTATTCATGATTGGTATCGCTTTGGCTTATTTTTTATTTCCAGCTTTTAATTCAGAAACAGATCCTGATGCATGGTTAAATGTATATTGGCTTTTAGCTGGAATTTCGTTATTGTCATTTGGTTTTTTATTTTTTACGAAGTTTGAAATTGAAACCGAAATCCCTGGAGTAGATTTAGCTGATGATTTCAAACAAATGTTCAAGCTGTTTGCTAAACTGTTGACCGTTGTTTTTGTGATCAGCGCTTTTCTATTTGTAATGATAGAACAAGGAATTATGACTTGGTTGCCCACATTTAATGATAAGGTGTTGCACTTGCCAGAGAATATTAGCATCATGATGGCTAGTATTTTGGCAATTTCATTAGCTGTCGGAAGGCTTGTTGCCGGTGTAATCACTAAAACAATAAACTGGATATGGGTTCTCAGCTTTTGTATCGTTATGGCAATGTTGCTTGTTATTTTTGTATTGCCCAAAACGGTAGGCTTAGAGGTCAAGGAAATTAATTCGCTTAGTGATATTCCTTTAATAGGATTTGCGTTTCCGTTGGTTGGATTGTTTATAGCGCCAATATATCCTCTTTTAAATTCAGTTGTGTTAAGTGCCTTGCCTCAAAAATTACATAGCTCGATGACGGGCCTTATTGTTGTTTTTTCTGCTCTTGGCGGTACAGTGGGCTCCAGAGTTATAGGATACCTATTTAAAAATGAAGGGCCTGAGAATGCATTTTATTACACTTTAATACCCATGGCCTTACTACTTGTTTCCTTCTTTATATTAAAAAAACTTACCTCTAAATTATGAAAATTTCAGTAAACATAAACAAAGTATTTCGCGAGCTTTTAATGCAAGAAGATACAGATCAAGATAAGAAAATTACAAAGGATGATCATGGACCTAAAAGATTTGTTTTGGTTGATGAAAAAACTAAAGCCGAGAGTGTAATCGAGGGAACCTATCATTTGGCCAATTTGCTTCAGGAGTTAGCCTTGCTAAAAGAAGGTGATAATGAGTTGGGGGAGCTTGATTCGAATCGCATTCAAGAGGAGCCTGTTGAACGAATTTCAAGAAAGATCAGAGATGATTATTGGAACGAACTTACTAGAACTATTGATAAAAAGGGCTTGACGCAAATTCTCGAAGATGAAAAGACTTCAAACGAGATCCCAACGCTTTATGTTTCCGCTAAAGATAAGCAGGCTGTGAAGTATTTTCAGGACCTAGAAAAGGACCTAGGAAATTTTAAAGTCGGAGTTTTACTTAAAGCTTATTCTGACGAATATATAGAAACATTGAATACCAAGCCCGGTATTCTAGCTTTGGCACTCGAACAAAAAGCAGATAGTTTACAAGGGGTTCCTTTTGTAGTTCCAGGAGGAAGGTTTAACGAAATGTATGGTTGGGATAGTTACTTTATAGGCGTAGGACTGATTATCGATAAACAGTTAGACAAAGCAAAGGCCATAGCTGAAAATTTTAAATATCAAATTGTTCATTATGGAAAAATTTTAAATGCCAATCGTAGCTATTATTTGACTAGAACGCAACCGCCACTGTATTCATCATTGTTAATCGAAATTGTAAAACAGGAAGTTCCCGACTTAAAATGGTTGAAAAGCCACTTGGAAACGGTTATTGTGGAATACAACACTGTTTGGATGGTACAAGGAAAACGATTAACTGTTACTGGTTTAAACCGCTACAAGTCGGATGGTGTAGGCATGCCATTTGAGGTAGAGCCCGGACATTTTGATGATGTTTTAGAGCCATACGCGTTAAAATATAATCTACCTATCAGAGAATTCGAAAAGCGATATTTGAATAGAACTTTAGTTGACGCAGAACTTGATGAATACTTTGTTCATGACAGGAGTTTACGCGAAAGCGGACATGATACAACAAACAGATTGATAAATACCTGCGCAAATTTGAATTCCGTAGATATAAATAGCTTTCTGTATAAATATGAAAAAGACATTGCTTATTTAATCAATGAATATTTTAATAACGCTTTTCAGATGGATGATTTGCTACACACTTCGGAAGAGTGGATTCAGAAAGCAAATTTCAGAAGGGAAAAGATGGATGAATTATGTTGGAATAAAGAGTCAAGTATGTATTTTGATTACGATTTTGTAAATAAGAAACAATTTCCATTTGAAGCTGCGACTACATTCTTTCCTTTATGGGCTGGAATGTGCAGCGAGCATCAAGCAAAAAAACTAATGGAAGTAGCGCTACCTCAATTTATTAAAACAGGTGGAATTACGGGAAGTACAAAGGCGAGCAATGATAATTTTCCTGAGGATGCACCGCAGAGGCAGTGGGATTATCCTTTTGGCTGGGCTCCGCATCAAATCCTACTTTGGGAGGGCTTAATCAACTATGATTTTTTTGAAAAAGCACAAGAAATGGTATATAGATGGCTTTGGTTGATTACGAAAAATGCCGTTGAGTATAATGGAACGATACCTGAAAAATTTGATTTGGAAATTAGTTCGCACAAAGTTTTTGCTGAGTACGGGAATGTTGGAACTGAATTTGACTACATTTCCAAGGAGGGGTTTGGTTGGGTAAATGCATCCTACCAATATGGATTACAGATTTTGGATGATAATTTAAAGCTAGAGCTAAATAAGTTGACTGTGCCGGAAGATTTGTTTTAACCGTTATTTTTTTGGTGAAATTCGACATTTGTATTAGTTTTTTTTTAACTTTATCCTCAACTTAATTTTTCAAAGATGACTGTAAATCAAATATTAAGCTCAAAAGGGAATGAAGTGTATTCAATAGTTTCAACTATTACAGTATATGACGCCATAAAAGTAATGGGTGAAAAAAACATTGGTGCAGTCTTGGTAATTGAAGACTCAGTGTTGAAAGGGGTTTTGTCTGAGAGAGATTATGCAAGAAAAATTGTTTTAAAAGACAAGTCTTCTAAAAAAACCTTAGTACATGAAATTATGACTACTGATATTATCACGGTCAAACCCACTGATAAATTAGAGTATTGCATGGAATTAATGACAACTAAAAGAGTTAGGCATTTACCAGTTGTTGAAAATAATATAGTTATGGGTATTATTTCGATAGGAGATGTTGTTATAGCCATTATTGAGATTCAAAAAGATACCATAAAACATTTAGAATCCTACATTAGCGGGAGCAATGCATAATTAAAAAATAAATTTATAAGTATAAATAGCTGCCATTTAGTGCAGCTATTTTTTTTTCGTAAAACGAGTTTTTTATAAAAGAATAGTATAAAAGTATACTTTATAAACCAAGTCTTATATCTTTGTGAGCTAGACAAAAACTAAAAAAATGAATAATAGTAGCAAGAGAAGAGAAGCGTTATTGTATCACGCAAAACCAACTCCAGGAAAAATACAGGTTGTTCCGACTAAAAAGTACGCGACACAAAGAGACTTGTCATTGGCATACACTCCAGGTGTAGCAGAGCCTTGTTTGGAAATTGCAAAAGATGTTAATAATGTTTATAAATATACTGCCAAAGGGAATTTAGTAGCTGTTATAACGAATGGTACAGCAGTCTTGGGTCTAGGAGATATAGGTCCGGAAGCTTCAAAACCAGTTATGGAAGGAAAAGCGCTGTTGTTTAAAATATTCGCAGACATTGATGTTTTTGATATAGAAATAGATCTTAAAGATATTGACAAATTTATAGATACGGTAAAAGCTATCGCTCCAACATTTGGGGGAATTAATTTAGAGGATATCAAAGCTCCGGAATCATTTGAAATTGAGAGAAGATTAGTTGAGGAATTAGACATACCTGTGATGCATGATGATCAACATGGAACTGCAATTATTTCGTCAGCAGCTTTATTAAATGCTCTCGAATTAGCCGAAAAAGAAATTCGAAATGCTAAAGTGATTATTTCAGGGGCCGGATCTGCCGCAATGGCCTGCGCCAATTTATATACTTTACTAGGAGTTGTTCCAGCTAACGTAACAATGTTTGATAAAGATGGAGTTCTTTCAGAAGACAGAACTGACTTATCCCCAATACAGCAAAAATACGCTCTTGGAAAAAAACAGACCACATTGGCTGAAGCCATAAAAAATGCTGATGTTTTTTTAGGCCTTTCTGCTGGGAATGTTCTTTCTGCTGAAATGCTACTTACAATGGCTGATAACCCTATTGTTTTTGCGATGGCTAACCCAGTTCCGGAAATTGATTACCACCTAGCTATAGCTACTCGAACAGATATTATTATGGCTACGGGAAGATCAGATTATCCTAACCAGGTTAATAATGTTCTTGGATTTCCATATATATTTCGTGGTGCATTAGACGTTCGTGCAACTAAAATTAATGAAGCCATGAAAATGGCCGCAGTAAGAGCGCTTGCTGCTCTAGCCAAGGAATACGTTCCTGAACAAGTAAATATTGCTTATGGCGCTACCAAACTTATCTTCGGACGCGACTATATAATACCTTCTCCATTCGATCCTAGATTAATCACTGTCGTTGCACCTGCAGTAGCAAAAGCGGCAATGGATTCCGGGGTGGCCTTAAATCCCATTACGGATTGGAATAAATATGAAGAAGAACTTTATGACCGATTAGGTAACGATAATAAGATGGTTCGCCTGATTACTAATAGAGCAAAAATAGACCCAAAAAGAATCATTTTTGCAGAAGCGGATCATTTAGATGTCCTTAAAGCGGCGCAAATTGTGCTCGAAGAAGGTATTTGTTTTCCTATTTTACTTGGGAATATGGAAATTATTTTGGAATTGAAAAAAGAGTTGGGGTTTGAGACTGAAGTGCCAATTATTGATACCAAAATCGATGAAGAGGATGCAAGAAGAAATCGATTTGCAAATACTTACTGGGAGTCCAGAAAGAGACGAGGGATATCTTTGTTAGATGCTCAAAAATTAATGCGAGAAAGAAATTATTTTGCTGCAATGATGGTTAATGAAGGAGAAGCCGATGGATTAGTTACGGGCTATACCAGAAGTTATTCGTCTGTCGTGAAGCCTATGCTTCAGCTTATTAATAAAGCTCCAGGCGCTTCTATAATAGCAACGACAAATATGATGATGACGGCACGAGGACCAATGTTTTTGTCCGATACGGCCATAAACATAAACCCAACAGCTCTTGAATTAGCGAAGATCGCTATTATGACTGCCAAAACAGCTAGGATGTTTGGTGTAGAACCAGTGATAGCGATGGTTTCATTTTCTAATTTTGGGTCTTCCACGGATGAAAATGCCACTAAAGTGAGAGAAGCAGTTTCTTATTTGCATGAACATCATCCAGATATGATTATTGACGGAGAAGTTCAAGCTGATTTTGCTTTAAACCAAGAGATGTTGAAGGAAAAGTTTCCGTTCTCTAAATTGGCAGGTAAAAAAGTGAATACTTTAATTTTCCCAAATCTTGATTCAGCAAATATTACTTATAAGTTGTTAAAGGAATTAAATAAGGTAGACTCGTTTGGGCCAATTATGTTGGGAATGGGAAAACCTGTGCATATATTTCAGTTAGGTGCAAGTGTAGAAGAAATGGTAAATATGGCGACTATCGCTGTTATTGATGCACAAGAAAAACAAAAGAAAAAAACAAATAAATAGTATTAATAAAAAAGTTCTTTGTAAACCCAAAGGACTTTTTATATTCTATAAAACTAGATATATACAATAAATATATGATAGAACATTTACAGGGTAAATTAGTTGAAAAAACGCCAACACAAGTCATTATTGATTGTGGCGGGGTGGGTTATCAAGTCAACATCTCTTTACACACCTATTCATTACTTCCTAATGCTGATTTTATTAAACTGTTTACCCATCTTCAAATAAAAGAAGATGCACACACGCTGTTTGGGTTTATGGAGAAATCGGAAAGGGAGATTTTTAAAATGTTATTATCAGTTTCAGGGATTGGAGCAAGCATAGCTAGAACAATGTTATCGTCTTTAGATCCGAAACAAATTACAAATGCGATTGCATCGGGGGATGTAGTCACCATACAATCCATAAAAGGAATTGGAAGTAAAACGGCACAAAGGGTAATTCTTGATTTGAAAGAAAAAGTGCTTAAATTGTATGATTTAGATGAAGTTTCCATGTCGCAAAGCAATACAAATAGAGATGAAGCGTTATCCGCTTTGGAGGTTTTAGGTTTTGTTAGGAAAGCTTCAGAAAAGGTTATCGAAAAAATCGTAAAGGAGGACCCAGAAGCCTCTGTTGAAACAATTATCAAGAAAGCTTTAAAAAACTTATAAAAGAAACTTAAAAGCACGAATTGTATGCGTAAAGTTTGTATTTTTTTGCTGGTTTTATTTTGTGGTTTTGTGTCGCATGCTCAGGTGACTGAAGAAGCCCAGGATACAGTAAAAACAGGTTTTTCTATAGGAAAGCTCAAAATAAAAGACCCTCAAAGTATCATTTCGGCCTACACATATGATCCCGTTACGGATAGGTATATTTATACCAATTCCGTTGATGGATTTTCTATTAATTATCCCATAATATTAACGCCAAAAGAGTACGAAAGTTTAGTTTTGAAAGAATCGATGAGAGATTATTTCAAAAAGAAAACGGATGCCATTGATGGGAAAAAAGAAGGAAGTGAAGAGGCGAAAAAAGATTTGCTTCCCAAATACTACATAAACTCTAACCTTTTTGAATCTATTTTCGGCAGCAATACCATAGATGTTAAACCTACCGGTTCTGTGGAAATGGACTTAGGTCTTCGATATACAAAACAGGACAATCCTTCGTTTTCTCCTAGAAATAGGTCTAACTTATCTTTTGATTTTAACCAAAGAATAAGCATGAGCTTAATGGGGAAAGTAGGAACTAGACTGAATGTAAATGCCAACTATGATACGCAGTCCACTTTTGCTTTTCAAAACTTAATGAAATTAGAATATACTCCTTCAGAAGATGATATCATACAGAAAATTGAAGTGGGGAATGTTAGTATGCCTTTGAACAGCTCATTGATTCGAGGTGCGCAGAGTTTGTTTGGAGTAAAAACCCAATTACAATTTGGGAAGACGACTGTTACGGGAATTTTTTCAGAACAAAAATCCCAAACTAAAAGTGTAGTTGCTCAGGGCGGGGGAAAAATCGAGGATTTTGAAATGTTTGCGTTGGATTATGATAACGACAGACATTTTTTCCTATCTCAATATTTCAGAAACAAATACGATGCTTCACTAAAAAACTACCCGTTTATTGATAGTAGAGTCCAGATATCAAGATTAGAAATTTGGGTTACGAATAAGCAAACTCGTGTTAATGTTAATTCCAATAACTTAAGAAATATTATTGCGCTTCAAGATTTAGGGGAAGGGCAATTGACTTCTTCAAACGGCAGTTCAATAAACGATAATGAAATCGTCGTTTTAGACCCTTCAGCTGGGATTTTTAATAATGTGGTTAATTCTCCGTCTGACAATTCAAATAATGATTTTGATCCTGCACAAATTGCTGGTGGAACGGGTTTATTAAACAATAATATCCGTGAAATAGTAACTTCAAGTTCAGGGTTTAATGTTACTGTTAGCGAAGGTCAAGATTATTCTAAATTAGAAAATGCAAGAAAGTTAAACCAGAATGAATATACTTATAATGCTCAATTAGGATATATTTCATTGCAACAGAGGTTAGCTAATGATGAGGTTTTAGCGGTAGCGTATCAATACACAATTGGAGATCAAGTGTATCAAGTTGGAGAGTTTGGCAGTGATGGGGTAGACCCGACAATCGTAACGGGAACTGATGCTTCTCGAGCAATCATAACCCAAAGTTTAATTTTAAAAATGTTGAAGAGCAATTTGACGAATGTTAAAAACCCAGTTTGGAATTTGATGATGAAAAATATTTATCAGATCCCTGGCGCTTACCAATTGAAACAAGAAGATTTTAGGTTTAATATTCTTTACACAGACCCTTCTCCTTTAAATTATATTACTGAAGTTCCAGGAAGTCCTTTTCCGGCTAACCCTTCTCCCGGAAATAGAGTCGCAGAAACGACCTTGCTCAAAGTGTTTAATTTAGACAAACTGAATTACAATAATGACCCTCAAACTGGAGGAGATGGTTTTTTCGACTTTCTGCAAGGCATAACTATTGATTCTCAAAATGGTCGCGTAATATTCACTACCAAGGAGCCGTTTGGTGAATTGTTGTTTTCGAAGCTCTCATATACGGGGAGCAATGAAAATTATGACGATCTAGGTTCTTATAATCCAAATCAGCAGAAGTATGTTTTTAGAAATATGTACCGCAATACACAAACAGGGGCATTGCAGGATAGTGACAAAAATAAATTTCTATTAAGGGGTAGGTATAAATCGTCGGGAGATGAGGGAATCCCTATTGGGGCTTTTAATGTGCCAAGAGGATCTGTTGTCGTCACTGCCGGCGGTAGGATCTTAGTTGAAGGAGTTGACTATAGCGTGAACTATCAATTAGGAAGAGTTCAAATACTAGACCCTTCGCTACAAGCTTCTAATACCCCTATTAATGTTTCATTAGAAAACAATTCTATTTTTGGTCAGCAAACCAGACGGTTTATGGGAGTAAACGTGGAGCATAAAATTTCAGATAATTTTTTAGTTGGAGGTACATTTTTGAAAATGAACGAAAGACCATTCACGCAGAAATCAAGTTTTGGTCAAGAATCGGTTAACAATACTATTTTTGGATTCAATACTAATTTTTCTACAGAAGTTCCTTTTTTGACGCGATTGGTAAATAAACTACCGAATTTAGATACCGATGTGCCTTCAAGTCTTTCTGTAAGGGGAGAAATTGCATTTTTAAAACCTGATTCGCCAAAAGCAGATCAGTTTGAAGGAGAGTCAACTATATATGTAGATGATTTTGAAGGCTCGCAATCTACGATTGATATGCGTTCAGCCTTTGCTTGGAGTCTTTCTTCAACACCAGATAGAAATGTGCGAAGCACTTATGATTTTAATGCCAATGCCAATGATTTGAGTTATGGTTTTAAAAGGGCCAAACTAGCCTGGTATTCTATTGACCCTGTTTTTTACACCCAAAAACCTGCGGGAATTACAAATAATGATTTGTCATTTAATAGTACCAGACGGATATATAGTGAAGAACTATACCCTTTAACGGATATTGCACAAGGGCAATCACAAGTAATAAGCACTTTAGACTTAAGTTACTACCCCTCAGAAAGAGGTCCTTATAATAATAGTACGAATTTTAGCGCGAGCCCTGCAGATAACTTTGGGGGTATTATACGTTCCATAAACTCTACGAATTTTGAACAAAGTAATGTGGAATATATCCAGTTTTGGGTATTAGACCCTTATGAGGGGATAGGTAAGATTCCTCAAAGCAATACGGGTAAAATCTATTTCAACCTTGGGGAAATATCCGAAGATGTTTTGAAAGACGGAAGAAAACAATATGAAAACGGACTTGGGCCAGATCAAATACTTACGAATCCAAGACCGATTTGGGGAGATGTTCCTGCTTCACAATCTTTAATCTACGCATTTGATACCAATGTAAATAATCGATCCAATCAGGATATAGGTCTCGATGGTTTGTCGAACGATGATGAAGGATCCGTTTACAATAATTTTGCTTCGGATTTAGATCCGGCGGGAGATGATTATACTTATTATTTGAATACTTCCGGCAGCATTCTAGAGCGGTATAAAAACTATAATGGAGTCGATGGAAACTCGGCAGTTGACATTACCAATCCCAATAGGGGGTCGTCAACGGTACCTGATGTTGAAGACATCAACAGGGATAATACCATGAATACGATCAATGCCTATTATGAGTATAGTGTCGACATCCAGCCAAATATGGCGGTTGGTCAAAACTATATTACAGACATAAGAAATACACAAGTGACATTAGCTAACGGAGAAGTAACTGATTCGAGATGGCTCCAGTTTAAGATTCCCGTTTCGCAACCAGAAAACACCATTGGGAACATCTCTGATTTTAGATCGATACGTTTTATGAGGATGTTTATGACTGGCTTTAGCCAAGAGCTGACAGTTCGTTTTGGCTCTTTAGATTTAGTGAGGGGAGAATGGAGAAGGTTTACCAATAGCCTTGATTTTAACGATACAAATGTAGCAGATGACAAAACAGATCTAGATGTCTTGGCTGTAAATGTTCAGGAGAATGGTGATAGATGCCCGGTAAATTATATAATACCGCCAGGAGTGCAACGGGAACAATTGTATAATAACAATACGCTTATTAATCAAAATGAACAGTCCTTATCGTTAAAAGTTTCTGGAGATGGTCTGGAGCCAGAAGATTCTAGAGCCGTTTTTAAGAATGTAAGTATTGATATGCGTCAATTCAAAAAGTTGAAAATGTTTTTGCACGCAGAATCTTTGCCTAACGAAATTGAACTTCGAGACGATCAAATGGTCGGTTTTATTCGTTTTGGAAATGATTTTACTCAAAACTTTTACCAAGTTGAGATCCCTTTGAAAGTAACCATGCCATCATCTAGTTCTGGCACAAATTGTTCAGCTTTGAGTGCTGAATTAGTGTGGCCAGAAGCTAACGAAATAGATCTTTCACTGGCATTGTTGACCCAGTTAAAAATTCAAGCCATGAGTGTCGATTTGAGTACTTTGCCTTTGGATGGGATTTATTATCAAAATGAAGATGAACTGAACCCTGCATTGGCAAATAAGCCTAATAGATTAAGGTTAGGAATTAAGGGCAACCCTAATTTCGGAATGGTTAGAACATTGATGGTTGGTGTGAAAAGTAACGAAAGCCGTCAGGATATCAAAGGAGAGGTCTGGTTTAATGAACTTCGTTTGGCCGACATGGATAATCAAGGTGGTATGGCAGCTGTTTTGAACGTAGATTCGAATCTTGCTGATTTTGCTACTATTTCAGCAACAGGAAAGAAAAGCACAATTGGTTTCGGAGCTTTAGAGCAAGGCCCAAACGAAAGAAGTCGTGAAGATATTCAACAATATAGCATTGTCACCAATGTAAATCTAGGAAAAATGTTGCCTGCGAAATGGGGTATTAATTTGCCTTTTAATTATGCTATTGGCGAAGAAACCATAACTCCTGAATACGATCCTTTTAATCAGGATATCAAACTAAAACAGTTGTTAGACAATACTAGTGATTCTGAGCTGAAAGACAATATTACCAATAGAGCTATTGATTATACTAAACGTACTAGTATCAATTTCATCGGTGTCAGAAAGCAGAGAAGTCCCGAACAAAAGCAACACGTTTATGATCCGGAAAATTTTACTTTTTCTCAATCTTACAATAAAGTGGAGCGACATGATTTTGAGATTGAAGACTATGCAGATCAGCAAGCAAGTTCATCTGTTGATTATGCGTTCAGTTTTCAATCAAAACCGGTAGAGCCGTTCAAGAAAATGGAATTCATGAAAAAAAGTGATTACTGGAAGCTATTAAGTGATTTTAATTTTAATTATTTGCCTTCTAATATATCGTTCAACACGAATATCAACAGGCAGTACAACCGTCAGCAATTTAGGCAGATCGATGTTCAGGGAATCGGGTTTGACCCTTTATACAGAAGAAACTTTTCATTTAATTACCAGTATGGTTTCAATTATAATCTAACAAAATCACTAAAACTGAGTTATACAGCTTCGTCCACTAATATTGTTAAGAATTATTTGAATGAAGATAACGAACCGATTGATAGTTTCTCGATATGGGACAGCTACTGGGATATTGGAGATCCTAACCAACATATGCAACAATTGGTTGTAAATTATGACATTCCAATTAACAAAATTCCAATATTCAGTTTTATAAAGGCAAATTACTCGTATACGGGGGATTATAGCTGGCAACGTGCTTCAAATGCTTTATCACAAATAGTGATTGAAGGGATTGATTACAATTTAGGAAACACGGTTCAGAATGCGCGTTCTAATAGTTTGAACTCAAGTTTCAACATGGATTTGTTATACAAGTATTTGGGTATATCACCAAAGGGGAAGAAGCCAGCGGTTAATCGCAGAGCAGTAGCTCCAAAGCCTGGTGAAAAAGTAGTAAATATACCTACAAAGCCAAAGGACAAAAATAATGAGTTCGTTGATAGGGTTCTAGGTATATTAACCAGCGTAAAAAATGTTCAAATTAACTATACGGAGAATAGTGGTACTGTTTTGCCGGGATATACTCCAAGTATTGGGTTTTTAGGATCTTCAAGGCCTTCTTTAGGATTTATTTTTGGAAGTCAAGATGATGTAAGGTATGAGGCGGCCAAAAATGGCTGGTTGACCAATTACCAAGATTTCAATCAAAACTTCTCCCAAGTGACCAATAGGATGCTTAAAGGGACTGCAAATATAGATTTATTCCCTGATTTGAAAATTGATTTGACCGCAGACCGTAACTATTCCAAGAATTTTTCGGAGCAGTATGATGTCTCTGATGGTCAATATAATTCGCGTTCCCCTTATACATATGGTCTGTTTTCAATATCGACTGTTTTAATTAAGACTGCTTTCTCAACTAGTGACGAAAGTGCTTCTCAAGCATTTGACGACTTCAGGTCTAATAGGCTTTTAGTGGCTACAAGATTGGCGTCAGAACGGGGAATTGATGTTAATAATCCCGCGAACCTTGATGAAGATGGATATCCGCTTGGATATAGCAAAAACAATCAGGCAGTGCTATTGCCAGCCTTCTTGGCGGCTTATTCAGGTAGTGATGCATCTGGCGTTTCACTGGGGATTTTTAGAAGCTTCCCAATTCCTAACTGGGCAGTTAAGTATAGCGGATTAATGCGATATGATTTGTTCAAAAGAAATTTTAAAAGGTTTTCTTTACAACATAGCTACAGGGCTTCTTACACAGTCAATCAATATCGATCTAATTTTGATTATGATAAAGCTCCCGACGGAGTTGACGCTAGTGGGGACTTTTTTAATAAAACCATTATGTCCAATGTCAATTTGGTGGAACAATTCAGTCCGCTAGTCAGAATGGATTTTGAATTAAAAAGTTCGTTAAAAGTGCTTACCGAGATCAAAAAAGACAGGGCATTGTCCATGAGCTTTGATAATAACTTATTGACGGAAGTAAAAGGAATTGAATATGTTGTAGGACTTGGATATCGCTTTAAAGATGTGATCTTTTCTTCACGATTGGCGGATAATCCTACAGGCATAATTAAAGGAGATATCAACATGAAAGCCGACTTTTCTTATCGTAACAATCAGACCGTAGTTCGGTATTTGGATTACGATAACAATCAATTGGCTGGAGGACAAAATATTTGGTCTTTGAAGATAACAGCTGATTATTCTTTTAGTAAAAACCTTACAGCTATATTTTATTATGACCATTCATTTTCCAAGGCAGTAATATCAACTTCCTTCCCTTTAACTAACATTCGCTCCGGATTTACGCTTCGGTATAATTTTGGGAATTAAACTTCAGAATTCAAACTATATTTGAATAGAAGATTGTTACATTTGCCGAACAATAATTCAATTATCAATTATCAATTAGTATTTATTATGAATATACCAACAAATTTAAAGTACACTAAAGATCACGAGTGGGTTAGATTAGAAGATGAAATCGCGACAGTAGGAATTACTCATTTTGCTCAAAAAGAATTGGGAGATATTGTCTATGTTGAAGTGGAAACTTTAGACCAAACGCTAGAAAAAGATGAGGTTTTTGGTACAGTTGAGGCTGTAAAAACAGTTTCTGATTTGTTTCTTCCTTTAGCAGGAGAAATTATAGAATTTAATGATGCTTTAGAAAACACTCCAGAAGCGGTAAATGCAGATCCTTATGGAGCTGGTTGGATGATAAAAATTAAAGTTTCAGATGTTGCGGATTATGATGCGTTACTTTCAAGTGAGGCATACAAAGAATTGATTGGTGCTTAAACAATTATTTTTTTGGTCAGCGGTATTGTGGACAGGAATCGTTTTTACCTTAAGTTTAGTTCAATCGAACAGTCTTCCGGTAATAAACATTGTGAATCTTGATAAATACATTCATGCTTTTTTTCATTATATCTTTACGTCACTCTGGTTTTTATTTTTAATAAGCCATTCGCAGAGTAAAAGAATTTTTGCGCCATTAATGATTGCATTTACCCTTTCAGTTTTCTTTGGAATTGCAATAGAAGTTTTGCAAGGTTTATATACAACAACCAGAAGAGAAGATATCCTAGACGTTGCGGCAAATGTTTTCGGTGCAATTTTAGCTGTTTTTACGATTGTTGTGTATTATAGAATTAGCCGTTTAGATAATAATTAAATAAATGTTAATCCCGCCTCGGCGGGATTTTTTGGTTTAAGAATGAAGTGTTTTTTTTATTTGACATTTAATGGATTGGCTCATTGGATTAGTTTTATTTAATCACTAAATTGGCCCTTTAACAATTGTAGCTTTTTAGTAATTTTATTGGTTAAAAGAGAATATCCATATTAAACTAATGCAGATTTAATATGTATTTTTGTAAGCTATTGATTATCATTATCGTGAATTTTATAAAACAATGAACATCAAAGAATATTTAGACTCGACCTATTTAAAAACAGCAAGTCAGGCTGGAATTAACGAAAGCCAAAACATCCTTGTAGCTAAAAAGTTCATTCAAGAAGCTATTGACGAAAAGTTCAAGCTCATTATGATTCGCCCTGAGATGGTTTCCTTAGCTAGAAAGATGATTACTGATGCTAATTCGAATGTTGAGATAGGAACTGTAATCGATTTTCCAGAAGGGAAGTCAGGGCTGGAGGCGAAGCTTAATGAAGCGATTCAGGCGATTCAAGACGGTGCTGATGATTTGGATTTTGTTTGTAATTATGAAGCGTTCAAAGAAGGAAATGGTGATTTGTTAAAAGAGGAGATACTAAAATGTACCCAATTAGGATTGGATAACAATAAAGTAGTTAAATGGATTATTGAAGTTGCAGCGTTAAATGAGAAGCAAATTATACAGCTCTCTGCCTTGGTGAAAAACGTGGTGATTTCTAATTTTAAAGAGAAAGATTATATGTCCGTTTTTGTAAAATCATCAACAGGCTTTTATCAAACTGAAAATAACTTGCCCAACGGAGCAACAGTTTTAGCTATTATGTTGATGTTAGAAAATGCATCACCACTTCCTGTAAAAGCTGCTGGTGGTGTAAGGACTTATGAGGAGGCTTTTGAGATGATTCGATTAGGGGTAAAACGAATAGGCACATCTGGAGCAAAGGCAATTGCCAAAGGGGAAAGCACGCAATCAGGATATTAAACTTTCAATCAAAATCAATATGACAAAAGGTTTGTTAATTTTATTTTTATTATTTTTTTCTTTTTTTACGTATTCTCAAAGTGGAAATATTAATTTATCCCCCGAGAGATTCCCGATTTTTCCTAAGTGTGAAAACTTAGAGTCTACGGCATTGGAAAATTGTTTTTATAATGAAGTGCAAGACTTTGTTTTTCAAAATTTTGTAGTGCCAGAAAGTCTCATAAAAAATAATTTCTCTGGAAACATAAAAGTGCTTTTTGAGGTTGATAGCAACGGTGTTTTTAAATTGATTTATGTGAATGCTGTCGACGAGGAATTGATACTAGAGTCGAAAAGAGTCTTTGGTAAATTTCTAAAAATTACTCCACCCACTTATAACGGAAAGCCAACATATTCAAAATATAATATCACAATTTCCATACCGTTGAAGAGTTCAGAAACAATCGCTTCAGAAGTACTTGTGCGTGCTGATATTTTGCAAAGCAATAGAGAAAAACTTACGGAACTGGATAGTATTGTCTATAAAAAATATAACAACCCTGAGTTTGAAAGTCATTTAAATATTCCTTTTTCACATAGTTATTATGCGCAGTTTGACGGTGCTTTAAATAAAGTAGGCAGTAATAATCATACAGCCTCAAAGCCATATACGTATCTGGAGGTAGCAAAATATTACGACATTAAAGCGGTGAACGATAAACTTAAGAAAAACGTTTCAGGTTGGTGGGCCAGGAAATTATGGAATGAAAATGCTGTTGAAATTCAAGGGGAGGGCTATTGGCTAACTTTGAACCCTGTATTAGATTTACAAGTGGGTAAAGCCTCGCAGAGTGATGCGTCTTATACTTATGTCAACACTCGTGCGCTTAATTTTCGTGGTGGATTAGGTGAAAAGCTTAATTTTACAACAACGGTTTTTGAAAGTCAGGGTCGTTTTGCTGATTACTTCAATCGGTATGCGCAATCCATAAGACCTGCAGGAGGTAACCCGGCAATCATTCCTGGTATAGGCATCGCTAAAAAATTCAAGACTGATTCATTTGATTTTCCCTTGGCAGAAGCCAATATAACTTTTGCCCCAAGTAAGCATATTGATTTGCAATTGGGTTATGGGAGGAATTTTATAGGCGATGGGTATCGTTCTTTATTCGAAAGTGATGGTGCTAGTCCGTACCCGTATTTTAAAATAAACACCAATTTTTGGAAAATAAAATATACGAATACCTATATGTGGTTGAAGGATGTGCGTCCGGATGTTACCCTTGAGAGGACCTACGCGACAAAGTTTATGGCGAACCATTATTTGAGTTGGAATGTGTCAAATAAATTGAATATTGGTTTGTTCGAATCCGTAATCTGGACCAATACTAACGATAGAGGTTTTGATGCGAGTTTTGTTAACCCAATTATATTTTATCGATCGGTGGAGTTTGCCTCGTCAGCCAGAACTGGAAATGCGTTGTTAGGTTTATCCTATAAGTACAAATGGAGCAATCAGATTAATTTTTACGGGCAGTTTCTTCTGGATGAATTTTCTCTTGGAGATATAAAAAGTGGCGATAACAGTTGGAAAAACAAATATGGATATCAGTTGGGCGTTAAGTATTATAATGCATTTCATGTTGACAACCTATTAGTGCAGTTAGAATACAATCATGTGCGTCCGTATGTATATTCACACAGCGTGCCTATTACTAATTATGGTCATAACAACCAAAGTATAGGACATCAGTGGGGTGGAAATTTCAAGGAATTTATTGCAATCGCCCGTTATCATGAAGGAAGATATTTTGCCGATGTGAAAATAACTGCAGGTACTCGTGGGCTCGATTTTGATACCGTAGAGAACAGCTATAATTATGGGGGAGATATTTATAAGGATTACGATGAAAACAGACCTTTTGATTCTGGAGTAAAAGTGGGGCAAGGCAATAAAACAGCTGTTTTTATAGCAGATATCCAAGGCGGATATTTAGTGAATCCCACAACAAATCTAAAGATTTTTGGGAGTTATATTTATAGAAGCTTTGACCCAACGATGAATACTGCATCAACTTTCAATCAAAGCACTAATTGGTTTACATTGGGATTGAGAACTGATATTTTTAATTGGTATTTTGATTATTAATATATTAGTTTAAAATTCAAACGTTTAGAAATGTAAATTTAACCCTAGATTTTGCAATTATGGGCGCTGTGTTTATCTACCGATATTAGTAAAAAAAAATCTAAATTCTACGTTATAATTTCAGCGTGTAATGTGTACCTTTGCAGAAGTTTTATAAAACCTCATGAAAATCGCATTGAATACTACGTCAAACACATTTTCCCTTAAAACGGTTTTTTTTGATTTTAAAGAAATCACGAAGGCAGGACTGGCAATCAGTGTTTTATTTTCCTCGATTGCGGGTTACTTTCTGGGCTTTAACGATCAACAGCCTTTTCAATGGTCTGTTTTAATAATGCTTGCCATTGGCGGTTATTGTATGGTAGGAGCTTCTAATGCTTTTAATCAAGTTATTGAGAAAGATTTAGATGCTTTAATGAACAGAACTAAAAATCGGCCCGTTCCAGCTGGAAGAATGTCCCCTACGACTGCGCTACTGATAGCGAGTTTGTTGACTATAATCGGAATTTCTTTGTTATATATGATTAATCCCAAAACAGCAATGTTTGGTGCGATTTCTATATTTTTATATACAAGTGTCTATACACCATTGAAGACTGTGACATCGTTGTCTGTTTTTGTCGGTGCTTTTCCCGGGGCGATCCCTTTTATGTTAGGCTGGGTTGCGGCTACTGGGGATTTTGGAATAGAGGCTGGAACTTTATTTTTGATTCAGTTTTTCTGGCAGTTCCCGCACTTTTGGGCAATTGGTTGGTTTTTATATGAAGATTATGAAAGAGCAGGTTTTTTCATGCTTCCTACAGGGAAGAGAGATAAAGGTACGGCGCTACAGGTGATTTTATATACCGTCTGGCTAGTTATATCCTCGTTATTACCCGCTCTGGGTTATACAGGTAAATTATTCATGTCGCCTATTGCTGCGGTGGTTGTTTTTTTACTGGGTCTTTGGATGCTTTACTATGCCGTGCAACTATACAAATTGAGAAGTGCAAAAGCAGCAAGGACTTTGATGCTGGTAAGTGTTTCGTATATCACTTTGTTACAATTCGTTTATATAATTGATAAATTTTTGAGATAATTATGGATATTACAATGACAAAAGACGAGCATAAAGCGAGGACGGCGAGATCATACAAATTGATTTTGTTGTTTGCTATGGTCAGCATGACTATGATGTTTGCGGGACTTACAAGTGCGTTCGTGGTGAGCAAATCTAGGGTGGATTGGTTAAAGGATTTTGAATTGCCTACTGCGTTTTATTACAGTACTCTGGTGATTTTGGGTTGCAGTGTTACTTTTCATTTAGCTAAAAAAGCCATTCAAAAAGACAATAAAGCTGGCACAACTACATTTCTTTTTGCTACTTTAGCCATGGGAATATTATTTGTGATTTTGCAGTTTGTGGGGTTTGGCCAAATTGTAGAGAACGGCTATTATTTTACAGGAGCTGAGAGTTCAATTACAACTACATTTCTTTACATCGTGACGGTTGTGCACTTGATTCACCTAGCAGGTGGGTTGATTTCACTTCTAATTGTAATTTATAATCATTTTAAACAAAAATACAATTCGAGTCAAACTCTTGGAATAGAACTAGGTGCGATGTACTGGCACTTTCTTGATTTCTTGTGGGTTTATTTATTTGTATTTTTATATTTCTTTAAATAAGAAAAAAACGTAAATTTGGGAACTTTTTAACGAATAACTTTTATGGGATCGACAGTTACTACTGCAAATACTGAAGAAAAAACTTGGGGAGGTGGCAATGAGCCAATGGGAGCGAGTTATGGTAAATTAATGATGTGGTTTTTTATCGTATCTGATGCTTTAACGTTCTCTGGATTTTTAGCAGCCTATGGTTTTTCTAGATTTAAATTTATCGAAACGTGGCCTTTGGCAGATGAAGTGTTTACTCATTTCCCCTTCATGCACGGCGTTTCTGCGCCAATGTATTATGTGGCGTTAATGACTTTTATTTTAATTTTTTCATCTGTAACGATGGTTTTGGCTGTTGACGCAGGTCATCAAATGAAAAAGGACAAAGTTGTTGTTTATATGTTTTTGACCATTGTTGGTGGTATGATATTCGTAGGTTCACAAGCTTGGGAATGGAATAATTTCATTAAAGGCGAATACGGTGCGATCGAGACAAAGGGAGGTAGTTTACTTCAGTTTGTTGACAAAGACGGACATCGTGTCGCACTTGATGATTTTTCTGAGAACTTTCATTCAGAAAGAGAGCAGTTGACAAGCAATAAAGGAAAGTGGTTTATGAGTGAGCCTTCTTTACCATCCTACTCGGTAGCAGAGGTTCAGGCTGGTTTTAAAGCGCATCCCGATCTACTGATAAGAACGGAGGTTATTTATGAAGCAGATGAGGCAACGATGAAAGATGCCAAAATCAATCATGAATTAACTAAAATTAGGCACAAAACAATTCTGACAAGAGAAGAGTCTTTGTTGAGGTTAGGACAGGCTACCTATGTTGTTGAAGGTGCTAATTTGATAAGAAACGAATATGGGAGTAAATTATTTGCTGATTTCTTTTTCTTTATAACAGGTTTTCACGGTTTTCACGTTTTTTCAGGTGTAATTATAAACATAATTATATTTTTTAATGTACTTATTGGTACCTACGAAAAAAGAGGCAGTTATGAAATGGTAGAGAAAGTTGGTTTGTACTGGCACTTTGTCGATTTAGTTTGGGTATTCGTTTTTACAGTATTTTATCTAGTTTAATTTTTAAAGATTATTATTATGTCACACGTACATGTATCAAATACAAGTAGAATTTGGAAGGTTTTTGGAATATTATCTGCGGTTACAATTATAGAGGTTATTCTAGGAATTCTTAAACCAGAAGTTTTACACTTAAATTATTTCATGGGAATGAATTTACTAAACTGGATATTTTATGCTCTAACTATATACAAGGCGTACTATATTGTATTCGCTTTTATGCATATGGAGGGAGAAAAAAGTAGCCTAAGATCAGCAGTTGTTCTGCCTGTCATATTTTTAATATTATATTTACTTTTTATATTATTGACAGAAGGTAATTATATATATGGGGTTTTTAAAAATTCGACTATTAAATGGAATTTTTAACAAAATATTAATTCAAAAAAAGGGTACGCATTGCGTGCCTTTTTTTATTTTTGCACTTTAAATTTCAGTACCGCTACAATGAAAAAAAATATTGTTCTTTTTGTTCTTTTTGTATTGCCAATTGTTGCTTATCTTTTTTTTGCATCCGGTGTTAATAGCTTTACAAAACTGCCCATGATCACTCCAAGCATTCCTGATTTTGGGGATTGGGAAACTTTGAATAATGAAAAAGTTAGTCTGGACAATAAAATCACCATTTTGGGTTTTGCTGGCACCGATGTAGTTAAACACAGAGGGAACTTATTCAATCTTAACGAGAAAATTTATCAACGGTATCATACTTTTAAGGACTTGCAGTTCGTTATGGTCTGCCCTTTAGGAACAGAAGATGATATTAAGAGTATTATGGATGCATTAGATGAATTTACTGATGTGTCGCAATGGCATTTTGTTTTTACTACCCCAGAACAAATTAATGAATATTACAGCCAGTTAAAACTAGTTGGGAAATTGGATAAAAACTCTGGTACCTCTGATGTCTATATTGTTGACAAAAAGCGAAATCTTAGAGGTAGGAAAGAAAAGAAGGGTTATAAAGAGGGCTATGATACTTTTCATCCCGCCGAATTGAGTAATGAGATGTTAGATGATTTTAAGGTGATTCTTTACGAATATCGTGCTGCACTCAAGAAAAATAATAATGCCACAAAGCAACTTTAAAGTTATAGTTTATGTTTAAAAATAAATCTTACATCGGTATTTCATTTATAATTCTCATTTTTGGAATTTATGCAGTTCCCAAGATTATTTCAAGGATACAAAATAATGAAATTGTACAAGGGGATCGTTTGGACCTAGTGACGGGAGGAAATAAAGAGGGCGAGAAGTTGACGAAAATAGGACCCGCACCAAAATTTGAGTTGCTTAACCAGAACAATATAAAAATCAGCAATGAGACCTACCTTGGAAAAGTGTACGTGTTGGAATTTTTCTTTACTACTTGTCCATCAATTTGTCCAAAAATGAATCAAAGTATGCTGTTGATTGAGAAAAAGTTTTTTGGCAATCCAAATTTCGGAATAGTTTCGATCACGATTGACCCGTCTCACGATACACCAGCCGTTTTGGAAGCGCATTTGGAGTTATTAGGTGTCAAGTCTTCAAACTGGAATTTCCTGACAGGCGATAGAGAGTATATATTTAATTTGGCTAACAAAGGCTTTAACCTATATGCAGGAGAGAATAGTAATGTAAAGGGAGGTTTCGAGCATTCAGGTTTGTTCGCTTTAGTTGACAAAAATGGAAATTTTCGTTGCAGGAAGGATGACTTTGGTAATCCGATCTTGTATTATGATGGTTTAGAGAAAAAAGGAGTAAGGGATATACAGCAAGACATAGCAATATTATTAAAAGAATAAAAATGGAAAATAGTTCTCTTGAAAAAAAGTATAGTAGTTTAATAATAGTGGTTTCGGTTGTGATCCCAATTGCGGTTGCGCTGCTTTTTACAGTTAAATTAAAAGATTTTGGTATACAAGTTACACCGCTTTCGTTTTTACCTCCAATTTACGCTGCAATAAACGGGCTAACGGCTGTAGTTTTAGTTGCAGGTGTCTTAGCTATTAAAAACGGAAAACGCCAACTCCACCAGCGATTTATGACGACAGCAATTGCACTTTCTCTTGCTTTTTTAGTGATGTATATTGCCTATCACATGACCACGGACTCTACTAAATTTGGAGGTGAAGGAATCATTAAATATGTTTACTTCTTCATACTTATTACGCATATTATCTTGTCTATAATTGTTATTCCTTTAGTTTTGGTTACATATGTTCGCGCTATAGCGGAAGTATTCGATAAACATAAGAAAATTGCCAAAATTACTTTTCCTATTTGGCTATATGTTGCCGTTACTGGCGTTGTAGTATTTTTAATGATATCTCCATATTATGTTTAGTAAAAGTAAATTACAGACTTGTTTTGTACTCATAACTCTATTTGCTCTTTCTATTTCGGCTAATGCACAATGTGCAATGTGTCGCGCTGCGTTGGGTGGTGACGGGAATAAAATTCAAGCTCAAGCAGTAAATGATGGAATTGTGTATTTAATGATGATTCCTTATGTTTTAGTAGCAGGTGTTGGTTTTGCCGTTTATAGATTATACAAAAAGAAGAAGGCAGAATAATTTTTGAGCAGCTATTTCAGCCCGTCTATTGCAATACTGATTTCTCCGTTTACTGTAACTAGAGCTATAATGGCATTGTTTGTTAGTTGAATTTTTTTAAATTTGAATTCTTCTATTTTCCCGTTAACAAAGATACCTGGCAGTGGAGTGTAATTGTCCAGAAAGCTCATCATGGTTCGTTTCCCTTCGTTTAAATTTGACTGGATAGAATAACGGCAATTCTGCTTAATTTTACTTAAAATCACCCCTTGTACAAGCCAGTTTGCGATGCGCATCAGTTTGTTTTTTGTGTCCAATACATATTCTAAATCGTCAAAATAGATTTCTTTTGTTTCGTCGTCGTATTTAGGGAGGCCAGATAAATAGAGTATTCCGTTTACGGATCCTAATACTTCCAAAGCAATTACCATTTTACCGTCTTTGTGCCAAATAGAGACATTCTGAACTGTGATTTTTTTTCCTTCCGATCCAAATTCTTGTCCTCTGAAGTTTTTTGTTATTATTCTAGACGCATCATGATAACTTGAAACAGCAACAATATTTGCCTTTATTTGATTTTGAACTTTTATTACGGACTTTAAGGTTATTTTATTGGTGTCAAATTTGGATTCTGGTTGAGTTCCTATTAAGGTCTCCATAGTGCATTTCATTCCCATTTGTAATTCAAATGAGTCCTTTTTCAATTTGGCTGGGGTTGAGTATATTTCGATTGGTATAATTCTAAGCCAACTCTCGTAGTCATCATTCATTTTATAAGGATTGCAAACTTCTTCTAAGGCTTCCAATACATTAGGTTTGAAATCCATGGATTTTGAAATTGCATCATCTATTTTTTTTTCTATTTTTGATTTAAATAGTTTTATTGCAGGGTTGATCAGGTAGGTTATTGGAACATTTTTTCCTAATAGATACATTGTTGGTGCTTCATTCCATTCTAATGATTTTAGCTCGGTCTTAGTTTTTAGCTGCCAATTAGTTAAGGAAACCTCACTAAGCAGAGTAACCATTCCACTTAAATTAAATTCTCTCGTATTGTAAAGTTCCACACCCATAGTTTTTGTGCCGATTCTATATTTGACCATTGCTTTTAAGGGTAGAATGGTTTCTATTTTTTCTTTCGAAGTAGTATTAGCATTTTTGATTGTTATAGGTGCCAATTTCCATATTTTAACTACAATATCATCATCCTCGATATTATTGTCTTCGTAAATAAGTCCGGTCAATAGCGAATTAGTTTTGTTCTCGATATCTTTCAGTTTAATGTTAATGGGTAGATTGATAAAGGAAAGGCTGTTTTCGTAAACGAGGGGAGCAGCATCATCGGGTTCGGGTCTTAAAGTACTGATTTTTTGAGAAGTACTACAGCTCAACAATAAAGAGCAAAAAAAGGCAAGATTCACTATGTGCTTTAGCATTTTTGTCGTGTTATGATATTGTAAAATTACTAAAAGAAATATATTTTCTCATAAAACTGTAACATTTTATATTAAAGTAGGTCTTATAGGTTAAAAGTATTAGATGGCTAGCAGTCGTTAGTTTTGTAACTTTTTTAGTATATTTATTTTTTATATAAAGTTGTAAATAATGATAGAGATTAAAGACTTACATAAATCGTATAAAGTTGGGGGTTCCGAATTGCATGTCCTTAAAGGAGTAAATTTCAATATAGAGGAAGGCGAATTGGTCGCTATTATGGGGTCTTCTGGTTCTGGAAAATCAACATTGCTCAACATTCTTGGTATTCTTGATGAAGCTGATTCAGGTCATTATGTTCTGGATAAAGTTCCTATTAAAAATCTTAACGAAACGATTGCTTCTAGATATCGAAACCAATTTTTGGGTTTTGTTTTTCAATCTTTCAATCTGATTAACTATAAAAGTGCTTTGGATAATGTGGCTATGCCTTTGTATTATCAAGGTATAAAAAGAAAAGAACGTAGCGAAATTGCTATGAGTTTTCTAGAAAAAGTAGGTTTGGCTTCGCATTCTCACCATTTACCAAACGAGCTTTCGGGGGGACAAAAACAGCGGGTTGCCATTGCTCGTGCATTAGCTTCTAATCCAAAAGTTTTATTAGCTGATGAGCCGACGGGTGCTTTGGACACAAAAACTTCATACGAAGTCATGGAGCTCATTCAGGGAATTAATGACGAAGGAAAAACCATTTTGATTGTTACTCACGAACCTGATATTGCTGCTATGTGTAAACGAAATGTGGTTTTAAAAGACGGTTTAATCATAGATGATAAACTAGTTGAACAAGTAAGAGCGTCTGCATATGTTTAATATAGAACGTTGGCAGGAAATTTTTGAGGCTATTGCTAAGAATAAGCTGCGAACTTTTCTTACGGGTATTTCCGTGGCATCTGGAATTTTTATTTTGGTTATTCTTTTAGGCGCAGGACAAGGACTTCAAAATGGTATTCAAAAACAATTTGAACGGGATGCCGATGGGTTAATTTCCGTTTGGTCGGGAACTACGACAAAAGAGTATAAAGGATTAAATCCCGGGAGACAAGTTCAATTCAGGAATAGTGATTATGATGTTTCAGTTCAGAAGTTTAAAAATCAATTAAGCATAAAATCGGCTAACTATATTTTTTGGAGTGGTATTTTGGTTTATGGAAAAGAAACTGGAAATTACCGGTATATAGGAGTTTATCCCGATTATTTAGCGGTAGAAAATGCAACGGTTATTGAGGGGAGATTTATCAACGAAAGAGATGTTCTTAATAGCGAAAAGGTAACGGTTATTGGGCAGAAAGTAAAACTAGATTTGTTTAAAGATAAAAGTCCCATTGGAGAACAACTAAGCATCGATAATATTAATTTTAAAGTAGTGGGTGTTTTCACGGACCCAGCGGGAGAACGAGAGGAAACTCGTGTTTATATCCCTCTTACCACTACGCAACAAGCTTTTGGTGTAGGAGATAAGATTAGTGTTTTGGATTTTACTCTTTCCAAAAAAGAGACTTATGAAGAGGCTTTGGCTCAGTCAAACCAATTTACCGAAGAGTTGGGGCAATTGTTAAGAAGTAAAAATACTGTGGCACCTGATGATAAGGGGGCGATTGATATTAATAGTTCAATTAAAAATGTCAAACAGTTCTATGATTTGAATTTGTACATCCGATTGTTTTTTTGGTGGGTAGGAATTTGTACTATAATTGCTGGTGTTGTGGGCGTGAGTAATATTATGTTGATCATCGTGAAAGAGCGCACTAAAGAAATTGGAATAAGAAAAGCACTTGGCGCCTCTCCTCTTTCGATTATTGGAATGATTTTACACGAATCAATTTTTATCACAACCATCGCAGGGTTTGTTGGACTCATATCTAGTTTGGCGCTTCTAGAACTCGTAGGGCCACAAATACAAAGTGATTATTTTTTAAATCCCGAAGTTGATTTCGGTGTTGCATTGACCACACTGGTAATATTAGTATTTGCAGGAGCTTTGGCTGGATTTTTCCCAGCTTATAGAGCCGCTCAAATAAAACCTATCATAGCACTTAGAGACGAATAATTATGTTTGACAGAGACAATTGGGATGAAATTTTAGAAGCCTTGACGGCCAATACCTTTAGAACGATTCTAACAGCTTTTGGTGTTTTTTGGGGAATATTTATTTTGGTAATATTGCTTGGTGCTGGAAAAGGTTTGGAAAATGGCGTTAAAAAAGGATTTGATGGTATTGCGACAAATACCATGTTTATGTGGTCGCAATCTACATCAAAACCCTATAAAGGTTTGCCGCCAATAAGACGGTTTGATTTTAAAAACGCTGATGTAATTGCTTTAAAAGAAAGTTTTCCTGACTTATTGTATGTTTCTCCGCGCAATCAATTAGGTGGTTTTGAAGGAGCGAATAACGTGGTAAGAGGAACGAAAACAGCAGCGTATACTATTTATGGAGATTATCCAGAACTCATCAAACAACAACCCATGGATATTATAAAAGGGCGATTTGTGAATCATCAGGATATTGTTGAGAAACGGAAAGTGGCTATTATTGGACAAGGAGTAATAAGTGGATTGTACGCAAAAGGAGAAGAAGTTATAGGGACTTATATCACAGTCAACAGTGTCAACTTTATGGTTGTCGGAGTTTATAATTCAAAATCTAGAAATAACGGTAATGCTGAATCGGCTCAAAAAGAAATTTTTGTTCCATTTACTTCTTTTCAGCAAGCTTTTAATTTTGGAGATACTGTAGGTTGGATGGCACTAACTGCTCGTGATGAAACATCAATTACACAACTCAAGCCTGGAATTTTACAATTTATGAAAGCCAGACATTCGATCAATCCATTAGATGACAGGGCTATTGGGAATTTCGATTTGTATGCGGAATTTAGTAAAATACAAGGTCTTTTTTCTATTTTAAACTTCATTGCTTTCTTTGTAGGAACCCTTGTATTACTTTCGGGTGTAATTGGAATTTCTAATATTATGCTTATTGTAGTGAAAGAACGTACCAAAGAAATAGGCATTCGAAGAGCTTTGGGAGCAACGCCTAGAGCAATACGTTCGCAAATATTATCGGAGGCCATTTTTTTAACCATAATCGCTGGAATGTTTGGAATCGCCACAGCAACTGGAGTGCTTTGGGTTGTCAATAAAATTTTAGATTCTATGCCAAATGAAGACATGATGTTTGCAAATCCAAGTGTCGATTTGTCAATAGTATTCTTTGCGTTAATAATATTAGTAGGTTCCGGCTTATTGGCGGGATTCATACCTGCACAAACGGCCATAAACGTAAAGCCAGTAGATGCTTTAAGAACAGAATAAATTATCAATCAATCAGAAAATAATAACCGATTAAATTACAGATCAAATGAAAAAAGGAGCAACGATATCAATTTTAATTTTTATAGCAGTAGTGTTTTTTGGGGCGCTATATTATTTGTATGCTAAAAATCAAGAATCTCCAATAGTTTTTAAAACCGATAAGGCAGAAATAAAAACAATTATTAAAAATACGATTGCTACAGGAAATATTGTCCCGGATGAAGAAGTCTTGATTAAACCGAATATTTCTGGAATTATCGAAACAGTTTACATTAAGGCTGGAGATGATATTAAAGCAGGAGATTTAATTGCAAAGATCAAGGTAGTGGCCAATGTTTCAAATTTAAATAGCTCCCAAAATCAGGTCAAGACAGCTAAAATCGCTTTAGATAATCAAGAGAAATTATTTAAAAGACAAAAGACTCTTTTTGATAAAGGCGTTATTTCTGCGAATGATTTTGATGCAGCACAATTAGCCTATAAACAAGCAAATCAGAATTATATAGCTTCCAAACAAAGTTTTGATATCGTCAAAACGGGGACAACTTCAGGTCTTGGAAATTATGCCAATACTTTAATTCGTTCTACCGTTACTGGAATGGTGCTCGATGTTCCTGTAAAAGTGGGGAATCAGGTTATTGAAAGTAATAATTTTAACGAAGGAACCACGATTGCCAGTGTCGCTGATGTAGGAAGAATGATTTTTGTGGGTAAAATTGATGAATCAGAAGTTGGTAAAATAAAAGAAAAGTTGGCTCTCGAAATCACAGTTGGTGCTATTGAAAACAAAAAATTTGAAGCAGTTTTACAATATATAGCGCCAAAAGGAGTGAAAGAAAACGGAGCTATTCAATTTGAAATTAAAGCTTCTTTGCCAAATAAAGAAAACACTTTTATTCGGGCAGGTTTGAGTGCAAATGCCTCTATTATTTTGGAAAGAGCAGACAAAGTTATAGCAATAAAAGAATCGCTAATTCAATTTGATAAAAAAACTCAAAAGCCTTATTTAGAAATCGAAACCGCAAGTCAGAACTTCGTTAGGAAAAATCTTGTCTTAGGAGTTAGTGACGGTATTTATGTAGAAGTAATAAAAGGAATTAATGCCAAGGATAAAATAAAAGTTTGGAATCTAGGCCTGAAAACAGAAGAGCCAAAGTAATAGAATAGTGTTAAAAAAGAATTTAAGTTTTAAAACAAATATAAAATATGTGTGGTACCTTTGCTACGCTTTCATTCAAAACTCATGAAAAAAAATAGTTGGATCCCCTTAGTTTTACTTTTCGCTTTTAATTTGTCAGCAAATGCACAGGAGAAAAAATGGACATTAGAAGAATGTGTTACATATGCATTAGATAATAATATTTCAATCAAACAAACAGCATTAGATACTGAAAGTGCTCAAATTGATAAAAGAGGTGCAATAGGTAATTTTTTGCCATCACTTAACTCTTCAGGATCTCATTCTTGGAATGTTGGTTTAAATCAGGATATTACTACAGGACTTTTACAAAATCAGACGACTCAATTTACATCAATAGGTGCAACTGTAGGGGTAGATATTTATAAAGGTTTACAAAATCAAAATACCCTTAGAAATGCTAGACTTTCTGTAATAGCAGCGCAATATCAATTGACAAAAATGCAAGAAGACATTGCTCTTAATGTTGCCAATGCCTTTTTACAAGTACTTTTCAACAAAGAAAATTTGAAAGTACAAAAAGATCAATTGGCGATTGATGAGAAGCAGTTATTGCGTTCGCAGGAATTAGTTAAGGCTGGGTCAATTCCCAGTGGCGATCTATTAGATGCAAAAGCGACGGTGGCTAACGATAATCAAAAATTAATTGCTGCAGATAATGCGCTGTTAATATCTAAATTAAGCTTGTCTCAATTGTTACAATTAAAAGATTTTGAGAATTTTGATATTGAGGATAGTAGTCAAGTACAAGACGAAAACAATATATTGGCACAAACACCTTTGTCTATATATGACATGGCCAAAGGAAATAGAACTGAGCTTAAAATTGCTCAAACCAATTTGGAAATTGCTGAAAAAAATCTTGCTATTGCAAAAGGAGGTTTTCAACCTACTTTGAGAGGTTTTTATAATTTCAATAGTCGAATTTCATATTCGGATATTGCAATTAGAGATAATCAAGGAGCAATTGTAGGAGTACAATCCGCACCGCCATTCTTTGACCAGTTCAACAATAATAAAGGACAGTCTTTTGGAGCGCAATTGAGTATCCCAATTTTTAATGGATTTTCTGCAAGAAACAATGTAGAACGTTCTAAGGTAAACCTAGAGAAGTCTAAAATAGCATTAGAGCAACAAGAATTAGACCTCGAAAGGAATGTCTATTTGGCATTTACGGATGCTAAAGGCGCATTAAAGGCCCATGAGTCCGCCTTGGTAGCTCTGGAGTCTAGACAAGCGGCATATAGTTATGCCAAAGAAAGGTATGATGTGGGTTTGATGAATTCTTTTGATTTAAATCAATCGCAAACGTTACTATCCAATGCTCAATCTGAAGTCCTTAGATCAAAGTATGATTACATATTCAAAATTAAAATATTGGAATTCTATTTTGGAATCCCTATCATTAAAAATATTTAAACATGTCAAAGAAAACAATTTATCTCTTAATAGGCGGCGCAGTTGCAATAATCGTATTATTAGTAGTCCTTTCAAAAACGGGAGTTATTGGAAATAAAGATGAGGGTAAGGAAGTGGAGATTACCACTGTTGCCGCCTCAACAATTGTTGAGACGGTTTCTGCTACCGGAAAAATTCAACCCGAAATAGAAGTTAAAATTTCATCTGAAGTGTCTGGAGAAATTATTTCGTTGCCAGTAAAAGAAGGGCAAGTTGTAAAGAAAGGAGACTTGTTAGTTAAGATAAACCCAGATTTATACACTTCTGGATACAATCGTTCTGTTTCAAATTTAGCAGGTACTAAAGCGGGTCTAAGTCAAGCAGATGCTCAGTTTGATGAAGCCAAAGCCAATTATGAAAGGAATAAGGTTTTGTTCAAAAAAGGGATTATTTCAAAATCTGATTGGGACAAATCAATCTCTTCTTTTGAAGTGTCAAAAGCGGCCAAACAAACTGCTTATTTTAATGTGCAAAGTGCTTCAGCTTCGGTAAATGAGGCGAGAGATAATTTAGGCAGAACAACTATTTATGCTCCTGCTGATGGCACGATCTCCGTGCTTAATGTAGAGTTAGGTGAACGAGTACTGGGGACACAACAAATGACGGGTACTGAGATTCTGAGGGTGGCCAACTTGAATAACATGGAAGTTGAAGTGGATGTAAATGAGAATGATATCGTAAAAATAAAAGCAGGGGATGTTGCTAAAGTTCTAGTTGACGCCTATTTGAAAAAGCAGTTTAAAGGAGTTGTTACTAGTATTTCGAATTCAGCAAGCAGTACGCTAACTTCAGATCAGGTGACCAATTTTAAAGTTAAAATAAGAATTTTAAAAGAATCTTATGAAGATTTAGTGGTAGGTAAGCCGAGTGCCTACTCCCCATTTAGACCAGGAATGACAGCAACGGTCGATATCAGCACTAAAACAAAGAAAAATGTTTTGTCAGTGCCTATAAGTGCGGTAGTTATAAAATCGGATACTACTGCAGCTAAAGAGGTGAAAATATCGAAAGATCTTGATGAAAAAAACGCAGCTCCTAAAAGCGATAAAAAATTCGAGTGTGTTTTTGTGAAAGTGGGAGATAAGGCTAAAATACGAGTCATAAAGACAGGAATTCAAGACGATGCCAATATTGAAGTTAAAAGTGGTCTAAAAAAGGGAGATGTTGTAATCACAGGTCCTTATACAACGGTAGCTAAAGAACTCAATTCTGGAGACATGGTTTATGAGAAAGCAGATAAGCCAAAGAAATAAAATTGGTGTCATATTAGGATCTTCATCCTGAAAATGGTCAAAATTAATATAATAAATACTGAAGATTGGATTATATTCTCAACATCGAGACATCTACTAAAAACTGTTCTGTTTCTATAGCTAAAGAAGGTAAGACCATAATTTGCAAAGAAATTGCAGAAGAAGGCTATTCTCATGCAGAAAGATTGCATGTTTTTATAGAGGCAAGTTTAAAGGAAGCTGGAATAGTCTATAAAGATTTATCGGCTATTGCGGTCAGTAAAGGCCCAGGATCTTATACGGGACTTCGTATCGGTGTTTCAGCCGCTAAAGGGCTGTGTTTTGCATTAGGGCTTCCTTTGATTGCAGTTGATACATTGAAGGTGCTAGCTTCACAAGCAACTATTTCCGGTGGTTATATTGTTCCAATGATTGATGCACGCAGAATGGAAGTATACAGCTCTATTTTTACGGCAGACTTTGAACAAGTAAGGAATGTCGAGGCTGAAATAATTAGCGAGAACTCTTTCGAAAATTTTGAAGAAACGCTTTATTTTGTCGGAGATTGTGCTGAGAAGTGCGAAGCTGTTTTAATCAAAGAAAAGTTTGTATTCCTAGAAAAAATAAAATATCCTTCGGCAAATGAAATGAGTGTACTCAGCTATGAAAAATATAAAAAACGTGAAACCGTTGATGTCGCTTATTTTGAACCCTTTTATTTGAAGGATTTTTTGATAACTACTCCAAAAAAGAAATAAAAAATCTAATTTTGATTTTTTTTAAAAGGTTCGCTAATTGTGCTAGAATTCTTAAGCAATTGCAATTTAGTAGCTAGAAGAATAGAAAGCTAGCCTAAACTATTTATTTTTAAGAAAACATCATAAAAAAAGCGTTTCATAGGAAACGCTTTTTTTCTTAATAGAGTTATTCTAGTCCCTATGTAATGTTAAGAGTGACTATATACAGATGTTTTACCGTCGCTCATTAGTGACTTTGGTTTTTCATATTTATAGCAATTGCATGTTTTTTGCAGATTGTGATGCTCTGGGAAGGGCTTTTTGAGCTGACTCTTTTCTGCTCGCACTTGAACTGCAAAGTAGTTCAATAGCCTTTGCTACGGATATAATTTCTATTTTTTCAGTGGTATATAAATTTAACTAAAAATTTCATATTTACATTGAAAATATAGGTGAAGTGCTTTTTAAGTATTTGAAGATAATCGGATTAAGACTTAAGTTACTTAAGCGTTTACAGCCTCTACTTGAATTTTATCATCGTTTAGCATACTCTTTAGCATGTTCTCAATACCAGATTTTAACGTAAATGTTGATGAAGGACAACCGCTACAAGCACCTTGAAGGATCACTTTTACAATTTTTTCTTGCTCATTGTAAGAATCAAAAATAATATTTCCTCCATCAGCTGCCACAGCAGGTTTTACATATTCTTCAAGGATATTGATGATTTGTTGCGAGGTAACATCCAACTTGTCAGAATTCTCATTTTTGTTTTCTTCTTGATTTTCTTTGGCTACAATTACGGTCTCGTCAAGCACAATTCCTCCATTTTCTATATACTGCTTAATGAAGCTTCTAATCTCTAGCGTGATCTCTTCCCAGTTGTTTACTTCATATTTTGTAACTGAAATGTAATTTTCATCAATAAAGACTTCTTTTACGTATGAAAACTTAAATAATTCTCTTGCTAAAGGAGAAGGAGCTGTTTGATCTATATTTTTAAACTCTATTGCTTTCTTAGTTAGCATGCGACTAACGACAAATTTTAAAGCCGCAGGATTAGGCGTTGTTTCACCGTAAACGGTTATGGCTTGCTTTTTAGTTTTGTTTTCTTCGACTGCAATAATGATCCCTCCATTGTTAAGGAAAGTGTCAATTTGTTCCGCAACGGCATCTTTCACATCATCCCATTCTACGATGCTATATTTCTCAATAGCTATAAAATTCCCGGAGATGTAAACCGTTTTTACGAAAGCTAAGTGAAATAACTTCTGCGCTAGAGGGGATACTTTTGCATCATCAATATTTTTAAACTCATAACTTTCGTTTTGAGTAATAAAATCTTCGAATTCAAACTTTATTATAGTTGGGTTTTGCGTTTCTTTAATGGTAACTTTTGTCATAATTTTTGTAAATTTCTACAAATTTAGGAAAGTTATTTTGCACGAATAACTATATTTGATATAATAATGAATAAATTAACTTTATTTTAGTTCTTCAGATGAATTTTGGATGATCTGTTCTTTTTCGCTAACGTTAAATTTAAATAATAGTATTTCAATGCACATCAAAGTTAGAATTTTATTAGTGTTGTTTTTTGCTACATCTTATTCTTTTTCTCAAGATGGAATTCCTGTATACTCTGATTATTTGTCAGATAACTACTATTTGATTCATCCTTCGATGGCTGGTGCTCCAAATTGTGCCAAACTTAGACTCACCGGAAGGAAGCAGTGGCTTAGTCAGGATGACGCACCTGAACTTCAGACTTTAAGTTTTAACGGTAGGGTGAGTGAAAAAGCAGGAGCGGGAATCATTCTTTTTAATGATAAAAATGGGTATCATTCTCAAAAAGGAATCAAATTAACCTACGCCTACCATCTTATGTTTTCGAGGGATGAAATTGATTTGAATCAATTGTCATTTGGTATAAGTGGTGGATTGATCCAGAGCCAGTTAGATGAGACGAGTTTTTTACAGTCTGGTGATTTTGACCCTATTATAAACGGTTTGATTGTTCAAGATGCTTCTTATTTTAATGTAGATTTTGGAGCTTCCTATAATTATTTGGATTTTTATGCACACGCAACTGTTCAGAATGCTATTGAAACCAAAAGAAAAATTTATACAGATTTCGAAAGTGCTAATTTGAGGAAATACTTATTGAGTTTCGGTTATGTCTTTGGGGATAGTGACAGAATATTACTAGAACCATCATTGCTGTTTCAAGTTGTTGATAAAACCAAAGAAAAATCTATAGATCTAAACATAAAAGCATACAAAAATATGAACTTCGGAAAAGTTTGGGGAGCCCTTTCTTACAGAAGAAGTTTTGATAGCGCTGAATATACTGATGGGAATGGGGTTTCTAAACAAAAACTGCAATACGTGACTCCGATTGTGGGGGTCAATTTGAATAAGTTTATGGTCGCCTATACATATTCGCATGTAATGGGTCCGATTAAGTTTGACACTGGAGGCTATCACCAAATCACCTTGGGTGTTGATTTGTTCTGTAAGCCGGTTAAATACGAATGTAAGTGTCCAGCCATTAATTAATTCTAACTTATATATTCAATGTTAATAAAATCTGTGAAGGGGAAAACTCCCGTAATACCGAACGACTGTTACGTAGCCGAAAATGCAACTATTGTTGGAGACGTAAGTTTTGGTGACTCATGCAGTGTTTGGTTTAACGCAGTTATCAGAGGAGATGTCAACTTTATAAAAATTGGAAACAAGGTAAATATCCAAGACGGTGCTATAGTACATTGTACTTATAATAAACATGCGACAATTATAGGGAACAACGTGTCAATTGGTCACAATGCCATCGTTCATGGTTGCACAATCCACGATAATGTTTTGATAGGGATGGGAGCCATAGTAATGGATAACTGCATAGTGCAGAGCAATTCTATTGTAGCAGCTGGAGCAGTAGTAACCCAAAATACAGTTATCGAATCTGGCTCCATTTGGGCAGGTGTTCCCGCCAAAAAGGTTAAGGAAATTGACCAATCTAATTTTGCAGGAGAAATTGCTCGTATATCAGATAATTATGTAATGTATTCTAGTTGGTTCAAAGAAGAATAGTTTAAAAAGTGCTAAAAATCTTTTTCAATAACTTCGTATTTACTTTCTAGAATTCCCCTAAGTACTTTCGGATTACTGTTGGTGTAAAAGACAGCTTCGTTTGAAGGTATTGAAGAAAGTCCGACTTGATCTTCTAGTATCTTTTGTGTTTGTTTGGCAACCGCTCGGCCTGAATCAATAATTTGGATATGCTTCGGCAGAATGTTCTTTATTTGTGGGATAAGATACGGATAGTGGCTACAACCTAGCACTAAATAATCGATATTCGCTTCAATCATTGGGGTTAAGTAGGAGTGGAGAAGTTTTGTCATTTCGGTTGAATTCATATTCCCGTTCTCAATTAACTGCACTAATCCATTGCCTACTTGTTCTACTATTTTAGTATTACGAAACATTTCGGTTGTCTTATTGAATAGTTCGCTGTTTAATGTTCCTTGAGTAGCTAGGATTCCTATAATCTGAGTCTTAGAATTTGCTACTGCAGGTTTTAAGGCGGGCTCGATACCAATGAATGGAACACGATACTTTTCTCTTAATTCCCTTATAGCATTTGTGGTTGCTGTGTTACAGGCAACAACAATTAGTTTGCAGCCCATTTCGAGCAGTAGGTCAGTGTTCTTTTTGCTTAACCCAATAATCTCTTTTTTGGATTTTTGTCCGTAAGGTGCATTCTTGCTGTCGGCCAAGTATATTGTTTTTTCATTCGGAAGCAAACTATGGATTTCTTTCCAAATTGAAGTGCCTCCAATGCCTGAGTCGAAAATGCCTATCGGTTTATTATTATCCATCAAAACAAAGTTAAGTTCTCTGGCTTATATATCCTAAATAATTTTATTACAAAAAAAACCGCTCGATCCTTGATTTTGGATGAGCGGTTTATTAAAATATATTGGTTTGTATCTACTAGAAACCTAAATCTTTTTTTATGTCAGCAGTCAAGTTTGGACCGTCCGCAAGTAAAAGAGTTGAACCGTCTAATACATATTGGAATCCTTTCGCTTTTCCTACTTTTTGTATTGAAGCTCTCACTTTTTCCATTAGTGGTTTTACAATATCAGATTCTTTTTGTTGTAATTCTTTTTGAGCGTTGTCTCTAAAGTCTACAATTCTTTTCTGCATGTCTTGAACTTCTTTAGAACGATCACCGTTTATTAAATCAGTAACAGTAGCAGACTCTGCTTCGTATTTTTTTAGTTTTGCTTGGTATTCTTCAACCATTTTTTTATAATCGGAATCATATGTTCCGCTTAACTGTTCTAGTTGTTTTTGAGCGTCTAGCATTGCTGGCATTTTTGCCATAATTTCACTTACATCAACATGTGCTGTCTTGGCTTGTGCATTAATAGTTTGATTTGCTCCGAAAATAAATAGTGCAGCAATTAATAAAGTTTTAATTTGTTTCATCGTTTTTAAAATATTAAGTAATTAATTATTGTTTTAGTTTAATTTGTTCTTCTCTCGATTTTTTTATGGAATCTCGAACTTCAATTGTTTGTATTCGCCTTTCTTCCACTGCCCTTTTACGGTCTTCAATCACTTTCTTGCGATCTTCTAATACCTTTGCCCTTTCATCAATTTGATTTTGTTTGGCCTCTTCAACCGCAGATTTTGCAGCATCCTTGTCATCAGTTATAGTTGCTTTTTTGCTGTCCTCAATAGTAGAGTCAGAAACCGTGCCATTTTTTTGAGCTTCTCTATCCGCGATTATTTGTTTGCGTTTTTCATCAGCTGCTTGTTTCTTTTCCTCTTGGGCTAATTTTCGATCAGCGATGATTTTATCTCTTGCATTTTTTTTCTCTTCTAGCGCTTTTTGTCGCTCAGCTAATGCTGGGTTTTCATCAACTGCGTCTTCTTTGCTCTCTTTGGCATCTTCAGCTTCAATTTGTTTCTTTGTAAGCTCTTCCCGTTTTTCTGCCCTATTTAAAACCCGTAATACCTGATCGCTAAGGTCGAGCCTTTTTGCTGAAAAAAGCATCGTTAAATCGGATGATTTATCAAATATGAAATCATACCTTTTTGCTTCCGCAATATCCTGTACTGCGGTAAATACTTGATCTTGGATTGGCTTTACCAATATAGATTTCTGCGTCATCAAAAGCCCATAGGGGCCAAATCTTTTTTGCTGAAAATCTAACATTTCGTTTTCAAGAAAGTCGATTTCCAGTTCTCTTTCTTCGATTAGTCCTTTCGTTAATAATGCTTTTTCTGATTTGAGGGCTTCTTTTATTTTATCAATTTCTATTTTTTTGGATTCGATTTCTTGTTTCCATTTTTGCGCTTTTTGTTCTAATTGGACATTAGCTTCGGTATAGTTTGGTACGTTTTGTAAAATGTACTCCATATCGATGTAGCCTATTTTCGTTCCTCTGGTTTGTGATTGAATAGTGTTTACTAAAATCAACGTTAAAATCGGAATTAAAAAATGTTTTCTCATAGCCTTTGATATTAGAAAATCTTAATGCATTCTTTTAAAATTGTTGTCCAATAATGAAATGTGTTTCCCATCCATTTGGTTGTGTTTGCCCGGGCAGTGCATCAAAACCTTTAGCGAAATCGATACCCAATAATCCAAATGCTGGCATAAACACACGTAAACCTACTCCTGCGGATCTATTCAATGTAAATGGATTATAACTTTTAAAATCTTCATATGAAGAACCTGCTTCCAAAAATGCCAATGCATATATAGATGCAGATGACTTCAATGTTATAGGGTAACGCATTTCTAATGAAAACTTATTGTATACCGTTGCTCCAAGTTGTTCTCCAGCATTATTTATGGGTGTTAACGAGTTGTTTGGGTATCCTCTCAATTGTACCGTTTCTCTTCCATCCATTGCGAAATTTGCTAGTCCATCTCCCCCTACATAGAACCTTTCAAAAGGAACGATGCCTCTGTCCTGATTGTAGGCGCCTAAGAAACCGAATTCCGTGAGCGTTCGCAGTACTAATTTACCATAAACTTTAGTATACCAGTCGGCTTTAAATTTTATTTTGTAATATTCTAACCAATTGAATTTCTCTTGATCCACTTTTGCAGGGTCAGCAGCTGCTTCTTGAAAAGTAAATACTTTGTTACCTGCAGCATCAATGTAATCACCTATACTAACTGTATTTCCGTTTGCATCGACTTGATTCGACCTGTCTACAGTATTTTTTAATTTATATTCTTCTTTATCTCCTAAGGCGGCATAGTCTATCCCATTTATTAATGAGTAGGGTGGAGTTAATTTAGCAGAAAGGCTAAATTCTGAACCATAGGTCGGAAAAATTGGGTTTACTCCTTTATTATTTCTAGTTAATCCAATTGTATATGCAAAATTTCTCGAAGCTCCGTTTCCAAATGTAAACAATCCAGTATTGTAGTTTTGCAAATCATAATGTTGGTAGCTTACCGATTGTGATAATACAAAAAAGTCATCCGGCACAGTCAATCTTTTAGCTAATCCAACAGATAAAGTTAATATGTTAAAACTTTTTTCCTTGTCTACTCTTTGAGTTATAAAATCATTCAAGAATTGTTTGCTGTATGAGATGGAAGAACTAAATTGGACTGGTTTTTTTTGTCCGAACCAAGGTTCTGAAAATGACATACTGTACGTTTGGAAAAAGGTACTAGCTTGCAACCGTAGTGATACTTTTTGTCCGTCACCCATAGGTAAAGGTTTGTAAGCTTCTTTGTTGAATATATTTCTGGCAGAAAAATTGTTAAATGACAACCCTACTGTTCCGATGAAACCACCACCACCATAACCCCCTTGAAGTTCGATCTGGCTAGAGCCCTTTTCTACAAGTTGATATTCAATATCCACAGTACCTGCAGCAGCGTCTACATTTTTGAAGTCAGGGTTTATTGCTTCAGGGTCAAAAAACCCTAATTGTCCGATTTCACGAATGGTTCTTATAAGTAATTCTTTATTGTATTTTTCCCCAGGCTTTGTTCTCAATTCCCTGTAAATTACACGGTCATTTGTTTTGTCGTTTCCAACAACTGTAATTTTATTGAAGTATGCTAATGGTCCTTCATTTACCCTTATTTCGAAATCAATAGTATCGTTTACTGTTTTAACTTCCACTGCATTAACAGTCGAGAATAAATAACCGCTATTTTGGTATAAATTTGTAATGTCTTCGCCGTCAGGTTTTGATTTATCCGCAATTCTTTTTTCAAGAAGGACGCCATTGTAGGTTTCTCCTTTTTTGACACCTAGCATTCGGCCCAATGACTGATCTGAATAAACGGTATTTCCTAAAAACTTAACATTTCCAAAATAATATTTATTTCCTTCTTCTACATTTATATTTATAAATAATGCGTTTTTGTTTTTATTGTAGGTGATGGAATCAGATAGTATTCTAGCATCTCTATATCCTTGCTCTTTATAGGACGCAATGACTTTTTCTAGGTCTGTTTTGTACTTTTCTTTTATGAATTTTGAAGCTTTCAAAATTCGAAAGATATTTTTTTGCTTGGTATCTTTCATGGACTTTCGTAAACTTCTGTCAGATATTTTTTCGTTGCCAATAAAATTAATTTCGTTAATTTTTATTTTTTCACCCTTATCAACGTTTACAACCATATTTACTTGGTTCACTGTTGATGTGTCTTTAGCAACGTTTATGTTTACTTTTGTATTGTAGTAACCATCTTTTTTATATTTGTTTTCTATGTAGTTTTTTGTTGTAGTAATAAGGTTTTCATTCACAACTTTGCTTTTTGTCAAGCCGTTGTCTTTAATTAAAGCGTCAGTTTTATTTTTTTTAATACCAACGAACTTGACGTTACCTAGTTTAGGTAGTTCATTAATTTCCAAATCAAGATATATGCTATCGTTTTGGATTCTGTTTACATAAAATGAAATCTCATCAAAAAGACCTAGTTTCCCCAGTTTTTTTATTGCGTTACTTATTTGCTCCCCAGGGACCGTAATTTCTTGCCCTTTTTCAAGACCGGCAAAAGTAACAACCGTTTGGTCATTGAAACTGATTTTGTTGGTTAGTACAACGTCGGCTAGTATGTATTTTTTACCTTGATCAAAAGGAACTCTGTCTTGAGCTTTTATCTGTGAAAAACTTCCCAAAATAAGTAGGGTAAGGACTGCTTTTATACTTTTATTCAACACTAAAAAATTATTTAATTTGTTCACTTGTTTTTCCAAATCTACGTTCTCTTTTTTGATAACTAATGATAGCCTCATATAAATCATCTTCTTTAAAGTCTGGCCACAATATATCAGTAAAATACAATTCTGCATAGGCTATTTGCCACAGCAGAAAATTACTTATCCTATGTTCTCCACTTGTTCTTATTAATAAATCAACGTCCGGTAAATTTTGCGTGTAAAGATGCTCATTTATAATGGAATCGTCAATAGAGTCTGTTGAAATTATATTATTTTTAACTTTATCACTGATGTTTTTTACGGCGTTTATAATTTCTTCCCTTGATCCATAACTCAATGCCAGAGTTAAAGTCATCTTGGTATTTTTTTTTGTTTTTTCAATCACATCAAGAAGTTCTTTTTGAGCGGATTTTGGCATTTTCTCCAAATTTCCAATCGTGTTCAACTTGATGTTGTTGCTTTGTAATGTTACAAGTTCTTTTTTTAATGATTTGATTAATATTTTCATTAAAGCGTCAACTTCTAGCTTAGGTCTGTTCCAGTTCTCGGTAGAGAATGCGTAGAGAGTGAGATTTTCTATGCCTAATCTTGCGCTAGTTTCAATTATGATTTTTACGGATTTTGTCCCGCTCTCATGACCAAAAGCCCTTAAGAATCCTTGTTGTTTAGCCCAACGCCCATTTCCGTCCATAATGATGGCTAAATGTCGAGGTAAATTATTTGTGTCTATTTTTTGAAGTAAATCCATTTTTTTAGTCTGCACAATAACAAGGTTTTTCGCCAAAGGTATACGTTAATGTAAATCCTGAAAAAACGTACCAATCATTATTATTTATATTTCCAAATTTAGTAAAACTTTCATTCTTGGGGTTGCTTCCGTCTAGATTGTCAGTAAGAGTATATCGGGCTCCGATTTCCAGTGCTAGAATCAAACTACGTGAAATACTTGACTTAACGCCTAAAATCATCGGAATGGCAAACGAACTTGAGCTTTTGTCAACTTTTGCTTCTCCAGAGAGTACATAGAGTTCGTTATAGCTAAAATAACTTACTCCAGAATAAACGTATGGAGTGATTTTGTTCCCCAATTTATGGAGATTAAAATCAAAAAAATTAAATTCAAGGCCTAAAGATACTTCTTTTACGCTATTTTCAAAACGATACCCTCTTTCACTCCTCGCGGGTTCTTTCGAATCCAGATCACTAGAGGTTATTTTTGATTGTGTATAGGAAAAACGATAGGAGTGCCTGGGGCTTTTATTCCACTTATAAAGCAGCCCAAATGCTGGCTCGTTGGGAGTTACATAAGTTGTAGGTCCTACGTCTCCTATGTAATTACTTCCGCCAAGAAATACTCCAACTTCATGTATCTGAGATCGTATGGCTATACTCGATAATAAGCATATAAATAAGATGAAGACTTTGGTCATTTTAATTTAAAATTGCGTGCAAATATAATAATTATCAATAGGAATCAATATCCATTGTGTTAAATGTCATTATTATTTCACTTATGGACTTGTCGACTGATATTAATTGAAGTTGTTTAAGCAAAACGAAAAAAAAAGATAAAATCGTATAGAAGTGCAATTAAAAAATTTAATTCCTTTTGTCCTCACCCCAAAGCAATTTGCTACGAAGTGTTTTTAGAAAGGTTTCTTCAGGAATCTCTACCATATTTATTTGGAAAGGTGTTTTTTTTATGGTCAATATAGATTCGTTTCCAACTGAAGTAATCCTGGAGTCTAATGAAACCAAATAGTTTTCTTCCCTACCGGAAACTTTTAATTTAATTTCAGTTTCGTCAGGGATGACGAGTGGTCGTGCATTTAGGTTGTGTGGAGCGATTGGTGTAATCACTAAGCCTCTTACATCTGGTGTGAGTATTGGTCCACCACAACTTAGAGAATAGCCTGTTGATCCTGTTGGCGTAGATATTATTAGTCCATCTGCCCAATAGGAGTTTAGAATCTCTCCGTTTAAAAAAGTGTCTATAGTTATCATGGAGGTTGTGTCTTTACGACTAACTGAAACTTCATTCATCGCAAAATTGATGTCCTGGAGTGCTTCATTTGGAGGATTACAAGATAAACTCAGTAAAGTTCTTTTTGAAAGTGTATATTTTTTATCGATAACAATTTGCAGAAACTCATCGATATTTTCTTTTTGAACAGTTGCTAGAAATCCTAATCGACCTGCATTTATACCCAAGATTGGCACGCCCGAATCTCGAACTAAGGTTGCCGCCCTTAATATCGTTCCGTCGCCACCAATGCTTATTAACATGTCAAAGTTGTGATCTAATTCCGTGTGAGACGAAAAAGTACTGTATTCTTTTTTTATTAGTTTTTTTTCATACAACATTTTCAAAAAATTAGCTTCAATAACTAATTCTACGTTGTTTTGATTAAAAAACACAAAAATATCTCTTATGATTGGTTCCGTACTGTTCTGGTAATATTGACCGTAAATGGCTACTTTCATTAGGCTACTTAATCGTTTGCTTATTAATTTTTGATTCGATCTATAACGGCTATATCAATAACCGAATAAACAATTACATATTAAGGTATTTGTCTAAATAGTCCGAACGTTCTTTTAATGTATTGATATAATTGTCTTCGTGGTGTTCAGATGTGATTTCATAACCATACCTTCTGAAAGTCTGGATGATCTCATTTATGGCACCTAAGTTTATTTTAATAGTCATTTCGATAGTATTAAGGTCCGATTCAGAAATAAATAGACCTAATAGTTTACCATTGTTGCTTTCCACTATTTGAGTAATTTGGCTCATAGAATAGTCCATGACTCCCTTTTTAACTTTTATTATTTTTCCAGGTTCTTTTAAAAAAGGTGTTTGGTGAAAAAAGCTCATAATGTCATCTATCTCATAGTAGCCAACATAGTTGTTGTTTTCATCTAATATGGGAATCAAATTTGCGCGGTTTTTTGCGAAAATCTCTAAAACTTCAATCCAAATAGAATCTGTTCTGGTAAAAAAGGGTTCGAGAGAATATTTGTAATCGATCATTTTTTTTTCATTATCGAAAGTTTCGATATCTTCAGAGGCAATATTGCCAATGAAGATGCCTTCTTCGAGAACAGGAAAATGAGAGTAATTTAATTCCATGAAAAAATCTTTAACAGTCGCAATAGTTTCTTGGCTGTCAATAGCTTTAAAATCAGTGGTTATGTAGTTTGTGATTTCCATGTTAAATAATATCCTTAATTTTTATGCAAAATAATCAAAAAAACGCAAAAACTGCTACCTTTTACTTTGTATTTTTGTCTAGATGAAACTCATATTATAAAAACAAAAAGTATTCTAATGACAAAGTTAAGTGTAAATATCAACAAAATAGCTACTTTACGTAATGCTCGTGGAGGTAATGTGCCTGATTTACTAAAGGTGGCAACCGATATTCAAAAATTTGGTGCAGAGGGAATCACCATTCACCCCCGACCTGATGAGCGTCATATAAGATATCAAGACGCTCGCGATTTAAAATCAATAGTTTACACTGAATATAATATAGAAGGAAACCCGGAGAAATCATTTATTGATTTAGTTCTTGAAATAAAACCAACGCAGGTTACTTTAGTTCCTGATGCGGTAGATGACATTACCTCAAATGCAGGTTGGAATACCATAAAGTATGGTGGCTTTCTGACTGAAATTGTCCAGGAATTCCAACGAAATGGAATCCGAACTTCCATATTTGTAGACCCAGTTGTTGAGATGATTGAAGGGGCAAAAAAGATAGGAACTGAACGAATCGAGTTGTATACCGAAGCCTTTGCACACCAACATGGTTTAGGAAATAAAGGAGGAATAGACCCTTACGTTAAAGCTGCTGTTTTGGCGAATGAATTAGGTCTAGGAATTAATGCAGGACATGATTTGAGTTTGGATAACATCCAGTTTTTCAAACAAAACATTCCTGGTTTGCTAGAGGTCTCCATAGGGCACGCTTTAATTGTGGAATCTTTGTACTTAGGCTTAGACAATGTGGTTAATATGTATTTGCAAAAATTAAAATAAAATAATTGGGGCGTGACCCGCAAAAAAAAGCGGGTCGGGCTATCCGCTACAATCTTTTTAATTATTTCGCTATCGCTGCATAATCGAAAAGGATTTTCGCTACTATCCCTCACGCGCTCCCCAAAAACTAATAAGTAATGCTTTATTCAAAAATAGAAGGAACAGGAAAACCATTATTAATACTTCACGGATTTCTTGGAATGTTAGACAACTGGAAAACACTGGGAATACAATTTTCGACAGAAGGTTTTCAAGTTCATATGCTGGATATGCGCAATCACGGAAGGAGTATTCAGTCAGAAGAATTTAGTTACGAGATATTGTCCCATGACATTTATGAATATTGCCAAGGGAATAATTTAAACAATATTGATATTATAGGCCATTCTATGGGAGGAAAAACAGCGATGTTGTTTGCAGCCACTTATCCAGAACTGGTAGATAAAATAATTATCGCTGACATTGGTCCCAAATTCTATCCTCAGCACCATCAATCCATTTTGTCAGGCTTAAATGCCGTTGATTTCTCCGCAAAGCCTAGTCGATCTGAAGTAGATGGGATTCTTTCAGAATACATAACTGATTTTGGTACTAGGCAGTTCTTGATGAAAAGTTTATACTGGCAAGAGCCGGGACAATTGGCTTTTCGATTCAATCTATCCGTTTTTACAAGAAAAACGGACGAAATAGGAGTTGCACTTCCAGAAACCGCCGTTTTTCAGAGCCCCGCGCTTTTTATCCGTGGCGGAAACTCCGATTATATTTTAGAAAGTGATTTTGAAAACATAAAAAAACATTTTCCTAATGCAAAAATTGAAACTATCCCTAATGCAGGTCATTGGCTTCATGCTGAGAACCCGAAAATGTTTCATGAAATGGCGATTTCTTTTTTAAAATAAAACCTACTAAAAAAAATAGTGGTATATTTAGTAAAAACAAATATATATGAAATTAATCATCAGAATTCTTATTACATCAGCTTTGGTTGTACTTATTGCCAACTTCATGACAGGAGTTCATTTAGACGGCTTCTCCACAGCCTTAATTGTAGCGGTTGTTCTCGGATTACTTAATATTTTTATTAAACCCATCATCGTTATATTAACATTGCCAATTACATTTGTAAGCTTAGGGCTATTTCTCTTGGTCATAAATGCAATTATTATCTTATTGTGTGATAATATTGTGGGAGGTTTTAGTGTGGATACTTTCTGGACTGCTTTGTTATTTAGTATTATCTTGTCCCTCTTGCAGTCTATCATGTATCAGATATTAGGTGAAAACAAATAGATCAACAGCAAAAGTTATTGCTTAGAAGTTCAATATTAACAATTATTTAGTGCTGAACTAATATAGTTTCAGTAGTTTTGTCACAGATTATAATATAAAATGAAAAAATCCCACATGTTACTGATCGTTTTGCTTGGCATCTTCTTGATGCCAACTTCAACTTTTGCATGTGGTGACAATTCAGCAAAAAATTCTTGTTCTAAAGAAATGTCTTCAAAAACAGGCATGAAAGATTGTTGCAGTAAGGACTCTAAGTCAAAAAACAAGAATCATAACGGTTGCAATGGAAAATGCGGACACGCCATGTGCAGTGTTCCATCTCTGAATATAGGAATAGTTTCTTCGATCCCAGTAGAAATCGATGACAACCTGTTTAATTTTTCTATCCAAAAGCAAAAATTTTATCATTCAGAAACGGTTACATCTGATGGGTATTCGTCCATCTGGCTTATTCCTAAAATAAGCTAAATTCATTTTTTGACAGCCAATTTTGCGTCAAATTCAAAGCGAATATTGCTTTAAAATCATTTATTTATCGGCTGTAGCCAATTATTAAAGTATAGTTCAATTGCTATGTTTTGGTCATTGTATGGCTTATTCAACTTCAAATTATTTATAGAATGAAATCACTAAAAAAAACAGTGATGGCAATAACACTATTGCTATCAGTCGCATTTGCTAATGCACAAATTAAAAATGCCAAAACCGAGGCGGTAAAGATTTTAGGTAATTGCGGAATGTGCGAAACTAAAATAGAGAAAGCAGGAAATCTCAATAAAATTTCCAAAGTGGACTGGAATAAAGATACCCAAATGGCATCAATCACTTATGACTCAAAACAGACAACCCAGCAAGAAATCCTAAAACGCATCGCTTTGGCGGGTTATGATAGCAAATCTTTTCTTGCGCCTAATGAGGTATATGATAATCTACACGATTGTTGTAAATATGAAAGAGAAATTAAAATAACAGCCAGTACCATTGAACCAGCTTCGATGACAGGTTACAATAATCATGCGAGTTACACAGTGACAGAACCAAAACAAGAAGTAAATCACTTAACAGCAGCATTTGACAATTATTTTCTATTAAAGGATGCTTTGGTGAAAACCGATGGTGAAGTCGCTTCTGTGGCTTCAAAAGATTTATTGTCTTCGTTAAATGCGGTTAAAATGGACCAACTGGAGATGGATGAGCATACGGTTTGGATGAAGGTGATGAAACAATTAAAGGAAGATGCGGAGCATGTTTCTGATACACAAGATGTACAGCACCAGCGTGATCATTTCATGACAATGTCAAAAGCCATGTATGAACTTATGAAAGTTTCAAAATCAGAAACTCCAATTTTCTATCAATTTTGTCCAATGGCAAATGACGGTAAAGGGGCGAACTGGCTAAGTAAAGACATCGTCGTCAAAAATCCGTACTACGGTGCGAAAATGCTTAGCTGCGGAAAGACTGTGGAGACTTTAAAATAAAACATAAAGGGCTTGCCAATTTAGGGGGACGCCATTATAACACCTTACTATTTTAATACGTAATGAAAAATATATTTTTAGTGCTAGTCTCAGTTGCCAGTTTCTCAAATGCGATCGCTCAAATGCAAATTGGTGATTCCTTGCCAAATAGTAGTTTAAGAAATGTGCAAAATGAAACAGTGGATATGTCTTCTTTCAAAGGAAAAATAATATTGGTAGATTTTTGGGCTTCCTGGTGTGCTCCTTGTCGATTGGCTAATAAAAAACTAGTACAACTTCATTTCGAATTAAAGGAACAAAAATTTGAAATCATTGGTGTCTCTCTTGATACTGATAAAGCGAAATGGATAAATGCAATTAAAAAAGATAAAATAGAATACACTCAACTAAACGAACCAAAGGGTTTTGATGCTAATGTGGCTGTTCGATTCGGAGTTGAACAACTTCCTACAAGCTTCTTGTTTGATCGGAATGGCAGATTATTGGCCATCAATCCCAAGGAAGAAGAAATTATTGCCCAAATAAAAAAACATTTATAAAATGAAAATAATAAATAAAAAACTAATTTTAGTTATGCTATTGATAATAGCGGTAAACCTTAAAGCGAATTCGCAAATTAGTAAAGCTGAAATTATTGCAACCGGACTTACATGTTCCATGTGCTCTAACGCCATAAACAAGCAACTCAAAACACGCAGTGAGGTGGATAGCGTGAGTACGGATTTGAATACGAACACGTTTACTGTTTATCTAAAGAAAGATAATGTGTTAAAGCCTAGGACTTTAAAAGAAAGCGTCGAAAAAGCAGGGTTTTTTGTTGGTTCAATGGTGTTGACTGTAGTTTTTAATAAAGAAGAAGTGAAGGAAAATCAAGTCGTAAAAGCGGGAGAGGTTAGTTATATTGTTGTTGATGCAAAGCCCAAAACCTTAAATGGAGAAACCAAAGTTCAGGTCCTAGACAAAGGTTTTGTTACCGTGAAAGAGTATAAAAAGCTGACAAAGTCACTATCGAAAACACCTACTTACGCGGTCGAAAATGAAGATGATTACCATATTAAAGCATTATAAAAAGATGAGACATTTACTTATCGTATGCTTATTGGTGTTTTCTTATCAGATAAAAGCTCAGGAATTGTTTGTTATGACGGATCCTGCGAGTAATATTCCTGCGGGTTCAATTACAGTCAGTGATATGAATTTTTTTCAGCATGAAAAAAATGGGAATTTAAATTACCATAATATGCCTGAAGTCATGTGGGGGGTGAGTAACAAATTGATGCTTCGTGCCTCTGGATTTATAAGTAATACTGGAGAAGGCTGGGAGGCCGAAGGAGGGAGTTTATATGCAAAATATAGATTCTTTTCTGTAGATGATATGCACAGTCATTTCCGTATGGCTTTTTATGCGAAATACAGTCTCAATAATGCCGATATTCATCAAGATGAAATCGAGACAATGGGTCATAATACTGGATATGAAACTGGAATTGTAGCTACTCAGTTGATTAACAAAGTAGCGATAAGCTCCTCTATAAGTTACGAAAGAGCACTAGACAACAAGCCTAATTATGAGTTTCCTGCCGCGCAAAGTAATAGCGCTATGAATTATACGCTTTCTATTGGGAAATTAATACATCCAAAAAAATACACGAGTTATAAACAAACAAATATCAATGCGATGATTGAATTTTTAGGACAAAGATTAAATGGAAACGGTAAATCGTTTTTAGATGTTGTGCCTTCTATTCAATTCATAGTGAACAGTCAGGCAAGAATAGACTTGGCTTACAAACAGGAGTTGTATAGTACGATGTATCGTACGGCTCCAAACGGATTTTTACTTCGATTGCAATATACTTTTTTTAATGTAACAAACTAAAACAGGTACAAAACAAAAAATATTCACAAATACTTAAATTATAATAAAATGAAAAAAATAATTCTTTCGGTAATGATAATTGCAATGACATCAGTATCATGCAAAAAAAATGAAGACAGTAGCAGAACAGGACAAGCAGCAACAGAATCAAGCTCTGAATTGTATTCTTGCCCAATGCATCCTGAAGTTCATGGCAAACAAGGGGAAGCCTGTTCTGTATGCGGTATGGAATTGACGGAGCCATTTACCCCAGCGGCAACCGCTCCTGAAGAAGTTAAGAAACAAGCGGAACCATTAAGTAAATCATCATTTTCTATTGATGGAATTTTGATCAATTACTTGAAATTAAAAAATGCGCTTGCCAAAGATGATTCTAAAGAAGCGGCCAATGCGGCAAAAGAATTAAATGCGACTTTTAACAATTTAAAATCTGATAAAATTGAGGCTAAATTTAAAAAGGAGTACGCAGATCTTGCCGATGATGCCAAAGAACATGCCGCACAGATTGCTGATAATTCAGGAAAAATCGACAGCCAAAGAGCACATTTTGCTATGTTGAGCAAAGACGTTAACGAATTGATTAAAATTTTCGGAACAGACATGAAAATATACAGAGACTATTGTCCAATGTACGATCAAGGGAAAAGCGGATATTGGATCAGTGAAACTAAAGACATCAAGAATCCTTATTATGGATCTGAAATGTTGACATGTGGTGGAATTACTAACGAGTGGTAAGAGGATTCCATTGGATAGATAAAATGAAAGACAGTCTTTCATAAAAAGAGTAAGCTATTATGGTAGAAAAATTAATATCATTTTCACTAAGAAACCGAATGGTCGTGTTGATTATTTCAGCCTGTTTATTTGGCTGGGGTATTTATAGCGTGCAACAGAACCCTATCGATGCCATTCCTGACCTGTCCGAAAACCAAGTCATTGTTTTTACGGAATGGATGGGCAGAAGTCCGCAAGTGATTGAAGATCAGGTGACATACCCACTGGTTTCCAATCTACAGGGGATACCCAAAATCAAGAACATCCGTGCCTCTTCCATGTTTGGGATGAGTTTTGTCTATGTAATCTTTGAAGAAAATGTAGATCCATATTGGGCAAGAACCCGTGTATTGGAACGGTTAAATTATGCACAACGTTTGTTGCCTGAAAATGTTGTCCCCACTCTGGGTCCCGATGGAACCGGTGTAGGCCACATTTTTTGGTATCACTTAGAAACCAATGGGATGGATTTGGGTGAGCAACGCGCCTTGCAGGATTGGTACGTGAAGTTTGCCCTGCAAACCGTTCCCGGAGTAGCCGAAGTGGCTTCCTTTGGTGGCTTCGAAAAACAATACCAGCTTGTTTTGGACCCTTTAAAAATGCAGTACTATGATGTTAGTATGATGGAGGTGATGAAAGCTGTAAAAACCAGTAATAATGATGTAGGAGGAAGGAAGTTTGAAATGAGCAATATGTCCTATGTAGTTAGGGGATTAGGCTATATTAAAAACATAAAAGATGTAGAAGACATTGCTATTAAAAATTATAATTCGGTACCTGTAAAGGTAAGTGATATTGGCTCAGTGCAAATGGGAGGAGAGTCACGTGTGGGGATTTTTGATGCTAATGGCGAAGGGGAAGTTGTGGGCGGAATCGTAGTGATGCGCTACGGAGAAAATGCTGACAAGGTTATAGAGGCCGTAAAGCTCAAAATGAAAGAAGTCGCAAAAGGATTGCCGGAAGGTGTTTCCTTCAAGACTTCCTATGACAGAAGTGTACTTATAGAAAAAGCAATCGAATCTGTTAAAGGGACTTTGATAGAGGAAATGATTGTGGTGTCCATTATCGTTTTGCTGTTTCTTTTTCATTGGCGAAGCGCATTGATAATTTTGATACAATTGCCCATATCCGTTGCCATAGGTTTTATTTTATTGGAGGCTTTCGGGATTTCATCCAATATTATGTCCTTAACGGGTATTGCACTGGCAATAGGCGTTGTGGTTGATGATGGAATCGTAATGGTAGAAAATGCCTATCGGACTATCTCTGAGAAACAAGAAGAATTGGACAATAATCATTAATTAACAGTGATGAAAAAATTATTTAAAAACATATTCAAAAAACAGCACGATCCACTGCCTCCCGAAGAGAGAATGAAGCTGATTGAGAACTCATCAAAATTAGTTGGACCCGGTGTGTTTTATTCCACGTTAATTGTGATCGCTTCCTTTTTGCCTGTTTTTTTATTGACGGGAATGGAAGGAAAGTTATTCAGTCCGCTGGCCTGGACAAAGTCATTTATATTAATCGTAGATGCTTTTTTAGCCATAACACTTACTCCAGTTCTAATTAGCTTTTTGCTGAAAGGAAAACTTCGTCCCGAAAGTAAGAATCCAATTAACAGAAAACTGGAAAGTATCTATACGCCTATTTTGACTTTTTGTCTCAAATGGAGAAAATCAGTATTGGCGGTAAATATCGTTGCTTTATTAATAGGTGGTTTGATGTTTACCCGACTGGGATCCGAATTTATGCCGCCTTTAGATGAAGGTAGTATTTTATTTATGCCTGTAACCTTGCCCGATGTTTCTAATGGAGAGGTAAAACGAATATTGCAGGTTCAGGACAAATTGATAAAATCGATTCCGGAGGTTACCCATGTTTTGGGAAAAGCGGGTAGAGCTAATACCGCAACAGACAACAGTCCGATTAGCATGATCGAGACCATAATTTTGCTGAAGCCACAGAATGAATGGAGAAAAGGAATAACGAAAAGCGATATCATTACCGAAATAAATAATAAGTTACAAATTCCTGGAGTGACGAATGGTTTCACGCAGCCGATCATTAATCGAATTAATATGCTTTCTACGGGTATCAGAACCGATGTGGGAATAAAAATATATGGTGCCAGTTTAGACACCATAGATGTTCTATCCCAAAAAATTAAAAAAGCATTGGAAGGTACCGAGGGAGTAAAAGATTTATTTGCGGAACCAATAACTGGAGGCAAATATATTGATATTGTCGCCAAGCGAGAAGTGATAGGCAGGTATGGTCTTAGCGTTGATGATGTTAATAGTGTTGTAGAAGCCGCCATTGGCGGGATGACATTAACGACAACTATCGAGGGAAGAGAGCGGTTTTCAGTCAATGCAAGATATGCGCAAGAATATAGAAACAGTCTTGAATCCCTAAAAAAACTTCAGGTTCAGACAATGGAATACGGACCTATTCCATTGGAGGCTGTTGCGGATATAAAAATAAGTGATGGGCCTCCGATGATTAATAGCGAAAATGCCATGCTTCGTGGGAGCGTTTTGTTTAATGTTCGTGGTCGGGACTTAGGGAGTACCGTGAAGGAAGCCCAGGACAAGCTAAATGCAATGATTACTAAAATGCCAAAAGGCTATTATATGCAATGGAGCGGACAATGGGAAAACCAAATTCGGGCTAACAAAACATTAAGCCTGATTTTACCTCTGGTTGTCATCATTATATTCTTGATTTTATACTTTACCTATCGCTCCATGAAGGAGGCGTTCATCACGATGATTACTGTGCCATTTGCTTTAATTGGAGGGATTTTCATGGTTTACTTTTATGACATTAATCTATCGGTGGCGGTCGCTGTTGGTTTCATCGCTTTGTTTGGCCTGGCTATTGAAACTGCGATGTTGATTACGATTTATTTAAATGAAGCCATGGTCAAAATGGTGGAAAAACATGGAAACAGTAGGGAGACACTTACGGAAGACATATTACGGGACTATATTATTTTTGGCTCTGCAAAAAGATTGCGTCCTAAGTTAATGACGGTATCGGTCGCTTTGTTTGGGTTAATCCCCATTTTATGGTCAACAGGAACTGGGGCTGATGTAATGATTCCTATTACGGTCCCACTTATTGGAGGGACAATCACCTCAACTATTTATGTATTATTAGTAACGCCAGTTGTTTTTGAAATGACAAAATTACGCGAATTAAGAACAAAAGGTAAAATAGATATTATCGATGCGAAACATTAAAAAGTATATCATTATAGGTTGTTTGATTTTTGGCTTTGCTAATGTAAATGGGCAAACACTTTCTTTGGATGCCGTTTTGAGCAGCATTAAAACCAATAACCCACAGTTGAAAATGTATGATGCCGACATTCAAAGTATGAATGCAGCTGCCAAAGGAGCAAAAACCTGGATGCCACCGCAAATTAACACTGGTTTGTTTATGGCGCCTTACGACGTAAAAATGTGGAATGCGAACGAAATGAATCAAGGGATGGGGGCTTATATGCTAGGCTTTACGCAAATGATTCCCAATGCTGCTAAACTGAAGGCCGATTCTGATTATATGAATGCCATGTCTTCAGTAGAAGCCGAAAACAAAAGTTACACCGTCAATCAGTTGAATGCCGTGGCAAAGGCAAACTATTACCAATGGATAGTATTGGATAAAAAAATAAAAATTGCTAATGACAATTTGTTGCTTTTGGAGTATATGATAAAGAGTATGGAAATACGCTATCAGTACAACATGGATAAACTGCCAACGTATTATAAGGCGAAATCGCAATACAGTGGATTGCAAAGCATGTTGGTCATGATGCAAAACAGTGTATCCCAAAAAAGAATTGGGCTGAACACCTTAATGGCAAGGGATAAAAACACGGTCTTCGAAATCGATCCGACCTATACATTAAACGAATATGATGTAATGGAATCAGACAGTACTTCGCTTTCTCAAAACCGGAGCGATGTGCAAGCGATCGAAAGAACAATAGAATTGAATCAGTTGAAAATTATAATTGAAAAATCGAAATTGTTGCCGGAGTTTGGCGTGAAATACGATCATATGTTTGCTTTTGGCGACCGTCCGCAGCAATTTTCATTGATGGGTATGGTGAGCATTCCGATGCCTTGGTCCACAAAAATGAATAAAGCGACGATCAATAGTATCAAGATAAAAAACGAAAGTTTGGAATGGCAAAAACAAATGATTCTAAATGAGGCATCGGGTATGATTTTAGGGATGCAAACCGAATTTAAAAATCTTAAAAGGCAGTATGATATTGTTGAAAAAAGTATTATTCCAGCATTGCGAAGAAATTATGACACAGCAATTCTTGCATGGCAAAACAACACGGGTGATTTGTTTGTCGTGTTGGATTCATGGGAAGCATTAAACATGGCTCATATCGACAAATTGGATAAACTTCAGGCTATTTTGAGTACTCAGGTAGAAATCGAAAAACAACTCGAAACGAAATAATTATGAATAAATTTTTAAAATATAGTTTGTTGGCTATCGCGGTTCTGACTGTTGGATTCACCATTTATTATTTTGTGGAAAAATCAAATAATCAAACTGCGCATTTACGCAAGGAGGAGATTTACACATGTCCTATGCATCCTCAAATCATAAGAAACGAGCTGGGGAATTGCCCCATTTGTGGAATGAATTTGGTGAAAAAAGTGAGCGAAAAACAGCCTGAGGAAAGTCATTCGATAGAACATTTATTGCGACCGACAGATCTATTTGTGGTGGGGGATTTTTTAACGACGACACCTAAAGACACGACGATAAGCAGCGAGATACATTTACCGGGACTTGTTGCCTACGATCCTAATTCGTCGGTAAACATAGCTGCAAGAATCGGTGGTAGGATAGAAAAAATGTATGTGAATTACAAGTTTCAAAAAGTGAATAAAGGCCAAAAATTATTTGATTTGTACAGCCCAGAATTACTGACAGAGCAGCAAAATTATATTTATTTGATATCCAATGACCCAGAAAATGCTTCAATCATAGAAGCATCAAAACAAAAATTATTGCTTTACGGAATGAGCGCCCAGCAAATTAATTCATTGGCTGCAGCGAAAAGAGTAAATCCGGTAGTGACCATTTACAGTCCAAGTAGCGGGATTGTAGAAGGAACGGAAAGCATGGACAAAAGCACAATAGGGAATATGCAAAGCGCCGAGACAACAACGACTTCTTTGTCTTTAAAGGAGGGAGATTATATCAAGAAAAACGAAGTTGTTTTTACATTGGTGAATACGGATAAAGTTTGGGGTGTCTTTAATGTTATACAAGGCTACAACAGTCTGGTAAAAGTCAATCAGCCAATCAGAATTTCATCCGAGTTAGACGAAAAGGATTATTTCAATGCGAAAGTGAACTTTGTCGAGACACAACTCAACCAAAACGAAAAAACCAATCGAGTGAGGGTGTATCTCAATAATAAAAATTTAAAACTTCCCGTCGGTTTGAGACTGCAGGGAATTATAGAAACAAATCCAATAAAAGGAATTTGGCTGAGAAAACAGGCTTTGGTAAGCATAGGAAACAAAAAGATAGTTTTTGTCAAGAAAGAGAATGGTTTTAAAACGGCAGTGATAAGAACAGGAATCGAAATCAATGACTTTGTTCAAGTTATCGAAGGGGTCTCTAGCGGGGATAGCCTTGCCAGAAATGCGCAGTATTTGATCGATAGCGGAAGCTTTATAAAAACGGAATAATTATGAAAAATATAAAAAAAATTAGTTTTCTATTTATAGTATTCGTCGTGCTTGCTGCCTGCAACGGCAAAAACAAGGAAGAACGTAGTGCACTTCAGGCGGAAGAAAATATTTATTATACCTGTTCGATGGATACCCAAGTTAAGGAGGACAAACCGGGGAAATGCCCTATTTGTCACATGGACCTAACACCAATGAAGAAGGACAATTCCGCTTCTAATGAGATTGCGCTAAGTGACCAACAGATAAAACTGGGTAATATCAGTGTAATGACGATTTCTGAATCGGAAAATAGTCTGGTAGAAAATTACAATGGGGTTTTGACGATTGATCCGCAGGGAATGAAAACCATTTCTGCTAGGGTTATGGGGCGAATCGAGAAATTATACTTTAAAACTGAGGGGGATTACATCCAAAAAAACCAGGCTGTTTACCAGATCTACAGTGAAGATATTGCTATAGCTAAACAAGATTATTTCACGGCATATAAACAGTTGTCCATGCCTGGCGATTTTGGTAAAAATGCAAAAAGCATGTTGAATGCGGCCAAGCAAAAGCTACTGTTCTTTGGCTTGTCAAGTAGCCAAATCGAAAGTATTAAAACGAGTTCCCAAATTTCGCCCTACACTACTTTTTATAGTACCCATAGCGGTTATGTTTCGGAAATTACGGTAACAGAAGGTAGTTATGTTATGGAGGGCGCTGCCATAATTAAAGTAGCTAATTTAAATAGTCTCTGGCTTGAAACACAAGTAAACGTGAACTATGTTAAAAGTCTAAAAATAGGACAGTTGGCAAAGCTGTCTTTTGCGGATTATCCGAATAAAGAAATTAACGCAAAAATATCGTTCATCAATCCAGAGATAAATCCGGATTCCAGATTGCTATTAATCAGAATGGAAGTGCCCAATCCAAATTTACTTTTAAAACCTGGCATGCAGGCAGTAGCCAGACTAACGCAATCCAATCTAAAAGGAATGTTTATTCCTATCGATGCGGTAATCAGGGAAGAAAATGCCACCTATATCTGGGTCGAAAAAAGCCATGGTATTTTTGAAAATGTAATGGTCGAAACTGGAGCGGAGTCGGAAGGAATGATTGAAATTAAATCAGCTTTAGATCCAACCAAAAAAGTGGTGATTACTGGAGCTTATGCTATCAACAGCGAGTATAAATTTCGCAAAGGGAGTGATCCCATGGCAGGAATGGACATGTAAGTAAGCTAGAGTCTGAAAAATGTGGACATGAGTAAGGCTGAGCTAACGAAGTAATTCATGCTTACGGAAATCATGAGCGATTATTTTCTTGTAATTATTGACTTTTACCATTGTTTATGAGCCCGGGTTTCTAATCCGAGCTATCTGGTGCAACGGCATTTTAATTTTATTTACTCAAAAATCACTTTATCTTCATTCTCAAACCATGATTTATAAAATTCCCGATGGATTTTCTCAATAGCGTTACGTTTCACTTTCATAGTTGGCGTCGTTAATCCGTTATCAATATTCCAATCTTCTTGCATGACAACCACTTTTTCGATCTTTTCATGCTTTTCAATATGCAGGTTCGTCAAATTCATCGTTGCAATTAACTCGGCACATAATGATGCTCTGGATTTGGCCTTGCCTAATTCTGACAAGGTAATCAACGCTATGGGTTGCGGGATTCCAGTTCCCACGAGACATATTTGATCAATATCTTTATTTACGGACATTTTTAGTTCTAATGGCGAAGGAGAGATGTATTTGCCCTTGTCTGTTTTAAACTGGTCTTTAACTCGGCCCGTAATGGTCAAAAAGCCATCATGGTCATACTCTCCTATATCTCCGGTTTTAAAAAAACCTTCTTCATCAAAAACGGAAGCGGTAAAGTCGGGTGCTTTGTAATAACCCTTCATTAAACATTGATTTTTGATGCAAATTTCACCTTCAGGAGATAGTTTAACGCTTACATTGTCAACGGCCTTTCCTACTGTCCCGACCCTGTTTTCAGTTGGTGTGTTGAAATGTGAAATAATAGTGTCTTCGGTCATGCCGTATCCTTCTAGAATTGTAATTCCAATAGTTTCAAACCAATTCACTAAACTTGGAGCTATTGGTGCTGCTCCCGAAATAATAAATTTTGCTTCTCGCAATCCTAATTTCTGCTGAAGCTTTTTCTTGATGATCCCATTTACTATAGGAATTTTTAGCAGCATACTTAGTCTTTTTTGCGGAATCTTCTCCAATATTTTTTCTTGAAACTTGGCGTATATTCTCGGTACCGCAAAAATAAAAATGGGTTGTGTGCGCTCTAAATCTGAGGCGAAAGTTTGCAAAGACTCAGGAAAAGTAACTGTAGCTCCAATCGCAAAACTTACGGTTTCCAGCACACGTTCTGCTATATGAGCAATTGGTAAGAAAGAAAATAGTTTCGAATTATCTGCTAAAGGTAACCGCAAGTAAATAGCTTTAATACTTTCCATAAAATTATTTACCGTATGCATTACTCCTTTTGGCTCCCCTGTTGTACCTGAGGTGTAGATGATGGTATATAGGTCATCTGGTTTTTGGATATGAACATTTATGATTTCTTGTCCATTTGAAACTAGATCTTCCCACAGTACTCCCACAGCATCCCCATAAAGGCCCACGCAGATTTTATGTATGTCGGGAATGCCCGATTGCTGTGATGCAAGACTGTCTTGCTTTCCTATAATAATAGCCTTGCTGTCACTATGGACTAAAATTTGATTAACGGAATCGGCGTTAAGAGATGGATAAATAGGGATGGAAACATGCCCTGACATCATAATAGCTAAATCGGCCATATGCCAATGTGCACAGTTTTTAGAGATTAAAGCAATATGACTCCTTTTCGGTAGATTAAAGTTTTTTATTCCATTGGCAATCTTGCGCGACTCTTGACCAGCTCTGGCAAAAGTATAGTTAATGATTTTGCCGTCAACAGGTTGTTTTAAAAAAACTGCATTTGGTGTTTTCTTTTCCCAATATTGAAAGGCTTCTAAAGGTGAACCAAAGTTTTGCATAACGTTATTTTTAATTTTTCAAATAATTCACTATTGGGGTGATAGCTACCAAATATAATCTTTTTATTGTAAAAGTATTTAACAAATGGATTCCTGAAAAACCTCATCATTTATTTAGTGATAGAATAAGCTATTTTTACTTTTGGTATCCTTCAAAAGCTCCTAGCGTCGAGCAAACTTCCCTCAACATAATTCAATAAATTTGCGATTATTAACAAAAAAATTAAACAAATCTATACTACTACAGATTGTTTGTCTCTATGGACGGGGTTTAATTAGTAAGTTTTTTTCGTTCGTTTGTCAATTGGAAAGGCGGTTTGCAAAAACCTAGGTTGTTTTTGTAAACGAAAAATTCAAATACTTGCTTGTTAGCGCTTTAAATAACGAATATTCGGTAAAAAGCTTCTTTTTTATACTTAAAAGGACGAACTTTGATAGAACGTTGTAAAAACACAGCTTTATAAATGAAGTTACACATAAAAAATATGGTTTGCGGTCGTTGCGAAGCAGGCCGTGAAAGCAGAATTGGAAAAAATGGAGCTCCCCGTCATTTCCATAAGATTAGGGGAGATAGAACTATCTCGAGAACTAACGGAAGAGGAAATAGAAAGCTTGGCAAATAATTTAAAAAATCTTGGTTTTGAATTGTTGCAAGATGAAACAAGCAAGACGATTGAGCAGATTAAAAATTTTATTGTTGATTTGGTTCATCATCGAAGCGAAAATATAAAAATTAATTTATCTACTTATTTATCAGAAGAATTGGGGCAAGATTATAGCACTTTGAGTAGGTTATTTTCAGATATTGAGGGCAGCACTATCGAACATTATTTTATCGCTCATAAAATCGAAAAAGCGAAAGAATTATTGGTTTACGATGAATTTACTTTAAGCGAAATTGCATTTCAACTCAACTATAGTAGTGCAGCCCATTTGAGTAATCAGTTTAAAAAAGTGACCGGTTTCACACCTACGCATTTCAGAAAATTGGAAGACAATAGCAGAAAGCAAATTGACAGTTTATAAATTATATAAATGGCTACCATAATTGTGTAACTAAAAAAGGCCATTCAATTCGGATATTTGTATTGCTAACTTAAGATAGCGTAAAAATGATACATACCTATATTGTTGGTGGAATGTCCTGCGACGGTTGTCGAACTAAGGTCGAAAAAACACTGAATGAAATCGATGGTGTAGAAGCGATCGTTAGTTTAGAACCAGCAATTGTAACTATAACAATGGAAAAGCATGTTCCAACTGTGAAACTACAGGAAGCATTAGCAGCTGCAGGAAAATATACCATAGAGATGAGCCACCCTAAAAGAGTCATCTAACAAACCGAATGAAGAAGCTGAGGTAAAAGCCTGTTGCGGCGATGACAAGCATCAGCATGCTAAGAGTAAAACAGAGGAGAAGCCCAACACTCCTGTTGAATACTATTGTCCCATGCATTGCGAAGTGGACAAAGTGTATGACGAAGCAGGAAGATGTCCGGTCTGTGGCATGCATTTAGAAAAAGAAACCGAAACAAAGGAAAAGAAAGCAGAAAAATCCTGTTGCGGTACAAACAAGGAATCGGGTAAAAAAGACGTCCCATCAGTCGCTATTGCCGCGGGTAAGTACTATTGTCCTATGCATTGTGAAGGAGATAGAGTTTATGATAAAGCGGGAGACTGTCATGTATGCGGAATGGATTTAGTTAAAGCGCCCGAACTTACCGTAGAAAAAACCACTTTATAGCTGCCCGATGCACCCAGAAGTAATTCAAGATGCACCCCGGTTCTTGCCCTATTTGTGGAATGGATTTAGTTCCTATGAAACCAGTCGATAGCGAAGAAAATAAAACTTACCCTCGATTTGCTTCATAAAATGAAAGTGGCTTTGTTGTTTGTCGTTCCAGTTTTCATAATCTCTATGATGGAAATGGTCCCAAATAATCCATTGCTGCAAGTAATGGATCTTGAAATATGGAATTGGACACAACTAATATTGACTCTTCCCGTGGTTTTTTATGCTGCTTGGATGTTTTTTATTAGGGCATGGAAGTCAATTACCACTTGGAACCTCAATATGTTTACTTTGATAGGAATCGGGACGGGAGTGGCATTCCTTTTCAGTCTAGTCGGACTGTTTTTTCCCAGACATTTTCCCAGCGGAATTTAAAACGGAAAGTGGCACAGTTTCACTTTATTTTGAAGCAACCGCAGTTATTTTGACCTTAGTTTTATTGGGGCAGTTACTAGAAGCTAGAGCCCACAGTCAGACGAGCGGAGCAATAAAGGAATTAATGAAGTTGGCACCTACTAAAGCAACTTTGGTCGAAAACGGAAAAGATACAGTCATCTCTATTCATGACATCAAAAAAGGAAATTTGCTTCGAGTAAAGCCAGGAGAAAAAATTCCTGTAGATGGAAAAATCTATGAAGGCGAAAGTACAATCGATGAATCGATGATTTCTGGTGAACCTATTCCTCTTGATAAAAAAAAGGATGATGCAGTTATTGCAGGCACAATCAATGGTAATAAATCCTTTGTTATGGTTGCCGAAAAAATTGGTTCAGAAACCTTGCTTTCGCAAATTGTACAAATGGTAAACGATGCCAGTCGATCTAGAGCGCCGATTCAGAAATTAGCCGATAAAATATCCAAATATTTTGTGCCAATCGTTGTTGCGGTTTCGGTGATTACTTTTTTAGTTTGGGCCAAATTCGGACCCGAGGGCGAAGCATTAATCTATGGATTTATCAATGCAGTCGCAGTTTTGATTATTGCCTGTCCATGTGCATTAGGATTAGCAACCCCCATGTCAGTAATGGTAGGTGTAGGTAAAGGTGCTCAGTCAGGAGTTTTGATAAAAAAATGCTGAGGCATTAGAGAATATGAATAAAGTTGATGTCCTTATAACCGATAAAACGGGGACGATTACAGAGGGGAAACCGTCTGTAGAAAAGGTTTTTTCTTCAGACAATCAAGAAGATGATTTGCTGCAAAATATAGCCTCGCTGAATCAATATAGTGAACATCCTTTGGCGCAAGCCGTGGTGAATTTTGCAAAAACGAAAAAGCTTTCATTAATTGAAGTCAAGGATTTTGAGTCAGTAACTGGAAAAGGAGTAACCGGTACAGTAGAGAATAAAAATGTCGCTTTGGGTAATAGAAAACTCATGGAGGAAGTAAAAGCTTCGGTTTCGGAGGAGATTGAAAATAAAATTATAGCTGAGCAAAAACTGGGTAAAACAGTTTCATATATCTCGGTAGACAAAACCGTTATAGGCTACGTTACAATCACCGATGCGATAAAGGCGACAAGCGTAGCCGCCATAAAAGAGCTGATGAGTCAAGGGATCGAGGTCATCATGCTAACTGGCGACAACAAAAATACAGCTAAGGCTGTCGCTGATGAATTGCAGTTGACTTCTTTTATTGCAGGTTGTTTGCCAGAAGATAAATTGAAAGAAATAAAAAGATTGCAAGCAGAAGGTAAAAATTGTTGCGATGGCTGGTGACGGAATAAATGATGCGCCTGCTTTGGCTCAAGCCGATATTGGAATTGCAATGGGAACTGGAACAGACGTGGCGATTGAAAGTGCTAAGATAACCTTGGTGAAAGGGGATTTGCAGGGAATTGTCAAAGCCAAAAAATTGAGTCATGAGGTAATGAAAAATATACACCAAAATTTATTCTTTGCTTTCTTTTACAATGCACTTGGAATACCAATTGCCGCTGGGGTGCTATATCCGTTTTTCGGAATTTTACTTTCTCCGATGATTGCCGCTCTGGCAATGAGCTTTAGCTCGGTTTCCGTTATTGCAAATGCATTGCGCTTGAGAGGGCTAAAACTTTAATGAATGAAGTAATAACTTTAATTTAAAAAAAACAACAATATCATGAAAACACTACAAAAAATTGCTTTATCAATTGGATTAATGGGACTACTATATTCTTGCCAATCAACAAATCAGGTTTTATCAAAATCAGATAAAAGAATGGAAATCATGAACACGATTGCTACTGATGAAAGCATGTCTAAAGAAATGATGGGAATACTGATGGAAAGAAAGATGGGCAAAATGATGATGCAGGAAAAGGAGGGCAAAATGATGAAGGATAAGCATGCTGAAATGATGGAAATGATGAAAGAAAATCCTGAGATGATGAAAGACAAACATGCCGATATGATGGCGATGATGGAGGAAAGCCCAGAAATGAACAAAATTATGATGGAGCATATGAAGAAAATGATGAAAGGAGATCCTGAAATGATGAAAAGCATGATGGCAGAAATGATGTCTGCGGCTGAAGATGACAAAGCCATGATGTCTGGAATGTGTAAAGAGATGATGGGAAGCGAGAAAATGATGGACATGATGGAAAAAATGGAAGGCGACAAAATGGACATGAAAAAAATGAAAGACAAGAAGTAAAAATAGATCGAGTCTTCAAAACTTTTGTTTAACCCTTAAAACACAAAGCTATGTTTAGTAATGGAAATGTAGAAATGCATATGCAATCCTACTCATTTATGGGAATGCACTTTTTTTGGTGGGTCTCAATATTGATTTTTGCGCTAGTATTATTAGCAGCAGCACATAGATACAGAAAAATAAAATGATTTTAATTTGAAAAATAAAACAATCATGGAATATTATTTTAGTAAAACAATTAATGACAACTTCGAAAATGCTATTCAAAAAGTAACGGAAGCCTTAAAATCTGAGGGATTCGGAATACTGACTGAAATTGATCTGAAATCGACATTAAAGAAAAAACTGGACGTGGATTTTTATAATTATACGATTCTGGGTGCCTGTAACCCGCCATTCGCTTACAAAGCCCTGTTGGCAGAAGACAAAATAGGTACAATGTTGCCTTGTAACGTGATAGTTCAGGAGAAAGTCGCAGGCCAGATAGAGGTTTCTGCGGTTGATCCGGCGGCTTCAATGCAAGCAGTAGAAAATAAAGAACTTGCTGAAATTGCAACGGAAATACGAGATCGATTAAAAAAAGCAATCGATCAATTGTAGACATAATCTTAAAGTGTCTCGTCCTAAATAACGGATGCGGATTATTAGACAATAAATATTTAATTAAACACTTGTAAAATCTTTTACAAGTGTTTTTTATTTTGCTTTACAAGTTCCTATTCAAGTTTTTTTATCTCATTGGTCTTTGAGCATCGCCTGATAGATCTGTATCGTTATCTCCTCTCTCCAGCCTTCTGGCACAACGATCTTGATATCACTTAATCGCAATTTAAAATTAAGCGTAAACACAGACGAAAAGGTTTCAGCGCCCGTACTATGTTTAAGTACGTTGTTTGCATATATTGTTTTTACGATTTTATTCATATGCAGTTATGCCGTGAAATTTAGTTCCTTATATAAATGCTGCAATGTGTTCAAGTAGGGACTGTTTAGCTTCCCCCTCCAGCAGTATTGGTTTTAGGAGTAAATTTATGAGTGTCACATTCAACGAGTCCGTTTCGGTACGTAAAGTGGCTAGGTCAAGAGATAAACTGATTTCAGCATTTTGATAAGCGGGTCTCCGGCAGCTAATCTGGATGCACTAGTCATCACCCGCGACAGCAATGGGGACGTCCGGCTGTACTTTGCATCCTTTTCCTGATTCAAAGGCTGATTTCTGTCATGGAACGCGTTATCATTTTTTTGTAAACGGAATAAGCATTGGTACTTTATTTTCGTAGTCTTCGTATGCTTTCCCGAGAGATTCGCGAAGGTCTTTTTCCTCTAAATATTTTACCGCAACAACAATGTATACAGTGGTAGTGAAAGCGAACAGTAAGTGTCCGACGGTCATTAGCGGCGTTGCCCAAAAGGCGATGATATATCCCAACATGATAGGATGTCGGACAATTTTATATAAGTAATTGGTTTCGAATTTTGAAGATGGTGCAATTTTGTCTTTCAGATTGTCAAAAATTTGCTTTAAGCCCAAAAGGTCAAAATGATTGATCATGAATGTGGAGAGAATTGCCACAAGCCACCCAAAGAAAAACACTCCGATTAAAATCACGGCAACAGTTTTATTGTCAGCTTGCCAGACAATCGTTGTTATTGGTTGCCATTTCCAATACATTAAAAGCAGTGCCAAACTGGAGAGCAGAACATAAGTGCTGCGCTCGATTGCAGGACTGATAAAGGTGGTAATCCATTTTTTAAAAGCCGGTCTCGCCATCAAACTGTGCTGGATTGCAAAAACGTTTAGCAATAGAACGTCAATCAGCAGTGAAGGCAATAAAGCGGTTTTGGTGCCGGAGTCGATTGATTTTGGGACGAAACTATTACCCAAAAATCCAATTGCATAAAGCATGGTAAATAGAAACAGGAGGTACGAAAGCAGACCGTAAATGAATGAAATGATTTTTTTGATGATTATGTGTTTTAGAATTTATTATTGCGATTGTTTAATTTTAATAACTATATCTTTTGTTCCCGGGACTTTCGAATGAATGGGGTATAAGTGTCTGATTAAAAATCAGCTGAAAGGTACGAAACAAACCTTCTATGAAATTATGAATATGCAACAGTATTAAAAAAAGAAGTCGGAGCTTGGTGGCTTTGCACAACGTTCTTTCGAAAAAACGTGTGAATTATGTAATCATTATCGTGAATTGTATTATTTGGCTGTTAATGTATAAGGTTGTTTTTGCTATACTGCAACAAATTAGTTTCGGAGCGTCATATAAAACTATTTATATGAAAAACCCTTTAGCACCAAAGAGAATTACCGAGATTACGGAGTTGATTGCTTTTATTCTTGGAATCATCGAATATTGCACGCTTGCCTTGATTTTAGCGGAACATAATTAAATGCTATTGCTCATTGGTTCAGTATTTGGAACTTGAGGATTATGCCCGCAAATTGCAACGGCAAACAGCCTTTAAAACGGTTGCAATTTAGCAGACTTTGCCAGCGTAAGAGCAAGAATTTGAAGACATGGATCATTAGTAATGTTAGCGGAACCCAAAAGAATCCCAATTAACTTTTTTTTAAGGGAAGGTCTAAATGTTTTCTTTAGCTTGCTGTAGGCTGATAGCTTTTTTTAATCAAAAGTGCTGTCTTGCAGTTCATTTATCTTTATAGGCCATCGGCTGAAGAGGAATGTAGGCTGTAGTGTAGGGCAAGATTTTCAAAGTTTAACCCAAGTATTAATATAATAATTATATAATTATGTCAAAAAATAACAAAAAACAATTTGGAGTTTGGATGGATTCACATAGTGCAACTATTGTAGGTAAAGAAAATATAGATTCAGGTAAGTTCGTAATATTAGGTCACGAAAAAGTGGACGATCAATTTGTTCATACAAGCGAAAGTGGAGCAGACAACGCCGAAAGGGATTTGCTTCATAAATTATTCAAAGATATTACCGCCCACATGCAAAATGTTGATGAGCTGCACGTGACCGGAACCGGTATTGCTCAGGAACAATTCATTAATTATTTGAATGAGACTGCACAGTATAAAAATGTTGAGTCCAAAGAAAGTACTTCTAATAAAATGGGGGATGAAAGTTTAATTGAATATGTAGCTGCACAGTTCAGCTAATTGCTTTAAATAAAAATAAAACTATTTTATCGGTTTAAAAAAATGCCCCCAAAATACTATTTGGGGGCATTTTTATGGAAATCTTAGCTACTTGCGATTATGGATTTAAACGGGTGCCGTCTGAAATAAGTTTTAAAAGAGTTCAAAGTCAGGAGACTTTGAGGAGCTGCACAAGAATAATTAGCAGAGCCTTAAGATTTCCATGCTCCCAGTACCTATGCTTTAAGCCCCAATTATTTGGTTTTAGATTTTTCGGAATATACGAATTATATTAATAGAAAAGACGTCCAGGCTAGAGTGCCGAATTAAGCTAAACAGTTTTTAAGTTGACGATTGGTAATTGCTAACGCTTATTTGTTTTTAGTAGTAAAGCCTTCTTTGAAAAGCAGCTATGTTTTTATAACAAGCAACTGCCGAAATAATCTAATTCCGAAATAGAGATTAGTTTGTTTTACCATAAAAATATTTAATACATTACATAATAAGTATAGATAAAAATATATGGATTGTAATCTGTTATTTTGCAGTGAATATAAAACGAAACAGACATGATGGAAGTTGCCCTTTGCATTTTATTTATTATCCCAATTACTATGTTTTTTGTAGCTGGATTTGTTCCCAACAAATCTTCTAATCTGAATTTCCTAATTAATCTTACCAGAATCGCTTCATTGCTAGCCACTATCATCTCTTTGGTTGGAGCAGTTTGGTTGTTTAATTTTGGAATGATCGAAAGTGGATTAATAGGAATCTATGATCTCGGATTTTTAATACGCATCGATCCACTTAGTTTAATTATGTTTACGATGATATCAACTATCGCAATTGTTGTTTTAAGATTCACTTATAATTATCTTGAAGGTGACTCGAATCAGGCTAAATTCATAAGTGAACTGGCTTTAACTATTGGTTTAGTTCAGTTGCTAGTATTGTCTGGAAATATTTTTGGATTATTTATTGCCTGGGTCTTCACGAGTTTAGCGCTTAATAAATTGATTGTGTTTTATCCGAATCGCAAAAAGGCAAGAATTGCGGCAAGGAAGAAATTCATTGTAGCTCGATTGGGAGACCTGTCCCTTTTTATTGCGCTTAGCTTGATTTATATTGAATTTGGCTCTGGAAATTTTAGTCTCATTTTTGAAGAACTAAAGCAATTACAATTGCATACTGTTTCGATTTCACTTGAAATTGCTGCGGTGCTTTTAGTTTTAACTGCGGCCCTCAAATCAGCACAGATTCCTTTCCACGGTTGGTTAATCGAAGTGATGGAAGCTCCAACTCCTGTTTCAGCTTTACTCCATGCGGGCTTGTTGAATGCAGGGCCTTTTCTGATGATTCGCTTTGCATTTCTTTTGGATGTGGTATCGATTGCACCAGTCTTCTTATTTGTTTTGGGTTCAGTAACCGCTCTGTATGGCGCGCTTGTGTTCACAACTCAGCCAAACGTAAAAACATCACTCGCTTATTCGAGCGTCGCTCACATGGGTTTTTCGATGATGGCTTGTGGGTTAGGGCTTTACGCTGTTTCTTTGCTCCACTTGGTTGCACATTCTTTCTTTAAGGCACATTCTTTTCTTTCTTCTGGCAGTATGGTCGAAAAGGTCATCACAAAAGAAGCCTCGACTTATTCTAGAAAAGGAAGCGTGGGAAGGATGATTATAGGATTCGCCATTTCAGTCGCATTGTTTCTTCTCATAGCTTATTTTTGGGGAGTAAAAACTAGTTCAGAATACCAACTCTTGATAATAGGAGGAGTAATTTTTATGGGAGTAATGAACCTTATCATAAACGCAGTGGATTCAAACAATTACTTTTCATCAATACTTAAAATAATGGGGGCCACAGTGCTTGTCCTTATGTCGTTCTATGGCCTAGAAGAGTTGACACGCTTCACTCTTGGTACTCAAATTCCTTCAATAGCTAAGCCGAGTGGATTAATGATGTTGCTCTCTACTTCAATGTTAATAGTTTTTTTTATTACGGTTTTAATCCATCTTTTATCACCCTTATTAAAAAAAGGAACAGTGTATATGAAACTTGGAGTGCATGTACGAAACGGTTTCTATCTGAATTTGATAGTAGATCGTCTAATAAAATCAAATTATAAGCGCATCTAATAGTTTATTAAACGAATAGCAACTCAACATATTTAAAGAGCTTTCAAATGGAAAATCAAAATTTAAACGAAGTGATCTTTAAGAGCTGTAAGCGAATTGCACCGGCTTGGCCTTTAAAAAACAGTGTTGCGGTAAATCCGTATCTCGGACTTTCGGAGTTTAGTTTCAATAGTGCAGCAAGGTTACTAAAAGAAAGATCGGACATTAATATGACGATGCCTTTGGAATTTTATCTCGATCAAATCAAGCAGCAATTGATTCTTGATAGCGATATTAAAATGGCTTTGGATAAAAATGAAATTCGAACAACTGAAATAAAGCTGTTTAAAGATAGAGCGCAGCTGTTATCTACTGTACCCGAAACACCCTACAAATTCACCACAATAGTTGACCTTGCGGAGAAAGTATCATCAAGTGCAATAAATGAGTCTTTTGTGGACCTTATTTCCTCTTGGGCGTCAGCTTACTTTGATGAACACCAAGCTTTATGGAACACAACAAATCCTGATGAAGACCTATTTGTTTCTTGGAAAAATGATGCAAAAGTTGATTTATCTACAGATTTGATGGGAATTAAAAAATTTAGAAGTACTATTAAACAGCTGCCTGATGATCCATTGGAAGTTGCACATATCGTACTTGATAAATTAAATGTTTCAAAAGAACTTCAGGAGATTTATCTTCATACGCTCCTTTTGAAATTGGTAGGCTGGTCTTCTTTTATCGCGGGAAAAGATTGGAATAATAGCATGTATGGAGGCAAGTCGACAAACATATCCTCATTTTTAAGTATCTTATTGGCTTGGGAATTAGCCGTCTATGAGAGTTTTGCAGAAAAAGGAATTGCAGCAACTTGGGATATTAGTTTGGCGAGCTATCAACGTCAAACCGAAAGCGGTTATTATGATGAGCATTTGGAAACCAAATTAATCTTGCAAAACGCCTATGATTATGCGCTTCAGCGTCAACTGGTTTTGAAATTTAAGAATAATAAAGCTGAAGGAAAGCCCCTTAAAAGACCGAAAGCTCAAGCAGTTTTCTGTATCGATGTGCGTTCAGAATTGTACAGAAGAAATCTGGAAAAGCTTGATCCAGAAATAGAAACCATCGGTTTTGCTGGATTCTTTGGTTTTTCGATCAACTATGTTCCGATTGCACATAAACAGGGCAAAAATCAATGTCCTGTTTTAATCCCGACTGCAGCAATCGTAAAAGAAACATTGGTAGACAAACAAGATGTTTTGAAGGCCGAGAAGAAACGAACTGAAAAACATCAATTTGATAAAAACTGGAAATTATTCAGAAAAGGGGCTATTGCTTCCTTTGGGTTTGTAAGTCCATTGGGCTTGTCCTATCTCCCAAAATTACTAAGTGATTCATTCGGTTGGACACGTCCTACAGAAGATCCAAAGACAGATGGATTAAAAAATTTGCTTAAAAAAGGTCGAGATGTCGATGTCTCAGAAATTCCATTGAAGGACAAAATTAATATGGCTGCGTCTGCACTCACGGCAATGGGTCTTAAAGAACAAATGGCAGCTTTGATAATGATTACAGGCCACGGTGCTACAACGGTAAACAATCCCCATGCAACAGGATTAGATTGTGGTGCTTGTGGAGGTCATTCGGGAGAAATAAATGCAATGACTGCGGAGAAAATTTTAAATGATCCCGATGTTCGCTTAGCACTCAGTGAAAAAGGAGTCAGCATTCCTTCTGACACACATTTTATGGCTTGCTTACATGATACCACTACAGATGAGATTTCCATCCTCGGAGAAAGAAATGTTCCATCCAGCCATTTTCACTTCCTAAAGGAAATTAAAGAGGTACTTAAAAACACAAGTCGAGCAGCGAGAGAAGAGCGTGCGTTGCGAATGAAAATCAAATCGAACGATGTGCGCGCCGCTGTGTTGAATCGAAGTAAAGATTGGTCTCAAGTGAGACCGGAGTGGGGACTAGCTGGATGCAACACATTTGTCGTCGCTCCCCGCTACAGAACCTTTGGATTGGATTTCCAGGGGAAGTCATTTCTACACTCGTACAAATGGCAAACAGATGAAGATTTTAAGATATTGGAAGCCATTATGACTGCGCCAATGGTCGTTACAAGCTGGATCAATTTACAATATTTCGCCAGTACTGCAGACAATGACAAGTTAGGCGCTGGTAATAAGACGCTGCACAATGTTTCTGGTGGAATTGGCGTATTGGAAGGATCAGCAGGTGATTTGCGAATAGGACTACCTTTACAATCTGTACATGATGGCACATCTTACCAACATTTGCCACAGCGATTAAATGTGATTGTTGAAGCGCCAACGGATGCAATCAATGGTGTTTTAGAGAAGCACGAATCTATAAGAGAATTGTGCAATAATGAATGGATTACTTTATTTGCCTTAGATGAAAAGGGTAGCATAAAATACAAGTATGCTGGAAATTTCAATTGGGAAGCTATAAATAGAGAAACTTCAAGTATAAAAAAAGAATTAGTGGAGTTATGAGGATTTAGTTTAAAATAATGCCTCCAAAAATCCGTGCGTTATTCGGGGGCATTTTTATGGAATGTGAAGTCAGATGCTATTTTGTTTTTTTGCTAAAGCCAATAAACCGAAAATAGGTCCTATGGCTAAGCAGATATAAATACTGTTAGAGTCGGTTGATGTTTTCAGTGAGCTGATCAATTGGATACTAATTATCGTGATGGCGAAACCAATGCTGTTCACGATGGTAAGTGCTGTCCCTTTTATTTCCGCTGCCGCATTCTGGGCGACTAAGGTGGAGAATAGCGGAGAATCTGCCACGACGGTCATTCCCCAAAAAAGCATAAATGCAATAAATATCCCTTCAGATTTTATTGTAAATAGGAACGGCGAGCCAAGGCAGCAAACACAAGACAATGACAAAATTATAAAAGCGATTCTTTTTGTGCCAAATTTTTCTGAAAGGTAGCCGCTGAGCATGCAGGCTAGGCCGCCAATCCCGATGATCAGGAAAGACAAAACAGGGATATTGGAGTTTGTTTCAGGGTGTAAATCGCTGTAGGTTTTAAGCATCAGCGGAGTAAAAGCCCAAAAAGCGTATAACTCCCACATATGCCCAAAATAGCCAAAAGCGGCAGCCCGCAAGTTTTGATTTCTAAATATGCCAAAGAAAGCTGACAGCCTGATGCCATGGCTTTGTTTGCGATAAGGACCATCTGGAACCAAAATTAGCATCATCAAACCGCCAAGAACGGCAAGGGAAGAAGTGGTGATTATGACGGATTCCCAAGGGATAGCATTCGTCATTCCTTTTAATAAATGTGGAAATGCGGTTCCCAATACTAAGGCGCCAACTAAAAACCCCAGTGATTTTCCCAATCCTTTTTCAAAATAATCGGCGGCTATTTTCATCCCAACAGGATAGATCCCGGCAAGGAAAAAACCAGTAAGGAATCGGATTGAGATAATTGTTATTAAAGTATTTACTTCCCATAATATACCTGTGTTGAATGCCGCTCCGAGTAAGGCGCATATCAGGAATACTTTTGAAGGAGAAAAGCGGTCGGCTATTGCTAATAGTGCAAAGACCAAAGTGCCTAGTATAAAACCAAATTGAACGGCTGAGGTCAGCTGACCAACGGCACTTGCAGTAAGACCAAAATTGCTTACTAAGTCGCTCATCACGGCATTACTTGCAAACCATAGAGAGGTACAGCAAAATTGAGCAACAACGATTATGGGAAGTATGGCTTTTATGCGGTTCATTTATATTGTTGCGTATTATAATTTGTACTGTTTTTTTATCACGGAATATGCTAATGTATTGACAACATATCTGCACTGCGTTGTATAGGACAAATTTATTATTTGAAAGAATACTTTGCAGAGCGGTGTTGAAGCTCCATTTATTGTTCGGATTATGATTAGACGATTCATTACTATTAGCTACTCTTGAGCCTTCTTTATTTAAAAAAGCTAAGTCGTTTGTCTTTGACGGCATCCACACGAAGCATTTTATAATCTAGAACATAATTTTGGTAAACACGCCATGGTGCTTTGTGCCCTTGACTAGGAAGCATATTTGACGCTCTGTTAATGTATCCGGAGTTTAGGTTGAGCAGGGGAACAGGCTTTAAATTTGTCTCAACTACTTTTGCCTGTAAAGCTTTATAATTGTGCTTGTCTAAATACTTTAAAACTCGTGAAATATATTCGCTGGTAAGGTCGCTTTTCAACGTCCACGAAGCATTGGTATAACCAACAAAAATAAAGAAGTTAGGCAGCTCGCTTAACATGAGGCCCTTGTAGACAAAGGATTTAGAAATATCAAAGGGTTCTGAATCTAGTTTGATTTTTACACCTCCAAACGCCACCAAATCAAGCCCAGTTGCAGTTATTATCATGTCGGCGTCTAGTGTCTTGCCCGATTTTAATAAGATTCCATTTGTTAGAAAACGATCAATATGCTCTGTAACTACCGATGCCTTCCCTTTTCTGATAGCTCTAAAAAAATCTCCGTTTGGGGCAATGCAAAAACGTTGCTCCCATGGATTATAGTTAGGTATAAAATGAGGGTCCACGGGAAAGTCACCTAGCCCTTTTTTAGCACCATTTATTATAAACCTTTTCATTGCCTCTGGGAAGAACTTACATAGATTGAAAAAGACAATACCATAAAAAATGTTCTTATAACGAATCAGTCTATAGGCTACTTTTTTTGGAAAAAACCTTTTGAGGCGTGCAGCAATTTTATCTTTATTGGGCAAAGCAGCAATATAGGTTGGCGACCGTTGTAGCATGACAACTTGTGCCCCTGCTGCAGCAAGTTCTGGAACGATGGTGACAGCAGTGGCTCCGCTGCCAATGATGACCACTTTTTTATCGACGACATCTAGTTTTTTAGGCCATTTTTGAGGATGGATTATTTCACCTTCAAAATGGTATTGATCCTTAAATTCAGGAGTGTAGCCTTTGTTATAATTGTAATAACCGCTGCAGCTAAAGATAAATTGGCAGGTGTAAGCCGTTTCTTCTTCCGTGGCAGTATTTAGCGTAGTGACCGTCCATAACTTCTCTTTTGTATCGAAGTTATAAGAAAGAGCGCGTTGCTCGTATATGATATGATCGCGCACTTTATATTCGTCTGCGGCTTCATTCAGGTATTTTAAAATAGACGGTCCGTCAGCGAAAGACTTTTGGTCCTCCCATGTTTTAAAGGAATAGCCAAAGGTATACATATCCGAATCGGAGCGGATTCCGGGGTATTGAAACAAACTCCAGGTACCTCCAATTTCTGATCTTGCTTCTAAAACAACATAGGTTTTGTCTGGGTTTTTGCGGGACAAATGGCAGGCCGCACCTATGCCGGATAATCCTGCTCCTATGATAATAATATCGGTGTGCGTCCTATTCATGTTGTTATTTTAAAATTAAATGCTGTTGCAAAATACAAAATATCAGCAGCAAAAAAAACATCATTATATTTTCTTATGTACTGGTGCATGTAATTAATATAAGAACTTTTACAAGGAAAATTCTTATTTCATCAAACAAAACAATTGTTTTTTATATAGTTTTTTTTATATTTGTTTAACATTAACAACTAAACATTAAACAAATGAAACATTTAAGAAAAAGTTTACTTGCCCTCGTGTTAGTAATTCCCTTCATCTTTAGCGGCTGTAGCAAAGATGATGCCCCAACAGTCACGGCTGTCAATTCGAAAGTCTATGATTTAGGAACAGTTGGTGCTGCAGGAGTTTCCGGAAAGGCTACCTTTATTGAAAACAGTGATGCCACAGTGAGTATAGAACTAGAATTACTCAATACTCCTCAAGGAGGATCCCATCCTGCGCACATTCACTTGAATAATGCTGCTGATGGTGGAGATATAGCTCTAACATTAAAGCCAGTTGATGGAACTACTGGGAAAAGTACAACAACATTCAAAACTCTTGACAATGGTAGTGCTATCACTTATCAAGCGCTACTTGATTTTGATGGATATATAAATGTTCATTTAAGTGCAAACCAATTGGGTACTCTTGTTGCTCAAGGTGACATTGGTCAAAACGATCTTACTGACGTCTCTAAAGTCTATCCGTTAGGTAGCGTTGCTGATCCGAAAATATCTGGTACTGCCACTTTTTTCAAACGAGTAAATGGTGAAGCTCTAGCAGTGATAAAGTTGAACAATACTCCAACTGGTGGAATTCATCCTGGGCATATCCATACTAAAACAGCTGCAGAAGGAGGAGGGGAAATCGCTTTTACCTTTAAACCAGTTAACGGTGATACCGGTATCAGTATAACTAACGTGTCTAAATTGGATAACGGTACTGCTTTTGGGTACGATCAAGTTTTAATGATTAATGGATATATTAATTTTCACAAAAGCGCAGATGAATTACCTGTTTTAGTAGCGGAAGGAGACATAGGGCAAAATGAGTTAACTGGTATATCTAAAGTATATCCATTAGCTAGCGTTGCTAATTCGACAATATCTGGTACTGCTACTTTCTACAAACGAGTAAATGGACAAGCGCTGGCGGTTATAAAACTTGAAAATACCCCAGCTGGTGGATCCCATCCAGGCCACATTCACAAGAACAGTGCAGCTCAAGGAGGAGTAGTTGCATTTACCTTTAATCCAGTGAACGGAGACACAGGTATCAGCAAGACGAATGTATCTAAATTGAATGACGGTACTGCTTTCGGATACGATCAAGTGCTTACTTACAATGGGTATATTAACATTCATAAAAGCTTAGATGAAATAACTGTCTTAGTAGCTCAAGGAAATATAGGTTCAAACGTAGCGGGTGCAGAGTCAAAAACATACAATGTAACAGCTAATGGTAATTCATCTTATGTTTTTAACGGCGAAGGGCTTAACGGCACCAATAATCCAAACTTAACCTTTAAAAGAGGAGGTACATATACTTTTATTATGGCTGCTGCAGGGCATCCTTTCTTTATAAATATGACTAACGGTACGGGAACTGCAAATGCATTTAATTCAGGAGTTACAAATAACGGAGCTGCATCTGGAAATATAACTTTTACTGTTCCTATGGGCGCGCCAAACACCTTATACTACAATTGTCAGCTTCATGGTTCTATGTACGGAACGATTACGATTACAAACTAGGATACTACCAAATATTTTAATTATTAAAATGGGGGAATGGTAAAACATTCTCCCATTTTTATTTAAAACTGTACATAACATTTTGCTAGTTTATTCTGATTCAGCTGTTAGTAATGTCTTTCGTTGACGGCTATAATCAAACTCAATTGTTGATTATTTTAAATGTAGTATAATATTAATTAAATTTCTTGTTAGTTTTTTGTATGTTCTGTATTCACTAGAGAGAAATCCACGCCAGTCTTTAGTATCTCAAAAACTATTATTCGATTTTCAATTTCAATGAATCAAAAGAATCCGCTTTGATTCCAATGAGTCCATATTTTGTTTCGCCTTTTTTAATTACTGTTCCGTTGATATTATACTCTAGCATTTCAGTTTCAAATTTTTTATTGGCAGTCCCGGCAGCAATCATATTTCCCCCAGCTAATCCAGGACCCAATATTAACCCAATTGGAGTAGAGCTTGTGTTTTCTTGAAATCCGTTTGAATTTGTCCCTGTAGTATTGAAAGTTACTGGAGTTAAAAGTAAATACCACAAATATGAAGTTGGACTTTGCTTTATTGTTTTAAAAGCTTTTTTATTTTCCATTAGATAAATTTCAGCCCCATTTGCATAAGTCAACGTGGCATCTTTTCCGAACATTAAATCTCTGTCAGAATTATTAGTTATTTTCACAGCAACAATTTTAACGCCTTTTTTCAGCTCTTTTTTTGCATATTTTTTATCAAGTAAATCGTATTTGTATTCAAGTTTCACCTTGTCAGTTTCATTAGTAGAAACGTAATTAATAGATTTTGGCTCAATCATTTTGTAGCCAGATGCGCAATTTGTCAAGGTTGTAACTGCAATAAATAAAAAGCTTACTTTAATAAATTTCATTTGTTAAGATTTAAGGTTAAATTTTCTGTAATTAGTATTTGCTACCGCTCCTGCCAGATTTATTACTATTTTATACAGTAGATAGTTAACATCAAATATATAATAAATATCTTATAAGTTAGAATTAATAATTTTTCTTGTGACTGCACACTTGGTGCCTCTGGAACCTACAGCCTGACCCGCAGTGGGAAGGAATAACGAGGAAGCAAACTGCAGGGATACTTCTCGCTCGTGCTGTAAATCAAACTCAATTGCTAGTTGTTTGAAAAGTAGCAGAATCATTAATTAACTAAATTCTTGTTGCTCTTTTTGCGGGCACCGGTAAATACCTGCGCTAACGTTTCCCCATATCCGAGCGAGCGGCTTAGTTCACTTCGTTAGTTTGCAAATCCATAATCCGGTTCGATCATAAAAATGTTGATTTTCATTACCGTTTATACTGCTGCAAGACTTCCAAAACCTTTTAGGTGTCATTTTTTTTTAGATTTGCATATTTAAAAGTCTACTAAAAAAATATTAAAATGTTGTTTCACTCTCTAGTTGTATGTCTTTGATGTTGTTCGGATTCATTTTATAGCGAAAGACACCGCTATTTCCAATGGCAAATAAGGTATTGTCTCTAACAATTAAATCAAAACAATTTTTGTCAATAGCATTAACCAAAACAGGTTCAGCAGGATTTTGAATGTTAAATATTTTAACAACATCATCGCAAACCAGTAAATAGTCAGCGGTGTAAAAACTGATGCCTTTTGGTTGCGAGAGAGTTCTACTGTGAATTAATTTTGGATTCGTAAGATCTTTGGTTTCATAAACTTGCAAGACGTTAGTGTTGTTGCCACAGGTTGTGTTCGAGTGCAATGTTACATAGGAGTGTGTACTATTAGCAATGACAGGATCGCAAGCAGTAAAATGTTGCACACTGGATAATTCTACTGGGTTTTCAGGATTTACAATAGAATAGATAAACATTCCGCTTCGAGATCCAATAAATAAATTATCCCCGTAAGAAAACAAGGTTTCAATGTCAAAACCTATGGGAACTTCATTGACTTTTACCGGCTTTTCGGAATCGATTAGTGAGAATATATTTAATTTCATGTGGTCAACACCGTATAAATAATTGCCTTTTATGGCAAAAACAGCTAGTGAGCCGCCTTGTCCTATGTCGCCGTTTTGTCCGCTGTCACTGTCCGAACAACCAATTATAAATACTAGTAATACGAAGGATAGAATTTTTTTCATGTGTTACTTGATTAAAGTCCAATCGATTATTATTTCATTTTCTTTGGTGTAGCCTTGTAAGCCGTTTGGAGCTTGTTTTTGAGGAAATACATTCCTGTTTCTGTTGGTGACCGTAAATTTTTTAGTGGCAGGATCGAAAGTGGCAGTTACCAGATCTATTGCTTGATTAATATACACAGTATTTCCTTTGATGGCTAAGTCAGTAGCGCCCGGAGCTTTTATAAAATGCAGTCGGATTGGTTTATTGGAATCTGCGTAATCATAAACATGAAAACCTTTATTAACATCATTGACAAACATTAAATCGTCCTTTATGTAAATTTTTCCCGCTTTGATGAAGGGTTGCGCGTTTTGAATAGCAATGGAGGTTTCGAGAGCGCTGCGGGTTATAATGACCGGTTTGTATTTTTGCTGAGGAAAGTCACCGGTATCTGTTGTGGGCCAACAGGAAATGAACAGAAACGAAACCAGTAGGATAATTACTATTTTTTTCATTACGACATGTTTTTATAAAGATAGCAACAACTGTATTTGGTTGCGTTATTAAACTGTTATTATTCTCACTTTATAAAACGATTCATTTCTAATTTAATTGGTCTCTTTTTTATACTCTGTGTTCAGGAGCCTGATGCTCGTGCCACCAGGGGATTATCATGCGATTTTCAAAAATCTCCAACAATGTCAGTTCGTCTTAAAATCTCCAAACTGTATTGTTTTATATTAATGACAAAGTAAATACAGACGATTTATATTAAAAATATTTGTTTTTATAATAAAAAAATAGAATTGAAAAGAGGAAAAACTGACGGTAAAAAGCTTTAAAACGACCTTTTAAAGCTTCTAAAACCTGCTAGTGCATATTTACGCATCGCGCGATGGTAAAAAAGAGAAAAGCAAGCATATCCGCGAGGTCTGGCTTAGTGTTAGACTGCGGTCTATTAAACTTGTCTTTTGCTCCGCTTTCTTTGTTAAAGTTTCCGTCATTATTATTTATTTAAACGGGTTTATGATTCCATTTCTTCAGCTAACTTAAAGTGGTTTCTATATTAGGAATAGATGCGGAACTAAAACGGGTACTTTCTTTTTAAATAGAAGAAATAACCCTAATTTTATTAAAAATTTAAATTACTATTATTTTTTAATTGAGATGAAAAAATAGGAAGGCTGACATAACAAGCTTTCATTATAACCCCATATTAAAATTCATTTATAAGTAAGAATATTTTTGAGAGAGTAAAGTATAATTTTGTTTTATTTAAATCAATACAATTGGAAAATCAATACCTAGAAGAAGCGAAACGAGAACTAATTAACGGACATGCAAAAAAAAAACATCCTTTTCGATATTTTGTCTTGGCTACAAATGAAAATGGCAAACCAAGGCAGCGTACTGTTGTGTTGCGCAAAACATTAATGGATTTAAGTTTGGTGATTTTTACCGACAAAAGAACTCAGAAAATAAAAGATATTCAAAATAATTCTGAATTTAGCGCCTTATTTTATGATTCTAAAAAACTATTGCAAATTCGTATCGAAGGGAAAGCTGAATTAATAACAGACGAAGAACAAATTGCTACTTACTGGCACACGGTACAACAGTCGTCTACAAAAGATTATACCACAAGTATTGCACCTGGTACTCCAATAATAAATCCTGAGGAGCTGAGTTACGATACAAATGAAAATTATTTCTGTCCAGTAAAACTCATACCCAACACAATTGAATATTTACGTTTAAATCGTCCTAATCATTTAAGAGTTTTGTTTACTAGAATTGATGATGATTGGTCTGGTGAATTTTTAGTGCCTTAATTTTTTTTAATCATTTGTTTTTGTGTATTTTTTATAGTACACATTGTTCCTTTAGCCTTTTAAAACTTATGAAAATGAGTATTTCTGGCTGAACGAAAGTACGATTAAAAACGCGACTTCTACTAAATGTGGAAATGGGACTCTCAAATCAGCAGGCAAATAGGACTTATAATGTGATTTTTAAAAGAGCTCAAAGTCAGGAGACTTTGCGCAGCTGGACCCTCAAATCAGCAGGCAAATAGGACTTATAATGTGATTTTTAGGAGAGCTCAAAGTCAGGAGACTTTGCGGAGCGAGGTAAATGAGTGTTTGTAGGTGAACGAAAGTACGATTAAAAACGCGACTTCCACTAGATTTGCATAGGGGAAGCTCAAATCAGTAGGTAAATATGGTTTGTAAAGTCATTTATAAAAGGGGCTCAAAGTCTCCTGACTTTGAGCAGCAGAGGTTACAATCGTTTACCGTGTAGCCTTTTGTATTGTTTAAATAAAGCGTGCATAAATTCTATCAATGTCGACAGTTAATCACTATAAGCATGGCAATTACAAACATTGCGCCTCCGTAAAGACCTCCTATAATTGTTAAGTAAATATGATAATTATTTTTAATATACAAATCCTTGTCAATAACTTCAATGTCCGAAAATAGAGGCTTTATTCTTTTCTTTGCATAATACATATAGGATACTATTATAATGCTAGCGATCAAATACAACTGAAGCCGATAATTACCTGTTTTACAACCTCGTACGTCAAGCACGCAAGTCGAAATGGCAAATAATAACATCAAAGTCATAAAAGCAACACCTCCTATTAGATTACGAACAATCCCGAATGATAACTCTTTAGCCTCATTAATCTCTTTTTTTCTACTGTAATAATGATAGTTTAACTGCATGGTATAGATCCATCTTAATTTATTTAACATATATGGTTTATTTTTTTTTATACTTAATTTTTAGCAGTGATCGGCGCGTGGTAGAGGGTAGTAATACTATTTGATCAATAATTACTAGTCTGCAGTGAACTTCAAATATATACAACTTTTCCGTTTTCTATTAATAAAGTGTAACTATTTTCTGCCTAATAGTATTTGGTTTTACTACTTCGATTTGACTTTAAGACTTTCTCGCTTTCCACTAGCTTTCGCGTGAAGGATGGAAGTGGAGCTCTTTATTGTTTTGTCCCGCAGGGCAAACAATAAAAGCGGGAACGTACAGCCTGACCCTTGCGGTCACGCCCAAAATAAAGGGAAGACAGCTGATTTTTGGACCGAGAATTGGCTGAAATTCCATAGCATTCCTAGGCTTGAGGATAGGGGATAAAAAAGCTTGGTTGGCTTAGATATATTTTCTAATTTTGCAGTCGAATTTTATCATGTAAATTAAAGAAGAAGATGGATATCAAAAGAGTAGCTATTGACGCAGTAAATGAAACAATTGTAATGACAGTTGTGCACATGGACTATAAAGGTCAAGTACAAAAAAGAATAAACGAAAAAATGCCTTTGGCAACCGTTAAAGGATTTAGAAAAGGCGCTGTGCCTAAAGATCTTGTTGAAAAACAATACGGTAAAGCAATAAAACAAGAAGAAGTTCAAAAAGTGGTTGATTTAGCTTTAGAGCGTTTCGTGCAAGCGGAAAGATTAAACCTTCTTGGAACTCCACTTCCTAAAGTAGACGAACATTTTGATTGGACTGCTGAAGAATTGGTTTTTGAATATGAAATCGGTTTAGTTCCTGACTTCACATTAGACTTAGAAGCTAAAAATGATATCGTGAAATACGTCGTTTCTGCTGATGACAAGATGATTGATGGTCAAGTAGAACGTATCCAAAAACAATTTGGTACTGCAATTCCTCAAGAAGTTGTAGTTGCTGGATCAGATTTGACTGGAACTTTTACAAACGAAGAAAAAGAAATAAACAACGAAACAACAATCTCTTTGGATGTTTTCAAAGACAAAGCGACTGCTGATAAATTCATTGGTAAAAAAGCAGGTGATGTTGTTACCGTAAACACAAAAGATTTATTTGAAGACGCACATCAATTGATGGACGTGATGAAAGTAGGTCATGATGATGTTCACGATCTTGCTGTTGATGTTGATTTTACAATCTCAGCAATCAATACAACTGAAGTAGCTGAATTGAACCAAGAGTTGTTTGACAAACTTTTTGGACCTGGAGCTGTAGCTTCACTTGATGAGTTGAAAGCGAAGATCAAAGAAGATGCTGAATCTCAATTTTTGGAGCAATCAAACCAAAAGTTATTGGCAGACGTTACTGAATTCTTGATCTCAAGTACAAAATTTGACTTGCCTTCAGAATTTCTGAAAAAATGGTTGCAAACTGTTGGAGAGAAAAAATTATCACCAGAAGAAGCAGATGTTGAATATGCAAAATCTGAAAGAGGATTGCGTTTTCAATTGATCGAAGGTAGAGCAATGGCTCAGTCTGACATCAAAATCACTTTTGAAGATTTGAAAGCATTTACTACAAAAAATATCCGTCAACAAATGGCACAATTCGGACAAGTAAATCCTACGGACGAAGAAGTTCAAGGAATTGTTGCAAGAGTTTTGTCTAATCAAGACGAAGTGAAAAAACTTTCTGACCAAGTTGTGGCTGAGAAGTTATTGGAATTGTTTAAAGAAAAAGCAAACCCAACAACAAAAGAAGTTACTTACGACGAATTTATTGCTGCGTCTTACGGAGAATAATTTCTAAAAATTAAGTATATTTGAGCGACAAAGGAAACTTCTTTTGTCGCTCTTTTGTTTGAATTAACTGTCAGAAGCTAATCCAGCTTTTCGTTGCAAGTTTTTTTAATTGTTTTAGTTTTTATTCTTCTTGTAAGAGCAACCTGCAGTCGCTTTATAAGAATGAAAAAACTAAGAAACAGTTTGCCAAAAGCTTTCTACTATAAACGAAGTTCACTGAACTCCGATGAAAATAAATGCCAATGAGGTAATCGGGGCTAAAAAGAGGACATTTTGACATCATTAGTAAATAGGTATGACCTTTGCTTTATGTAAAAGAAGAAACTATAATAAACGTTAAACTTAGAACACCAAAAATATGAACTACGGTAAAGAATTTAAAAAATTTGCTACAAAGGACCACGGAGTAAATGCGATGTATTACGATAAAATCGTTGGTGCAATGACTCCTACAAACATGACTCCTTATATCATTGAAGAACGTCAGCTGAATATTTCGCAATTAGACGTTTTTTCGAGATTGATGATGGACAGGATTATTTTTCTGGGAACAGGAATTGATGACCAAATTGCAAATATCGTTCAAGCGCAATTGTTGTTTCTTGAGAGTGCAGATGCTTCAAAAGACATTCAGATTTATTTGAATTCTCCTGGAGGTAGCGTTTATGCTGGATTAGGGATATATGACACGATGCAATACATCAAGCCAGATGTAGCCACTATTTGTACAGGAATGGCAGCTTCTATGGGAGCGGTGTTGTTATGTGCAGGAGCAGCTGGAAAACGTTCTGCATTGCCACATTCAAGAGTAATGATTCACCAACCATCAGGAGGAGCGCAAGGAGTGGCTACTGATATGGAAATCAACTTGAGAGAAATGTTGAAACTGAAAGACGAATTGTATAAAATCATTTCGCACCATTCAGGGCAAACATTCGATAAAGTACACACTGACAGTGAACGTGACTATTGGATGATTGCTGAAGAGGCAAAAGCATACGGAATGATTGATGAAGTATTGAAAAAAGGATAAATAAAGTATTCAGTATTCAGAAGGCAGTATATAAACTAACCACTGAAAGCTGACCACTGCTAACTATAAAAGATGGCGAAAGAGAAATTAGAATGTTCATTTTGTGGGAGGAAGAAACCGGATACCCAACTGTTAATTGCAGGAATAGATGCGCATATTTGTGATAAATGTATAGAGCAAGCGCATGGAATTGTTTTGGAAGAAACAAAATCAGGTGATGGTTCAAAAACATTAGGGGATCTTATTTTAAAAAAACCAAAAGAAATCAGGGCGTTCTTAGACCAATATGTTATTGGTCAAGACCAAACTAAAAAGGTAATGTCAGTTGCGGTTTACAATCACTACAAACGTTTGATGCAACAGCAACAAGACGATGAGGTGGAGATTGAAAAAAGTAATATTATCATGGTAGGTCAAACGGGAACTGGTAAAACTTTAGTTGCTAAGACCATTGCTAAAATGCTAGATGTTCCTTTGGCAATCGTAGATGCAACGGTTCTTACTGAAGCAGGTTATGTAGGGGAAGATGTCGAAAGTATCTTGACCCGTTTGCTTCAGGCAGCTGATTATGATGTGGCCAAAGCGGAAAGAGGAATTGTATTTATTGATGAAATTGACAAAATTGCTCGTAAAAGCGATAACCCATCAATTACCCGTGATGTTTCTGGAGAAGGAGTACAACAAGCTTTATTGAAATTGTTGGAAGGAACAGTTGTAAACGTGCCGCCTAAAGGAGGACGTAAACACCCAGACCAAAAATTTGTAGAAGTGAATACCCAAAATATTTTGTTTATTGCGGGTGGTGCTTTTGACGGAATCGAAAAAATTATTTCGAAACGACTGAACCGTCAGGCTGTTGGTTATTCGACTTCCAAAAATGTCGATAATATTGATAAAGAAAATTTGTTGCAATACATTATCCCAAAAGACATCAAAGATTTTGGATTAATCCCCGAGATTATTGGCCGTTTGCCAGTATTGACACATATGGATCCACTAGACAAAGAAACTTTAAGGGCGATTTTAACACAACCTAAAAATGCGTTGATCAAACAATATACTAAATTGTTCCTGATGGATGAGGTAGAGTTCAGTATCAATGATGAGGCTTTGGACTTCATCGTTGACAAAGCACTAGAATATAAATTAGGGGCTCGTGGATTGCGTTCGCTATGCGAGGCGGTCTTAACTGATGCCATGTACGAATTACCAAGTTCTGATGATAAAACACTGGAAATCGACGTGAAATATGCAAAGGAAACCCTAAATAAGAATTTATTAAAAAGATTGGAAATCGCGTCATAAGGATTGCGTTTTTCTCAAAAATATAAACCTGGTCAGTAATTTGAACAGGTTTTTTTGTGTATAATTTAAACTATTTGTTATTGTTTGAAAAAACAAACATTATGTTTTTTTATAAACATTAGAATGCCGATTTTTGTTTTCAGTAAATCAATAGTAAAACAAAATGATAGTAGAAGATAAAGAAATTATTTTATTGAAAGTTTCCGGTCAGGACAAACCAGGGGTAACTGCCGGTTTGACTTCTATATTGGCTAACTATGATGCTATTGTTTTAGATATCGGACAAGCAGATATTCATGATACCTTGTCTCTGGGTATTTTGTTTGAAATAAAATCAGGCTCTTCTTCGGGACCTGTTTTAAAAGATTTATTGTTTAAAGCCTATGAATTAGGTATCAAAGTTAAATTTATACCCATTACTATTGCTGATTACGAAATTTGGGTAAAGACACAACACAAGCAGCGCTATATTATAAATATTCTAGGAGAAACATTGACGGCAGTACAATTGTCTGCTGTGACAAGAATCATGTCTGACCAGAATTTAAATATCGATGCCATAAAAAGGTTAACGGGTAGGGTTTCGATTATTGAAAAAGAGGAATTTCCTCGTTCTTGCGTACAATTATCTGTAGCAGGACATATTGAGGATAAAAACTCGATGACTGCGAGTTTTATGGAAATTTCTAGAACTCTAAATGTAGACATCTCTTTTCAAGAAGACAATATGTATAGAAGAAATAGACGCCTAGTGTGTTTTGATATGGATTCTACCTTAATACAGACAGAAGTAATTGATGAGTTGGCTGATCTTGCAGGTGTGGGTGAGCAGGTGAGAGCCATTACAGAATCAGCTATGAATGGTGAAATTGATTTTAGCGAAAGCTTCAAACAACGCATGGCTTTGTTAGAGGGTTTGAGTGAAGACGTGTTGAAAACAGTTGCTGAAAATCTACCAATTACACAAGGAGCACATCGCTTAATGAAAGCCTTAAAATATTACGGATACAAAACTGCTATTTTGTCGGGAGGTTTTACCTATTTTGGTCATTACTTACAAAAGGAATTGGGGATTGATTACGTTCACGCCAATGAATTGGAAATTATAGACGGTAAGTTGACCGGTAAATATTTAGGTGAAATTGTCGATGGTGAAAAGAAAGCAGAATATCTAAAAGCCATTGCTGAAAAAGAAGGTATACATATAAATCAAACTATTGCTGTGGGTGATGGTGCTAATGATTTACCTATGCTGAACCTAGCAGGTTTGGGAATTGCTTTTCATGCTAAACCAACGGTCAAAGAAAGTGCTTCCACTTCAATATCAAGCCTTGGTCTAGATGGGGTTTTGTACCTTTTGGGCTATCACGACAGGCATATTGACATGATGGAAGAATTACCGTAAAATCGTGTTAAAAACCTTGATTTCTTTAAATGGAGCTTTTTTTGTGTGTTTTACACCTTAACGGCAGCCGTTTGTATAGGTTTTTGAGCTTCTTGCTTTTCGGAGGTTTCACAAATTCCCCTTGCTCTACAACTCATTCTATGCGGTCCACAGGAGGCCAACATAAAAACAGCAAACAATAAGGGGAGTACTTTTATCATTTATAGGATTACTTTGGATTGCATGTTTTTTAACTGTTCCAAATAGTCTCTCTGGTTTGACAGTCTAGGTATTTTATGCTGGCCGCCTAATTTGTTGCGGTCTTTTAACCACTCATAAAACAGATTTTCACGAGCTATGTTTAATACTAGCGGATTAAGTGTCATATTATTGTGTCTTTTGGCCTCGTAATCAGAATTCACAGACTGTATGGTTTCATCCAGTACTTTTTGAAACAACGCCATGTCTGCCGGTTTCTTTTTGAATTCAATCATCCATTCATGCGCTCCTTTCTCCCTGTCTATCATAAATATGGGGGCGACGGTGTAATCAACTATTTCAGAATCAGTTACTTTGCAGGCTTTGGCAATTGCTTGATCTGTGTTTTCCACCATTAACTCTTCGCCAAAAACATTGATGTGGTGTTTAGTCCTTCCCGTGACCCTAATTCGATAAGGACTCAATGAGGTAAAACGCACAGTGTCCCCAATTAAATAACGCCATAGTCCGGAATTGGTAGTGATTACCAGAGCATAATTTTTAAACAATTCTACATCTGCCAATCGGATGGTCTTTTGGTCCATTGTCCCAAAAGTATCCATTGGGATAAACTCATAGAAAATGCCGTAGTCCAACATCAACAATAGATCGCTAGAGTTGTTGAGGTCCTGGATAGCAAAAAATCCTTCGGACGCATTGTATATTTCGTAATATTTAAAATCCCTTTGAGGGAGTATTTTTTTGTACTGTTCACGGTAAGGTTCAAAACTGACGCCACCGTGAAAATAGACTTCTAGATTAGGCCAAATTTCAAACAGATTCCCTTTGCCGGCATCTTCTAGCATCTTATTCATTAGAACAAGCATCCAAGAAGGGACGCCCGCAAAACTGGTGACATTTTCTTTTTTGGTTTCATTAATTATGGCTGCAATCTTTGCTTCCCATTCGCTCATAAGCGAAATTCGGTTGCTTGGCGTGCTGCTAAACTCAGCCCAAATAGGCATGTTTTCAATTAATATTGCAGATAAATCGCCAAAAAAAGTATTGTTGTCTTCGTATATTTGAGCGCTTCCACCAAGACGAAGACTTTTTCCAAGAAAAAGTTGCGAGTCTTCGTTGTTGTTTAAATACAGGCACAATAAATCTTTACTTCCTTTGTAATGGCAGTCTTCTATTGCTTCATTGCTCACCGGAATAAACTTGCTTTTTGCATCGGTTGTACCGCTTGATTTTGCAAACCATTTTATTGGGGTTTCCCAAAAAACATTTTGTTCACCTTTACGAGTTCTCTCAATCAGCGGTTGCAACTCTTCATAAGTAGAAATAGGAACTCTGTCAGCAAAAGTAGCGTAGGAGTTAATTGAAGCATAATCATACTCTTTCCCTAAAACAGTATTTTTTGATGACTGAATTAAATTCATAAGTAATTCCTCCTGAACTTCATTGGGGTATTTTATGAAAAGCTCAATTTGATGGATTCGCTGTTTCAAAACCCAAGACGCAAATGAATTGATTAACTGTATAGGCATTTTAGATGCTAGGATTTTATAATTAGGATTTTGTAATCAGTATTTGAATATCAAATAACAAATACTAACTTTACAACATCACCAAAAATAGTAAAAAAATATAGAACTCCTAACAATCGCTCGCCAATTCAGGGTTTAAAAAGTGAACTTATTTTGAATTAGGAGCTCTAGAAACGAAATATATAATTTATGCAATACGAGGGAGTACTAAAAAAAATGCAAACTGAATTGGGTAACCCGATTCAATATTATTTGGTTTTTGAGGACAGTTTTTTAAATGTGAATCAATTACTGAACAAAAAAATTGAAATTAATTTTTCAGGTTACCAATGTTTGAATTGCGGGAAAAAGAAAAAAATATATCGTCAGGGATTCTGTTATGATTGTTTTTATTCCAGTGCATCGGTTGGAGATTGGATTATGAAACCAGAACTGAGTACCGCTCACCTTGGGATTCAAGACAGAGATTTGGCGTATGAAGAGAAAGTACAATTGCAACCCCATATCGTTTATTTAGCTTTGTCAAGCGAAGTGAAAGTAGGGGTGACTAGAAAAACACAAGTACCCACAAGATGGATTGATCAAGGTGCGATTCAGGCTATTTCGATAGTTGAAGTTCCCAATCGCTATTTAGCAGGAATTACAGAGGTAGCTTTAAAAGACCATTATGCGGATAAAACCAATTGGCGTAAAATGTTGACAAATTCTATTGATCACATTGACCTTATGGAAGAAAGGTTAAAACTCGAAAAGATATTACCAACAGAAGTGCAGGAATATTTCTTTTTGAACAAAAATGATTTGTATGAAATGCATTATCCCGTCATGGAGTATCCGACCAAAGTAAAAAGTTTAAGTCTAGAAAAAACTCCGACTTTTGAAGGTAAATTAACGGGTATAAAAGGACAGTACTTATTATTTGAAGACGGTACAGTCTTCAATATTCGAAGTTCCGAGGGATATGTAGTGACGATTTCGGTATAAAAGAAAAGCCCAAAAGTTTATTACTTTTGGGCTTTTTGATATTAGTTTACTTTGGTAGTGTCTACAACTTTTTTCTTTGGCTTAAACAGCCCCTGAAGCAAATCGTTTGCTTTTGTTTTTACTTCTTCTACAGCTTTTGTTTTAATCTCTTCTTTTGTTACTGGAACAACCGTTTTTGAACTGTCAGATGGTTTTTGGTTTTTAGTAATGTAATCACTTAAAGCTGAGGTTCCTTGATTTAACAATCGCTGCTTTTGTTGCGCTACCAATCGGTTAGTGAGGCTAGTGACTGCACTTTTTATATCGGTAGTGATTTTTGGATTTGTAAAATTTCCTGTTAAGACTGCATTAATGGGGATGCTTTGCATTTTTGCTGCATCAGCGGGAGTTAATTTTGCAATGAGCGCATTGGCTTCTGTTCCTAGGTATTTGACCGGAACATCAAATTTTAAATTGTAGTTCATTTGTTGGTCAAAGCCATGGCTTCCCCTAATAGTAGCTTTAATATCCTTGTAATTGATGTCAAATGGCTTTACGTTTACCTTTCCGTCTTCGAAAGTTATTGCCGCTTTCAGATTGTTTAAATCAAGCTTGCTAATATCGATAAACTTCAAGTTGGCACCTAATGCAGTCAACAAGGTCGAATTACTTGGATTTACGGTAGTCGAAAGTAGTCGTCCAAGCAAATCACCGGTCAAGGTTTTTAAATCGGGACTCAAGGTTTTGTCGTTTAGAAACCCATTTAATTTTATGGTTGAATTTAATTTTCCATTGATAATCCCCGCAATTGGCGCAATCTTTTTTAGCATTTCCAGTTGCGTAAACGATTGTGCAATGTCCAATTCGTTTAGTCCCAGATTCATTTCAAAAGTAGGGGTTTTTTCTTTTGTGGAAACGGCGCCGTTCAATCCGATTGTCCCACCAAAAATGGAGCTTTTTATATTTTCTAATGTCAGTTTTTCGTTCTTGACAATCAGTTTTCCAGATACGTCTTTCAAAGTTAAATTATCATACAGCACTGTATTTGCTTTTGCTGTTAGCGAGCAATTCAAGAAGGCAGGGATTTTCATGGCTTCTGTTTTTTTTGACGCCGTTTCACTATCTTCTCCTGTCGTCATGAAATCACTGACAGTAAATTGATTTGAATTCAAGTTAAAATTCCCTTGCAACTCTTGGTTTTTAAAAATGAAACCATAAAAATTCTCTAAAACCCCAGTTATGCTAAGGTCGCTTGTTCCAGTTGTCGCATTAAATTGTTTCAAATTGACCATGCTAGGATTAAACTGCACCAAAGCATTACTAATATTCATTGTTTTGCCGTTTTCGTCAGCATATTTAAAATCAGACAGACTTATTGTACCCGCATTTTTAATATTTGCGTATTGGCTTTTTTCAACTGAAACCATGTCAAATTTAGTAGTCACATCGGCTTTCAATATTCCGGTCAAAGGTTTGTCTAATTTTATAGGATAGGCCTTGGATAGCTTGGCTAAATTAATGATTCCTTTCAAAGCGGCATCAACTATTGCATTCTGGGTGATATTTGTAATATTCGCATTGGCATTAAAAATATCCTGATCTATTTTAAAAGATAGTTTGTCTAGATTAATGTAAGTGTCATTTAAAATCCCTGTCTCATTGATGATTTTGCTGTCAATTTGGATGTTTTGAACAGATTGGGGTAAATTCGGATATTTAAATGAAGCGTTGTTTGATGTGATGGCGACATTGAATTTAGGAACAGTGGTATCTGAATACAGCCCTTTTGCAAAACCGGCCACCCTAAAGTCTCCTGTTGTTTTTACATTGTCCAAACTTGAAGCGTAGGTCGCGGGTATAATACCCAAGAAATTTTTGAAAGAAGAGGTTGGGGTTTTGAATTTCAAATCATATTCCTGGCCGGCGTCAACCAGCTGGATAAACCCATCAAATTCTAATGGCAATTGATTTATTAACGCTTTGTTTTCTTTGAAGCTGTATTTGCTTTTTTCTAAATCGATGCCCAAAACGGCGTCCAAAGTTAACGGAACATTGTTCATATAGTTGACTTTGTTCATATCGAGTGTAATTTTCGCAGTAGACTTGGTAACTAAATCTAGTTTTGAAGCTGCGAAGTCCCCGGTACCTTCATGATTTATGCTGTCGATTAGCATTTTTATTTTTGAAACTTCATCAAAGTACTTGAACTTGAAATTTTCAAATTTATAGTTTTTAATGTTTAATTCTAATGGACTGCTTTTTTCATCAGTGCTTACTTTGTCCTTCAAGGCGATGTCATAGTTTCCAACGCCATCTTTATTGAAAAGGATGTTTATTAGTCCGTTTTTTAAGCTGATTCCCTTAATGTCGATGGCTTCATTTTTTCCTTTAAAAAGTTCCTTAATAGACATTTTTAAATTTAATTCCTCAAGAGAAATTAAGGTGTCTCCTTCAAATGGGGCTTTGTTGATAATTAGCAATTGATCTAGAGTGACATTTGCATTGGGAAAATTTTTAAAAAGACTTAAATTGGCATCTGCAAAACTAACTTTTGCATCCACTTTTTGATTGATAGCATCAGTAATTTTGGCTTTTATTTCATCTTTAAAAAAGTAAGGAATTGCAAATAATGAGACAATAACTAAGATGATTATAATTCCAATGACTTTTAAAATATTTTTTAACATAAGGTATGATGTTTATTTCTGTTTGTTAAGCAAAAACGCTTCTGTAATTAATTATAAAAATAGTGTTTTATGAATTAGTCGCCCACTAAAGTTTTCTTAAATAATTATATTTTGTTGTTTGAGATCTGAAATTATGGTTGGTTATTTAGGAATAATAAGTCAAAAAAAAAATCCGTTTGAAAAACTTTCAAACGGATTTTTTTTTTGACTAGGTTTTCTATCGAATATTGATTTTAAACGGCATCATAGTCTGAACTCCTTTCTGGGATTGTATTCTTTTTATTTCCTGCAGTACTTTATAATTTTCTTCTCCCAATTCCTCTTTTATGAATGATTCTTTGGATTGTGCAAATGGTAAATTCGCTAAAAGATCTTCAAGCTCTTTATCGTATTCAGGATAATTGCGGGTATTGTATTTTTTGACCTTAGCTAAAATTACCGCTTCCTTGATCGCGTCATTTAAGCCGCCAATTTCATCTACAAGCCCGATTTTAATGGCTTGAGATCCAGACCAAACTCTTCCTTGAGCTATGGAATCTACTTGTGCAAAAGTCATTTTCCGTCCTTCGGCAACATGGGTCACGAAAGTATTGTAAATATGTTCTACTCCTTCAAGTGTTACTGCTCTGAATTTATCGCCTAAGGGAACAAACGGACTGTAGCCAGCAGAGTTCTCATGGGTATTCACCTGCTCTGCGTTAATGCCAATTTTTGATGATAGTTCACTAAAATTAGGCAATATTCCAAAGACCCCTATGGAACCTGTAATAGTGGTGTTTTCTGCAAAAATTTTGTGTGCATTACAGGCGATATAATAACCACCCGAAGCGGCATAATTTCCCATGGAGACTACTACGGGCTTTAGATTTTTGGTCAATTCAACTTCCCTCCAGATTAAATCTGAGGTCAATGCGTTTCCACCCGGACTGTCGATACGAAGTACGATTGCTTTTACGTTTTTATTTTCTCGCGCTTCTTGCAAAGAGCGGCGCATGGATCCTTCTCCTATTGTAGTGACATCCCCTTCACCGCTTTGGATTTCTCCTTGTGCATAGATAATAGCTATTTCATTTGTCCCTTCAATTATTTTTGAGGTGGTCATCATTTTTTTTGTATAGTCGAAGAGGCTGATTTTATTGTAGTCATCGGCTTTTTCTACTTTTAAAGCTTTCTTAATTGCGTCATGATATACATCTTCATAGGCAATAATATCCACTAAATTTTCCTCTTTTGCCATTTCCGGGGTTCGGGCAAGAAGACCATTTGCAATTTCGTTAAGTTTGTCAACTGAGACGTTCCTGCTTTTTGAAATTTCTGTCACAACGGAATTCCAAATCGAATTTAGTAAAGCAGTAGTTTGTTCTCTATTGGCATCACTCATTTCGTTTTCTAGAAATGGCTCGACAGCACTTTTATACTTTCCATGTCGGATCACTTCCATTTTTATGCCAGATTTTTCCTGAAGATCTTTAAAAAATAGTATTTCAGCAGACAATCCTTTGAAATCCATTTCACCTACGGGGTTTAGGTAAATGGGAGTAGCGACAGAATTAAGGTAATATTCTTTTTGCGAATAAGAATTGGCATAAGCCATTACGAATTTCCCTGATTTTTTGAAGCTTTCCAGTTCATCCCTCAAGGCTTTGGTTTGCGCCATCCCTAAGGGAGATTCGTCATTTAAAATGGAAATCCCTTTGATGTCGCTATCCGTTTTTGCGTCTTCGATGGCATTGATTACGTCAGTTAAACCTACACTTTTTTTGTCTGAAAACAATTTTAGCCAGGGGTCTTTGTATTTTCCGGCATAATCGTATTGTATGTTTTTAAGGTCCAATTCAATCACCGAGTTATTTTTGACGGTTACCGTGTCTGGATCTCCACTAAAAATGGTAGTGATAATCACAATTCCAAAAAAGAACAGCATCAAAAAAATAAATAAACCTATAATGGTTGCCAATACATTTCCTAAAAACTTCATAATTATATTTTTTTAATAAGTAGCAAAAACAAACTAATTGTTACAGTATTACATTCACAATTTTGTTGCTAACACTTTATGCAAAGATAGTTCTATTCTGAAATTCTTTTAGTTAATTTGTGCTTAATATGAAATCACAACATCAGGTCATTTTATCAATAGGAAGCAATCAAGGGAATCGACTTGAAAATGTGAAAGACTGTATCGAATTATTACATCAGGAGGTTGGAACGGTTATTAAGGTATCCAAAATATATGAGACTCCCTCTTGGGGTTTTGAAAGTGACCCATTCTATAACTGTGCCTTAGTTTTAAACACTTTTAGGTCAGCTCATAGAATTCTTACTCAAGTTCTTAACATTGAAAAAAAATTAGGCCGAATTCGCAATGAAAAGAAAGGATATCAATCTCGAATTATAGATATCGATTTGATTGCTTTTGATGCTGAAATTATTGAAACCGCAAAACTCCAGATTCCGCATCCTTTAATGCAAGAAAGGAAATTCGTGTTGTTGCCCATTCAGGATTTAAATCTGGACTGGGAGCACCCCGTTTTTAAAAAATCAATTTCAACTTTGCTGCAAGATTGCCCTGATAAAAGTAATTGTGTAGTAGCACATCATTTAATAAGCCCATTAGAGAATATTTCGTTCGCTCAATTTAATTATGTTGCTTTCGAAGGGAATATTGGGGCCGGAAAGACTACTTTGGCTACTAAAATTTCGGAAGATTTTAATGCTAAGACAGTTTTGGAACGTTTTGCCGACAACCCCTTTTTGCCAAAATTCTATGAAGATCAAAACAGGTATGCCTTTCCGCTCGAAATGTCATTCCTTGCTGACAGATACCAACAGCTATCAGATGATTTAGCTCAATTTGATTTGTTCAAAGATTTTTTGGTTGCCGATTATCACATATTCAAATCATTAATCTTTGCCAAAATAACCTTGGCGGAAGACGAATATCGATTGTATCGAAACCTTTTTGATATTATTTACAGAGAGATGCCTAAACCCGACTTGTATATTTACCTGTATCAAAATTCTGAACGATTGCTGCAAAACATCAAGAAAAGAGGCAGAAGCTACGAGCAAAAAATCCCAGCAGAATATCTGGACAAGATCAACAATGGCTATTTGGATTACATCAAATCACAAACCGAATTGAATGTGCTGATCATTGATGTTTCAGCTAGAGATTTTGTAAAAAATCAAAAGGATTACCTTTATGTTTTGGATGAAATAAAAAAGAAGATTTCTTGTTGAATTTTATCTTTTTAATGTAAAATGCCCTTTTGTTTGCCTACCATCTTCTAGTTTTAAGGTAAACCAATAATCATCTGCTTTTAGAGGTTGTCCGTTGAAAGTACCATCCCAACCTTCATTTAAGTATGGCGCCCATTGTTTGAGGAGTTTGCCGTATCGGTCAAAAATATAAATTATTGATTTTGAGTTGAATGTGCTATTTAGTCCTTTAACAGCCCAGTAATCATTATAACCATCATTGTTTGGCGTGAAGAATTTTGGTGCGCCTATTACTGCAATAGTTTTGCTAACGATTCCACAGCCATTTTTGTCATTTATAAAAATTTCGTAAATTCCAGAAGGTACGTTGTCAAAGAAATTAGAATCTTGCCAAAGTCCATTTGTACCATCTAAACTATATTCGTAGTCTCCAGGTCCTGATGTATTTACTGTAATTGTATTTACATCCGTCAAATCAATAATGTCAATACCGTTAATTGTGGCAACGTTTGAGGCAGAAACATTTATAGTTCGAATTCTGCTGCAGCCAAAAGAGTTTATTACTTCTACAGTATATAAGCCAACTGCATTTACACCTAATGTAGGTGAAGTTTCAGCTAAATTCCCACCGTCTTTTGTCCAAACGTATTGGTAATTACTAGTTGGAGAATTATCTGTAATCCCAGCATCGAGTGTCACAAAAAAATTAGGCAGATTAGAACAAACCAACTCATTTGCATTTCCATCCATATTCAAATCAATATTTGGAACAGGGTGAACTATAAAAATTAAGGTTGTAGTTGCGGTGCAGTTTGGATTGAATGGATTTGTTACTGTTGCTAAAACATTTTGAGTTCCAGTAATAAAAGGATTTGGTAGGAAACTTAAGGTGTTCCCGTCTTCATCTAAGTAGCTAACAGTCATCCCAGTTTGCACTCCCAGAATAATCGCTTCGAAAGTCGATGTGTCGAACGCCAATTTTCCGTCTTGCTGCGAAGGGTCTAGTTCATCGTCACAGCTCGTCGTTAATGCTGGAGAAACAGAAAATGCCTGAGGTGAAATATCAACTACAAATTGAATAAAGGTTTCATCATTACATTGCGTAGCTGAATTATTTGTAACTACTGCTTTTATCGTTTGCGTTTTGGTCGTAAAATTAGATGGAAACGGACTCGGAAGTGGATCATTGTTTTGGTCAAAATAGCTGACAGTAACATCAGAAAGAGATTGGCCATTTAATAAATCGGACTCTAGAGAACGAGTGTCAAAAGTGACTATTCCATCTTGATCTTCATCACATTGTCTTGGAACTATAAGCGGATTTGCAAAAGGTAAGGGCTCGACATTTAATGTAATATAAGGGCCTAAGCCTAGGCAAGAATTATCTATGCTACTTTCTATACGAACCCAAATGTCTTGAGAGTTAGGGTAGCCAATATTTCTATAATTTGAAATATCCATAATTACATTTAGTTCAGCTAAGGCATCGGCTTGGTTTCTGTAGTAATTTATGTTGTAGGCCTGAGTTGTAGTTAATTGCTCTTTTATTGTGGTTTTTGTCCATGAAAAATCAAAAGCTGTGATTCCGTCTCTTTCATCATTATTAGCATTGTCGTTTCCATTGGTATCTAAAAAATCATCGCAAACTGCAGGTACTATAATAGAAGTAGCAGGACTAATATTTGTAGCAGGAACTTTTAATGTTAGTTTAGCAACGCTGAAACAATCCGTAATTTTATTTTCAACTCGCGCCCAAATCTCCATATTAGAGGGTGTTGTATTTTCGAAAGTTAATTCATTGGAAATTAAATCGACAGATAGACCACTATTTGCCCCTAATTGCGAAGTATAATAAGTGAAATTTTCATTCGTGTAATTTATGGAAATTTCATTGTTTTTTACTGTCAAATTAAACAACGTCTTCCCGTCTGGATTAGTATCGCTATCACATTGCACAATGGTAACATCGTTGACGATTGGTTTAGGATTAACAACAAAATTTAAAGTAGTGGTTGCGCCGCAGTTTGAATTTGCTGAATTCGTTACCGTAACTAAAACAGTTTGAGTTGCTGTTGTGAAATTTGGTGGTAACGATGGAAGTACTGTTCCGTTTTCTAAAGTATAGGAAACTGTCATTCCGCTTTGGCTTCCTAGAATTGTAGATTCGAACATTGAGGTGTCAAATGTAAATATTCCGTCCTGGTTTAATGGGTTTGGTTCGTCATCACATGTTGTTGTTGTTAAAGATATTGGAACTGCAAATGCTTGCGGCAATACGTCTACGATAAATTGGATGCTTCTTAGGTCAGAACATTTTAAAGTTGTAGTGTTAGTAACAATAGCTTTTATGGTTTGCGATGTTGTTGTGAAATTAGCGGGAAATGGACTAGTTATTAAATTTCCGTTTGAATTTTTTAAAGGGTTGTTAGCTTGGTCAAAATAAGTCACTTTTACATTAGATTGTCCATTTAATAAATCTGACTCAAGATTAGTTGTGTTAAAAGTGACAATTCCATCTTGATTGTTATCACATTGCCTTGGAATTATTACAGAATTTGCTGTCGGCAAAGATTCCACAGTTACAGTAAGAGGTGTTCTTGCGCTACATCCATTATCAATATAAAATATTGTGGTTGTAAAAAGAGGACTAGTTGCGTAACTATAACCAGACCCAAGATTAGTGCCATTTGTTGCAGCATCATACCAATTTATTGTTCCAGTTGTGGTAGCTGCTTGCAGTGTAGTAGTTGTTGATGCACAAATAACAGGGCTCGGTGTTGTGGTCGTAATTTTCGCGATTGTCATTGTAGTACTCGCTGAAATTTGAAGAACTGGATCTCCGGGCATTCCGCCGTATTCAACAATATATCCCTTTGGCTGATAATTTCCACTAGGCTCGCCGGTATTTGATAAATCATTCCAAGAGCCTGGACTCCCTACGCCGGGAGCAGTAATGTGTGCGTAATCTTCATTTCCTTTATTGTTGGGTTCATTGGTAAGAGTATTCCAAAGTGCAAATTGATTAGTCGGTGCCGAACCATTCGCAGCACCGTTCCAAAACACAACTCTATCAACATCCGGGCCTGTCACCCATTTCCAAACGCCTTCATTTTCCGCGTCGCTTCCACCAATCCATCCGGCTCCGGCAGCTTGTTCACCTGATAATTTTGCTTCGTCTAATGATAATATTGTCGCTAAATAACCTTGTAGACCGTAGTAGTTAAGTGACTCCGCCGCCGCTCTCGCATTGGTCCAAGTAATCCCCAAACTTGGGACATATTCATAATAATGACCCGTTGATGGAAGATAATTGGCTTGGCCAATAGTAATGGAAAAATTTCTGATTCCTGATGGATTCGCAGATGAATTTGTATATACAACATCTTTGATTGCCGAGACAAAGTCTGGGTAAGGTATTTTTATCCCCGACGGACTGAATAATTTCAGTTTTCCGGCTGTTGCATCCCAACTTGTTGTGATTGTCGGATGTGAAGCAAGATTAGTAAGTTCTAATTTATCTTGACTAAATTCATAGCCTGAGGAAATCTGAACATACATAGCATCTGTTTCGGCTTCAGCAGGATCATTTGTGATTGAAATAGTTTCAACTATATTTAGTGAGGATCCAGTACAGTATATTTGATTCCCTGTTGCCTTAATTACAGGAGGATCAATTGCTAATAAAGATTTTTTGATCTTTGGTGCAGTGTGCGTAATATTTGCAAAGTTCTGATTCGAAATAAGAAATATAAAAGCTAAAATTATATAAAATGATTTGTTTTGGAACATTTTGTAAAAGTATAGCTTTTAATTCAACTATTTCGGCCAATTTAATTTTTGAAACAAATCCCAAACCACGATTCCGGCACTGACCGAAATGTTCAGTGAATGCTTGGTTCCCAGTTGCGGAATCTCGATACAACCGTCGCAAGCTGCAACCGCTTCTTGTGAAACCCCATGGACCTCGTTACCAAATACCAAAGCGTATTTTTCTCCTTTTGTTACTTTAAAATCTTGAAGAAATATGGCACTTTGAACTTGCTCTATGGCTAAGGTGGTTATTTTGTCACGCTTCAAATTTTCAATTACTTCAAGGACATTTCCGTTGTGCTCCCATGTTACTGTTTCGGTGGCTCCTAGCGCCGTTTTATGGATTTCCTTATTTGGAGGGGTTGCTGTGATGCCACATAAATAGATTTTTTCAATCAAAAAAGCATCAGCAGTCCTAAATACGGAACCAATATTGTGTAGACTGCGAACATCATCTAAAACGATAATAATTGGAGTTTTTTCTGATTTTTTAAAAGCTTCAATTGATTTTCGGTCCAATTCGCTGTTTTCTAGCTTTCTCATGCTATTTTGAGGTTTAGTCAAAAAAAAAGCTTCCAATTTAAGGGAAGCTTTTTCTTTATATTAATTAAAATTTAGCTTTTTACAGCTTCGTCAGCCAAAACAGTACCTTTGATGGTAAGCACTCTAGTTGCTTGTCCTGCAGCATTTGATGTTACAGTTACTGTTTTTGTGAAAGCACCAACTCTGTCAGTTGCATATTTTACACCAATAATTCCTTTTGCTCCTGGAGCGATTGGTTCTTTTGGAGAAGTAGGAACTGTACAGCCACATGAACCTTGTGTGTTTGTAATGATTAGTGGCTTGGTTCCGTTGTTTGTAAATACAAACTCACGTTTTCCGTCTGCATTATGTGCAATCGTCCCGTAATCAATTGTTTCTGATACAAAAGCCATTCCAGCTCCGTCTACTTTAGCAACCTTCGCAGTAGTTGCCTTTATTTTTTTTGTAGTTTCTTGGGCGTTAGAAGTAGTAACTCCTAAAACGGTCAGCATAGCTAGTACAATTATTTTTCTCATTTTTTTGAAGTTTAAAGTTATCTGAACAAATTTAAATAAAATATCATGCCAATTACTTAAAATCGTCCTAAAAGTATTAATTTTTTTTCAAGGATTTAGTTATTCACTATTTAATAATTAAATTCGCTGCTGTTACAATCACCTTTTTAAAGATAAAAAATTTGGCAGCTAAAGATAAAGTAGTTAAGGAAACACCGTTAATGAAACAATATAACGAAATCAAAAGGAAATATCCTGATGCTTGTTTGTTGTTTCGAGTAGGCGATTTTTATGAAACTTTTGGAGATGATGCGGTAAGAGCTGCTAAGATTCTAGGAATCACCTTGACCAAGAGAGGAGCGGGTTCCGCTACAGAAACTGCTTTAGCTGGCTTCCCCCATCATTCGATAAATACTTATTTGCCTAAATTAGTTAAGGCAGGTCTTCGTGTCGCAATTTGTGACCAATTAGAAGACCCAAAGATGACAAAATCTATTGTGAAACGAGGTGTGACTGAATTAGTTACTCCGGGAGTTTCCATGAATGATGAAGTCTTAAATTCAAAAACTAATAATTTTTTAGCTTCAATATATTTTGCCAATAAGTCGATTGGAGTTTCATTCTTAGACGTTTCTACGGGAGAGTTCCTTACTGCTCAAGGGAATGCGGAATACATCGATAAACTGTTGCAAAACTTTAGTCCAAGCGAGGTGTTGATTCCAAAAAACAATAAAAATGAATTTCGTGAAATTTTCGGGGAGGATTATCATACTTTTTATTTAGAGGATTGGATTTATAAAGAGGATTATGCATTCGAAACCTTAACGAAACATTTTCAGACGGTTTCCTTAAAGGGATTTGGTATTGAAGACTTGAAAGAAGGGATCGTTGCTTCGGGAGCTATTTTGTATTACTTATCCGAAACACAGCATAACAGGGTTCAGCACATCACATCCGTTCAACGTATAGCAGAAGACGCTTATGTTTGGATGGATCGATTTACGATTCGTAACTTAGAATTATATCAGAGTTACAATCCAAATGCTGTTACGCTTTTGGATGTAATTGATAAAACGCTTTCGCCAATGGGAGGGCGTTTGCTGAAACGTTGGCTTGCATTGCCTTTAAAAGACAGTAATAAGGTTCGAAGTCGCCATCAGGTAGTTTACTATTTGAAAGAAAATCAAGAAGTGTTGCAAAGTATGCAGCAGCAGATTAAACAGATTTCAGATTTGGAGCGGTTGATTTCTAAAATAGCCGCGGGAAAAGTATCTCCTCGAGAGGTCGTTTACCTCAACGAATCGCTGGATGCTATTATTCCTATAAAAAAATTGGCTTTAGAAAGTCCGCAAGATGCAGTAAGGATTATTGGAGATAATTTGCATAGCTGCGATTTATTGCGTGAAAAGATTAAAACTACATTAAATCAAGATGCACCGGTAGCTATCGTCAAAGGGAATGCCATTGCTAACGGCATTAGCGAAGAATTGGATGAGTTAAGGGCGATTTCAACTTCTGGGAAAGACTTTTTGAACGGGATAGAAAAGCGGGAATCACAATTAACGGGTATCTCTTCTTTGAAAATCTCTTTCAACAACGTTTTTGGATACTATATTGAAGTCAGAAATTTGCATAAAGATAAAGTTCCTTCAGAGTGGATTCGCAAACAAACTCTAGTTAATGCAGAGCGCTATATTACAGAGGAGTTAAAAGAATATGAGACTAAAATTCTGGGTGCTGAAGAAAGAATACAAAAAATAGAATCAGAGTTATTTGAGCAATTGGTTGCTTGGATTGCAACTTACATAAAACCGGTTCAGTTGAACGCTAATTTAGTGGCACAGTTAGATTGCCTGTGTTCTTTCACTCAGTTAGCTATCGAAAACAAATATGTTTGTCCTGAACTTGACGAAACATTCCAGCTGGAAATCAAGAACGGGAGACATCCTGTAATCGAAAAGCAATTGCCTGTGGGAATGCCTTATATACCAAATGATATTTTCCTCGATCAGGAAACCCAACAAATGATAATGATAACCGGTCCCAATATGTCTGGGAAGTCGGCTATATTGAGGCAAACTGCGTTAATCGTACTGTTGGCCCAAATGGGGAGCTTTGTCCCCGCTGATAGCTTAAGAATGGGAACCGTTGATAAAATATTCACCAGGGTTGGAGCGAGTGATAATATTTCGATGGGTGAATCCACCTTTATGGTAGAAATGAATGAAACCGCCTCGATTCTGAACAATATTTCCGACAGAAGTTTGGTCCTTTTGGACGAAATCGGGAGGGGAACCAGTACTTATGATGGTATTTCCATCGCTTGGGCGATTGCGGAGTTCCTACATGAACATCCTTCGAGGCCTAAAACGCTGTTTGCGACGCATTACCATGAGCTAAATGAGATGAGCGAATCTTTGTCAAGGATCCAGAATTATAATGTCTCTGTAAAGGAGCTGAAAGACACTGTTCTTTTTATCAGAAAATTAGTAAAAGGAGGAAGTGCCCATAGCTTTGGAATTCATGTTGCAAAAATGGCAGGAATGCCTCAAATCGTAATTTTGAAAGCGCAAAAGCTGTTGAAGAAATTAGAGAAAGATCATTCTAGCGATGTGTTGAATGGCATAAAATCAGAGAAAGACGAAATGCAAATGAGTTTCTTCAATTTAGACGATCCTTTGTTAGAGGAAATCAAAGAAGAAATTTTAAATTTAGATATAAATACCATAACACCGATGGAAGCATTGATGAAATTGAACGAAATAAAAAGAATGCTCACCAGAAAATAAACTTATTCGTTTTTAAAGTTTAGGTTATCAATAGTTTAACTTTTATCTTTAATTTTTTTGTAAAAAAGGCTTGTGTAATTCAATAAATGTCCTAGATTTGCATCCGCAATACGGAACAAGTATCGCGGTTGTTTTTAATATATAAAAATGCGAAAATAGCTCAGTTGGTAGAGCGCGACCTTGCCAAGGTCGAGGTCGCGGGTTCGAGCCCCGTTTTTCGCTCCAAACCATAAAATACTCGGATGGTGATTATGTTTAATTAATTTTTTATAAAAATTAGATATAAAAATCGAAAAGTAATAATGCTCGGATGGTGAAATTGGTAGACACGCTGGACTTAAAATCCAGTGAACAGCAATGTTCGTGCGGGTTCAAGTCCCGCTCTGAGTACTAAAGCCTCTTCTTTTGAAGAGGCTTTTTTTGTTTATATATGGGCTGCTTTTCAAATAAAAATTTAGAAGTAAACTTTAGTTTTTGTTGGTTTTTAAATTAAATATTATCTAATCGAAATATGGCTTCTTTTGTAATTACTAAACGATTTAGCGGAGATTATAAGTTTGAGCTCACTTCTAGAAAAGGGAAAACGATTTTTACAAGTAAAGCATACGAGTTAAGGATGGATTGTGAGGCTGATGTGGAGTATGTAAGATTAGTTTTTCAAAGCTGTGCTTTTGCGAAGTTTAAGACCACTGGCGGAAAATTTTTCTTCAGGGTAGTGGTTGATGATGTTGTTATGGCTACCAGTAGAAAGTATGCAACGGAGCTGATGGTGCAGAAGGGTATTGACGAAATAGTCAAGTATGGCCCCGAAGCGGAGATCCTGGATTTCTCTAATAATGATTTTAAATTCGAGGATTAAAATCGCTGGAATTTATTTTTAGGCAATAAAAAAGCCATCGCGTTTGCACGGATGGCTTTGATTTTTTTTGTAGCTTGAAATTACTCAGCAGCAGGAGCTTCAACAGCCATAGAGTCAACAGGTGCAGCCATAGAGTCAACAGCCATTGTGTCAACTTCAACTACAGCAGTAGTATCAGCAGCAACAACTTCTTCAGCAGCAGCGTCAGCTTTTTTACAAGAAACAACAGTCAAAACAGCAATAAATGCTAAACTTAAAAATACTTTTTTCATCTTAATTTAATATAAAGGTTAATTATTAATTCGTCGCAAAGATATACATTTTTTAATACGTTTATAATTTTTTATTTATTTTTTTAAAAATAATATTCCATTTCTTACTTTGCACAATATGTCAGTTAAAACGCAGAAAAATATGGCCTCGAAAAGGAGTTGCTTGTTTTGAATTACTTGAAAATTCGACTCTTTTTTTTAAGAGCTACTATTTGGCTTCAGTTTTTCCCGCTTCTGAAGTTAGTTTGTAACTAATTGTATTTAAATGTATTATATTTTTAGAAAAGAGTATTGATAAAAATTTTAATACTATTAAAATTATTTGGGGCCGTTCTTTAGGTGGTAAATTACGTCAGCAAGACAAGGGTTTTTTGTTCTGATTCAGTTGGGAGATGTTTTTGCTTTGCTTAAAGTAAATCGGTGTAAAATACTTAAGATATAAACAAGGAATCGACGCTTAATAGACACCAAACTTACAAGGTTTTCATGATGATGTTTGTTGCGCCTTTATTCATTAATACGAAAGTGCTGCAAATATGTCCTTTTTCACTTCTGAGCGCATCATTTAAGATCAAATCTTTAAATGTGTCATTCAGATCTTTTTTAGTCGAAATAGAGTGACATCCGCCCATATTGACTAAAGCAGTCGCTTCTGCAAAATGGGAATAGTTGGGACCTATAACGATTGGGATGCCAAAAGTAGCCGGTTCCAGTAAATTATGGACACCTGGATTCCCAAAACCTCCTCCGACGTAAGCAATTTCAGCATAACTATAGATTTTTGTAAGAATGCCAATGCTGTCTATTATGAAAACATCAAAATCAGAGAGGTTTTTGCCTTCCATTTCTGAGAACAAAACTGTTTTTTTTGTGATGCTGTTTCTTAGAACTTCTATCTGGTGGTCTTTTATGTTGTGGGGTGCGATAATAAATTTGACATTAAATTCATTTTTGTTTATAAAATCAAGCAATAGCGTTTCGTCTTTTGGCCAGGAACTGCCGATAACAATCGCCAGTGTGTTATCCTTGAACTGAGAAATGTACTCCAAAGAATTATCTTTTTCTAAAATTGCCGAAACCCTGTCAAAACGAGTATCGCCTGAAACAGCTACGTTTGATTTTCCTAGATCAAGCAATAACCTTTTTGAAGATTCATTTTGCACAAAAAAATAGGAGAAGCCGTCCAATGCTTTCCTGTAAAACCCCCCATACCATTTGAAGAACATTTGGTTTTTTCTGAAAATTCCAGAAATCAAATAGGTCGGCGTGTTTTTAGCATTAAGTTCGTTAAGGTAGTTTAACCAATATTCATATTTTATGAAAAACGCCATTTCAGGGTGAACTAGTTTCATGAATTTTCGTGCATTCCTTTTAGTATCAATAGGCAGATAAACGGTCGCGTCTGCAACTACATTGTTTTTGCGGACCTCGTAGCCTGAAGGCGAGAAAAAAGTAATGACAATTTTGTGTGAAGGATATTCTGTTTTGATTTTCTCAATTACGGGTAAGCCTTGCTCGTATTCACCAAGTGATGCTGCATGGAACCAGATTGTTCTATCCGAAGCTTTTATTTTCTGTTCCAAAATAACAAAAACATTTTTGCGGCCGTCTACAAAAAGCTTGATTTTTGAACTGAATAAAGCGATTAATTTTAAGAGTAAACCCGTAATTTGCATTACGATGTTATAAAAGAAAAGCATACCGGAATTTTTATTTTGCTAAAATACAGTTTCTTTTGTTTATCGTTTAAATCTTCATGCTTAAATTCATATTTTTGTACTTGAGAATTTAAAAATATCCAAAAGGGAGTACTTCGATTTAAAAGATCGAAACAGTTTAAATACAAAATAGAATCGTAGCTATTTTTAGATACTGTGAAGCTTTTTTAGTTTTGGGGCTAACTGGTTTAAATAAAATATAAATGAAAAAAATCCAAATGGTTGACCTAAAAAGTCAATATGATAAAATCGCGACTACTGTAAATGATTCTATTCAGGAAGTTTTAGATACAAATACTTACATCAATGGGCCGCAAGTTCATCAGTTTCAAAAATCGCTGGAGGATTATATGGGTGTAAAGCATGTGATCCCTTGTGCAAATGGGACTGACGCTTTGCAAATTGCTATGATGGGACTAGGCTTAAAGCCAGGAGATGAGGTTATTACCGCCGATTTTACCTTTGCTGCCACTGTAGAAGTAATTGCTTTATTGCAGCTCACTCCAGTGTTAGTAGATGTTGACATGTATAACATGAATATTTCTATCGAGGGGATTAGACGTGCAATCACTCCAAAAACAAAAGCAATCGTTCCTGTTCATTTGTTTGGGCGTGCTGCTAATATGGAGGCTGTTATGGCTGTCGCCAAAGAATATAATCTATTTGTGATTGAGGATAATGCACAAGCCATTGGTGCTAATTGCAAATTCTCGGATGGTTCTAAACATAAGGCAGGAACTATAGGTCACTTAGGATCTACTTCGTTTTTTCCTTCTAAAAATTTGGGCTGTTATGGAGACGGTGGAGCAATTTTTACAAATGATGATGGGTTGGCTCATACGCTTCGCGGAATTGTAAATCATGGAATGTACGAGCGCTACCATCATGATGTGGTGGGAGTGAATTCCCGTTTGGACAGTATTCAAGCGGCCGTTTTGAACGCTAAGTTACCATTCTTAGATCAATACAACTCTGCTCGACAAGATGCAGCCAGAAAATATAGTTTGGCTTTTGAAGGGAACAAACATATTGTTGCTCCCAATATTTGCGACATTTGTGACTGTCATGTTTTTCATCAATATACATTGCGAATTATAGATGCTGATAGAGACGCATTGATGCAACATTTGTTAGCTAAAGGTATTCCTTGTGCTGTTTACTACCCAATACCATTGCATTTGCAGAAAGCGTACACGGATTCTAGATACAATGAGGAAGACTTTCCAGTCACAAATCAGTTGGTAAAGCAAGTGATTTCGCTACCGATGCATACTGAGCTCGATGACGGACAAATAAAATTCATTACCGATAGTGTTTTAGAATTTTTTAAATAAAGAATATTGAGACGCGATTTATCGCGTTTTTTTATTTACGAATAATATAAGATTGCGATGAATCGATCGCAGTCTTAAAAGAAAACGAAATAAAATGAAAATATTAGTTACTGGAGGTTTAGGGTTTATAGGGTCACATACTGTTGTCGAATTGCAAAACGAAGGTTTTGAGGTGGTAATTGTGGATAACCTTTCTAATACTTCATTGGATGTATTGGATGGAATTTCAAATATAACAGGAAAAATTCCGGCATTCGAAAAGTTAGATTTGCGCGAAAAAGACAAGGTACGAGAGTTTTTCAAAAGACATGTCGATTTAGCGGGTGTTATTCATTTTGCGGCTTCTAAAGCAGTTGGGGAAAGTGTGGAAAATCCATTGTTGTATTATGAAAATAACATCAATACTCTAGTTTACATTCTTCAGGAGTTGCAGAAAAAAACCGAAGCAAGCCTTATTTTTAGTTCGTCTTGTACCGTTTACGGTCAGGCTGAAATAATGCCAATTACAGAGGACGCTTCAATTCAGGAGGCAATGTCGCCTTATGGCAATACTAAACAAATAGGGGAGGAAATAATCACCGATGTAGCTAAAGTCACTAACGTCAATGCTATCTTGTTGCGTTATTTTAATCCAATTGGTTCTCATCCTTCTGCTGAGATTGGTGAATTACCTATTGGCGTTCCTCAAAATTTAGTTCCATTCATTACTCAAACGGGTTTTGGTTTACGTAAAGAACTATCCGTTTATGGAGACGATTATCCTACCGTTGATGGTACTGCTGTGCGAGATTACATTCATGTTGTAGATCTGGCGAAAGCCCATGTTGTCGCTTTACAGCGATTACTGAACAAAAAGAATGTCGCTAAAGTGGAAACCTTCAATCTGGGAACAGGAACTGGAAGTACCGTATTGGAAGTGATCAAGGCATTCGAAAAAGTAAGCGGACAAAAATTGCCTTATAAAATAGTGGGTCGTAGAGAGGGAGATATTACTTCGGCTTACGCAAATACTGACAAAGCGAATAACATCCTTCGTTGGAAAGCACAATCATCGCTCGAAGAATCCATGGCTAGTGCATGGAAATGGGAGCAGAAAGTGAGAAGTTAGATGTAAAAAAAAAAAGGCTGCCAGATGGCAGCCTTTTTTAATCTATTTATGCTCGTCTTTTACGTCCTTAGCTACTTCTTCAACTTTTGCAGCTCCGGTTTCAATAGCATTGTCAACTCTTGCTGCTGTAGTGTCTGCAGCATCTGACATTTCGTATTTAACAGCCTCAGTTGCTTCTCCCATTTTATCTTGCGTTTTTTCTTTACAAGAGTTCATCAATGCTAAGATAAAGGCTAAACTTAAAAATATTTTTTTCATTTTTTTAATGTTTTAATGATCATTATTCTAAAGAATCATGATCATTAAAGATACAACTTTTTACCCAAAATTGTAATCTAGGAAATTAAAACATAAAAAATTTGCCCATAGCTTTTTGCGAAGGGCAAATTTGTTCATTATTAATTCCTTGTGTAGAGTTTATGCTTTAGCCGTTGCCACTTCTTTATCAATTTTTCCAATCAATCCCGCTAAGACTTTTCCTGGACCTACTTCTGTAAACAAGCTAGCCCCGTCTTTTATCATTCGTTGCACAGATTGTGTCCACTTTACGGGAGCAGTCAATTGTGTAATTAAGTTTTTCTTGATGTCATTTGCATCAGACACAGCAGTTGCCGTTACATTTTGATACACTGGGCAAATGGGAGTGGAGAATGTGGTCGCTTCAATGGCTGCAGCTAATTCTTCTCTTGCCGGTTCCATCATAGGCGAGTGAAATGCGCCACCAACAGGCAAAAGCAAAGCTCGTTTTGCTCCTGCAGCCTTCATGGCTTCACAAGCTTTCTCAACAGCTGATGTTTCTCCCGAAATCACCAATTGTCCAGGACAGTTATAGTTTGCTGCTACCACGATGCCATCGATTGAAGCACATACTTCTTCTACAATAGTATCAGCAAGTCCCAGAACAGCCGCCATAGTCGAAGGCTTTAGTTCGCATGCTTTTTGCATTGCTAGGGCTCTTTGTGAAACTAATTTCAGTCCGTCTTCAAATGATAAGCTACCATTGGCTACCAATGCTGAAAATTCGCCTAAAGAATGTCCCGCTACCATTTCTGGCTTGAAATTGGCACCTAAGGTTTTGGCCAAGATAACCGAGTGTAAAAACACGGCTGGTTGGGTAACTTTGGTTTCTTTTAACTCTTCGGCAGTACCTTCAAACATAATGTCTGTAATACGAAAACCTAATATAAGGTTTGCTTTTTCAAATAAGTCTTTGGCTAATGCCGAATTTTCATATAAGTCTTTACCCATTCCTGTGAACTGAGCTCCTTGACCTGGAAAAACGTATGCTTTCATAAAATTTGTTTAAAGTTTAAGGTTTTCATGGTATGAATATAAAACCGACTGCAAAAATAACACTTTTTTTAGGAGCGTCGACACTAGTTATTCTTTGGGATATTTATGCACCTGAGCACCCCAATTTCTGCTAGGGTTGTCCTCGAGATTAGAGCATAAAATAGGCAGTTAAAAGCGTTAAAAAACAAAAAAAGCGTTGCTTAACACAACGCTTTCTGCAATAAAATTGCTGTTCTTCTTCAGATAATATGTTTTTAGATCAGGTTACAGCGTAATTGAACTTACAATTTCTAGCAACTGATTTTTTAAATCTTCATTAGTTATCCCGTCTTTTTCGTCAAAATTTTCATTAAAACTTGGTAAAGAAAAACTTCCTTTTACAATCGCACCTTGAAAAGGAAAACGATTTTTTGCTGTTTCTAAAACGGAGCTTCCACCTCGGGGTCCTGGCGACGTGGCCATCAGTAGCGTTTGTTTCTCTTGGAATGTTTTAGAATCTATTCTCGAAGTCCAGTCGAAAATGTTTTTAAAAGCTGTTGAGTATGCTCCATTGTGTTCTGCAAAAGAGATCACAAGTAAGTCAGCGGTTCCTAGCTTGTTATAAAAATCTGTTGCTAATTGTGGAATGCCACTTTCGGTTTCTTTATCCATCGAAAAAATAGGCATTTCGTAGTCATTCAAGTCTAAAAGTTCAATCGAAGCATTTTCAAATTGTCCTGCAGCGTAAGCAGCTAATTGTTTATTGATTGACTTTTTGCTTGATGAAGCGCCAAAAGCGATAATTTTTTTCATAGTTGTTTCTTTATTTAATTTGTAAATGCTCCTGAAGAGCAATTAGTCAAAAGTATTTATTAGTTGTTCTGTTGTGCAGAGGGTAGTTTCACCTAAGGTGTTTGATTAGCATCAAAGCAAAATTGTTTTAATATTCCATCGGTATTTCCATTAGTAAGAATTCCGCATCTGTACTTGCTTTAATATCAAAGGAATTTATATTCCAGATCCCAAAACCATCACGAGTTTCTAATTCTTGGCCAGCAATGTTTAGCTTTCCTGATAGGATGAAAGCATAAACACCATTTCCTTCTTTTTTCAAACGGTAAGTTTCTGTGACAGCCTCGTCAAACTTACTAAGATGAAACCAAGCATCTTGATGAATCCAGACACCGGTATCTTCGGCATTTGGCGAAAGTATTTGTTGTAATTTATTTTTTCTGTCTTCAGGATTTAAGGTGATTTGTTGGTAACGAGGATCCACATTTTGTTTGTTTGGATATACCCAAATCTGCAATAGTTTAGTCCTTTGGTCTGAGTTAGGGTTAAACTCACTGTGTTTTACTCCAGTCCCTGCACTCATAACTTGGACATCGCCACTTTTGATAGTTTCCGTATTTCCCATACTATCTTTGTGCGCTAAATCGCCTTCTAAAGGAATTGTTATGATTTCCATGTTGTCGTGGGGATGTGTTCCAAAACCCATTCCGGCAGCGACGGTGTCGTCATTTAAAACCCGAAGTGCTCCAAATTGAACTCTTTCTGGATTGTACCAACTTGCGAAGCTAAAACTGTGATATGCGTTTAACCAGCCATGGTCAGCGTGTCCTCTTGTATCTGCTTTATGTAAAACTGTATTTTTCATGATATGTCTTCTTTTTGATTTTCTTCTATACAAATTTACGTACTAAGTCAGTAAAAAGAACTTAATGTAGGTTAAGAAAATAGGGTTCAGTATCTGGTGATCAGTAAAGCCAGTGATCAGTAAGAAAAAGTGGACAGTATTCAGTGTTGAAAATACGTGTTCACAGTTTTGTTTTAGTAATGGGCAATGAAATGGTCTTCTAATCAGATTTCATTTTTATGACTTTTAGGAAGTGATGATGACTAAAAATACTGAAAACTGAACACTCTTTTTCACTGACAGCTATCTTTTTAGTAATTTGGATTTCATTTTACTAAAGAATTCAGGCGTAACGCCTATGTAAGAAGCTATTTGTTTTTGGGGTACTCTTTGAAGTAGAGTTGGGTATTTTTTCCTAAATTTTTCAAAACGTTCCTCAGCAGATAAACTCAAATTATCCATTAAGCGTTCTTGGTTGGCTACCAAAGATTTTTCAGTTAATATTCTAAAGAAGCGTTCCAATTTTGGGGTTTCAGTATATAATAGTTCTTGATTCTCTTTTGAAAGCATAACTACTTCAGCATCTTCTAGAACTTCAATAAAAAGATTTCCGGGTTTTTGAGAAATCAAACTATACATGTCTCCAATCCAATAACCTTCACTCGCAAAACTCAAAACATACTCGACGATATTATCATTGATATTGAAGCTTCTCAATATCCCAGAGTTCACAAAATAAGAATTCACGCAAATTTCGCCTGTATTCAATAAAATGCTTTTGGCTTTAAACTTACGTATTTGGATTTTTGATAAAAAATTCTCTTCCTCTTCTGGAGAGAGTTTTATATGCTTTGCAATATTTTGAAGAATTAAAGACAATTTTTGTTATTTTTTCTTTTCCTCAGGAAGTAATTTAAATTCCGAAACTACGAAACGCTCGTCTTTTATTTCGCCAACTACTTCCGCTTTTCTGATCGCTGCACAAAAACCATCATCAGCGTGAGCATCGCCATGGGAATCTATCGATGTTCCATCCACAAAATAGGGCTTTCCATCTATGCGAACGGCTAATTCGCAACCAAATCCTTCCATGTCAAACTGGCACTGACCGCAAGCGGTTTCTACAATCTGCTTTTTTGATGTGTCTATTTTATCTTGGGCACTTATTGTGGTCACGACAAATAAAAATGTTGCTAATATTACTTTTTTCATGTTTATAGATTTACTTTGACTAAGGTAGCTGTTTTTTTTTGCTCTGTTAACAATTTCCTCAATCGGTGTTTCTAAATTGTCATTGACTAATACAACTCCCATTCTTCGGTAGGGTCTTGAAGTTGGCTTTCCGAAAATTCTAAAATCGGTTTTTGCTAAAGCTGCAATAGTTGAAATCCCTGAGTATGTTGGATTATTTGAGTTTTCTGAAGCTACTAAGACGGCACTAGCTCCCGCTTTTTCAAGTGTGATTTCGAAAATAGGCAAATTCAAAATAGCGCGTAAATGCAATTCGAATTCATTGAAGTTCTGTGTTCCAGCCAAAGTTACCATTCCAGTATCATGTGGGCGAGGGGAAAGTTCCGAGAAATAAACACCATCATCAGTTAGGAAAAATTCAACGCCAAAAAGTCCAGCTCCACCTAGTGTTTCAGTTACTTTTTCTGCCATGTCTTGCGCTTCAAACAAATCTTTATCTGAGATTCTGGCTGGTTGCCAACTTTCTTGGTAATCACCACGTTCTTGGCGATGTCCAATGGGTGCGCAAAATAAGGTTGGGTTATTGTTTTGGGTAACAGTTAATAAGGTGATTTCTGAATTGAACTTCACAAAGGCTTCGACAATGACTTCCACAACGTCACCGCGAGAACCTTCTACGGCGTAATTCCATGCTTTCTCAATATCAGCGGCTGTCTTTATGGTGGATTGTCCTTTTCCTGAGGAAGACATGAGTGGCTTTACCACACAGGGCATTCCAACAGCTTCGACTCCTTTTTGTAATTCTTCGGCTGTGGTGGCGTAACGGTAATTGGCTGTTTTTAATCCCAACTCTTTTGCAGCCAAATCCCGGATTGCTTTACGGTTCATAGTGAAATTAGCCGCTTTTGCTGATGGAACTACTGTAATTCCTTGCTTCTCATAATCGTAGAAACGTTCGGTACGAATGGCTTCAATTTCTGGAACGATAAAATCAGGTTGGTGTTTGGCTACAATGCGATCCAGTTCAGTACCGTCAAGCATATTAATGACTTCAAATCCATGAGCTACTTGCATGGCGGGTGCATTTTCATAGCTGTCAACTGCAATGATGGTTTGTCCAATGCGTTGCGCTGCGATTGCAAATTCTTTTCCTAATTCACCTGAACCTAGCAATAATATTTTCATGTTTTTTGTAGTCTTAATTGGAATGTAAAAATAAAGAAATGCTTTCTATTCAACACTAGTTTTGTTTATGTATGTCAGAAGTATTTTTGGAAATAATTCTTCTCGGAGTTTACACTTTGCGTGAGGGATTGCAGTGGAAATCCTTTGTGTTTTTTTTTAAAATTCAAAGATTGCAACGTAAAGCCCGGCCCATTTGGGACACGCCCAAAAAAATACCTCAAGAAAATCTCCTGAGGTGTTTTTGAAATATATTTTAGTCAGATTTTGACTTTTAACTATAGTGCCAGTGCGTCTTTAATTCTTTTTAAAGCTTCTTTTAAAATTTCGTCGCTAGTTGCATAAGAGAAACGAATACAGTCCGGGTTCCCAAATGCGTCACCTGTCACCGTTGCTACATTAGCTTCGCCCAAAAGATACATTGATAAATCCATTGCGTTATTGATTTCGGTTCCTTTCAATGTTTTTCCGAAGAAATGAGAAACGTCTGGGAAGACGTAAAAAGCACCTTCAGGAACGTTGATTTTTATTCCAGGAATATCTTTCAACAATCCTACAACTAAGTCTCTACGGCTATGGAAAGCATCAACCATGTGTTTTAAAACACTAGGGTCAGCATCTACAGCAGTAATAGTGGCCCGTTGAGCAATACTGTTGGCTCCACTGGTTACTTGACCTTGTATTTTTGTACAGGCTTTAGCGATAAACTCTGGTGCGCCTATGTACCCAATTCTCCAGCCTGTCATTGCAAATGCTTTGGCAACTCCATTGACAGTGATGGTTCTTTCTAACATTCCCGAGATCGACGCGATGCTACAAAAATTTCCTGAGAAATTAATATGCTCATAGATTTCATCGGCAACAACATAAACATGTGGGTGTTTTTCCAATACTTTAGCTAATGCAGTTAGTTCTTCACGGTTGTAAACAGAACCACTTGGGTTACAAGGCGTGCTGAACCACATCATTTTAGTTTTTGGTGTTATAGC
>CALJVL010000009.1 GCA_937773775.1 uncultured Flavobacterium sp.
ATGAAAGCGTTTTTGTTGCTATTCATCGGAACGAAATCAACGCCATCAGTAAGAGTATTTGCTGGTGTTGGTTTGTTCGGGTCAGAATTGAATGTCTTATCTACGAACTTCCCGTAAACAAGATATCCTAATAGTAATAAAACTATTGCTGTGATAAATGTAATCATAATTCCCTGTTTTTATTAAAAATAATGTATTAAATATTTACTAAAACGTTGTAGATATAAAAAAATAGTAAATTCATTGCGTTATTCGCAAGTTAGGGAAACATATCAATAAATTATGCTTTTTCTTGTAATTGATAAAATAAACGGCTTAAAATCATAAAGCTTAGAGTTTTATAATAATGTAAAATGTAAAAATTGTGAGTTTTTAATCGTTAAAGGGTCAAATAATTAGCCTATTCTCGTGCTGATTATAGCATTTTGAAACCCCCGAGCACCTAATAAAGATCAATTTTCTAATTAGCAGGGTCGTTTTTATCATTTATCCTCACGTTACAACATCTCTAATCTATCTGGGATAGTACAGATATTACTTTTACAGGAGGTAAATAAGGGATATGATATTTAGTGTACTTTGGCGCAGTGAACTCCAGTTCAGTACTGGTCTTTGTAGAATGTATAAATGCGATTGTGTAACTACATTTTTTGCAAGAAATAAACAAGCCTTATTGCAGAGCCTATTCACTAGTAGAGGAAAATGTAGTGAGTTGAATTATCGGAGTTGCGAGTTTGCTATTAAAATTTCCTACATTTGGCTAAACTAAATAATTAAACTATGTTAAAGTCTAGGTCAGTTGCATTTATCACATCTATAGTTCTATTTGTCGCATTGATATTTTTATGCGTATTTATCGGAGTACCGGTTGATAATTATATTACCAGAGTTGGTTTAGTCTTAGTGCCATTAGTAGCTTATCTGTTGCTGAAACCGAAAGTTATAAACGATTAGAAGCTATCTAAGACAAAGTAATTGTTTTATTAATCTTTTGTCAGTATTGGCTTTTGATTATTTCATAATCATTTTTTTGAATATATCTAATACTTCCGCTCGGGGATTCTTTACGGACATTTGAACTCTACTACCAGCTATTATTCTTCTTAATATTTTGTGCCTTCTTATTTTTCCAAAAAGAAAGTTTTGTAAATCCAATGGTGTAAACTTCCTCATTTTGTTTAAATATTTGTCGATGGTAAATCCATTTTTTGTCCCATCCTATTACTACAAAAGTTTTAGTAAATTTAGACTATATCTTCATAGGCTTCTAATAAATCAATTTGTGCGAACTTATTACTGTAAACATTGTTTTTTTCAAAGTATTCTCATAGAGATTTGATCTAAATAGGATTTCTAAGCTTATAAAACTCAAATAGTAAAAACATTTTAAATTAGTCATATACCTTGAGGATTCACAATCCAAGATACTGATCTTTTTTGTTTGTATAAGATTTGGTTCTAAATCGACTTTTTTTCTAAAAAAAAGTTGAACCAACATAAATATAAAGAATGTGAATCCAATAGTAAAGCATAATTTAGGCTTTAGATATGACGGTAATATAGTAAATCATTGAAATGATTTTGGCAAACATCGAGCTACGGAAGCTCTTATGAAAATCTCCATCTAGTCTTGTTAAGTATTAATTATGAATTAAATATCGGCGATTGAACATCGTTTATAACATAGCGATTTGCTTTGGTTTATCATTGCGAGGAATGATTAGTTCGCCAACGGCAAAAGAAACGTCATTTATGTGGCAACCGTTTTATTCTCTTATATTTTCGAGCTGAGTTTGCTGAGCCTTGTAAATAATTATGGACATAGAACTGTTTTTTTATATTTTAAAAGTCTGCCTTCTTTTATAAGCTGAATTCAAGTTACTAATCCAACTGGAAAGTTAGCTAAAGACGGTATTGTATTGCAAGAAAGGACGCTCTTATTTGTAGTTAAAAGACAAAAAAAAACCGTTGCAATTGTGCAACAGTTTTTAAAATTAAGATGAATTACTACCTTATTTTGGCATAACCACTGTATCAATTGCATGAATAACTCCGTTAGAAGCCGCTACGTCAGCAAGAACTACTGTTGAAGTTCCTCCATTTGCATCGGTCAAGATCACTTTTCCGTCTGCCAAGCTTAGGACGATAGTTCCGCCTTGAACAGTTGTTACACTATATTTTCCGTTATTATTGTTTATTGCATCAATCACTGTAGCGGCATCAAATTTTCCTGCTACGACATGATACGTTAATACTGCTTTCAGTTTGTCTAAATTTTCGGGTTTCAACAAAGTCTCTACAGTTCCTTCTGGAAGTTTAGCAAATGCTGCATTATTAGGTGCGAAAACTGTAAAAGGCCCCTCACTACTTAATGTTTCAACTAATCCTGCTGCTGTTACTGCAGTAACCAATGTTGAGAAATCTGCATTTGCTGCAGCTACTCCTACAATGTTTGGTGTTTCAACTACAGCGGCAGCATCCATCGCTACTGCAGTAGAGTCATTCATTTCTGTAGTTTCTCCTTCTTTTTTTTGTCCGCACGAAATAGTTATCATTCCCAATAATACAAATGCGCTAATTTTTTTTACTAATGTCATAGTCAATATTTTATGTTTGAATAATTTGTTAATACCAAAGATACAGTATTAAAAACGACTGTCTAATATTTTTAACAATTAATTAAACAAAATCTATAATTAGAATACAATTGATGCGGATGATTTTTTAGCAGATGCAGATAGAATGAAATTTTAAGTTTCTGTGAATGACGACATCTGATGATAATTCCCAAAATAGTTAATGTTTCTTATCTTGTTGTCCTGCCCTAATTTGTTATTGTGGGTAACTACATAATCAGCAGGAAAACAGCGATCTTATCTGCTTCAACTGTTGTTTTCTATGCTTATTATTTTTAGCAGAATTTGCTAAACACTGGACAGATCCAAGTGATTAATTTAATGTTGCTTAGCAGAAATGGCGGAACTTTGAAGGATTTAGCTTTTCTCTTGTGTATGGGAATTAGCTTAATTACACTATTGATTGAGCCTATTTCTTCTCGGACCAGTTGTGGAAAACTCTAAATTGTATCATTTAGTGGAAATCTTTTAGCTTTGATATCAACCCATTCTTTTTCTTGCTCCATTAGTAGGAGAAAAATAAAAGTTATAGTAGATTATAGCTCCTAAAAAAAACAATGTAATTCTCCTGAAATAATACCGTAGTTTAGCTCTAAAAAACTTGAAACAGCAAATAGGAAACTTTAAACAAAAATTTCGTAATTTTGCACTCCAAATAAAGGATCAAGATTATGTTAGATAGACTTCAAATAGTAAAACAACGTTTCGATGAGATATCGGATTTGATCATCCAGCCGGATGTCATCTCTGATCAGAAGCGTTATGTGCAATTGAATCAAGAGTATAAAACTTTGAAAGCATTGGCAGAAAAAAGGGACGAATATGTTCTTATCATGGCCAATATCGAAGAAGCAAACGAAATAATAGCCGACAACAGTGATGCAGACATGACCGAAATGGCCAAAATGCAACTAGACGAGGCGAAGGAAAGATTGCCGGAACTAGAAGAAGAAATCAAATTCATGTTGATCCCAAAAGATCCTGAAGATGCCAAAAATGTGATGGTGGAGATCCGCGCAGGTACAGGTGGGGATGAAGCGAGTATTTTTGCAGGAGATTTATTCCGTATGTACACCAAGTATTGTGAAAATAGAGGATGGAGAACTTCGGTTGTCGATATGAATGAAGGAACTTCTGGTGGTTTTAAAGAGGTAATTTTTGAAGTTAGCGGTGAAGATGTTTACGGAACCCTTAAGTTTGAAGCAGGTGTTCACCGTGTACAACGTGTGCCACAAACGGAAACTCAAGGACGTGTTCACACATCGGCAGCGACTGTTATGGTATTGCCGGAAGCGGAGGAATTTGATGTGCAGATTGATATGAATGATGTGCGTGTCGATTTTTTCTGTTCTTCAGGACCAGGTGGACAATCAGTAAATACTACCAAATCAGCCGTGCGTTTAACGCACATACCGACTGGCTTAGTCGCGCAATGTCAGGATCAAAAATCACAACATAAGAATAAGGATAAAGCTTTTGGTGTATTGCGTTCTCGTTTATACGAACAAGAATTAGCCAAAAAACAAGCCGAGGATGCCACAAAGCGTACTTCTCAGGTAAGTTCTGGTGACCGTTCTAACAAGATTCGTACTTACAATTATGCACAAGGTCGTGTGACAGATCACAGAGTTGGTTTGACTCTTTACGACTTGGGAAACATCATGAATGGTGATATTCAGAAAATTGTTGATGAGCTGGCTTTAGTGAACAACATGGAAAAATTGAAAGAAGCGAGTGAGGTTTTTTAAGAACAAAGAAAATAGAACAAAGAAAATAGAATAAAGAAAAGATGCCATACTGATTTTAAGTTATGGCATTTTTTTAAATCTAAAAACTAACAAAAGAGTATAATTTGGTTCAAAGGGGAGCAACCTTAAATTTTAAACTTTTAATTCGCATGACTACACCAGAACTAATTGAGCAAATCAAAATCAAGAAATCATTTCTGGCCATAGGCCTGGATGTCGACTTGAATAAAATCCCAACATATTTATTGGAACTCGAAGACCCAATTTTTGAATTCAACAAAGCAATCATCGACGCCACACACGATTTATGTGTTGCTTACAAACCCAATATCGCTTTCTTTGAGGCTTACGGAATCAAAGGGTGGATGGCTTTGCAAAAAACGATCAATTACATCAATGATAATTATCCTGATATCTTTACTATCGCCGATGCCAAACGTGGCGATATAGGGAATACCTCATCAATGTATGCTAAAGCTTTTTTTGAAGACCTTAATTTTGACAGTGTGACCGTTGCCCCATACATGGGAAAGGATTCAGTAGAGCCTTTCTTAGCTTTCGAAAACAAACACACCATCATGCTGGCCTTGACGTCAAATGAAGGCGCATTTGATTTCCAGACTTTGCTAATTGACGGAAAAGAATTGTACAAACAAGTGCTAGAAACTTCTAAGACATGGAAAAACAGTAAAAACCTAATGTATGTAGTAGGTGCTACTAAGGCAGAATATTTTACTGAGATTCGCAAAATCGTTCCGGATAGCTTCTTATTAGTTCCGGGAGTTGGGGCGCAAGGAGGCAGTCTTGCAGAAGTTTGCAAGTACGGTATGAATGACAACATAGGGCTACTGATCAATTCTTCAAGAGGAATCATTTATGCATCTAAAGGAACTGATTTTGTCGAAAAGGCAAGGGATGAAGCGTTGAAAATGCAGCAAGAGATGTCAGCTATTGTTAGTTTGAAGTTTCAGGTTTAAAGTTTTTCGGGTTGCTTAAAATTATTAAACACGAATTAAAAACAACAAACTTTACGTACTTTGCATAAAACAGCTTAAACTTTGGGTATGCTGCAACTAAGCTTTAAACTTTTTCAAACCTTAAATTTTTTAAACTTGAACCAAAAAACCTTAATTGACCAACTCGGAACTGCTCATACTTTTGAAACTTCCCCCATACGAATCATTTCGCTGGTGCCTTCTCAAACAGAATTGCTATTTGATTTAGGTCAAGAAGCAAAAATAGTGGGGATAACTAAATTCTGTGTGCATCCCTATCACTTTAAATCGACAAAAAAAATGGTCGGCGGAACCAAAAAAGTGCATTATGAAAAAATCCGCTTGCTTGAACCAGACCTTATCATTTGTAATAAGGAAGAAAATACCCAGGAGATCGTTGAGAAACTGAGCGAAATATGCCCGGTTTGGGTAACCAATATCATTACGATTGAGGATAACTTCCAGATGATATCTGACTTTGGCCAGCTTTTAAACTGCAGAACTGAAGCCCAAAAATGGAACAATAAATTAGCTTTTGCCTTGAGCGATTTTAAAAACTTCGTGAAAGACATTCCTGTGAAGACCGTTGCTTATTTTATTTGGAAAAATCCTTATATGGTCGCGGGATCTGACAACTTCATTAATGAATTATTGAAGCTCAACCATTTTAAAAACATGTATGATAACGAAGGCCGGTATCCCGAGGTGGAAATCGAAAAAATACAGCAAGAAGGAAATCCTGATTTGATTCTTCTTTCCTCAGAACCATTTCCTTTCAAAAAAGAAGATGGCTACGAAATCAGTAATTTTACGGATAAAGCACAAACTGTTATAGTAGATGGAGAAATGTTTTCGTGGTATGGAAGTCGATTGCTAAAGGCATTTGATTATTTTAAAATGCTGCATGGTAATTTAGGGAAGTAGTTTTATGCTTGCGTAAAAGCGACGTTGTTAGTCTATAGAAATATAAAAAAAACCATTTAGGAATTAAGACTAATACGCTTAACTTCTAAATGGTTTTTAATTTTAGAATGTTTGGTTCTTTAAAACACTAGTTCTAAAGTAGTGTAAAACATTCTATTGTCAGAAGGGATTATTCCTGGCCCTGGATATCCCGTAGCTCTTCGGGTAAAATAACTGTTATTTGTAAAGTTAGTTACACCAGCCTCCAGTTTCCATTTTTTCCATTTATAAGAACACGATATATCTGCTACGTAATAGGCTGGAATTTCACCAAATATTCCGTAGGTATTGTCATTAACGTCAGTTTTACTATTGTTGGCTTCAGTAAATTGTGAAGAAACATAAGTAAATTGTAAGCTAGTCATAAAGTTTTTATAACCAACTCCTGTTCCCGTTTTGATGTTGAAAAGAGGAACAAATTCTACTTTATTTCCTTCAATATTTGGAGCATCTGATTTTAAATATTGAGAATCGGTAATGGCGATATTAGAAAAGGCATTCCAGCTAAAATTTTCGTTTTCTTGGAAGAATGTTTTGCTCAAACTCCAGTCAAACATAGTTTCAAAACCATAAGTAACGGCTGTCCCTATATTGGAGCGGTACCGAACGACTGCTGCAGAACCGTTAGGATTTCGAGTCTCGTATTCTCCAATTTTATCATTGTAATACAAACCATAGATACTGGCGTCAAAAGTGACTTTGTCTCCCAGTTGTCCACGTACACCAATATCAGATGTGAATCCTTTTTCGTCAGAAATGTTACTGTCAATTACTTGACTTGGGCTTACGGTGCGAATATCATTAAAAGTTACTGAACGGTAGTTTTGAGAAACGTTTCCATAAAGTTCAATTTGGTTTTGAGGTTTGTAGCTTAAGCCAATACCTAGTAATACAAAATCTCTGTCTTTTATGTTGTTCTCAAATTGCTGATCGTCCAGAATCACATTTCCTGCTAAATCAAGATTTATTTTTCGGTACGAACCTTCAGCCTGAGTTCTTATTTTTTCGAATCTAAAACCAGGAGTAATGGAGAAGTTAGAGGTGATTTTGAACATATTTTCACCAAAAACGGCAAGATTTAGATTTGGAAAAGTATAATTTGATTGATTGGCATAAAATGGAAATTCAGTATCTGCACTCTCGAAATTAGCATCGCTACCCGAACTTCCTGGACCTTGAATTCCTGTGTTTCTAGATTGGTAATATTTAGCTCCAATTAAGAATGCACTTCTGTTTTCTCCTATAGAGTAACGTTTTAGGTACCTGGCTTCTGCTCCCCAGTTTACAAAATCGCCAACAATTAAGTCTCTTACGCTTCCTTCTGGATCCGTACTCGAAACGCGGTTAGAACGATAACCTACTGCTTTTCTGCTAGCGTCTAAACCAAATAATTGTAAAGAGAAGTCAGCATTGTTATTGAATTTATGCTCTAATTTTAAAGCAAATAAATTCCAATCTACAGCAAACCAGTTTCTAGATCTGTTACTTTGTGCAGGATTTTCATTAAACATGGCATCGGTCAAACCACCTGCTTGCTGGGCTAGATAATTAAAGTAGGTGTAATCAAAATGAATCGATGTTTTATCGTTGAATTTATAATTCAAATTGGCAAAATAATTTTTACTTTCAAAATCTGAATTGGGTCTAAAACCATTTCCTTGCTTGTAATTATAGAATGTATAGTAACTAAACTTGTCAGTCGTTCCACTCAAGGAAGTGAAATTGGTAAATAAACCGTAAGATCCAATAGTATTTCTTGTAGTTAATTCGATTTGTTTTTTGCTTGGTATTTTTGTTTTGAAGTTCACCAAACCGCCAAATTGAGTTCCATATTGCAAAGAAGCCGCACCACGAATAACTTGGATTTCTTCCAATGCTTCCGTAGGAGTAGCGTAGTAACTTTCAGGATAACCCAACACGTCAGCACTGATGTCATAGCCATTTTGACGGGTGTTGAAATTTGAAGTTCGGTTGGGGTCTAATCCACGGCCACCAATGCTTAACTGTAAACCACCATCAGAACTTTCATTAATGGTAAGTCCAACTACTTGCGCAAATATCTGACGGGCATTATTAGTTGCCTTGTTAGCCGTTATTTTATTTATAGCAATAACCTCAGTTTTCTTACCAGCATAAATTGCCGTTCCTTCGATATCGTTTAGCTTACGAAGGGAAAATAATTTTTCATTTTGCCTTCTAATAATTACCTCTGTTAGGTTAGTTATCCTATTTAAAACGATGGTTATGGCACTTCCGGTAGTGATGCTGTTTTGTTCAACAATGGCATATCCCTCTTTAAAGAATACAAAATCAAAGCTTGCTGACTTCTTCTCATTGATTTCAAATGAGCCATTCGCATCTGTAAATGTTTTTGCGTTTGTTGACTTATTGAATATTTCTACTCTAGCCAATTTTTTGCCATTAGCATCAGTTACCACTCCCGAAATTTTATTTTGGGCGAAGCTAAGTAGAGGCAGCAGTAAAAGTATAAATAGTCTAAAACCCTTTAATTTCATCATTGAAGGGTAGTATCCAGGTTTTGTTCTTGAAACTTTCATTTTCTTTGGCTAAATTTATTTTTGAATCTATGTATTTCTGGCTTAATCTCCCGTTGAGTGCTACGTAGCTTTCTACATAAACTTCGGGAGTATTAACGCCTTCTTGTTTGTAATAATTGTGAAGGTAGTGGGCATATTCTAAGATAAAATCAGGTTGAAAAGCCATTTGTTTTTCTTGAAATACGGTTAGAAAATGGCTGTTGTTCACAACGATTTCTTTTTTTGTTACAGCATCTCTCACGGTAAAAGTCGCGTACCCCGCTTTTTCCATCAGCATCACGCGCCAGGAGAAACGAAAGCCCTCTTCACTCCAAAATAATTCATTAGGATAACACAAATATCGGAAAGGAAATAGGAGTTGAAAGGCAACAAAACAGCTGATAAAAAACACTTTAGCTTTATAGGTGTTGTCGAAGGTTTGTACTTTTTCTTTTCCATTTTCGAATAAAATAATGCTACTCGAAAATATTTTGGCAATAAAATTCAAGGTTTTTTTGTGGAAACTAGCATCAAAGAAAATCAAGCTGCTGATGATCATTACGTACGGAAAAACACCTATTGGGAATAATATTTTAGTTAAAATGTGAAACGCCACAACTAAAATAAAACCTAACAGTCGGGTTCTTTTGTAAAGTAATAAAAATACAATTACGAGATCGTAAATGGCTCCGGTCCAACTGAAGGCATAATGCACCCAATTTTCATTTAATAACGATCCTATCAATGGCAGATTAGAATTATTGGGTAACCATATCTTAAGAGGCATTGCTTCAATAAGCCAATCTGAATTCAACTTTGCTACTCCAGCATAAAAATAGACGATAGCCAATAGTAATTTCAGAATATCGATGTTCCAGCTGGGTATTTTTGCAAAACGCATTTTTTTATTTTTATAGGCATCAATAGAAAAATAACAGTTTGCGGGTAAAAACAATAGTACAAAACTGATTGTGGTGATGAAGTAGTAATGATTGAGATAGGTAGTTTTATCCATTAACTCGATATAGGTAAAACTCAAGAAAAAAGTGAGAATCGCCCATTTGTATTTGTAACCAATAGCTACAAATAGTGCAGCGATACCACAGATTAGGAAAACTATATAAGTATAATTCCCAATAGGTTTAACCCATGCAAAACCGTAATAGGTAAAATGGAATTCGGGGGGTGATATAAAATTTCTTAATCCAACCGTAAGTGGCAAAACGAATCAAACTCAAAAGCATCATTAAACCAAACGCTAGCCTATAGAAGGCTAGCGTTGCGGCTGAAGTATATTGTTTGAAATAATTTTGAATCATTACAGTAGGTACTATTTGTCAATTAATCTTTTTAGCTTTTAGATTAAATTAATCTCCATCTCCATCAACGTAGTCGATAGTAATGTTTAAGGCTTGCATCATGTCTAGTTTGATGTAGACTACATTTTGTTGCAATACATCATAAGCAGCAAGCATTTTAGAATTGTCAGTATTAATCTGGTTCGAAAAACTAGCGTTTAATGTCGCGTTTGCACTAAGGCTTGCAGTAAACTGACTGTCGATGATAGTGCTAAGTTGTTTCCCGCTTCGCACTGCTTTAACATAGTCTAAATATGATTTTAAACCTTCGCCAGTTGTAGCGCTGTTGAAATGCTTTCCATTAAAGAAATCTTTTGACGCTTGGACAGCGGTGTTCAATAATTCTCTTGAAACATCATTCTTGTAATACGCCTCTACTTTTTCGGGGAATTTCACTCCACTAGAGAAAACACCCGCTGGAATTCCTAATTTTCCAGAGCGTACATTTTTCTCTAAATTTTTAACAAAATTATTAGTCGTAACATTTACAGAACTACTTACAGAAGTACCACTATTAGCAATATAGGTGGCTCTGTAGCTTGAGTTCCAATCTGCTAAAACAGTATCAGCATTTGATTTTAATCGAGCAACGACATCAGTTAGGTATTTCTTATAGTTAGTAGCATTTGCATTAGTGCTATAAAAAGCAACAATAGAAGCATCTGTAGTCGCTAATCCGTTAATCATATAATCCAAAGCTGGGAATCCTTGCTTGTCTAACTGGGATAACAATGTTAAGTTGTATCCGCCAGCTGAAATATTGGCATCAATACCAGCAGCATTTGTTGGATACGTATTAGCACTTTCTTTTAAACCAATCTCTTCTGATTTTCCAAAACTATAGACAGCAACATATTGATATGCTTTGTATGCCTCTAACCAAGAAGTTCTTACCGTTAGCAAGTTGTCCTCTGATGGTGATGCGTTAAAAGCAGTGATATTAGTCGCTACTACTTTTATTTTAGTTTGGTAGTTTACATAACTAGGAATGATGATGTTATCAGCCCAGTTTGTTAAAAGTAATTTACGGTCGTAGTTACTGCCTCCTGTTGTATCTCCATTGTCGTCACTTGACGAGCAAGCGACAATAGTGATTAAAGCAGCAAAAAGTATAAATAGTTTCTTCATTTTAGTTTCTTTTTTGCAAAAATACAAAAGCAAATGGTCTTGTTTGTATTTATTCTAAATTAATTTACTGTGGCAGCCTGGGCAACTGTGAATCCGAATTTTGTAGCTATTTGAAGCGATATAGTATCTAATTTTGCTCCTAAAGTATCGATATCCCATAAGCCATTTGTACCACTAACCATATTGGCAAGTATGGCGTCTACTTCTGATTTTGATAAATATGGGTTGTTTGTCGCTGGATTGTTTGTGTATCTTAAAGACATGATAAATCCGTATGCTTCAGAAAGAGCATGGAATGATTTAGCTCCTTTATCAGTAACTAATTTTCCTTTTCCTTCTTGAAGATAAAATACCGCTCTTACTGCTGGCACCAATGCTAGTTTAGCTTTGATGATGTCAATTTGTGCGTCACGAGTTGCATAGTCATTGGCTACTATTGCAGCTCTACCTTTACGAAAAGCCAAATCTAGATCAGCTGTTAAAGTACTAAAATCGACATCGGCATTCACTTGGCTAATGTAGCTTGCCCAAAATTTTGTACCATCCACACCATAAATAAAACCGTAAGCTTCATCCCAGTTGTGCTCCATTGTAGTGTAGGTTTTTCCTGTTTCTACAATTTTATTTGAATTATTTACTTTATTAGTTCCTTCGTCTAATTTATTTTCACTCAAATAGTTATTAACTACTTGATCTAGGAAACTAGCTCCCATCATACCTTTTAATAGGATTTGCTGAGGTTCTAAACCATTTGCTGCAAATAGTCGTATACTTGTTCCGTCTAAATAGAAACCTGCACTACCTGCAGCAGCATTTGCTCCTAAACTTGCTTGTTGCGCCAATGTAAATTGTGTTTCAAAGAATGCTTGAACACTTAATTTTTCAGTAGTAGTCCCACCACCTTGATATAATTCAAAATAATCTTTTGAAGCTGCTGTTTTGTCTTTTAGTTGTTTTCCAGAAGTATTCAAAACAGTACTAGAAAAAGCGTTGTTTGTGTTTGAATACATATTAGTCAAAACTGAGATGCTAGCTTGAGTTCCATCAGTAGCGGCAGTTTTTATAATATTTCCCATTTCTTCTAACATAAGTAATCGAGCACTTTGTCCTGAGAAATCTACAGTTGTTGTACTGTTTCTTTCAAATGTATAGGTGGCTGGAACAGTATAATTAGTAGTTTGGTCTTGGGTTGGCATATCATCATTGGAACATGAAGTGATTGTTAACCCTGTTACTAATAATGTGGAGAGTAATACTTTTTTTAGTATCATAATAGTTATTTATTTAGATTGAATAAGAATAATTTTGTGCAAATATATAGTACAATTTTGCAATTTCAAAATTTTGTTTATAATATTTCTAAATAACATTTAATGTATTGATATTGATTGTTTTGAATCCTTAATTTGGGGTTAATAACGATTTAGAATAAATTACTGACATGTGGTTTTGTAACAAATTTAAGTTGTTAAACTACTGTTTATGAGAGATTTATAACTTAAATTAAATTAAATCTAAATAAAAATTGCGTATTAAAATATTCCCCATACTTTTGCTTAAACTTAATTATTCTAAATAACAATACGATGAAGAAAGCACTTTTGAGAACGGCATTATTTTTATTAATTGGAGGATTAGCCTTCTCTTGTAACAACGATAATGATGATACCGCAGATTCCAATGTTACTAAAAAACAGGTTATAGAGAACTATGCTGAAATAGCTTACGCAAATTATAAAAAGGCTTTTGATGATGCAGTGGTTCTAGAAACGGCCATTAATACATTCGCAGCTGCACCAACTCAGGCCAATTTTGATTTGGCTAAATCCAAATGGAAGGAAGCTAGGGAGAGTTACGGAACAACTGAAGCTTTTCGCTTTGCAAATGGACCAATTGACGATGTGAATGGTCCAGAAAGTCTTATGAATGCTTGGCCTTTAGACGAAAATTATATTGATTATGTAGAAGGAGCAAGTACTTCTGGTATCATCAATGATCCAATCACTTTTCCTATTATTGATAAATCTTTTTTAGAAGCTCAAAATGAAAATGGTGGTGAGAAAAACATCAGCGTTGGTTATCATGCTATTGAATTTTTGCTTTGGGGACAAGATTTGACAGCGCCTTCTGAGAAAAAAGCAGGTCTGAGACCGTATACCGATTATGTAGTAGGAGGAACCGCAGCTAATCCTATGCGTAGAGCCGCTTATTTAAAAGTTTGTGCTGATCTGTTAACGGATCATTTGGATTATATGGTTAACCAATGGAAAGTTGACGGTCCTTATAGAAAAGTTTTTCTAGGCTTACTAGATGACCAAGCAATAAAAAACATTTACTTGGGAATCACAACTCTTGTATCAGCAGAATTGCCTGTGGAGCGTATGGATGTTGCTTTAGGAAATGCAAACCAAGAAGATGAACATTCTTGTTTTAGTGATAATACTCACAGAGATATTGCACTTAATCTACAAGGTGTAATCAATGTATACTACGGGAAATATGGAGCAATTGACGGCGCTTCTTTAGAAGATTTAGTAAAGCAAGCAAATGTTGACATTTATAATGATACTGATGTTGCGGTAAACGCTTCTTTAACTAAAGTAGCAGCAATATTAACTCCTTTTGACTTAGCTATTTCTGGTGGCTTAGATTCTACTGAAGGTGCCAAAGTCAGAGTGGCGGTTTTAGCACTTAAGAATTTAGGGGCTAATCTATTGGCAGGAGCTGTAAAAATTGGAATTATCGTTAACGGATAATTTAAAAGATGTTTAATTTAAAGTGCTCTTTTTTAAGGGCACTTTTTTCTGTTTTATAAAATGAAGAATAGTATAAAGATTTTATTTTTGTTGGTTAGCTTTCAATTTTACAGCTGTAGTAGCTCGGATGACAAGTATATTGCATTAGTTGCTGAGGAAGGAGAGCAATATTCTGGTGGTGAAACTACTTTTTTTAATGCCACCGAAGAAGCTTTTGGTTTTTCGGCGCCTAATCTGACCTTTGATGAGCAAAGCGATTTCGGTATTGGGAACTCTTTTTTTAGACAAAGTTGGGTTACAGCTCCGTCATCAACGACTGCTCGCGATGGTTTAGGACCTTTTTTTAATGCAGTTTCCTGTTCTAGTTGTCACTTTAAAGATGGTAGAGGTAGAGCGCCATTGTTCGACGGTGAGACTGCGCACGGTTTATTGTTGCGATTGAGTATTTCTGGTGTCAACAGCAATGGCAGTTCTTTTCAGGATCCTATTTATGGCGGACAATTGCAAGACAATGCTATTTTAGGACAAACAGTAAAAGGGAAGTTTACTGTTGTTTATCAGGACGTTACGGAGATATTAGCAGATGGAACTGTTGTGGTTCTTAGAAGACCAACGTACCAAATTAATAATTTAGGATACGGAGCTTTAGCTTCAGATGTTAAAATTTCTCCTAGAGTAGCGAATCAAATGGTGGGTTTAGGTTTACTGGAAGCTGTCGATGAAACTACATTATTGGCTTATGCTGATGCAAATGATAGAAATAACGATGGGATTTCTGGAAAACCAAATTATGTATATGATGTGGCTACCAATTCTGAAAAAATGGGAAGATTTGGTTGGAAAGCCAATCAGCCAAATGTTCGTCAACAAGTGGCGGCAGCTTTTTCGGGTGATATCGGAATTACATCGTCTTTGTTTCCCAATGAAAATTGCCCTCCTGGCGTAGACTGTAATTCAATTCCCAACGGAGGTTCTCCTGAAATAACCGATGCTAATTTGAATAAGGTTGCTTTGTATTCTAGTACACTTGCGGTGCCAGGTAGAAGGAATTATACAGAGCAAAATGTATTGGAAGGGAAAAAAATATTCGAAACCATTAACTGCACAACTTGCCATATTCCGAAAATGAAAACTGGAAACACGCATGCTATTGTTGCTTTACGCAATCAAACCATTCGTCCCTATACTGATTTATTATTGCATGATATGGGACAAGGTTTAGCAGATAATGCTCCTGATTTTGAAGCTTCGGCTAGTGAATGGAGAACGCAGGCTTTATGGGGAATAGGTTTGATTAATACCGTAAATAAGCATACTAATTTATTGCATGACGGTAGAGCCAGGAATGTAACGGAAGCCATTTTGTGGCATGGTGGCGAAGCAGAAAAGGCTAAAAATAGTTTTAAAGAATTGGCAACGATTCAAAGAAATCAATTATTAGAATTTATAAATTCACTTTAATTAGACTGTTGCATAAAAAAAAGGGATTCTGTCATCAGAATCCCTTTTTTTGTTCAGAACTATGATTCGCATTCTTCTAATATTAATTCTTCTTCTAGGATTTTTGTTTTAGGTGTAGTGTCAACATTAAAGTGTGTTTCTGCTAATTTTTTATATTCCTGTTGCAATTTTTCAATTTCATTCGTCTCTTTCAATAAACCAATCATAACTTGTAATTTTTCTGCAAATTTACGATTTAGAATGTTAAAATAGATATTATAATTTGTTAAGATTGGAATTTGGAATTTAAGTACTATTTTTGTAGAAAAAAGTGATTAATTATACCATATACGAAAATCCGGATACTGACCAATGGGTGACTTTTGTCCATGGAGCTGGAGGTAGTTCATCTATCTGGTTTAAACAAATCAGGGATTTTAAAAAACAGTATAATGTGTTGTTGTTAGACTTACGCGGTCATGGTGAATCTAAAACTACCTTAAAAACAGCATTTAAACAAAAATATACCTTTTCGGCTTTAGCCAATGATATTCACGAAGTATTAGATTTCCTTGAAATTAGTAAATCACATTTTGTAGGTATATCAATGGGAACAATACTAATCAGACAATTAGCAGAGATGTATCCAGATCGAGTGCAAAGCATGATCCTTGGTGGTGCTATCTTAAAAATGAATTTCCGCTCCCAGATATTGATGCGTTTGGGCAACCTGTTCAAATACGTATTGCCTTATTTGATTTTATACAAGCTCTTTGCCTTTGTTATCATGCCTAAAAAAAGTCACAGACAATCGCGTTTGCTTTTTATAAACGAGGCTAAAAAATTATATCAAAAAGAATTTATTAAATGGTTTAAGCTCACTGTTGAGATTAACCCTGTTCTTAAATGGTTTCGTCAGGTAGAATTGAACATACCTACACTATACGTTATGGGAGAAGAAGATTATATGTTCTTACCATCAGTTAGAAATGTGGTTGCTAATCACTATAAATCTTCTAAACTAGTTGTAATTCAAAACTGTGGACATGTTGTAAATGTGGAACAGCCAAATGTCTTTAATGCTGCGGTTCTTTCTTTTATAAAGACAGCACAATAAAAAATGCCGACATCCTAAAATGCCGGCAGTTCTTTAACTAACCAAAACCAAATAATAAATAACCAGTTTATTACTCTGCAAAGATCATCTTTTTCTTCGCTTGTATCTGTTAAGGGTTTGTTATTTGTTTGTTGTACAAAAGTTAAGATTTTTAATTTTAATCCTTCGGAACGGTATTTTAGGTCTTGGAATTCAGTTGTTTGAAGTAAAATAATGTGGTTTAACGCCCTACTTTTTATAAAGTATAGTCCAATTATTGTCAGTTTTTAATTAGAATTAAATTGTTTTATTGCTATCCAATTAGAGTCTGTTATTCTATTAATAAAACACAACTGTTTTGTTTGAGTAAACCATCAGTTTTCTGTCCGCATGCAGTTTTATGGCTCTTGCCAAAACAAGTCGTTCTAGATCCCTTCCTTTCATAATAAAATCTTCTACAGAATTTATATGGGAAACTCGGGCAATATCTTGCTCAATAATTGGTCCCTCGTCTAATTCCGCTGTAACGTAATGACTTGTGGCACCTATAATTTTCACTCCTCTTTTGAAGGCAGAATGATAGGGTTTTGCTCCAGGAAATGCGGGTAAAAAGGAGTGGTGAATATTGATAATTTTATTTTGATAGAGAGAAATAAGTTGCGGTGTTATTATTTGCATATAACGCGCCAATACGATAAAGTTGATTTCGTGTTTCTTTAACAATTCGATTTGTTGCTGCTCTCCTTCGGTTTTGTTGTCTTTGGTGAACGGTACATGGTAAAACGGAATGTTAAACTGGTCGGCGATAGGTTTTAAGTCTGAATGATTGCTTATGATTAAAGGAATTTCCACATTCAATTCACCGGCGCTATATCGTCCCAAGATGTCATATAAGCAATGATTGTATTTCGAAACAAACAAAGCCATTTTTGGTTTGACTTCTTTGTTGTATAAATCCCATGACATGTTGAAGTCGTGCGCGATGCTTTGCTGAAAATTTGATTTGATAGATTCTAAACTAATTAAAGGATTAGTCAGTTCGCTTTCTAGTCGCATAAAAAACACATTTTGTTCTACATCGACATGCTGGTCTAAATAGGTAATGTTTCCTTCTACTTTTACTATAAAATTAGTCACGGCAGCGATTATGCCTTTATGGTCCTTGCAATGAATAAGGAGAGTGATTTTCTGCATAGTACTGGTTTTTTCGAATTGCGGAAGCGCATCGTATTAAATTTGCTATTTGTAATTTAAGGTTTATAATAGAATTCAAAACTAAAACTATTTTTCAAAAACAAAGAAAAAAAGCATTTTTTATATTTCGTGCAAGCGTATTTTTTTGTGTAATCCCTCTAGGGATTAATTGGGCTAATTGAGTAGAGAAATAAAAAAATCACATCATTAGCAATTTTAAAGTCAAATTACTAATGATGTGATTTTTAAATACGCCATTATAAAACAAGAAGTGCTACCGGAATTACAATTTCTTGTCCTGCAAGGCAAAAACTCTCTGAAGCAAAACAGAAGTTCTAGAGCTTAGGTCCGTTCTGATATTTTTTTCTTCAACAGCCACCATTTTAAAAACGCCATTCAGTGCCCGATTGGTCACGTAATCAGTTAAATCTGGGTTTACTTTAGCCACTAATGGAATACTATTGTATTTGCTGATGATATTTGTCCAGACTTTATCAGCCCCCACTTTAGTAAATGAATTTTTAATTACGGGATTAAATTTTCCGTACAAGGCAGTCGAAGTGCTGTTTTGTAAATAAGTAGTCGCTGAACTTTCATTCCCCATTAGGATTCCTCTTGCATCGTTAAAACTCATGTTTCTTATGGCATCGACAAATATGGTAGTCGCTTCTTTTACTGCATCTTCGGCAGCCCGATTCAAAACTTTCAATCCTTCGTCGGCCAATGAACTCAATCCAACGCTTCTCAAACCGGCATCCACTTTTCTCAACTCCTCAGGTAATAGAATTTTTACGGCTTCATTCCTATAAAAGCCGTCTGTCGCGGTCAATTTAGTTACCTGTTTAGAAATTCCGTTATTCAGTGCTTCTTTTAGGCCTCCCGAAATGTCGACCTTTCCTATGCCGTTGGTTTGCGGCAATTGATCCACAAGCTGCTGCATACCAGCGCAACCGAAAAAAGAAAATACTGCTGTTAAAATTAAAATTTTTTTCATGTCTATTTTTATCTATAATTGTTTTGTCTTTTGATCGAAGGATTCGATTTAATAAAACCAATTAGTCCAAAAATAGCGCCATTTATTTTTAGGAGCATAGATTTTATTATATTTATCAAGAGTTGTCCCGCTGTCCGCTTTATCAATCCCGTTAAAACACAGGATGGGATGCCAATCCCATCGGGGCTAATTAAGATTATTTTTGCTTTTTTATCAACATCTGCAAGGAACGGCGGGCAATCATTAAAAAAATTTGTAAATTGCAGCAGTAAAATTATCATATCCTCAAAATGAAACCACAAACACCGTATATCCCTAAGAATAAAGTAAGAATAGTTACTGCAGCCTCCCTTTTTGACGGTCACGATGCGGCCATAAACATCATGAGAAGAATTATCCAATCGACAGGTGTTGAGGTAATCCATCTGGGTCATGATAGAAGTGTTGATGAAGTAGTAAACACTGCTATTCAGGAAGACGCTAACGCAATTGCTCTAACTTCTTATCAAGGAGGTCATAACGAGTATTTCAAATACATGTACGATTTGCTTAACGAAAAAGGAGCAGGTCACATCAAAATTTTTGGTGGTGGAGGTGGGGTTATTTTACCTACCGAAATTGCTGAATTACAGGCTTACGGAATCACACGAATATATGCGCCAGATGATGGTCGTTCGATGGGGTTGCAAGGGATGATAAATGACTTGGTGGAACGTTCTGATTTTTCTACGGGAAATAAATTAACGGATGAAGTGAGTCAATTGGAATCCAAAAACCCAACAGCCATTGCAAGAATTATTTCTGCAGCTGAGAATTATCCTGAAATTGCAAAACCAGCTATGGACGCCATCCATAAAATGAACGAGAACTGCAAAACGCCGGTTCTTGGAATTACAGGAACTGGAGGCTCAGGTAAATCTTCGCTAGTAGATGAATTAGTTCGTCGTTTTCTAGTTGATTTTCCCGAGAAGACCATTGGTTTAATTTCCGTGGATCCATCCAAACGTAAAACAGGAGGAGCGCTTTTAGGAGACAGAATTCGTATGAATGCCATTAATAACCCTAGAGTTTATATGCGCTCATTGGCAACCCGTCAATCTAATTTGGCTTTGTCAAAATATGTCGCTGATGCCATCCAGGTTATCAAGGCAGCAAAATACGATATTATTATCCTTGAAACTTCAGGGATAGGTCAGTCTGATACTGAAATCATGGATCATTCTGATGTTTCATTATATGTAATGACACCTGAATTTGGCGCGGCAACTCAATTGGAGAAAATCGACATGCTTGATTTTGCCGATTTAGTAGCGCTGAATAAATTTGACAAAAGAGGGGCTTTAGATGCCATTCGGGATGTAAAAAAACAATACCAACGCAACCATAATTTATGGGACGCGAATACGGATGAGATGCCTATTTTTGGAACCATTGCTTCACAGTTCAATGACCCAGGGATGAATACGCTTTACAAAGCGATCATGGATAAAATCGTCGAAAAAACAGATTCTGATTTAAAATCGACTTTTGAAGTGACACGCGAAATGAGCGAGAAAATTTTCGTTATTCCACCACATAGGACACGTTATTTATCTGAAATTGCAGAAAGCAACAGAAAGTACGATGAAACGGTTATTAGCCAAAAAAAGGTAGCTCAGAAACTATATGGTATTTTCAAAACGATTGAATCTGTATCAGGTAATGTTCCCACTATCAATAAGGCTGGGGATTGATGATAGCTCCGTATATCCAAGCGCTATTAAAGAACAGGACGAAAACAATATTTTTCTAAACCTTTTGCTAAATCAATTCGATAAAGTAAAAATGGATTTGGATCCTTATAATTGGGAAGTAATTCTAACTTGGGACGAAAAAGTAAACAAATATAAAAACCCAATTTATTCCTTTAAGGTAAGAGATAGGGTAATCGAAATAGATACGCATTCAGAATCATTATCTCATTCTCAGATACCAAAAATAGCGCTCCCTAAGTATGAAGCTTGGGGTGATATTTTGCGCTGGTGTCTGCAGGAAAATGTGCCTGGAGAATTTCCATATACATCTGGTTTGTATCCTTTCAAAAGGGTAGGAGAAGATCCTTCCCGAATGTTTGCAGGAGAAGGAGGGCCAGAAAGAACGAACAAGCGTTTTCATTACGTAAGTGCAGATGTACCCGCTAAACGTTTGTCTACCGCTTTTGATAGTGTGACTTTGTATGGCAATGATCCAGATCTTCGTCCAGATATCTATGGAAAAATTGGGAATGCTGGTGTGTCAATTTGTTGTTTGGATGATGCTAAAAAACTGTATTCTGGTTTCGACTTGGTTCATGCTCTGACTTCGGTGAGTATGACTATTAATGGTCCAGCACCGATGTTACTTGGATTTTTTATGAATGCGGCGATCGATCAGCAATGTGAGCATTATATCAAAGAAAACAATTTAGAGAAAGAAGTTGAGACTAAAATCAAAGCAATATATAAAGACAAAGGAGTTGATCGTCCAGCTTATAATGGAGATTTACCGGTAGGTAATAATGGATTAGGATTGATGCTTTTAGGAATTACAGGAGATAAGGTGTTGCCTTTGGATGTTTACAATGCAATCAAAGTAAGAACGCTGTCTCAGGTTCGTGGAACCGTTCAGGCCGATATTTTAAAGGAAGATCAGGCGCAAAACACCTGCATTTTCTCTACTGAATTCGCTTTGCGATTAATGGGAGATGTACAGGAATATTTTATCACTAATAAAGTAAGAAACTTTTATTCAGTTTCAATTTCAGGATATCATATAGCTGAAGCAGGAGCGAACCCAATTACGCAATTGGCATTTACACTTTCTAATGGGTTCACTTATGTGGAATATTATTTAAGCCGCGGAATGGATATCAATGATTTTGGACCTAATTTATCCTTCTTCTTCTCTAATGGGGTAGATCCGGAATATGCGGTTATCGGTCGTGTGGCACGTAAAATTTGGGCGAAAGCCATGAAAAACAAATACGGAGCCAATGAAAGAGCGCAAATGTTGAAATACCATATTCAAACTTCAGGACGTTCTTTGCACGCACAAGAGATTGACTTTAATGACATTCGTACTACTTTACAAGCTTTGTATGCGATAAATGACAACTGTAACTCTTTGCATACCAATGCATATGATGAGGCAATCACAACGCCAACCGAAGAATCGGTGCGTCGCGCGATGGCTATTCAGTTGATTATCAATAAAGAGATGGGTTTGTCTAAAAATGAAAACCCAATTCAAGGTTCTTTCATAATCGAAGAATTAACAGATTTAGTCGAAGAGGCTGTTTTATTAGAATTCGACAGAATAACGGAAAGAGGAGGAGTACTGGGTGCTATGGAAACCATGTATCAACGTTCTAAAATTCAGGAAGAAAGCTTGTATTACGAGACCTTGAAACATTCAGGTGAATTACCAATTATTGGAGTAAATACGTTCTTGAGTTCAAAAGGTTCACCAACCGTAATACCTGCTGAGGTAATTCGTGCCACTGAGGAAGAGAAAAAATTCCAAATTAAAACTTTAGAAAACCTCCAGAAGGCCAATGCCAAAGAAGTGCAACAGCGACTCGATGCCATTCAGGATGCAGCCATTAAAAACGAAAACTTATTTGACCACTTGATGGAAGCAACCAAGGTATGTACCCTGGGACAGATCACATCGGCTCTTTTTGAAGTAGGTGGCCAGTACAGAAGAAATATGTAAGAAGACAGCCGCTTTTCTCTTCTAAAAAGCTAAACAATCACCTATCCTGCTTCAAAGCGGAATTTATTAATATATTAAAAAGACCCTTCAATGATGAAGGGTCTTTTTTTTGAAGTTCATTCTAGACTCGATGATATTCACATCGACAGCTCAATTTTTTATGGAGTTTTTAGAACCTGAAAGAAACTCAATTAGAGAAGTGGAAACTTATTTTCCCGATACTTTGTGACCAAAGACAAAGCGAAGCCTTTTATCTCAAATAAGGCATGAACGTGATTTTACCAACTCAATATATTTGTTGATATAAAACGTGTAATATAAAAACTAATAAATTATAAATCAATAAGATCATGGATGCTTTTTTTTGTAAAAGTGTCAACGGCTATACATACAAATTTTGCAAAGGTTTTTAATAGCTGCTGTAAGGCCAAAGAATCCAGCGTATTTATGGATATTTTTTTTTAGTGTTTTTAAAATTACTTAAAAAAAGCAAAATAAATGATAAATTACGATAATTAAACCTTTTTTATTAAATTTTATATTTACTTTTTAACTTTTTTAATGAAAAAATAGTATTTAATCGTTTAAAGATAACAGTTCGTGGAAAATACGTTGCTATTCACATTTACTTATATAAATTTACAATCCCCATAAGATTTTTTTTATAAAAGTTATTAGTAGGTTACCCCATTCTACAATAACGCCTTTTTTTTCATAAAGTAGGATTTAACACAATAGTACATATAGCAAGCATAGTTTTTCATAGTAAAAAAATAGTTTAGCCCCATTCTACAAAATTTTCCTACTCATAATAAGGTATAATTCATCAATTTTAATTAATACTTTAACATTATGAAAAGATTTACGTTACGAGGGTTTCGTGACTTTTTCAGCTCTCAAAGTTTAGGCTTTGATAGTAGTAGAGAAAGTGGTTTTAAGCTCGATTTTTCGAGAAAAGGCTTGATAGAAAGAGGGTTCTCGAATCAGTCGAGAAGTAAAGGTAGTAGCAGTTTAATTTTACTGTTGACGCTTTTTTTATTTTCTAATTTTTTATCGGCGCAGCAGGTTATCACAATTGATGGTAATACCAGTGATTGATCAGGCAACCTCAGTATCAAACACGTCCAGGACCCCTTTGGGAACGGAGTGGTTGACAATCAATTTACACAAGGTTCCAAAGATTTCCTACTTGCTGCTGATTTAGCATGGGCAATAGTACAGACCAAAGCCAAAAATGATATTGCCAATGGGGGTTTTGGTTTGGCCAATCAGGTAAAATTTGTAGATAGTGATAATGTAGCCAAAACACTTGATGGAAGCTTTTTAGTTTTTGCGGGTGATAGAACTTCCAATAATGGAGATGCCCAAATAGGATTTTGGTTTTACTTAAACAGTACTGCACCAGTTGAAGTTAATGGAAATAGATATTTTGCTCCTGCTCATACCCGAGGTGATTTATTAGTACTTGCGGATTTTACAGGTGGTGGACGATTAGGTACTGTAAAAGTATACCGATGGATTGGTGGAGGAGTTCCTACCGCAGCTACAGGGAGTATACCAGCTTCCACTGTTGTTCCTAATACAAACGGCAATCTAGAGACTACAAATATTGCCAGTATTGTAGCCGAAAATAATGCGGGAACTCCCGATGTTCCAGCTGGGTGGAGTTTTCTCAGAGAACAATATGAAACAAACGAATTTTTTGAAGGTTTTGTAGATTTAAGTAGCATTGGCGGTACCACTAATTTTACTTGTTCTGCTACAGTTTTGCTTGAAACAAGATCGTCACAATCAATTACGGCTTCGTTAGATGACTTTATTGGAGGTACTTTAGGTGAAGTACCCATGGTAACGGTTAATTCACCGACAATTTGTGCTGGAGGTAGTGCAACTCTTACTGCTACTCCGAGCCCTCCCAGAACGTATACTTATGCGTGGTCAGGACCAGGAGGTTTTACATCTACTTTGCAGACAATTACTGTAAATGTTGTGGGTGATTATTATGTAACTGTTACAAATACATCAGGTTGTCCTTCGAGCCCAGGAAAAGGAACCTTATCTAATTACCCAGTTACGCCAGACGACACAGCGAGTGGCGAAGTTTGTGTAGGCAATAAATTCACTTACGAAGGCATAGAATATGCAATAGGAACGCATAATATCGATCGAACTGATGCTAATGGCTGTCCATGGAAAACCGTTTTGACTGTAACGGATTACCCAGTTACGCCAGACGACACAGCGAGTGGCGAAGTTTGTGTAGGCAATAAATTCACCTACGAAGGTATAGAATATGCAACAGGAACGCATAATATCGATCGTACTGATGCTAATGGTTGTCCATGGAAAACTGTGTTGACCGTATCTAATTATCCAGTTACAGAAGACGACACTGCAGAAGGAATGGTTTGTGTAGGATTTGAATATACTTACGAAGGCAAACAATATGGCCCAGGAGTTTATGATATCCCTCGTACAGATTCTAATGGCTGTGCATGGAAAACTGTGTTGAATGTACAAGAAAATCCGATACCACTAGCACCAACAGGTACCGACGTAACAGCATGTTTTGACAATACAGCAAAAACCGGATCTGCAACAGTAGGTTCTGGTGAGACACTTATATGGTGCACTGCATCAACAGGAGGCACTTTAATAACAGCTCCTTCGAGAACTGCAGTTGGATCTTCTTCAGCCTGGGCCGGAGTGAAGATTACAGGCACAGATTGTGAAGGACCACGCACACTGGTAACAGTTACAATCAATCCGTTACCTCAGATTACTTGTCCGGATCCAGCATCAACAACTGTGCTTTGCGGCGTGACTATAGCAGTTGCGCAAGCGAATACCGATACTAAGTTTTCAAGTTGGTTATCAGGATTTACGTATGACTCTACACTTTATACAGTTGGAATTACCTATGTATATGATCCAATTACTAGTACTATAAAATCAGATAATGGCAATGGACCTAAAATTCCAGTATCTGGAGGTACCGCTAAAGTGACCGCTACTTGGACATTAACAAATAAGGTTACAGCTTGTAAAAATTCTTGTTCTTCTACTTTTACTGTAGATAACGAATGTAAAATTGATTGTTCTTCAAGTAAAACAGATGTACTATGTGAGGGTACTGATACAGGTACAATAACAATTAGTGCTAATGGAGGCTCGATTCCTTATACTGTTTACTTGTATAAAGAAGGTAGTGTTTCGCCTGATTATACAAAAGCGAATATTAATACTAGTCCTTTTTCTGTAACATTTGAAAATTTAGTTGCCGGTAATTATACTTATAGTGTAATAGATGCTAATTATGCGATAACACAAGAAGTTTGTAATGAAGCATTACCAATTAAAATTGGTCCTGGAGTTCCTTGTGGTGCTCATTGTACATATACTCAAGGGTATTATGGAAATGATAGAGGTAAATCTTGTGCTGATGGTGTTTTATACTCTACTAAAGATTTAATAGCAAAAGCGCTGATATCTTATCCTTTAGAAACAATGACAATTGGTGTTAAAGCTAATGGAATAGTTGGTGATTTTAATGAATTTGGGCATTCAATTTCAATGAGTAATAACGCAATAGATATTGCCAAGATCATACAAGTATTACCAGGTGGTGGAAGTAGTTCTGCATTATTACAAGGTGATTTTACAATAACTACTATGCCAACTTCTTATTTAAAAAAGGGGAATATTAACAACACCTTATTAGCACAGACTATTACTTTAGGTCTTAATTTAGGTATTGATGGAACTCTTGGCTCGTTTGCTTTACAAGCAGGAAAATTAGCAACTGCTGCTCCGCAAGGAGGTTGTGGTTCAAAAATTCCAATGCTAAGAAGTTGTTCAGCAGAAGGTTATGCGCCGACAATTAATGAGTATAAATATTATACAGTACCAGCTGTTGTAGGATTATTGCCTACGCCTACAGTTCAGGGGTTGTATGATATGGCGAACAAAGCGTTAGGAAGAGAAATACTTCCTGCAGGCGTAACATTGTCGAATCTTGCAAGTGCAGTTGATTTAATCAACAATGCCTTTGATGGTTGTAGAATTTCTATGGGTTACGATCAAGTACCACTACTTTGTGACACTTCAGACCCAGAAGGATTCGTTGCATTCTCTGTTCCAATCGTCAATAACCAGCTTACCATTAAATATAAATTTGCGTATGATTCTGACGTAACAATTGATGTATTCGATGCGGCTGGTAATAAAGTATACTCTAAAACTGACACCAATAGTTATCTCGACAAAGAAGTCGTTCTTAACCATAATTTCAATACAGGTACACAAAAAGTTTATATCGTAAGAGTAACTACTAAACTTGGACATAGCGAACGAAAAGTAGTGTCCTCTCCTAACTAGTTCTCTAATCTAATTTAAAAAGAAAACATCCCGATAATCATCGGGCACTGAAAAAGTCTTTTTAAGAATTAAATGTTAATAAAAGGGGGTAGAAAACTATAGTTTTTTACCCCTTTTTCCGTATTTTTAACTGTAATCACAAGACTTTTTAGATGTTAGTTCAGCAACAAAAAATTCAATTCAGTGCGTATTCTTCGTTATATGATTTAATCGTTCCTGAGGATAATTTGCTGAGAAAAATCAATGACTTGATCGATTTTTCATTTATCTACGATGAGTTATTAAATAGATACTGTACAAATAATGGTCGTGCAGCAGAAAGTCCTGTGCGTATGTTCAAGTATCTACTTCTAAAAACAATTTATACCGTTTCCGATGTTGATGTGGTGGATCGCTCCCGTTTTGATATGTCTTTTAAGTATTTTTTGGAAATGGCACCAGAAGAAGATGTCATAAATTCTAGTTCGTTGACAAAATTTAGGAAACTACGTTTGAAAGACACCGACTTATTAAATCTATTGATTAGTAAAACGGTGACTATAGCCGTTGAAAAGGGCATTATCCGTTCTAAGTCTATTATAGTTGATGCCACACATACGTTATCGAGATCAAATCCATTTTTGGCAATTGAAGTATTGCGTGAACGTTCAAAAGTACTGCGAAAAACGGTTTATTTATTTGATGACCAATGGAAAGAACGTATGCCAGAGAAGAACAATACCAATGAATTAGAAAAGGAATTGGCCTATTGTAAAGAGTTGGAGAGACGGCTAGAAAACGAACAATCTTTGAGTTCTATACCTGCGGTGAAAGAAAAATTAAACTTGCTTAAAGAAACGATAGAAGACACTCAGGAAAATTTTACCTTATCAAAAGATCCAGATGCTAAAATGGGGCATAAATCTGCTGATAGTTCCTTCTTCGGCTATAAGACTCATTTAGCGATGACCGAAGAGCGCGTCATTACAGCAGCTGTAGTCACATCAGGCGAAAAAGGAGATGGCCCGGAGTTACCTAAACTTTTAGAAATTAGTCAGGAAAACGGAATCGATGTTGATACAATTATTGGCGATGGAGCGTATACAGGAAAAAAAAATCTCAAACTCACAAGTGGACAAAATAGTAAAGTGGTAGCAAGACTAAATGTTACAATAGCACAAGGGACTAGAAAAGACGAAGATAAATTTGATTACAATAAAGATGCCGATAGCTTTGTTTGTCCTGCTGGTCATATGGCCATACGAAAGGCTCGCCAAGGCAAAAAAAATGTTGGAACCAATCAAATACAAACCTACTATTTTGATGTGGAAAAATGTAAGACCTGCTCTTTAAAAGAGGGTTGTTATAAAGAAGGAGCCAAGACAAAAACATATTCGGTGTCGATAAGATCGGACTTACACCAAGAACAAATCGACTTTCAAGAAACTGACTATTACAAAGAAAAAGCAAAACACCGATATAAAATAGAAGCGAAAAACAGTGAGTTGAAAAATCTACATGGTTATGATAGAGCAATATCATATGGCATTACCAATATGCAAATGCAAGGTGCAATAGCAATTTTCGCAGTCAACTTAAAAAGAATACTCAAATTAATGTAGGAAAATCAAAGCTACATGCGCAGTACACTCAATGAGCCTATAAAAGTCAAAAATCGACTCATATAACCTACAATAAAAAACAGTTGTAAAAATTAAAACGCTCATAAAGGATCTTTAAAATCCTGTTATAAGCGTCTTTTTTTTCTAAAAAACGATTCTAATCAAAATAAGTGAAGTTTTTCAGTGCCCTCCTTAACGGGAAGCCTTTTTTTGTGCTTTCGAATTCCAGTTTCTGAGTTGGAGATGAGCAGTGATTTGCGACAGAAAATCATTGCGAAGTATCGAGAACAGTCGTGTAATAAATGCTTCTAGATACAATTATACGTTATTAAAAGTAGCGTTTGAATATTGTAAAATCACTCGAAGTGACTGCAGTTGTTATAAACTATCGATGATTTTACTAAATTTTAAATACCCAATATGCAAAACGTCTTCTTTTAGAGCCTGTTTCGATTTGCTTATTTTTAATGTATTGAGCTGTGTTCGTACTTTCCAAAACAGATAAATATAGACATTTGAACAAAGAACCTACTTTGAGTCTTAATCCTAATTTAGACTAAGATCAGCTTTATATTGTCAAACTGACAACTAATCGAGGGAGCAGCGCTTGAAAAGGAATGTCTTCCAGATAAAATAATCTATTACATAAAAAAATGCGGAAAATATTTTCCGCATTTTTTTATTTATGTGTAAAAATTAAACTACTTGCTGGTGTTTCCCTTCTTTAATTTCTTCTACTAATTTTTTATTGAAAGCCGGTAAGTCATTAGGATTTCTACTTGTAACTAATCCTTTGTCTACAACTACTTCTTGGTCATGCCAATCGGCTCCGGCATTTATTAAATCAATTTTTATGGAAGGATAAGAAGTCATTGTGCGTCCTTTGACTAGTCCAGCGCTAATTAAAATTTGTGGACCGTGGCAAATTGCTGCTACAGGCTTCCCGGCTTTAAAAAAATCTTTTATAAAAGCCAAAGCATTTTCATCTGTTCGTAATATATCTGGATTAATAACGCCTCCAGGTAGAACTAGAGCATCATAATCAGCAGCTTTAACATTCTTTAATTCTTGATCAACTTGATAATCTTTCCCCCATTCAGTAGAAGCCCATGATCTTATGCTTTCGCTTTCTGGACTTACGATTTCGGCTTTCCAACCTTGTTTTTCTAAATATTCTTTAGGTGAGCTTAATTCAACTTCTTCAAATCCGTTTGTTGCTAAAATAGCTATTCTCTTTTCCATAATTTTGTAATTTTAATTTATGTTACTCTCCTAAAATTACAAATTATAGTAGGGGACAATTCATAAATGTGTATTAAAATAAACATAATTTTTTTCAAGATGCTTTGATAGAAGCTGTCCTTTAATGGAATAATTTATTTAATTCCGGATATTTTTAAATACCCAATATGCAACACATCTTCTTGTAGATTCTCCCCCGATTTGCTGATTTTTAAGGTGTACAGCTCTTTCAACTGGCTATTTAATATGTCGGTTACCTTATAGAGGTTATCCACATCGATTCCGTATTTGTCGTCGATATGGGAGGCGCCGGTTCCCTTGAAACCGCAATGCTTGAAGAAGCTGCTCTTTTTGGCTTTTTTGGATGCCAATCCCATACTTTGGGCAACAGTCAGGATTTTATAATGGTACTCGTCAAACTCATTTTCCTTATAACCGCCCAAGTTGATGAAAAATAAATGGTCTAAACTGTCATTTTCAAACGCTTCTTTGGCTGTAATTTCTATTGAAAAATTATCAACCACAGTAACTTCGCGCCAGGCATCGATGTGGATTCGTCCTTTGGCTTCAGGCCAAAAAGCTTTCATTTTCGGGATCATTTCTTTCAAGGAAGAACCAATTCCAAAAAAAATATCATGTTGCTCGGTAAGGCGGCCAGCAGGCGTAGAGCCTAACATAATCATATATAACTTCATTTTATTTTCCATCTTTCAAAGCTACATTATTTTCCCAAAATAAACTTTGGCACAGTTAATGAATATCTGAAAACAAAGAAACAAACAATATTAAAATCATGAAAAAAATAAACGCACTTTTAGCCATAGCTGTACTGTTTGTTTTGCAAAGCTGCACTACATCAGGTTATTTCGAAACTGCCCCTATTACAAGAAATGAAGTTTTTGAAGTAACAACTTCGTTTAATGCTAGTAATAATTACGGCAGGTTGATAAGCTTTAATCAGCCAATTTATTCATCAGACGTAGTTTTAGTCTATCGATTAGCGGGTTCGAATTCTCAAGGGGATGTATGGGAATTATTGCCTGAAACCTATTACTTTAGTAATGGAGCACTGGATTTTGGTTATAAATTCGATTATAGCAATAGAAATGTAGACGTATATATGATAGGCAGTGATCTGCAATCTGTGACTGCTGAATATAGATACAACCAGGTTTTGCGAATTGTAATAGTGCCGGCTAGTTATGCTAAAACAATAAATAAAAACAGTTATTCTGATGTCATTACTGCTTTGAATATTAAAGACAGCCAGGTTCAGAAGATTAATCTTTAACAAGAAATATTACAAAAAGAGAGCCATAAGGGGTTCTTTTTTTGTAACTTTATAATTACTAGGTTAACCGCAGAATAACCATTTATAAAATTGATTTTGCTGCAATAGATGGGTATTAAAATTAATAACAAACTTAAAAAAAATAGATATGAGAAGGATTAGTACATTTTTAGCAATTATTGGGATGATTGTAATTTCAAGTTGCGAAGGACCACAAGGTCCTCCAGGATTTGATGGTTTTGACGGGCAGGATGGTTTTGACGGGCAAGATGGATTGATAGCGGAAGTGTTTGAAGTGGAGCCAGACTTTACTACAGCAAATGGGTATAAAGTCACATTTGCGTTAAGTCCGAGGATTTACTCAGGAGATAATCTTTTGATTTATGAATTAATTAATACTAATGCTGGAATCGATACTTGGGCTCTTTTACCTCAAGTTTATTACTTTCCGAATGGTACAGCAAAATACAATTATAATTTTTCATATAAACAGTTTAGCATTTTGATTGATGCAAATTTCGATAGAGCGCAACTACCAACGAGTTTTAGATTAGGTAAAATATTCAGAGTTGTTATTATTCCAGGGGATGATGGGATAAATACAAATAAATCAGTAATTAATCCCGATTATCCAGATTACAACGCTGTTATTAAAAGATACAACATAGACGATAGTAATGTTAAAAAAAGAAATTAACAACTTTATTTAATGAGCAAAAAAAGGAACCTTTTACGGGTTCCTTTTTTTATGCTGTAAATGTAATGAGAGTTCTTTTTTAACTATCTTTCGTCGTATCTTCAAGTTTACTCATCCGTAATGAAACTACTATTCCTACTAAAAGTGATAGTGCAATAAAAGCTAGCGATGCCCACTCTGGAATTTCTACAATTTCATGAAGCAACATTTTGAGTCCCACGAAACTTAATATAGCGATTAAACTGAATTCTAAATAGCTGAATTTTTGTAACATATTTGCTAAGAAAAAATACATAGAGCGCAAGCCTAATATGGCAAAAATATTAGAACTAAAAACTAGAAACGGATCGCTAGTTATGGCTAAAATGGCTGGTACGCTGTCAATAGCAAAAACGACATCCATAACTTCAATTACTACTAATGCAACAAAAAGAGGGGTCGCTGCGGTAATGTGGCGCCTTTTTACGAAGAAATGTTCCTGGTCGATATGATTAGAGATCGGCATTATCTTTTTAAGACTTTTAAAAACAAACGATTTCTTAGGTTCGAATTTTTCATCTTCATTGCTAAACAACATTTTCATTGCCGTGAAAATTAGGAAGAAACCAAAGACATACGTAGTCCAGAAAAACTTATTGATCAGCATAACGCCAAAAAAGATCATCAAGCCCCTGAATACAATCGCCCCGAGAATACCCCAAAATAAAACCCGATGTTGGTATTTTTGCGGTATTTTGAAGGCCGAAAAAATAATAGCGATAACAAATATATTATCTACACTTAGGGATAATTCAATTAAGTAGCCAGTAATGAATTTTATCGATGCGGCAAGCGGTTTCAAGTCGTCCGGATTCGCAATATAGTTATTATCATAAATCCAATAAATTACGCCAGAAAACAAAAAAGAAAGTGTTACCCAAATAGAGGTCCACTTTGAGGCTTCTTTTGTACTAATGATGTGAGGTGTTTTATTGAAAACACCCAAATCCAAAGTAAGAATTATTAAAACTACAATAAAGAAGGAAATCCAGACAACCATAAATCAGTTTATTAAAAGTTTTACAAAGATACTTTTTGATTTTAATCCTCCACAGTTATTCGGGTAAAGTTAGTTTGTCACTCAAATTCGTGCTCTTAACTAACGGTTATTGAGAATTCAAAAATATACGCGGCTAAAATTAGCATGTTGTTATTATCGAAGGTTATTATTACGAATTTGATTATTTTAGAGTTGTTACCCGTAAAAAATAGAGGTAAAATTTTATAAAAGTAATAATAGGTATATATTTGCACCCTAATAATAGGGGTTTAATCTATAAAACAAGTTTTTATGTCAACAATACGTTTTCAAGCTTTGAAAGAAGCATCAACCAGAAAGCCAGTTAAATTTGAAGAAGCTGGTAAAAAGTCAGTTCTTTTCGGATCAAATGTGTTTAATGATAAAGCAATGAAGCAATATTTGACTTCAGATGCTTTTAAAGGAGTACAAGGCGCTGTTCAGCATGGAACTAAAATAGATAGAAAATTAGCGGATTATATCGCAATGGGTATGAAAGAATGGGCTCTGTCTAAAGGAGTAACCCATTATACGCACTGGTTTCAACCTTTAACTGGATCGACTGCCGAAAAACATGATGCTTTCTTTGAAACATCTTATGATGGTAGTGACCCTGTTGAAAAATTTGGTGGTGCACAATTGATTCAACAAGAACCAGATGCATCTAGTTTTCCAAATGGAGGAATCAGAAATACATTTGAAGCAAGAGGATACACTGCATGGGATCCAACTTCTCCAGCATTTATACTTGGAACTACTTTATGTATTCCTACGGTTTTTATCTCTTACACCGGAGAAGCTTTAGATTATAAGACACCTTTATTGAGAGCTTTACAGGTAATGGATGATGCTGCTACTGAAGTGTGTAAATATTTTGACAAAAACGTAAAGAAAGTAACTGCAACCTTAGGTTGGGAGCAAGAATATTTCTTAATCGATAGAGCATTGGCTAATTCTCGTCCAGATCTTATGATGACTGGAAGAACTTTGTTAGGTCATACTTCGGCAAAAGGACAACAATTGGACGACCATTATTTTGGTTCTATTCCTACTCGTGCTTTAGTTTATATGAGAGATTTAGAACAAGAATGTATGTTACTGGGAATACCAGTAAAAACACGTCATAATGAAGTAGCGCCAAATCAATTTGAATTTGCACCTATTTTTGAAGAGACAAATTTAGCAGTAGATCACAACTGTCTGTTGATGGATGTAATGGAAAAAGTGGCTGAACGTCATGACTTAAAAGTATTGTTCCATGAAAAACCTTTCAAAGGAGTAAACGGTTCAGGAAAGCATAATAACTGGTCATTGGCAACAGATACAGGGGTTAATTTATTGAGTCCAAGTAAGACACCAATGAGTAACTTACAGTTCTTAACTTTCTTTATCAATACCATAAAAGCAGTTCACGATCACGAATCGTTATTGAGAGGTGCTATTGCAACAGCAGGAAATGACCATAGATTAGGGGCAAATGAAGCACCACCAGCAATTATCTCTGTGTTTATTGGAGAGCAATTGACAAAAGTTTTGGCTGAACTAGAAGGAGTAACCGCAGGAAAATTATCTCCAGAAGAAAAAACAGATCTAAAATTAAACGTAGTAGGTAAAATTCCAGACGTTCTTTTGGATAATACAGATAGAAACAGAACATCACCTTTTGCTTTTACAGGTAATAAATTTGAGTTTAGAGCTGTAGGTTCTAATTCAAATTGTTCCAACGCAATGACTACGTTGAACGCTATAGTTGCTAAGCAATTAAGAGATTTTAAAGTTGAAGTTGATGCTCTGATTGAAACTAAAGAAATGAAGAAAGATGACGCCATCTTTAATGTGTTAAGAGAATATATCAAGCACTCTAAGAAAATTCTTTTTGAAGGAGATGGTTACAGTGAAGCATGGGAAAAAGAAGCCGAAAAAAGAGGTTTGAGCAATTTCAAAACAACTCCTGAAGCATTAAAAGCAAGAGCTTCTAAACAAGCATTAGATTTGTTTTCTGAGTTGGGAATCATGAATCACATTGAGGTGGAAGCGCGTTACGAAATTGAATTAGAAGAGTACACTAAGAAAATTCAAATAGAAGGTAGAGTTTTAGGTGATATTTCAACAAATCACGTTATTCCTACTGCTATTCGTTACCAAAATACTTTGATCGAAAACGTAAAAGGATTGAAAGACATCTTTGGTTCTGATTTTGAAACTATCGCAAAAGAGCAAATCATTTTGATAAAAGATATTTCAAGACATATCGAAGGAATCAATTCTAAAGTGCTTGAGATGACAAATGAGAGAAAGAAAGCTAATGTTTTGACTGACGGTCAAGCAATGGCTGAAGCGTATTGTAATAATGTTAAACCTTATTTTGAAATCATTCGTGAGCATTGTGATAAACTAGAGCTTTTGGTTGATAATGAACTTTGGACATTGACTAAATACAGAGAATTGTTATTTACTAAATAATAACAAATCTATTTTTAATAAAAAATGCCTATCTGTTTCAGATAGGCATTTTTTTGTTGTTAATTTTTTTGTATAGGGCTGCTTTTCATAAAACACTTCCTAAATCACAATAGGCAAAACTGAAAAAAAATATTTATCTTTGCCCCAAAACCAAGTTGCCTAAAAGCAACCTATACAACTACATTAAATGAGTTCAGATACTAGTAAACGGTATGCACTACGCGGAGTTTCAGCAGGCAAAGAAGACGTGCATAACGCTATAAAAAATATTGACAAAGGATTGTTTCCTCAAGCTTTTTGTAAAATAGTTCCAGATTACCTAACCCAGGACAAAGACTACTGCCTAATCATGCATGCAGACGGAGCAGGAACTAAATCGGCTTTGGCTTACATGTATTGGAAAGAAACAGGCGATATATCGGTATGGAAAGGGATAGCACAAGATGCTTTGATCATGAACATCGACGATTTATTGTGTGTAGGTGCCACTGATAATATTTTGCTTTCCTCCACAATAGGAAGAAATAAAAATTTGATTACAGGCGAAGTTTTGTCAGCTATAATCAACGGAACCGAAGAACTGATAAAAGAACTAGATTCCTTTGGTGTGACTATTCATTCAACTGGCGGGGAAACCGCTGATGTAGGAGATATTGTGCGCACCATTATTGTAGATTCTACCGTAACGGCTCGTATGAAACGGTCTAAAGTGATTGACAATGCCAACATTAAGGCAGGAGATGTAATCGTAGGATTGGCTTCATTCGGCCAGTCGACTTATGAGAAAAGCTATAATGGTGGTATGGGAAGTAACGGACTGACATCAGCACGTCACGACGTTTTCGGAAAATACTTGGCAACCAAATACCCTGAGAGTTATGATGCTTCCGTTCCTGAAGACTTGATTTATTCTGGTCAGGTAAAATTGACAGATGCTGTCGAAAACTCCCCAATCGATGCAGGCCAACTCGTGCTTTCGCCTACGAGAACTTATGCTCCTATTATCAAGAAAATTTTAGACAAATACAGTTCGGATGCCATACACGGAATGGTGCATTGCAGCGGCGGAGCTCAGACTAAGATCTTGCATTTTGTCGAGAATCTACATATCATAAAAGACAACTTATTTCCCGTACCACCTTTGTTTCAGTTGATACAAGAACAGTCTAAAACAGACTGGAAAGAGATGTACCAAGTTTTCAATTGTGGTCACCGAATGGAAATTTATGTTCCCGAAGCAGTTGCAAATGATATTATTGCGATTTCAAAATCATTCAACGTCGATGCACAAATCGTGGGTAGAGTGGAAGCGGCCGACAGCAAGAAATTGACTATCAGTAGTGAATATGGCGTTTTTGAATATTAATATAAGTTTTTTTATAAGAAGCTAATCCCGCTCTCCGCTCTATCTTTATGTTCTTAAAGAAAGAACATAAAGGATGTCGCTGCTATCGGGGCTAAAAAATAAATGTTATGTACGAATTAGTATTTTGGAAATATCTAGAAGGAATTTATTTAAATCATCATGAGGTATATGAAATGATTTTAGAAGAACCTGAAGTAATTGAAGGTTTAGAAGAGCTTCCTGTTCAAGTAATCTTGAATAGAGTTGCTTCTGTATTCTCAAAATGGGAAAAAGTGGACGACTCCAGTTGGAAAAACACAAGCGGAGTAGGTGCTTTTCATATAAGAACGACTCCGCATAGTATCAAAATTGATTGCTACGGTACTGAGGGAAAGACAATGGATGCATTAGTAAATATAATGGAAGAATTCAAGTGTCCGCTTTATGACCCACAAATTCCAGAACGTTACGACGAAATGAGCGAATAATTGTCTGTTGCATTAAAAAAAATGAGGCATTAGGTTTGTTAAGTATTTTTTTCTTAACCTTCTTAATGCTTTTGTATTTTGTAGAAAAACCGTTCATAGATAATGATTTAAAATAGTCCAACATGAGTTTCAATTTTAACATCAATCTAATCCTTGAAGACGAAAAGGTATTACTTCGTCCACTACAAGAAACAGATGTCGACAACTTATCAGAGATTTCGCTTAATGAGCCCGAAACCTGGGAGTATTCTTTAGTGCAAGCTGATGGAAAGGAAAACTTGATTAACTACATTCAATTGGCTGTTAAAGCGAGAGAAAGTAAAACAGAACTTCCCTTTATTGTCTTCGATAAAAAAACCGGAAAATATGCAGGGAGTACCCGTTTCTATGGAATTAATCATGATTTTAAAACGCTACTATTAGGCTTTACCTGGTATGGTAAACAGTTCCGAGGAACGGGTTTAAATAAGCACTGCAAATTTTTGTTGTTGCAATTTGCTTTTGAAGAATTAGGCATGGAGCGAGTAGAATTTAGGGCTGATAACAAAAATTTACGCAGTATTGCTGCTATGAAAAGTATAGGATGTAAAGAAGAAGGTGTTTTGAGAAATCACATGCCTACTTTTAACAACGCTATACGTAGGGATACCATTATTTTAAGTATCCTCAGATCAGAATGGTTTGATAATGTTAAAGCTAATTTAATCAAAAGCTTATAGAATTTTCTTGTAGCATTTGTAAATTGATTTTCTTTATGGACAACTGCAGTTCTTAAAAGTAGAAATTATATTTTTATTCTAAATCAGGATCTTTGCTTAGTGTTTTCAAATGTCATCAAATTTAGACTTAGCAAAATGACAATCAAAGTAACACCCACGTCCGCAGCAATAGCGAAAACCAAGTTGCTGTAGCCCATAAAAGCAAGCGTGATGAAAACGAGCTTAACTCCAATAGCGCCAATAGTATTGAACTTTATTCTAGACAACGTTTTTTTACTAAGGCGAATGAGAAAGGGAATAAGAGAAAGCTTGTCGTTCATTAAGGCAATGTTGGCTGTTTCTATTGCCGTATCGCTTCCTGCAGCGCCCATTGTAATTCCCACAGTACTTAATGCCAATGCCGGCGCATCGTTTATTCCGTCTCCCACCATAACTACACTGTCGAATTGCTCTAATAGTTCTTTTATTTTCTCTGACTTGTCTTCTGGTAGTAAACCCCCAAATACGTTTTCTATTCCCACTTGCCGTCCCACATAATGAGCCGCTTTTTCGCTGTCACCAGTTAGCATTATTAACTTGACGTTTAGTTTCTGCAGTTCTTTTATTGCAGATACACTATCGGGTTTTATTTCGTCTGTCAAGCCAATGATACCGGCTACAGCTTCACCAAAACTAACAACTACGCTTGTTTTTCCTTCCAAGGCAAGTTGTTCTACTATTTTTTCGGCCTCGTCGTTGACCTTATGATATTCTTTGATAAATTCAAGTTTGCCCACATATACGGTTTCGTCTTCACAAACTAAACATTTTGCGATAGCTCCTTTTCCTATAATACTTGTAAAAGCTTCCGCTTTGTGCGGTTCAAAACCTTCTTTTCTGCTAGCAGCGACAATTGCTTTGGCCAATGGATGTTCAGAAAACAATTCGATTCCAGCGGTACAAGCTAAAAGTTCTTCCCGACTCGTTCCGTTTAATGGAAAAACATCAGAAACGATCGGATTACCATAAGTGATGGTTCGGGTTTTGTCTAAGGCGATGGCTTTTAGGTCAGCCATAGATTCTATGTATTTCCCCCCTTTTATCAGTGCCCCTTTTGCGGAAGCATTCCCGAATGCGGCATATATTGCAACCGGAGTGGAGATAACCAGAGCACACGGGCAGGCAATGACTAATAGGGTGATGGCTTGGTTTAACCAGACATCAAAATCTAAATGCAATATAAAAACGGGTATTGTAAAAACCAGCACTGCCAAGGAAATAATTGTTGGTGTGTAAAATTTTGAAAACCGCTGAATGAATTTCTGGGTGTCGCTTTTAGCTGCGGCAGCTTCAAAGGTGAGCCGGATAATTTTTGAAAATGTGGTGTCTACAGAAAGTTTGATAGTCTCTATTTCAATGAAACTATCTTTGTTGAGCGTACCGGCAAATAAATGGTCACCGGGATGTTTATCTTTCGGGATGGGCTCACCCGTAATGGCAGCTTCGTCAACAGTAGTTTTTCCTGAAATTATTTTGCCATCAAGGGGAATCATTTCGCCCGGTTTGACCTGGATTATTGTCCCAACTAGGATTTTGTTTATCGGTACATTTTTGTTTTCTTTTTTTACAAAAGCCATTTTAGGGGCCATACTTACCAATTTGTCTAAAGCCGATTTCGAGTTTTCAAGGCCGATATCTTCCAGTCGTTCGCCCAAAACATATAAAACGATGACTACGGCCGCTTCAGGATACTCCCCTAAATAGAAAGCGGCAACAACAGCAATGGTCATCAATAAATTGATGCTGCTAAAGTTAAGTTTAAAAATGGCTTTTATTCCATCCTTCAAAACTCCGTGACCGATACCAATAATGAAAACGGCAAAAATAAAAGGTGCATAAGGTAGAGGAATGTTAACTCCTATTATGGATAAAATCTCCAGGACAACTACAATCGAAATAGAAAAAAGTAAAACGAGAAATTTTTTGTCGTTGATGGGTAGTTTCATAAAAATAAATTTTGCTTTATTATTTTTGCAAACGTTCTAGCCTTGTAATTCCTTAAGCGGAAAAAGGGGCAATAAAACCAGGGAGTCCAAATTGTTTCAATTTTTCTTATACAAGAAGTGGAGTTTGGCAGCGGTGACGTCCTAATGCTAAATTAAGTTAATATTTTTGTTCTAAAGAAAAAACAGATCCTTTATCCTAAATACTGTGGATAGATAAAAATCTGCGATTCTGATTTAAGCATATGAAATGCCTTTGGTGCTGACTATTATTTGACATTAACGTAGTGTAGTTTGTCAAAAACTTTGCGAACTTTGCACTCAAATAAAAGGATATGAAAATAAATCTAAAATTCGGAATTGATAAGCTCATTTTCGGGATGAAACAAAAAGACGTTAGCGCTATTTATGGCAAACCTGATAGGAACTATAAGGATGAGGAGGACAATGTAATTTTTGCTTACAATGCACTCAAAATTCGTTTGACATTCTACAAAGAGGAAGACTTCAAATTGGGTTATATGGTGATTTCAAGTCCGGAATTAGAATTGTTTGGGAATAAGCTAATCAATAGAAACATAGCTGAAGTCAAGAAGGAACTGACTAAAAAAGGGCTTTCTAAATTTACTCAAGAAGAGTTTGACACCTTCGAAAATTATTTTAACGAAGAAAATTGGATTATTTTTCAAACAGAATTTGATGAGGTTGTCAAATTTGAAATTGGTGCAATCATCAACGAAAAAGACGAATTTGATTGGAAATTCGGAAAGAAATAGAGTGTCAAGAAGAAACATTTTTCTTCTTTTAAACTAGTTCTTCTTTCAAAATAGATTAGTAACAAAAACCCGACAGATTTTAAAATTTGTCGGGTTTATTATTTAAAATTATTGTTGATTATTATTTTGGAGTTGTAGGCTTTTCAAGCATCTCCAATTCAAAAATCAGGGTTGCATTTGGTGGTATTACGCCACCGGCTCCTCGTTCCCCATAAGCCAAATTAGAGGGGATGAACAATAAGGCTTTGTCTCCATAGGACATCAAACTCAATCCTTCCAAAAACCCGCGAATCATACCGTCCTTTTTTCCTGCTTCAAAAGGAAATGCTTGGTATCCGTTTTGCGCCGCTCGGTTTGCGTCATACTTTCCATAGGCTTTATTGACTTCCTCATAACTGCTGTCAAACAAGCTTCCGTCTTCAAAATAACCAGCATAATGAAAATAGAAAGTGGAACCGTCAACTGGTTTAATGCCACTCCCTTTTTGGGTTATTTTATAAGTTAAGCCAGAAGCTGTGGTTGTTGCGTTTGCTCTTGTTGTTTCAAAAAAAGCTTTTTTTGAAGCTACTACACCAGCATATTTTTTAGTTTCAATTCTTTTTGTTTCTTCCTCAAGGGCAGCTTGTTTTTTAGCATCATCAGCTTTATTACCATAATAGTTGGCAAACACTTTTGGAGCATCAAAATATTTAGCAGCAGCCCCTTTTCTTGAGATGCTTACTTTTGTTATTACATCACCCTGAACGATACTGTTTACTATTTGCATTCCTTCGGTCACATGTCCAAAAATCGTGTGTTTCCCGTTTAGCCAAGGGGTGTCTTTGTGCGTGATAAAAAATTGACTTGAATTTGTAGCTGGACCAGAATTGGCCATTGCTAAGATACCGCCTTTGTCAAACTTTAAATCCGTGAATTCATCTTTGAACGCATATCCGGTTCCGCCTGCACCACTTCCTTGTGGGTCTCCGGTTTGAATCATAAAGTCATTGATGACACGATGAAATTTCAAACCATCATAGAATGGTTTACCTTTTAGTTTCTCATTAGTTACAAAAGTGTTTTTTCCTTCCGCCAGCGCTATAAAATTAGCTACTGTTATGGGAGTTTTTTGGTAATCTAATTGTACGGTTATATCTCCTTTGTTTGTAAATATGGTTGCAAAAATCCCTTCAACTGCAATGGGCTTTTTAACAGCAGTCTTTGTTGTTGTCGTTTGTTTTTTTGCAGCAACAGGTTTTTTGGTGCTCTGAGCCTGTGCGCTTAGCATTCCGATGCAAACTAAAAATAAAAGTTTAAGTTTCATTTTGTACGATTTTTAAATTCTAATTTTTTATTCAGGTTTTGATTCCAATAATTCCACTTCAAATATAATATTAGTGTTTGGTGGAATAACGTCTCCCGCCCCCCCTGCACCATATGCCAAATGGGAAGGTATAAACAAGATGGCTTTATCTCCAATTGATAATTTCTCTAGTCCTTCAATAAATCCAGGAATCATTCCATCTTTCCGTCCTGCTTGAAATGGGATCGGTTGATAACCATTTTGTTCCGCTCTGCGAGAATCAAATTTACCAAATATTTTAGCTTCGTTTTCAACACTGGTATCAAATATTTGACCATCTTCTAAAAAGCCTGCGTAATCAATATTTATTGTAGTTCCTTTGGCGGGTTTTTTGCCGCCAGACTTTTTAGTGATAACGTATTTAAGCCCTGTTGACGTCTTCGTTGCTTTGCTTTTTAACGCATTAAAATATTTAACCTTGTCATCGCGAACGTCTTTGTATTTTGCATCATATTCTTTTTTACTTTGCGCATCGATAGCTAGCTTTTCTTTTTGCTTTTCTGATTCGACTGAGAAGTAATCATAAAACGTTTTTGTGGCATTAAACTTTTTTGCCGCCTCTCCTTTTCTTATGATAGTAACTTTATTGACATAGTCATTTTGTTCGATTAGGTTTACCACATTCATTCCGTTTTCTACCACGTGCCCAAAAATAGTATGTTTTCCATCTAACCATGGTGTGGCGAGGTGGGTAATAAAAAACTGACTGCTATTTGTAGCCGGACCATTATTTGCCATGCCTAAAACTCCTGCGCCATCAAAGCGTAAATCATTAATTTCATCTTTAAATTTATAGCCAGCATCTCCAGAGCCTGTGCCTAAAGGATCTCCCGTTTGAATCATAAAATCTTTAATTACCCTATGAAATTTTAATCCGTCAAAAAAGGGTTTTCCTTTCAAGTTGTCATTGGTTACGAAATTATTTTTTCCTTCTGCCAACGTAATGAAATTTGCGACCGTTATAGGTGCTTTTTTATAATCTAAGGCAAGAATAATGTCTCCTTTACTTGTCTGTATTTTAGCATACAGACCATCAGGAAGGCTACTGTTTTCTTCGTTGCAGGAGTAAAATGTAGTAATTACTAGTAATACGAATAAGAGATTTTTTTTCATATCGATATAAATTGACTTAATTATTTAAGAGTGTCTTTTTTGTTTATGTTTTGAATTGAATTTTTTACTGGAATTGATTGCTTTGGCGTACTGTCAGTCGATACTGTTTCTATAGGAAGTTTGACAGCAGCTGGTTTTGATTCGGTCTGTTTTTTATATACAGCTTCCGGCTTAAAATCTCTCAGTGTGACCGTGCAAAGTAAAGGCTGATTTATGCCGATTTTCTTATTATCGCCATGATATCCATACCCCATATGTGATGGAAAAAGAAAGTTTACCGTTTCATTTTTGTGCATCAGTTTGATTCCATTCCTCAGCCCGATCATGATATCTTGTTTGTCTACATAATAGGTCTGGGGTCGTAATTCGAGTTGGGTGTAAATTATATTGCCATCTATGTCTTTTATTTCATAATCAAAAAAGGCCACATCCCCTTTTTTAGGAGTTAAAGTATCCAGTTCATTCATGGTTTCATAGGAATACCAATATCCTTTAGACGAAGTGAAATACTCTACTGTAGGGTTCTTTTTTATTATAGCTTCAATCTGGTCTTCTTCGCTTGCTACCAATTTTTTATTTCTTTCGACTGACTTTTTCATGAAACTTCCAGAAGTATGAGAAATCGGTCTTCTTACTTCCTGATGTTGTTTACAACTGGTAACTAATAGAAATAAAATGGACGCAACTGCGGTATATTGGCTAAATTTCATGGTCTTTTATATGGTTAATTTTGTTACTAAATCTTCAAATTTACGCACAGTTTCCTCCATTGATACTTCCGATTTTCCACCCGCGGCATTGCGATGTCCCCCTCCGTGAAAATGATTTCTCGCAAATTCATTTACATCAAATTCCCCTTGTGAACGGAATGAAATTTTGATAATTTTCTCGTCTTTATTCTCGATAAAAATCGCCGTAAAAACAATTCCTTTTATGCTTAGTCCATAGTTTACGATTCCTTCAGTATCACCTTTTATATAATCAAAGGTATTTAACTCATCTTGGGTTAGTGTGGTATAGGCTGTCTGATGTCCTGACAATACTTTTAAATTTTGAAGAGCCCTTCCAAGCAGCTGTAAGCGACTGTAGGAGCTATTCTCAAACAACAAAGTAGGTATTTTTGTGTTTTCAACGCCTAAATCAATTAATTCTGCAACAATTCGGTGTGTATTTCCTGTAGTTCCTGGAAACCTAAAGGAGCCCGAGTCTGTAAGGATACCGGTATAAATACAAGTTCCGATTGTTTTGTCGATATCTTCTTTTTTGTCAAGAAAGGAAATGAAGTTATAAAGCATTTCGCATGTAGACCCTATTGAAGTATCTGAGTAGGTATAGGCAGCGTAATCATCTGGTTTTTGGTGGTGGTCGATCATGATGAACGGCGCTTTCATTGCGCTTAACACCTCTTCCATACCACAGCCAACTCTGTGCAAGGCGTTAAAGTCTAAAGTAAAAATTAGATCGGCAGCTTCAAGAATTTTTACGCTATTTTCTCTATCTTTTTCGAATATTTTTACCGTTTTAGAGCCTGGAAGCCAAGCTAGAAAATCGGGAAATTCATTTGGTGCAATAACGGTAGGTTCATGATTGTTTTTTAACAAAAAATGATATAATCCTAAAGTTGAACCCATAGCGTCACCGTCAGGACCTCTATGTGGAATTATTGCAATTTTTTTGGGTGTTGCCAATAACAACTGTATTGCTTGAATGTCTTGTATTTTCATAGTCTGCGAATTTACATTTTTAAATGTAAAGTTTGAAGTCATTTGGCAAATAACACGCTTTTTCAAATTAGAAATTATCCATTTTTTTTCTTTTTAATTTCTGATATAAATGATATTTGGCGCCTTTAACAATTTGTGAATGATAAATTCCTATTGAACCTGATGAAAAATAGGCAATAAAACATGCAATTCCTATGTAAGGCCCACTTTGGATACCAAAAAGCTCCATTCCCATAATGGTACATGCTATAGGCGTGTGTGTTGCACCCGAGAAAACAGCTACGAAACCCATTCCTGCCAATAATGCAATTGGGAGGGGCACAACCAAGGACAATGCACTTCCTAATGTTGCACCAATAAAAAAGAGTGGGGTGACTTCACCACCTTTAAATCCTGCGCCCAAAATAAACCCGGTGAATACTATTTTGGCCAAAAAATCATAATACTCGCTAGGCTTCGAAAATGATTCCACGATAATCGGAACTCCTAAACCCAAATACTTTGTGGTGCCGATGAAGTAAATCGCGACAGCAAACAGAATTCCTCCAATAAATGGACGAAAAGGAGGATATTTAATTTTCGAAAATAAAGTGCCCCAATAATGGGTGCTTCTGGAAAAGAGCATGGCAGATAAGCCAAATAGAACACTAATAGGGATAATCCAAAGTAGTATGTTTAGATTTAGCTTTGGAACAACTGGTATGGAATAATGGGTGTGATTTACCTTCCAAACTTCAACAGTATAATAAGCGATAAATGCTACTAAAAATGACAAAACCATGCTTTTGTAATTGACTTTGCTAAAATATAAAACCTCTAAAGCGAATAAAGCTCCGGCTAAGGGTGTGCCAAAAACGGAAGCAAACCCTGCGCTAATTCCTAAAATGATAAGTGTCTTTCTGTCTGAATCGTCCAACTTGAAAATCGCAGTGAATTGGTCTGCTATTGCTCCACCCATTTGTACTGCTGTTCCCTCTCGACCTGCTGATCCGCCAAAGAGATGCGTGATTATTGTTCCAAGAAGAACTAAAGGAGCCATTTTTAATGGGATTGTCTTTTTTGGAGTTTCATATTCCTCAAGTAATAAATTATTTCCTTTTACAACCGAAGATCCATAGTAGTGATAGCCCAGTCCGATAAGCAAACCACCTATCGGCAAGAGCCAAATTATCGAGCTGTTTAGGCCTCTAAAGTTCGCTACCCATTCTAAAGCTACTAACAAAAATGCTGAAGCGGAACCTGATAAGAACCCTATCAGAAGACAAATGAAAATCCATTTGAGGGAGAGTAGTATTGTATTTTTTATTTTTTCTAAAATCATTCTGTTTTTTACAGGGAATTTCACAATGTTATTTTGCTAAAGTATTACAATCCATCGAAATTATTGCGTTTTTCAGGAAGTACAGCTGTAAATTCTATTTCAACCAAATATTCCGGAGCTATCAATTTACTGATTTCATAAAATCCTGTAGTAGGTTTGATGTCTTTGAAAAAAGCAGAATGTGCTCTTGCAACATCTTCAAAAGTAGTAATGTCAGTGGTGAATATTCGAGTGCGGATAACATCTTTCATGCTTGCATTTAAATCTTCAAGCACTTTTTCAACTCTTTCAAGAATATTGAAGGTTTGCGCATAAGCATCATTGGCTTTTACTTTCTCAGCATCAATTATGGCTACTGTTCCTGAAATTTCAATGCTATTTCCTATCCTGACAGCACGACAATATCCCATTTTATCTTCCCATGGGGAGCCTGTTAATATGTTTTCTCTTTTCATTTTTCAAGCTTGGTTTCTAAAGAAATTTTGATTACTTTGAAAGTTGGTATATTTTTTGCAATTTATAAAAATAGTAAAATAAAAAACACGGTTTTTACAAAATGTTTTAATTAGAAAAACGAAATAAATTCTAAAATATTGAGTTATAAAGGAATGTCAAAGAATACTATTTTTAACATTTTATATTTGTTGAAAACAAATACAAAAAGGGCCAATCAATACGCAAGCATTATGAATCGAATTTTCTTTTTAATTTTAATAATAGGACTGTCTGTAAAAGCATATTCCCAGAATGAATTTAGTAATAAATTTAAAGCTATACCTCCGGTAGATCTTGGTTTTAAAGCTAAAAAAGTTAAAGCGCCAAAGGTAGAACTTCCAGCTATAGTCACTCCTGAAGCTGCGATAAAACCGACTCCTAATCCTGAACCGGCTCCCATATCGATGATTTTAAAAGATAATTTTATCAATCCTGGCGACATTGTAAGAGATAGATTAAATAAGAAGGAAGACAACCCTGACCAGAATGTTTATAGGAGAAACCAAAACCTAGGTGATTACAAAACGGGTTCTGCTACCGCTAAAGTTTTGTATCGTGATGCTGCCTATGTGGATGGGGATCAAATACGGGTGTACTTAAATGACAAAGTGATTGAGTACCAAGTAAATTTAGACAGCAATTTTAAAGGTTTCCAAATAGAGTTAGAAAAAGGAATAAATAAGATCGATTTCGAAGCCTTAAATCAAGGAAGCTCTGGACCTAACACGGCAGAGTTTAAAGTGTACGATGATAAAGGCAGTTTGATTTCAGCTAGTCAATGGAATCTTGGTACTGGCTTTAAAGCAACTATTATTCTTATAAAAGAGTAATGTACAATAGAAAAAATCTTTTTATTTAAAAAGAATCTGCCGTGACTTGAAATCTCATGTCTGCTTTTACTGTTATATTTTCACTGACCGTTTCTTTCGTTACAGCCTTCACTCTTAAAGTGAAACTTTCAGCCTTAAGATATTTATCTAGTTTTTCTGAGGTGGGAGTTAGAGTTATAGTACTTGAAGTTGAATTAATATCGTCTAAAAAAGCCAGCTCTATTTCGTCACTGTTATTTGTAGAAATATACATATGGATGGATTTCAAAAATGAAATATTTTTATCAGTAGGATTTGTTATTGTCAATTTCAGCTCCTTTAGTCTTACATCCTTAACTAAGTCTGCTTTTGTGTTGTTGTTTTCAAATACCGTGCTAGAATTAGAAGCGGTTTCTGCGCTAAAGTCTATGGGTGTATTTACAGGAAATCCGGCTGGAATCGTCACCGATGTTTGATTGTCTATCGAAAAGGTCAACAAATTATCGATCACACTGCATGAAATTGCCAGAGGACCCAAAACGGCAACTGCTATATATTTTTTTGTCCTCCTTTTTTTATTTTTATAATGTTAATGTTTTTACAAAAATAGTCTTTTATAAGTCTAAAGCTAATTTAAGAATAAAAGCAATACTACACAAAAGCGAATCAGTCTTTTGATCAAAAAGTATTGTTATTTAAAGAGAAAAAAATTAAACCATTATTTTTTTAAATTCAATTTTTCAATTCCGAATATAAAAAGTATTTTTGCGCATGCAACATAACGTACTTATTTTAGATTTTGGATCGCAATACACACAACTTATTGCTCGTAGAGTTCGCGAATTAAATATATTCTGCGAAATTTTTCCTTATAATCATTTCCCGAGTGATTTGTCTCCTTACAAAGCCGTAATTCTTGGGGGAAGTCCATTTTCTGTTCGTTCAGAAGATGCTCCGCATCCAGACTTATCACAAATTAGAGGAAAGCTTCCTATGCTTGCCGTTTGTTACGGGGCGCAATATTTAGCTCATTTTAGTGGTGGTGAAGTTGCCGCTTCAAATACAAGAGAATATGGTAGGGCTAATTTGTCCTTTATAAAACCAAACGAGACTTTCTTTGAAGGAGTTGATCTTAACAGTCAAGTCTGGATGAGTCATAGCGATAGTATTAAATCGTTACCCACAAATGGTATCAAATTAGCCAGCACGCATGATGTTGAATTTGCTGCTTATAAAATAGATGGGGAACCTACTTATGCGATACAATACCATCCAGAAGTATTTCATTCTACGGATGGTTCAAAAATGTTAGAGAATTTTTTGGTTAAAATTGCTGAAGTTCCACAAAACTTCACTCCTAACGCTTTTGTTGAGGACATGGTTGCAGAGTTAAAAGAAAAAATTCAAGACGGTAAAGTGGTTCTTGGACTTTCTGGAGGGGTAGACTCTACCGTAGCGGCTGTTCTATTGCATCAAGCTATAGGCAAAAATCTGTATTGTATTTTTGTCAATAATGGTTTGCTTCGTAAGAACGAATTTGCCCAAGTACTCGATCAGTATAAAGGAATGGGATTGAATGTGAAAGGTGTTGATGCTGGAGATAGATTTTTGTCAGAATTGGCAGGAGTTAGTGATCCTGAAACCAAACGTAAAATTATTGGACGTGTTTTTATCGAAGTTTTTGATGACGAGTCTCATTTAATTGAAAATGTAAAATGGTTAGCGCAAGGAACGATCTATCCTGATGTTATAGAGTCCGTTTCTGTAAAAGGACCATCAGCAACTATAAAATCGCATCACAATGTAGGTGGTTTGCCTGATTATATGAAATTAAAAATTGTAGAGCCGCTCCGTATGCTTTTCAAAGATGAAGTACGCAGAGTGGGCGCTAGTTTAGGAATTGATGCTGAACTTTTGGGAAGACATCCTTTTCCAGGACCGGGATTGTCAATTCGCATCTTAGGGGATATTACTCCAGAGAAAGTTAGCATTCTGCAAGATGTTGACGCTGTGTTTATCGATGGACTAAAATCTTGGGGCTTGTATGATAAAGTGTGGCAAGCAGGCGCAATACTTCTTCCCGTAAATAGTGTAGGTGTAATGGGAGACGAGCGTACTTATGAAAAAGTAGTGGCGCTCCGTGCAGTTGAAAGCACAGACGGTATGACGGCGGATTGGGTTCATTTGCCTTATGACTTCTTAATGAAAGTTTCTAATGATATCATAAATAAAGTAAAAGGGGTAAATAGGGTAGTATATGACATTAGTTCAAAACCACCAGCGACTATAGAATGGGAATAAGCCATGCTGCTTTTTCTCTTTCTTGACAAGCTATATTCATAACGCTCTTTACATAGACGGTATCAGATTTTTGGAATAAAATTTGATGCCGTTTTGTTGTCTCTGATTTAATAATTTTTTTGATATACATAAATGATGAAGTATTTTTTTGCGATTTGTATAACTATAGTAATGTTTACTAATACTGTTTTCGCACAGGAAAAACCAATTACGCATAAAGTGGAAAAAGGAGAAACGGTAATTCAAATTGCAATGAAGTATAAAGTGACTCCGTTTGATATTTATCAGTTAAATCCGGATGTGCAAAATGGTTTGAAGCCAAATGTTGTTTTGCTGATCCCTAGTAAAATTTCAAATATTCCTATCAAAACAGATGTAATGCCCGCAACACATCTGGTGACGCCAAAAGAGACTCTTTATGGTATTGAAAAGAAATATGGGGTTTCTGACGAAGATTTGAAAACAGCCAATCCATTTATTGAAAAAGAAGGATTGCAAATAGGCCAAACACTGGTTATTCCTGTGAAAGAGAAGGTAATAAATACTGATGTAACTCAAGATAAAGTGATTTATCACGATGTGCTTCCAAAAGAAACTAAATATTCTATTTCCCGAAAGTATGGAATTACGATTGCAGAGCTTGAAAAACGTAACCCTGAAATTGCTGACGGTTTGCCCATTGGATACAGATTAGTAATAAAGGGAAATGCTGCTAAGACGATTAAAGCTGCTACTCAAGTAGAATCTAAAAAAGAAGATGCAATTCAAAAACTAATGGAGGCGTCAACAGGTGTTACTTACACAGCATATGAAGTTCAGCCCAAAGAAACTCTTTATAGTTTGTCAAAAAGCTTCGGGATGAGTCAAGAGGGGTTTATTGCACTTAATCCAGAACTTAACAATGGAGTTGAAATAGGCATGGTATTAAAGGTTCCTTCTCAAGCTTCCTCTTCGCTAGAGGACAGAAAAGAATATACTGCTTTGTCAAAAAAAATCAGTTTCGGTAATCGTAAAAAAATGGTGCTACTTTTGCCGTTTAATATAGCTAGGCTAGAGGGGGACACTATAAATACAACAGCAATTCGTTTGACAAAAGATAAATTTTTGAACATGACTTTAGATTTTTACGCAGGAGCACTTATGGCGATTGACTCTGCCAAAGTTTTAGGTCTTCCTATTGATGTAGAAATTTATGATTCTGAGGAAACTAAAAACAGTTCAAATGTTGCGGCGATTATAAAAGCTAATAATCTTGAAACTGCCAATGTAATAATTGGACCTTTTTATCAAAGTAATGCAGAAACTATTGCTCAGTTATTAAAAGAACAAAATATTCCAGTTATCTCACCATTGTCGAAGGATATCGGGAATCCGTTTAATAATTTATATCAAACGATACCCGCTAGTGAAGTAATAAAAAAAAGCTATGTTTGACTACATGCGAGCCCGTAATGGAAATATTATAGCGGTAGTTGATAAGAAAAAAGAATCAATTGTGCGGTATATTAAAGAATATCAAAAAGATATTCCATTTGTGACTTTCAAAGAAAATGGTAATGTATCTGCTGAAAGTTTGAAAGCTATGTTGATTAAAGGCAGAATGAATTATGTTGTGATGGAAACGGGAAATACCTATATGATCAAAACAACAATAGAGGCGATGTTGGGTTCAATGTCGGAATATCAATTGCAGTTAGTGATTTTAGAGCCAAATGAAACCTTAGATACTGACGAAATTAAATTTCTGAACCTGACAAAATTGAAGTTAATGTATCCTTCAGTCACTCGTGATAACGATTCTTCGGAAGCTTTAATTTTTGAAAAAGAATTTAGAAAAGTAAATAACATTTATCCAAGTGATTTTGCAACTCGTGGTTTTGATGTGACTTTTAGATACCATGATGAGGTTGGTGCAAGATAAAACTTTTGAGGAGACCGTGAATTCTGCAGCGACAAAACAAGTGGAGAATAAATTTGAGTATTATGAGAAGGCTAATGGAGGATATACCAATAAAGGAGTGTTTATCATGTAATTATGATACTGATTTAACTCTAAAAGAAGCCCAGTAAATTAGTTAATATTTAGTTTAGATCTTTTAAGTAAAAAAATCACTGCAAAATTAAGTTGTCTCTGTGAGTTACGAACATCACATATAAAGTTTTGAGTATAGATTGTTTTTGGATACAGCCGAGGATGAAAAAAGCAAAACTATTATGGAGAAACAGTAATTACTGAATCGTTTATTTAATTTTGAATATTGCAATAGAAAAGTGAATTAGTTTCAGCTTGAAGTAAAGGGACAAGCGGTAATAAGTTTCATGTTAAACCTTAAATTTTGGATAAAAATCAACAGCAACTCGTAAAGCTCGCTCATACTAAAATGCCTTTTGGCAAATACGAAGGCAAATATCTAATTGATATACCAGAATACTATGTGGTATGGTATCATAATAAAGGTTTTCCAAAAGGAGAATTAGGCGAACAGTTAAAACTTATATATGAGTTAAAATTAAACGGACTAGAAGAATTGATACGGAATATTAAAAAAAGATATCCAAAACCTCACTAATTTATTAAATTAATGAGGTTTTTATTTTTGAGATATTAAGTTGAATAATTGTCAATTTCCCGAATTATCTCATTTGTAAATTAGCATATTCTCAATTTATAATCGTATTTTCGCCGAGTTTTTACGCAACTACAATACAAACAATAATAGAATGAATCAAACGAAATATATTTTTGTTACTGGTGGTGTGACTTCTTCTTTAGGGAAAGGAATTATTGCAGCATCTTTGGCAAAATTGTTACAAGCACGGGGATATAGGGCGACTATTCAAAAATTCGACCCCTATCTAAATGTTGATCCAGGAACATTAAACCCTTATGAGCACGGAGAATGTTACGTGACTGATGATGGTGCTGAAACTGATTTGGATTTAGGGCATTACGAGCGTTTCTTAAATGTTCCTACTTCTCAAGCAAACAATGTTACTACAGGAAGAATATATCTTTCGGTTATTGAAAAGGAAAGACGAGGAGAATTTCTTGGAAAAACGGTACAAGTGGTACCTCATATTACCAATGAAATTAAAGATAGAATGCAATTGCTTGGTAACTCAGGTGATTATGATGTTGTTATTACCGAAATTGGTGGAACTGTTGGAGATATTGAATCTTTACCTTATATCGAATCGGTGCGTCAACTGGTTTGGGATATGGGTGAAAAGAATGCCATTGTAATTCATTTGACTTTAGTTCCTTATTTGGCCGCTGCTGGAGAGTTGAAAACAAAACCAACTCAGCATTCTGTAAAAACCTTGATGGAAAGCGGTATTAAAGCAGATATTTTAGTTTGTAGAACAGAACATGAAATTTCGGATGAAATTCGGAATAAGCTAGCATTATTTTGTAATGTAAAAAGAGAAGCGGTTATACAATCTATAGATGCTGCAACTATTTATGAAGTACCTAACTTGATGTTGGAGGAAGGACTAGATGTTGTTGCATTAAAAAAATTGGATTTGCCTAAAAAAGCGGCTCCAGATTTAAAAAACTGGAATATTTTTTTACGTAGATTAAAAAACCCAAAACATACGATCAATATCGGTTTGATAGGGAAATATGTAGAAATGCAGGACTGTTATAAATCAATATTGGAAGCTTTTATTCATTCAGGTGCTTCAAATGAAACTAAAGTAAATGTGATTTCTATTCATTCGGAACATATTGATGCCACAAATATTGAAGAGAAATTACGAGGTCTTGACGGTATACTTGTAGCTCCTGGTTTTGGGGAAAGAGGAATCGAAGGGAAGATTGAAGCGGTGCGTTATGCCCGTGAAAACAAAATTCCTTTCTTTGGAATTTGTTTGGGAATGCAAATGGCTATAATTGAATATTCGAGAAATGTCTTAGGCTATGAAGATGCCAATTCAACAGAAATGAATGAGCAAACCAAGTATCCTGTTGTTAACTTGATGGAAGATCAAAAAAATGTAACTGATAAGGGAGGAACAATGCGCCTTGGAGCCTGGAAATGTGATCTTACACCAGATTCATTAGCTTTTAAAGCTTATGGACAATCTACCATTTCAGAACGTCATCGTCACCGTTATGAGTACAACAGTGAGTTTGTTGATGTGTTACAAAAGGCAGGTTTAAAAGCTACAGGAGTAAACCCAGATACGGGATTGGTTGAAATTATTGAAATAGAAGACCATCCTTTTTTCATTGGAGTGCAATACCATCCGGAATACAAAAGTACAGTGGCAAACCCACACCCACTTTTCGTGAATTTTGTTGCAGCTGCGGTAAAAGCAAGAAAAAAATAACATACGGTAATACGTTTTTTGGTCTTGGTAGATAAACGACTAAAAATGATAATAACTATTTCTCATTGTGGCGAGTTTTAATAAAGGAACTTAAAGCATTAAACTTTGAATTAAATTATAATGGAAGGAAAAAAATTTGACCCGAATTCGATAATTGGTTTTGTATTGATTTTTGGGATATTACTTTGGATTATGTGGCAAAATCAGCCTACTGAAGCTGATATAGCGGCTGATAAGGTGAAGAAAGAATTGGTGATTCAAGATGCCAAAACTAAAGAATCTGCAGCGAAGTTGAAAGCTCAACCTACCGTTATAACTGCGGGAGACACTATGCAATTAGCGCAACTTCAAAAAAGTTTAGGGGATTTTGCTTATTCAGCTACGCTTCCCTCTGCAAAAGATTCTTACACAACTATCGAGAACAAATTAGTTAAATTAAAAATTGATAATAAGGGAGGTTATATCGTAGAGGCTACTTTGAAGAATTTTGAAAGGTTCAGAGAAGGATCTGGACAATTAGTGAAATTGATAAAAGATAACAATGCTCATTTAAATGTTCAATTGCTTACCAGTGACAACCGTACTCTAAACACTAAGGACCTTTATTTTGAACCAACTTTAACTAAAAACGGTTCAGACCAGATTTTAGTTATGCGTTTGAAAGCAGGAGCAACCGAGTATTTAGAATATAAATACGTGCTGAAAGCGGATGATTATATGCTTGATTTTGATATTCAGTCTCAAGGATTAAATAAAGTATTAGACACGTCAAAACCATTACAATTAGAATGGGATTTGAAGTCATATACTAACGAGAAAAGTACTAGTTATGAAAATCGTTATTCTGAGCTGTACTATGAGCATGAAGATGGTAAAAGCGACTATTTAGGTCTTGGTCAGAATGAGTCGGAAACTGTTGAAAACGTATCATATATAGCTTATAAACAACATTTTTTCTCTTCAATCTTATTGACTGATACTCCTTTTAAAAATTCGGAATTATATTCAGATAATTTAGTTAATGATGAAGAGACAGATACAATTTTCACCAAACAATTTAAAGCGATTGTCCCTTTAGCGTTTAAAAATGGGGAAATCAGTGAAAAAATGAATTGGTACTACGGTCCTACCGATTACAAATTATTGAAAAGTTACGATAGAAATATAGAAGATATTGTTGCTTTAGGTTGGGGCATTTTCGGTTGGATCAACCGTCATGCATTTATACCTGTATATGGTTTTTTAAGTATGTTCATACAACACGGATGGGCAATTATATTGTTTACCATATTGGTTAAATTAGTTTTATCGCCTATTACTTATAAATCATTTTTGTCTCAAGCAAAAATGAAAGTATTGAGACCTGAAATTAATGAATTGGGAGAAAAATTTAAAAAAGACCCAATGAAGAAACAGCAGGAAACGATGAAGCTCTATAATAAAGCAGGAGTGAATCCAATGGCTGGTTGTGTTCCAGGTTTATTACAAATGCCTGTATTTTATGCTTTGTTCCAATTTTTTCCATCCGCAATAGGTTTAAGGCAGGAAGGTTTTCTTTGGGCTAATGATTTGTCTTCTTACGATTCTATTTACGAGTTACCATTCCATATTCCGTTTTACGGAAATCACATTAGTTTGTTTCCGATTTTGGCTTCTATCGCAATTTTCTTTTATATGAAAATGACTACTGGTGATCAACAGATGGCACAACCACAGCAAGAAGGATTGCCAGATATGGCGAAGATGATGAAAATCATGATTTATGTTTCGCCTTTAATGATGTTGTTTTTCTTTAATAGCTATGCGTCTGGGTTGAGTTTGTATTATTTCGTTTCCAATACAATTACTATTGGAATCATGCTTGTGATAAAAAACTATATCGTTGATGACGAAAAGATCCACGCACAAATTCAGGAGAACAAGAAAAAAGAGCCTAAGAAACAAGGTAAATTCCAACGAAAACTTCAAGAGGTAATGGAACAAGCCGAAGCTCAAAAGGCAAAGGATAAAAAGAAATAAATTTAAAAAGCTTTCGCCTCGGCGGAAGCTTTTTTGTTTCAGGTCTTATTTTAATAAGGCCTAATAAAAGCTTCGGCTAATGCGGAAACCGCACCGTTGGAATAATAGTTGTGATAAAAGACTATGTTATTGATGCGGCTACGGTGGCGCTTGAGTTCAAAAGGATTGGAAAAATGACCTGAAGAATAAAGTAGTGTTCCAGCTAAAATTTCAGATGCTGATGGAACAGGCTGAAGCTTAAAAAGGTAAAAGATAGAAGTATAAAAAAAGCTCTCGTAATTGGGAGCTTTTATATTTCAGGACTAGACAACTATTTTCTTACTTTAAAACGTTGGTAACAATACGTTATCAATAACGTGAATAACACCGTTTGAACACTGGACATCAACAGCGGCAATATTGGTATTTCTCATTCGTTCGTCTGTAATAACCTTTCCTGCAATTGTAAATTTTCCAGTTTCTAAAGTAGTAATTGGAGTAGTAGGAATTCCAGTGGATAATACATTAGCACCTGCAACTACGTGATAAGTCAACACTGAAGTAACTTGATTAGAAGTCAAACTTGCTAATGTTCCGGGGTTTTGCATTTCAAAAGTTGTAAAAGCACCATTTGTTGGAGCAAATACGGTAAACGGAGATTTGTCAGTTCCGTTTAATGTAGGCACTAAACCTTGTTTGTCTAACAATCCAACTAAAGTGGTAAAATTAGAATTTGCCGCTGCATGAGTAACAATAGTTGGTAAGCCAATAACTTTGTCCACAAGATGAATTACGCCATTGGAAGCCATAATATTGGGAGTAGTTACTTTTGGACCACCATTTAACGTCACACCAGCAGAAGTGTTTACATACATACTCAAAGTGTTTGTTGCAGATGCGATTCCCTTTGCTAACGTTTTAATGTAGCCTGTGGTTAAGTCAGAAGCCGTTAGTTTAGTGCTAATAACGTGATTTAGTAAAATCTGAGTCAAAAGTGCGTTTGGCACTTCATTTATAGTCGCAAATGAATTTGCTGTAAGGAATGCTGTAAATGCAGTATTGGTCGGTGCAAATACGGTATAGGTTCCGCTTTCCTGTAATGTTGCAGCCAACCCTGCTTTTTGAAGGGCTTGTACTAAAATACTCAAGTCTGGAGTTTGTAAGGCAAGTCCAGTGATTGAGTTGTCAACCGGAGTAGATTTTTCGTCATCGTTATTACATGAGATTAACAAAATAAAAAGCGAAAGAATTAAAGCTAAATTCTGGATTTTAAATAAATTTTTCATAATAAAAGGTTTTAAATTTTTTCTAAATTAAAAAACAGTTCTGACTAAACGTTTATTTTTTTCAACAAAAAGATAAACAAACTAAAAGTTTGGGATTTTTTTTTGACTTGTTTAATATTGATATACAGTACATTAATGTTTTATCATAGTTTTTTAGCTGCGTTAGTAGTTTATCTTTGTTGTTAATATTAAGACTTTAGTTAAACGTTTTAATTAGTTGATGTTAAAGCGCTTTTTTTCAAATGGTTATAGTTACTAGTTGTTAGCATAGCGATATAAAGTCTTAGAATTTTCTCTAAAAATACTGTTACAGAGAAAAAGGTAGAGCTTCTTTGTGGAGTTCAATCATTGGGCTCGGCTTTTTCTATAATATAATGTAAATTTGTGAAAATAATTAAGCATTTCAGTTTTCGAGTTTAAATCAATCTTTGATCGTAATGAAAAAAAATAAGTTTTGTTCTTTTACAGTTTTCTTCTTAATTCTTGCTAGTCAAACGCTATTGTCCCAAGTTGACTATAATAAATTAGATTCAGAAGGTAGGAAACACGGCTATTGGAAAGGATTTTATGAAGAATCCAAAAGGCTTAGATACGAAGGTGCATTTGAGCACGATAAAGAAATCGGCAAGTTTCAATTTTTCGATGATACTAAAGCAAAATCTATAATAGCAACTCGAGAGTTTACTGCTAAGGACAACTCGGCATACACCATCTTCTTTGATCAGGCGAATAATAAAGTGAGTGAAGGTAAAGTAGTCAACAAATTATTTGAGGGCCCGTGGAAATATTACCATCAGGCTTCTCCAACGCTGATGACTACCGAAAATTATAAAAATGGCAACTTGCAAGGTTTAAGGACAGTTTTTTATGCTAGTGGAAAAATGGCTGAAGAAACTAATTATAAAAATAATTTTAAAGAGGGTGTCTACAAGAAATATTCTGATAAGGGTGTAGTATTGGAGGAGAGCATTTTTAAAAACAATGAATATAACGGATTAGCAGTTTTTAAAGATTCTGATGGTAATGTTGTTTCCAAAGGTCAGTTTGTTAACGGCAAGAAAGCCGGTATTTGGCACTTTTTTGAGAAAGGAAAACAAGCCAAAGAAATTGACATGAGTAATCCCCGTAGCATCTCAAAATCTGCTGGTAATTAAGTTTGTCCTTGTACATTTACCTTAATAAAACATTGTAACTTTGCAGTCTTGTAAAATTATTAAAGATTTAAAAATGAAACGTGTTGTATTAGGACTTTCTGGGGGTGTTGACTCCAGTGTTGCCGCTTATTTGTTGCAGCAACAAGGATATGAAGTGATAGGCCTTTTTATGAAGAACTGGCATGATGATTCAGTTACAATTTCTAATGAATGTCCGTGGTTAGAGGATAGTAATGACGCGCTGCTAGTTGCAGAAAGATTGGGTATCCCTTTTCAAACAGTAGATTTGAGTGAACAATATCAGGAAAAAATAGTCGACTACATGTTCAGTGAATATGAAAAAGGTAGAACTCCAAACCCTGATGTTCTTTGCAACCGCGAAATCAAATTTGACGTTTTCATGAAAATAGCCTTAAGTCTTGGTGCTGATTACGTAGCGACAGGTCATTATTGTAAGAAAAGTGAAATTGAGTTGAATGGCGAAACAGTATATCAATTATTAGCGGGTGCTGACAATAATAAAGATCAGTCTTATTTTCTTTGCCAACTTTCACAACAGCAATTAGCGAAGTCATTGTTTCCTATTGGAGAATTAACCAAGCCGGAAGTGCGAAAGATTGCTGCGGAAATGGAATTAGTGACAGCTGAAAAGAAAGACTCACAAGGTTTGTGTTTCATAGGAAAAGTGCGTTTACCAGAGTTTTTACAGCAAAAACTGGAACCCAAAGAAGGAGCTATAATTCAGATTGATAAGGACCATTTGGTTTATAGTTCTGAAAGCCAACAGGAATTACCTGTAAATGAATCGGTATTCTTAGCATCCAAAAAAATTGAATATACACCTGAAATGGGTAAGCTAGTTGGAAAACATCAAGGCGCGCATTACTTTACAATTGGCCAAAGAAAAGGACTTAACGTAGGGGGCACTACTGAGCCTTTATTTATTATAGCAACAAATGTGGACACTAATACTATTTATACTGGTTTGGGAAGTCAACATCCGGGATTATTTAGAAAGACATTGTTTATAGAAAAATCAGAAGTGCATTGGATTCGTACTGATTTTGCTTTGGCCCATGGGGAGCAAATGGAAGTTATGGCAAGAATACGTTATAGACAACCTTTACAAAAAGCTACTTTACATCACTTTGAAGAAGGAATGTATGTTTCATTTCAAGATCCGCAATCAGCAATAACCGCAGGGCAATTTGCAGCCTGGTATCTCGAAGATGAATTAGTTGGTTCGGGTGTTATTTCTTAGGGAAGTGATTCAATATAAAATAATAAAGTAAGCTGTGATTTTTGAATTGCATATTATTAAAGTTGTATTTTTAGCAGTCAATAAATTAGTGTTTGAAGGTTCCCTTTAATGTAAGACTTGATTATGAAAAAACTTTATCTATTCTGTTGCTTATTGCTGACCATAACAGCTTTTTCGCAGGAAGATGCTTGGGTATATTTTACCGCCAAAAACAATTCACAGTTTTTCTACGACTTTCCGCTTGAAATGCTTTCGCAGGGAGCTTTGGACAGACGGACAAAGCAAAACATAGTCTTAGATTCAAAAGACATTCCAATTGACGCTAGCTACATAAGTCAAATAAAATTAGCTTCAGGTATTACAGTTATGGCCAAGTCAAAATGGCTCAATGCTATTCATGTCAGGGGAACGCAAACCGCAATAAATTCGTTAAAAAACGCGGGTTTTGTGAGCAAAGTAGATTTTGCGGACAAGTCGTTAAACCAAACGGGAAAAGTTACCAAAGGTTTTAAAGCAAAAGAACAAAACAAGCTTAAGCAAACGAAAGTGAATTTCTCATATGGCACGTCTGAAAATCAAATCAAAATGCTTAGCGGGCAGGTTTTACACCAGCAAGACTATGCAGGTTCTGGAAAGATAATAGCAGTTTTAGATTCTGGTTTTCCGGGAGTCGATAAAGCACAGCCTTTCCAAAGGCTGCGGGATAAAGGCCTAATTTGGGGGGGATATGATTTTGTATCTAGAAGTGCTGAGTTTTACACAGGTGATTCTCACGGTAGTTTGGTACTTTCGTCCATGGGAGGGTACAAGGAAAATGAATTGGTAGGGACCGCACCGGACGCTTCTTATTACTTATTTATCACTGAAGATGTTCGTTCTGAGAATCCTGTTGAAGAATCCCTCTGGGTAGAAGCTGCCGAAAAAGCGGATAGTTTAGGGGTGGATATCATAAATACTTCCTTGGGGTATTTTGAATATGACAATCCCAATTACAGCCATACTTATGCTGATATGAACGGAACAACAAATTACATTTCGCGAGGAGCCGATATTGCATTTAGTAGAGGGATGATAGTCGTAGTATCTGCAGGTAACGAGGGAGGTCCATTTAATAATGAACGTCATATAGGATCACCTGCAGATGCTGTGTCAGTAATTACGGTAGGTGCCGTGACTTCAGCTAGGGAAAGATCTTCATTTAGTTCAATTGGGCCTTCCTTCGATAAACGGATAAAACCGGATGTCATGGCACAGGGATCTTCAGCCGTTTTATCTAATGAGTTTGGTAATATAATTAGGGCAGATGGGACTTCATTTTCAAGTCCTATTATGGCAGGGATGGTGGCCTGCCTATGGCAAGCATTCCCTAATAAAACAAACGAAGAAATTAGACAGTTAATTATCCAGTCATCAGACAGGTTTATGGCTCCTGATAATCAATATGGCTATGGAATTCCTGATTTTAGTTTGGCTGTAAACAAAGGATTATTTGTGGAAGATTTTGCTAAAGATTATTTTGTCGCCTATCCAAACCCCACAACTAATTTAGTTTCAGTTTCTTTTCCCGAAAGCTTTAATAAGGGAACGGTCGTTTTTTACTCTGTTTTGGGGGAAAAAGTTTTGGAACGTACGATTAGTAGTACATCAGATATTTTTTCATTAAAGTCGTTGAGCAACGGGATTTATTTTTACAAAATTGAAGCAGGTACTTTCTCTAGGAGTGGAAAAATAATAAAACAATAATATTCAATTTGTCAATGAATAAAATCACAAAACTATTCAATATTAAATACCCCATTATCCAAGGAGGAATGATCTGGGTTAGCGGTTATAAACTTGCTAGCGCAGTAAGTAATGCAGGTGGTTTGGGTTTAATAGGAGCAGGATCGATGTATCCCGAAGTTCTGCGAGAGCATATTCAAAAATGTCAAAAGGCGACCTCAAAACCTTTTGGTGTAAATGTCCCGATGTTGTATCCTAACATCAAAGAAATCATGAAAATTATAGTTGAAGAAGGGGTTAAAATTGTTTTTACCTCGGCGGGAAATCCTAAAATCTGGACTGCTTATCTGAAAGAAAAAGGGATAACAGTAGTTCATGTAGTAAGTAGTACTGTTTTTGCATTAAAGGCTCAAGCTGCTGGTGTTGACGCCATAGTTGCCGAAGGTTTTGAAGCGGGCGGACATAACGGAAGGGATGAAACCACAACCTTTACTTTGATTCCGATGGTGAAAGAACAGATACACATTCCTATCATTGCTGCAGGAGGTGTCGCTAGTGGCCGAGGAATGCTATCTGCGATGGTCTTAGGGGCTGATGCTGTGCAGGTAGGAAGCAGGTTTGCTGCATCCATTGAGTCTTCTGCACATGAGAAGTTCAAGAAAACAATCGTAGAGGTGCAAGAAGGTGGGACGCAATTGACATTGAAAGAATTGGCTCCAGTTAGATTGATTAAAAACAAATTCTTTCAAGACCTTGAAAGTCTGTATGAAAAATGTCCAACAAAGGAGGAATTGACAACTTTGCTGGGCAGAGCAAGAGCAAAAAGAGGTATGTTTGAGGGGGATTTAGTCGAGGGTGAGTTGGAGATCGGTCAAATCGCAGGATTGATTCATCAAATAAATTCGGCCGAAGAAATCATTTTGGAAATGATGACAGACTTTGAAAATGCTAGAAGAGAAATGCTCGAATTTGATTTGTAATTTGTATAAATAATGGGTAAAATTAAATTATATATCGTGTTGCTTGTTTTAGGGATTGGCTTGCAACAGACCTACGGCCAAGTATATAAATTCAAAACTTCTGGTTTTAGTGTTTTGGAAAAAAATGAAAGGGGCAAGTGGGGGTAATTGGTCGGAGCTAAAATTAGTTAATGTTTTAGTGTCATTGGATACGAATAAAAATAGAATTCTTGTGTATTCTCAAGTTATTCAGTTGTTTGAAATTATAGAGTATCAATCCATAGAGGAAAATGACACGGATATTGTTTATTCTTTTACTTGCAAGGACAACAACGGAGATGATTGTACACTATCTATTATTACTAGGAAAAAACAGGTCAATAGGAAGCAATTGTATATAAATTATGATGATAGAATTATCGTCTATAATATATTTAATTTGTAAGGTATAAGTAATAAAAAGCCGCTTATTGCGACTTTTTTATTTAAATGGTCTTTCGTTTTTTATAAATTAAATGTAAATATCTTAGACTGAATCGTGAATTCCGTGATTCGCTTTTTAAAGTCGGAAAGGAGCTTTTAGGTAGCGCGCACCAAAAGCTAATCAACATCTTTAATAAAGTCATCATATTCCGAATAGAAAAGCTCTAAAGCATTCATATTTTGGTTATAAAAGGAGAATATATCATCCCAATAATTACGGTTGCTAACACTTACCTCCAGTTTTTCAATCCAAATACGGCTGATGGTTTTTCCGTTTTCGAGAACGTAATTTCTTTCGAATACCAGGTCCTTGATAAACTCTTCATCTAAAATAGTTTTTAAGGCTTCGAGCTTTTCAAAATATCCGGTTCGCAACTCATCGTTACGATGCTCTATATCGATTAGGACTTGTGCTTTTTTATTATCTACATAAAACTTGAAAGAGAAATCTTTTATTTTTGTATCGTATAGAACCCATTTTCGTGGGTATTTCTCTGCGAATGTGACCCAGAATTCTCGCTTTAATTTTTGAGTTTCTTCTCTGCTATACATTTTATTTCTTTTGGTTTTAGAAAATTTGCGCAATGTTATTTTCTAGACTATATTTATATTACGAATGCAAAAATAGACTTTGATTATGGATTTTCAATATTTTTTAGAATATGTTCCCAATTTAGCTGAGGCCGAGCTTCCTGCTATGGAGGCTCATATTAAAATGGCGCCATTTGAAAGAATCGAAAGTTTGAAAAATTATGCCGTTGAAAATAATAGCCCAAGAATGGCTGCAGTAATGATGCTTTTTTATCCTAAAAACAGAATTACGCATTTAGTACTTATCGTTCGGAACTCTTATGAAGGTGTGCACTCAGGACAAATAGCATTTCCTGGAGGGAAATATGAAACTGAGGATGAAATTTTTTCAAAAACAGCCTTGCGAGAAACTCAAGAGGAGGTTGGTGTAAGCCCGGCGATAATAGATGTGATTAAGGCTTTTACGCAAGTTTATGTTCCTCCCAGTAATTTTATCGTCCACCCTTTTTTAGGTATATGTAAGGAAGAAATTTGTTTTGTTCTTGACCCTAGTGAAGTGTCGAGTATTATCGAATTACCGCTGTCCGTTTTCTTGAATGATGAAATACTGATTGAATCGAAAATTTCCACGTCATACGCAAAGGAGATCAATGTCCCTGCATTTGATATCGAAGGACATGTTGTTTGGGGAGCTACTGCAATGATATTGAGCGAATTGAAGGATGTTTTGAAAGTGGTGCTGAATTCAAGGCTTTGATTTTTATCAACTAGACTTTTTTTAATTCATAAAGACAATCAGAAGCAGTTGTAGTAAGGAACATAAAGAATAAATGTCGTACGTTTGTAAACCAAATTCAGAAAATAAAATACAGTTTTATGGGGTTATTTAAGAGAAATTCTTTTGGTCACATACTTTTTTTAAAGAAATGGTTGATTTGGTTTTTCGGAGCCACTACCCACAGAAGGTATAGGGGATTTAATGAATTACAGATTGAAGGCTCAGAAATCATCCGTAATTTACCCGATACAAATGTTCTATTTATATCCAATCATCAGACTTATTTTGCTGATGTTGTGGCTATGTTTCACGTTTTTAATGCTAGCTTGAAGGGCCGAGAGGATAATATAAAGAATGTACTTTATTTATGGAACCCTAAACTGAATATTTATTATGTAGCCGCAAAAGAAACGATGCAAGCAGGGCTTTTACCGAGAATAATGGCTTACGCAGGAGCTATTACAGTTGAGCGAACTTGGCGTTCTAAAGGTGTGGATGTTGAAAAGAAAAAAGAGGTTAACCCTAATGACACTGAAAACATCAAATTTGCCCTTGATGATGGTTGGGTAATTACTTTTCCGCAAGGAACAACAAAATCATTCAAACCTGTAAGGAAAGGAACGGCTCATATCATCAAAGAACATCGGCCTATTGTGGTGCCAATTGTCATAGACGGTTTTCGACGGTCCTTTGACAAAAAAGGGTTACGAATGAAAAAGAAAGGAATTCTACAATCCTTTATAATTAAAGAACCACTGGATATTGATTATGATAATGACAGTATCGATGAGATTGTAGAGAAAGTAGAATATGCTATAGAGCAGCACTCTTCTTTTTTAAAAGTGATTCCGTGCGAGGAAATTGAAGAAGAGGAAAAATTAAACAAACTTCGGCGATATGATTATTGATTTATAAATCAATTTTTTGTAATTCTTTATAATTGGAATGTAATCTTCGAAGTAGGATTCCGTACAAGAGCCTATAAAAAAGCCAAAATAATCCAAAGAATACAGTCGTAGTCAATAGCAAAACGCCTATTGTGATTGCCATTACTTTTCCGTTATTTGCGATTTGATCGCTCAAGATACTGGTTTCTGGATTGTAAACTAAAGCGATTACAAAACCTATGACTAAACTCAAAAGAGCCATCACAAGATTGTACCATACATAATACTTGACCGTTTTTCGAGTTTTTAAAATGTCTTTCATCAATTGCTTGGTAGATACGGTCGTAGTGATTCGAATGTAGTTTTTGTAGAATAAGTATATAAAAGCCAATATTACCCCGTAGTTGAATATGGTTAGTACTCTGAAATAGGATATCAGATCAGTATGATTGATCTGTTCTAAATATTCATCGGTATTAAAAAACACGCTGATTGAAGTCCATAGTAAAACCTCCAAAATACTAATAATTAAAATCCACTTCACGATCGAAGATGATTTTTTATGGATCATTTTATAAATTTCTATTTCCGAGATTTGCTGAAAAGAATTTTCGTTCTTTTTCCAGTCTTTTTTTAATAAATCCAGCTCTTTCATATTCCTTACGGATTTAATATTTTTTTTAATTTCCCTTTAATTCTGTTCATTTTCACTCTAGCATTCACTTCGCTGATACCGAGCGTTTCGGCAATTTCTCGATAGTCTTTATCTTCTAGATACATGAAAACTAACGCCTTTTCGATGTCATTTAGCTGGTAAACGGCTTTATACATGAGCTTAATCTGTTCTTCTTCCTCATAATTATAATCGACGTCTTTTATGAAATGCTGCTGTCCCTCATACTCAACTGTGGCGATAGATCGTTTGTTTTTTCGGTATAATGTAATGGCTGTATTCAGTGCTACACGATAGGCCCAGGTTGAAAATTTGCTATCTCCTCTGAACTTTGGAAAAGCTTTCCATAATTGAATCGTGATTTCTTGAAACAGATCTTTGTGCGCATCTTCACAATCGGTATATAACCTACATATCTTGTGGATTATATTTTGATTTTCTTTTAATTGCTTTACAAAAGAATGTTCTAGATTTTCACTCATGATTCATTAGTAGTGTTCTTATAGAATTTGTTACAAAGTACTGTTTTTTTATTTGGAAGCAAAGTTTTTATGGAATCTAATAAAGAGCTCTCCGGCGCCGTATTGCAATCTTTATTATTCTTTTTTTTGAAGAAAAAATCGAATTTTAGGACCATCTGGACTAGTTAATACCTGTTTTTATTTATAAGCCTGCTTCTTGTTTAATATTTTCAAAATGTTACTGTTGTTTTAAGAATTTTAGAGATAGTAATCTTAATAGAGGGCGTTCGTAATTTATGTTTTTACTTAGATTGCTTTTTAATCCATAAATAAGAACAAATGGAATCAGTATTTTGTGACAGTTCGACGGTGGTATCTTCTAGTAGATCTTTTGGAGATAGAGTTTACAGTTCATAATTTTTTTTACCGTAATAGTTTACTATTAAATTGATAAACTTGCTATAGCTCTCCATTCCTTCTTTTTGTTGATTTAGTTTTAAAAAATTATCATAAAAAATATGAAAGCCAGTTTCTAATGGAGTTTTGTAGTTAGCATTAAATACTACACTTTCCTGATAGTTTTTTATAATTCCAGGATGTACCGTTTTTAGTAATTGGTCAAAAAGCGGCTTATTGCGTCTCTCCCAGTTAGCTAAACAATAACGCAAGGCAAAACTATATCCAGAATATTGAAAGTATAAATTTTCGTTCTTCACAGAGGCTAGAAAACCAATAAAATTGCATTCGGTTTCACTAGCAAACCCTAATTGGTGTGCCATTTCATGGCAAGTAGTAGTTGGGAAATTATACATTGGACCCATATAATTAACCTGTGCCTCATTAGTAAATGGATTTAAATAACCGCTAAATCCCATATAGGTTAGCGGCAAGCTTATTATTGATTTTTTTGTGCTCAAATTGCTGTATCTAAAGAAGGTGTGTGTGTCCGATAAATTCTTGTAGCCATTTAAAGTCATTTGGAATGCTTGGTCTTGTGAGTAGGGGAATACAACTTTTGCACTATTATCTTTTGTTATTTGACTTTGGATCACATTGGTTTTTGCAATTAGTTTTTTAGTAAAATGAAGTAGCTCCTCATTTGAATAATCTCTTTCGATTGACATTTTTTCAAAAAGTGGTTCTCGATAATAGTTCATAGCCCAAAGCAGATGAAACACAAAGTAAAAAATTGAAGCGAAACTTAAAATATGTAATGTATTATTTTTCCAATGCAATTTCCAGGTTTTTCTTTTGATCCAGAGCCATCTTAATATGAAGAATATTAAAATAAAATAAATAAAATCCCCTACTGAAAAAGGAATGTTTCCAAAAGCAGTTCTTGAAAATGACGAGATAAAAGGATACAATCCGTTGCTGTAGTATCGTTCTACATATTCAGGAAAAAACGAAATGATTTGAAGAAAAGTAATTTGGACAAAAAGAAAAAGCGGAAGTATATATTTTTGTTTCACGGCAATTATTTATAAAATGTAAAGGTAATTACAATATCTATTACTGCCGAAAAGAGTTTAAACTTTGTAACTTTGAATTTTAGAAATAATAAACTTCAATTATAAATAAATGAGTCAAGAAATAAGAAATTTAGAACCCAAAGTACTTTGGAATAAGTTTGCCGATTTAAATGCTGTCCCTCGCCCTTCTAAAAAAGAGGAACGAGTAATTGAATTTATGAAAAACTTCGGGAATAAGCTTGGATTAGAAACTTTTGAAGATGATATCCGAAATGTAATTATCCGAAAGCCAGCTACCGCAGGAATGGAAAACCGTAAAGCGATTGTCATGCAAGGGCATTTGGACATGGTACACCAGAAAAACTCAGATACTGTTTTTGATTTCGATACCCAAGGAATAGACATGTATGTAGATGAGGACTGGGTTCGTGCCAGAGGAACGACTCTTGGTGCTGATAATGGTCTTGGTGTTGCTGCTATTATGGCAATATTAGAGAGCAAAGACATTCCGCATCCCGCTATTGAAGCTCTGTTTACTGTCGACGAAGAAACCGGAATGACAGGAGCATCAGAATTAAAGGGAGGTATTTTACAAGGGCAAATTCTTTTAAACTTAGATACGGAAGAAGATGATGAAATCGATATTGGTTGTGCCGGTGGTATCGATGTAACAGCAACCGCCGAATATGACGAGGAGGAAACTCCAGAAGGTTCTATAGGTTATAAAATCACAGTAAAAGGATTAAAAGGTGGTCATTCAGGAATGGATATTCATAAAGGTTTAGGGAATGCTAATAAAATTATGAACCGTTTATTATTTGATGGTTTTGATAATTTTGGATTACAGATTTCCGAAATCGAGGGAGGAAGTTTGCGTAATGCAATTCCAAGAGAAAGTGTCGCTATGGTTATAATTGCTGAAGTGTATGATGAGGCATTTGTTTATGATATGCAGCAAATTGTAAACGATATCAAAAGTGAGTTACAAACTTCAGAACCAAATCTAGAGGTTGTTTTTGATAAATTAGATGCAGCTCCTGCTAAAGTAATGCCTTCTATTGCACAGTTTTATTTCGTTAGATCGATTTATGCTGCTCAGAATGGTGTCTATGGTATGAGTGCTGATTTTGTCGATCTAGTGGAAACTTCTAACAATATTGCTAAAGTAGAATTAGCAGGTGGAAATCTTACTGTACAATGCTTAACACGTTCTTCTGTAGAAACAGCTAAATTTGATTTGGCAAATAGTTTGCGTTCTGCTTTTGAATTGATGGGATGCGAAGTAGAGCTGTCAGGGTCTTATCCCGGCTGGACCCCAAATGCTGAATCAGAAATATTAGATGTTTTGGTGCCTATTTACGAAAAACAAAATGGAGAGAAGCCTAGAGTTGTTGCATGTCACGCAGGATTGGAATGCGGCATTCTTGGGACTAATTATCCTGAGATGGATATGATTTCTTTTGGTCCTACCATTCAGGGGCCACACTCACCAGATGAAAGAGCTAGTATCTCCTCCTCTCAAAAGTTCTGGAAATTTTTATTGGAAATTTTGTCTAATATTCCCATGAAATAATAGAAAATCACTTAATATAGAAATAAGTAACCCTCGTTTATCAATAAGCGAGGGTTTGTTATTTTAAAGAAATTAGTCTCTTTTAGGAGCGTTCTTCTTTTCTCTTTTTTCTTCTTTTTTTTCTTTAGCCGTTTTAAGAGGCTCTTTCTTGGCGGTTTTTTTCGCGTCTTGACTTTTTGCCATGATGTAATTATTTAATTTATTTAAGTAAATGTAAATAATATATTGATTTGTTTTAATAATTATTTCGAAAAACCAGCACCTATAGCTATTAATTTGACTGCGTTTATTGAAAGCTAAGGGATTAAGATTTATTTTCCAATTACTTGTTGGATTCGTTATGTTTATTATTTATTGTTTTTTGCAGCTCTAGTCTGGCTGATAATTTTGTGAATACAATGTTTCGAGTGCTAAAACTACTCATTTGTAAACTATAATTGCTAGTTTATTGCGTGTTCTGCGTTTCTTCTACTCTGCTTCCATTGATGTTTATAAAGCCGTAGTCAATTTATTTAAATAAAATTGAAACTTATATATCTTTGACTGCTTATAAGTTTAAGCTATCGGTGTAGCGTGTTTATCGGATCTTCAAAACTTTGTACTCTTCATAACATCCGCTTATGGCATCCATTATTTGTAGATCATTTGCTGTTTTTATGAAAGATTCCGAGTAATTGCATCGTTGTAATATTTCGGCAATTTCTTTTTTGTCTACCCCAAGTAGGACCGCTATCGTTTCCCTATCAAACTTAGATGCCAGAAGATTTCGGACAGTGTCGTCTTTCTTCATTTCTTTTAGTTTTTTTAGCTGGTTGGGGTTGTTTCCAAAGAAATTATAGAGCATGTCTGCTGGATTAAAAATGGAGCCTAAGATTCTTCCAAAAGCATTTGGAGAATATTCGCCAGCTTCATAGCCATGTGTTAATCCAGAAATACTATAGCGATAGTTTTCATTCGTTGGAATTGTTTTTGAATCAACCTCAAGGTAGCCTGTAAGGTTAAAAGGTCTAATTACTACTTCTTCAAGTGCAATTGCTTTTTCGGTAAGAAATATTTTGGCAACTTTATTTTTTATCCAGTCATTGGTTACTTTAACCCTTAGTGATTGAAATCCTAAAAATGAAATGTGTAGCGTATCGGTTGGGTGCACGTCGATTTCAAAATAACCTTGTGAATCAGTTCGTGCTCCCCTAACTTTATTGATGTTGATGATGTTTACATTAATTAGAGGTGACTTAGTGTTGTCGTTATAGATAAAACCTGATACTTTTTGAGAGTGAATAGTATCCTGTGCGAATGCGTTTGAGGATAGTATTAAAAAAAAGAAGACTACAAAATATTTCATAAACTGGTTTAAAACTTTAAAAGTAATAAAACAGGATTAAATATTTTGTAGTCCTTTATATTATTATAAGAAAATTAACAAATAAATGTTAGTCTTTTCTTGGTCTTCTTGGTCTAGGTGAGTCACCAAAACTCTCAGAACGTCTTGGAGCTCTATCTGAAGAACCTTCTCCTCTTGGAGCTGAGCTTCTTCCGCCAAAGCCACCTTCTCTCGGAGCTGAACTTCTTCCTCCGAATCCGCCTTCTCTTGGAGCTGAGTTTCTGTCGCTTCTAAAACCGCCTGAACCTTCTCTTCTTGGAGCAAAACTACCTTCTCTTCTTGGAGCAGAACTTCTTCCGCCACCACCACCTGAACTTCTTCCGTTATGGTCACGTCTTCCACCACCATCATTTTTAGAAATTTCAACATTAATACGACGTCCTTCTAGTTGCACGTTGTTCAATGTTTCCATAACCTTATCTGTGTGTTCTGGATCCGTATTAAAGAAAGAGAAACCTTCTTTTACATCTACTTTGAAAACATCATCACGACCTAAGTCCAATGTTTCTTTCAAGTAGTCTTTTAATGACATCCAATCGAAATTATCTCGAGAACCTATGTTCACAAAATATCTTGTTGCACCGCCATTATTGCTTTCTCTAGCACCACCATCTCTATCGTCACGATCACGTCTTTCAGAGTTCGATTGATTTGAGATGTCTCTAGTTTTTTTGTAATAGTTTATAAAACGATTAAATTCTACCGAAACCATTTTCTTGATTAGCTCTTCTTTTGACAAGTCTTCAAGAACGCTATTTATTGCAGGAAGATAGCTGTCAATTTCATGATCAACTTCTACTGTTTTAATTTTATTGGCTAAATGCAATAATTGTATTTCGCAGATTTCGATTCCAGAAGGAACTGTTTTCTCTTCAAATTTTTGTTTGATGATTCTTTCGATAGAAGAAATCTTACGCAATTCACTTTTTGTTACAATAACGATAGAAGTACCTAGTTTGCCTGCACGACCTGTACGACCTGAACGGTGAGTATAAGTTTCTATTTCGTCAGGAAGTTGGTAATTTACTACGTGAGTAATATTGTCAACGTCAATTCCACGTGCCGCAACATCAGTAGCGACAAGCATTTGGATTTGTCTTCCTCTAAAAGATTTCATTACACCGTCACGTTGCGCTTGAGATAAATCTCCGTGCAATGCAGCAGCGCTGTATCCGTCTTCCACTAATTTTTCTGCAACTGCTTGTGTATCTCTTTTGGTACGACAAAAAACTACAGAAAAGATGTCTGGATTAGAATCCGCTAAACGTTTTAAAGCTTCGTAGCGGTCACGAGCATTTACAAGGTAAAACTCATGAGAAACTGTCGCAGAACCTGAATTTTTAGCTCCTACAGTAATTTCGATAGGGTCTTTCATGAATTGTTTACCAATTCTAGCGACTTCTGCAGGCATTGTAGCCGAGAATAACCATGTGCTTTTTTCGTCTGGAGTAGTTGATAGGATGTTTACGATGTCTTCGTAGAAACCCATGTTCAACATTTCGTCAGCCTCGTCTAGAATACAATAGTCAATCTGAGAAATGTTTACCAGTCCTCTATTAATCATGTCTTGCATTCTTCCTGGAGTTGCCACAATAATTTGTGCCCCTCTTCTAATGTCTCTTGCTTGGTCTGTTATGCTAGCGCCACCGTAAACTGCTACTACATTAATACCTTTTTCGTATTTAGAATAGTTTTTAATTTCGTTAGTGATCTGCAAACAAAGTTCGCGTGTTGGAGATAAAATTAATGCTTGAGTATTTTTGTTGCTTGCATCAATTTTTTGGATAACTGGAAAACCAAATGCTGCCGTTTTCCCTGTCCCTGTCTGAGCCAACGCAACCATATCTGTGTCTTTTTCCAATAATAGGGGAATCGCTTTCTCCTGTACTTCGGTCGGATTCTCAAATCCTAGATCTAAAATCGCCTTCAGTAACGATTCACTCAATCCTAATTGTTCAAATTTGTTCATATGTATTTTTAAAATAGGCTGCAAAAGTACCCTAAATTATCGAGATAAACTAATGTTATTTGTAGTTTTGATGTTATTAATATAGATTGATTATCAGAAAGTTATATTTATAATTGAATGCTAACTGCTTTAAGTTTAGAATTCTGAGTAGAGATTTCGTCCTGAAAACTGTAGTTATGAATTAAAAGTATTGAAGGGGGAACGATTATTTCAGTTTTTTTAAAAAGTCAATCAGCTTTCTTGTGGCAATTGCTCGATGGCTAATTGTATTTTTTAGTGCTGAATCCATTTCCGCGAAGGTGCTCTGATAGCCTTCTGGCTGAAATATAGGGTCGTAACCAAATCCATGTTTTCCATGTTTTTCTAAAGTAATTTTTCCACTTGCTATTCCTGTGAAAAGATACTGCTTACCGTCACGATTTAAAGCGATTACTGTTTTAAAATTAGCCTCCCGATGCATTTTGCCGCTCAATGCATCTAGTAGCTTATTCATATTATCGGCTGGGTCACATTTCTCTCCCGCGTATCTTGCTGAGTATACGCCTGGCTCACCACCTAGAGCTTCTACTTCAAGTCCTGTATCATCAGCAAAACAGTCGTAACCGTATTTTTGAGTTACGTAGTTGGCTTTGAGAATTGCATTTCCTTCAATTGTACTTGAAGTTTCTGGGATTTCTTCGCGGCAACCTATATCTTCAAGACTGAGAATTGTTATTGATTTAGGTAGAATTTGCTGGATTTCTTTAATTTTATTTTTATTGTTGGAAGCGAAAACTAATTGCATTTTTTTGTGTTTAAGTAGAGTTTACAAAGGTACACTTTTAGCGGTCGCTAATTAGTAGAGAATAGCCCTGTTATGATAGGTTTGATGGAATTATCAAGGAGACTGAGTGATTCTAAGTTTGTATGCTGTCGTTATTGTATTGGAATATTTTTCGATTCGCTAGTTGCAGTCGTACCTTTTATTCGCATTTTATTTTATTGCGAACTATATAAGATTTCGTAGAGCGGAAAAATTTCTAAGTAAAGTAACTTTCTACTTTAAAGGTTTTATCAATCTAAAACTCATTCATACTTCTTTTGTGGATGGGACAATAATATCAGTTTTAAAATACAGTGAAGGAATAAGGGTATAATAAAACTGCAATTCTATTTTTTTTTATCTACTTATGTCTTAAATATTTGTCGTTAATCAAATCAGTAAATATCTCAAGCCATTTGTGTTCTGAGTATAACAAGCGAAGGAGCCAAGTTTTTGTTTCGCATGGTAATACAACAAAATAGTGCCTAGGTTAAAACCGGATTGTTTTTTTTACCGTATATAACTAACATAGTAAAAGACAAACATGAAAGTAAACAAGCGGTTCTCATATTCTAATTTTGTAAAAACATTGTTTTTTCTATTCGTTTTTACAAGTTCATATTCACAATATGTTTTTCAGCCTAATTCTTTGCCTGAAAAAATGTCTTTGCATAGCTATACTACCGTCGCTGATGTGGGGCAAGACGAGCTAGATATTCAATATGTAATCAAAAACTATGATTCCTTAAACCCAACGGGATTGAAGTCTGACAATGAAGATTTGGGGTTTACTCAAAATTATTTTTGGGGAAAGACCTCTTTAGAAAATGAGTCTGATTTCGATTTACATTATTATTTAGAAACGGCACGGCCTATAACTGATAGAGTAGAGATGTATGTGGTTGACAAAAAATCAGGTGTTATTCTAAAGTATTTGAGTGGTGATAAAATGCCATTTGGGAAAAGGGCTTTCAGTAATAGGAAAACAATTTTTAAACTGGATATTAAGGCGAACGCAAAGCTTGATTTGTTTTTTCACTTAAAGAGCGACGGAGAGGTTATCAAAATGCCGGTAATATTAAATTCTGCGGATAGTTTAAATAGAACAGAGTCTTTTGAACAATTTGTCTTTGGAGTTTTCTATGGTATGTTAGGAATTGCATCGGTTATATATTTCTTTTTCTTTTTCGCATTAAAAGAGCGCGCTTTTTTGTACTATAGTTTGTATGTGTTTTTTGTTTGTTTGATGCAATTGTCATTGGATGGATATTTTTATAAACACTTTGCTCCAAGTGGAGGTTGGCTAGCTCAGCACTGTGTATTGTTCTTTGCAATGGTTACTCTTATTTTATTAGGGAAGTATAGTGAGGTGTTTTTAAAAATAGAGCAACATAATAAGTTAATTTATCAACTTTTTCAAGTTGTTTATTTATCGTCTTTTATTCTGATATTATTAATACTATTTGTTCCTTCAGCTTTAGTATATAGCTATCCTATTGCCAACTTTTTGGGTTTGTTTATTTTGATATTAATTATAAGCTCAATAGTTATTCTCATTAGGGAAAATATAAAGGTGGATTTATTTTTTGCCTCGGGTATTTTATTTCTAATACTTGGGTTTGCTGTTTTTATTCTTAATAATTTTGGATTCCTTCCCAATACTTTCCTTGTGCAGAACAGTTCTAAGTTTGGTACGGGTTTAGAGATTATTTTTCTTTCCCTGTCAATGTCCAATCTAATCCGAAATCTTAAAAACGAAAAGAATGAGCTGAACCGCCTAGCTTTGGTTCGTTCAGAAGAAATGAATGAATTAAAGACATACTTTTTATCCAACATCAGTCATGAATTGCGAACGCCATTGAATGCCATCATGAATTTGATTGATTCAATCTCCAGTGAAGTAGAAGACGATAAAATCAAGAAAAACTGTGAGCTTATTAAATCTTCGTCACATGGTTTGTTGAGTTCCGTAAATGACATTTTGGACTTTTCTAAAATTGAGAAAAACGAATTGAAATTAGAACGTGCTGCTTTCAGTCCGCTTGAGGTTTTGGAAAGCTTAAGTAGGAGTGCTAAAATTAGAGCCAAGGATAAAGGACTAGAATTCCATTTTTCAAAACGGGACGGTTTTCCTGATTTATTGATTGGTGATGAAGCTAGGCTGATCCAAGTATTAAACAATGTATTGGGCAATGCTATTAAATTTACTTCTGAAGGATTTGTGAAATTTGAAATAGAAAGTGAAATCAAGGAGGATAAAAAAGCTAGTTTAATTATTTCAGTGACTGATTCCGGTGTGGGTATACCGAAAGAGAAACTAGATAGTATTTTTGGCTCTTTTTCACAAAACAGCAGAGATAACAAGAGGGATTTTGGTGGATTAGGGTTAGGGCTTTATATCGTAAAAACCCTGGTGGATATGCAGAACGGAACAATTTTAATGGACAGTTATGTTGGGAAAGGTACAAGCTGCAAAATCACAATTGATTTTGATGTTGCGGAGCAACCAAAGCTTGAAACAGTTTCTCTAGAGCCTGTTTCGTATGATTTAGGGGGGAAAAACTATTTTAGTTGTTGAGGACAACTCGATGAATCAGATGGTAGTCAAGATGATAACTAAAAAATGGTTAAATACCACCGTTGTTTATGCTAATAACGGTCAAGAGGGCTTAGATGCTTTCAAAACGAATAAAATAGATCTCGTTTTAATGGATCTCCAAATGCCGATTATGGACGGTTACGAAGCCACGATTGCGATCAGAAATGGTGAAGTAGGGCAAGATTACGCAAGCGTTCCCATTATTGCAGTAAGTGCCGATGTTATGGAAAGCACCAAGTTACGAGTGGCACAAATAGGAATGAACCATTACCTGTCTAAGCCAATTAATAAAGAAAATTTGTTTCAGTCAATAAAAAACTTGGTCTAACTGTAACGCAAGCGCACAAAAACATGTTTTATTCCTTTCTTGTCTGAATCTCTCTCGTCGATTTCAAGAATATCAGTTAAGGACTTTAGCATGGGTGTCAATTTTGCAAACCCATAATTTCTTGGGTCAAATTCCGGTTTTTTCTTCACTATGAGGTTTCCTACATCGCCAAGGAATGCCCAACCGCTATCGTCGGAAATGTCGTCTATGGAATCTTCAATAAGGTCAATAGTTGGTTCGTCAATTTTACTAAGTGGCTTTGGAGTTGGTTTTTCGACAACTTTTGAAGGGTTCTTGTCAATTACTTTTTTTGTTTCAGTTGTCGGACCTGTTTTTGGCTTTTTCTTCTTGATCGCGCCAACTAAAACCTCAATATAAATAAATCTATCACAGGCAGCTATGAAAGAGTTGGGTGTTTTTTGCTCGCCCATTCCGATGACTTTCATTCCGGATTCCCTAAGGCGTATTGCTAAACGGGTAAAGTCACTGTCACTAGAAACGATGCAAAATCCATCGACTTTATCAGAATATAGTATATCCATGGCATCAATAATCATAGCTGAATCAGAAGAGTTTTTACCTACCGTATAACTGTACTGCTGAATAGGGGTGATTGCATGTTCCAATAAAACACCTTTCCAGCCGCCAGCATTTGGTTTCGTCCAATCGGCATAAATACGTTTGGTTGTAGGCGTTCCATATTTGGTGATTTCTTCCATCATTCCTTTTACGTTACTGTAAGGAACATTATCTGCATCTATCAGAACGGCTAACTTTAGTTCTTTTGTATCTTGTGCCATAAATGAATAATTTATTTATTTATCCAAAGGTACAAAGTTTATTGATCAAAATAAGTTTTTAGCCCTCATCGAAACGGTATACCACCCTTTTTATAGCTAATGCAGCTTAGAGCAAGTGTAGCTCCCAGTGGTAAAAAAAAAAAGACACTTATAAAAATAAATTTACTTTAAATCCCTTTATAAAATATAAATATTTATTTTTGCACCTTATTAAAGTTAAAATTATTACTTAAATATATTATGGTAAAAGATTTATTCGAGAGGATTCAAAGAAATAAAGGACCATTAGGAAAATGGGCTTCACAGGCTGAAGGTTATTTTGTTTTCCCTAAATTAGAAGGCGAATTAGGTCCAAGAATGCAGTTTGGTGGAAAAGATATTTTGAACTGGAGTCTGAATGATTATTTAGGTTTAGCAAATCACCCTGAGGTGAGACAAGCGGATGCAGATGCAGCAAGGCAGTATGGAGCGGCGTACCCAATGGGAGCCCGAATGATGAGTGGGCAAACTAAATATCATGAGCAGTTAGAGAATGAATTGGCTGCTTTCGTAATGAAAGAATCAGCTTATTTATTGAATTTCGGTTACCAAGGCATTATGTCAACTATTGACGCTTTGGTCACTAGAAATGATGTTATTGTATATGATGTAGATGCGCACGCTTGCATTATTGATGGTGTTCGTTTGCATAGTGGAAAACGTTTTACGTATCGTCATAACGATATCGAAAGCATGGAGAAAAACCTTCAGCGTGCGACGAAATTAGCAACAGAAAACGGTGGTGGTATTCTATTCATTACCGAAGGTGTTTTTGGAATGCGTGGACAACAAGGGAAATTGAAAGAAGTTGTTGCAATGAAGCAAAAATACAATTTTCGTTTGCTTGTAGATGATGCACATGGTTTTGGAACACTTGGTAAAACAGGAGCCGGAGCAGGTGAGGAGCAGGGTGTTCAGGATGATATTGATGTTTATTTTTCGACTTTTGCAAAATCAATGGCTAACATTGGTGCATTTGTTGCTGCTGATAAAGACATAATTGATTACCTTAAATACAATATGCGTTCTCAAATGTTTGCCAAAGCATTACCAATGATTCAGACAATTGGTTCACTGAAACGTTTGGAACTATTGCGTAATCACCCAGAATTGAAAGATAAACTTTGGGAAAACGTAAATGCATTGCAAAGCGGATTACGTTCCAGAAACTTCAATATCGGAGATACTAATACATGTGTTACCCCTGTTTATCTTGAGGGCAGTGTTCCAGAAGCAATGATTATGGTAAATGATTTAAGAGAAAACTACGGTATTTTCTTATCGATTGTAATCTATCCTGTAATTCCAAAAGGGATTATATTATTGAGAATGATTCCTACAGCTTCACATACGTTATCTGATATCGATGAAACACTAGTTGCTTTCGAGGCGATTCGTGAAAAATTAGAAAACGGAATTTATAAAGAAATTGCATTACGAACTACTGTTGATTTAGATGCATAGTAAATATACAATGGTCTGTTTTTAAATGTTCAGTTTGGAGTTAAATAGAAAAAAATCCATCAGTCTAACTGAGGCTGATGGATTTTTTATTTTGAGTAAAAAATCCTGATATTACTTTTTTAAAGTTCTTTCCTGAAAGTTTTTCTACGGCAATTTATCTCCGGATTAAAATGTTTCCATAATTTGTGAATAGCAAGATTATCTGCTAATTCAGGTGTTCTAATGCAGGTTTCAATTCCTTTTTCCGTAAAGGTGGTATGGTATTCTTTGAAAATAATAGCATGAACTCCCTTATTTTGATATTCGGGATGTACTCCTATTAAGTAAAAAGTAACTTCTTTACTATTCTTTTTAGCATTTAGTAAATGTAAAAAACCAAAAGGGAAAAGCTTTCCATTGGTTTTTTGTAATGCTTTTGAAAAAGAAGGCATAACGATAGCAAATGCAACTAAATTATGATCTTTGTCCTCTACAAATTTGATGTATTCTGGATTTATAAAACTGATGTATTTTTTTTTGAAATATTCTTTTTGGGTATCTGAAATAGCTACAAAAGAAGATAAACTGGCATATGAATCATTAAATAAATCAAACATTTTATCAACATAAGGCATGACGTCCTTAGTTTTCTTAAAATTCAAAGATTTAAGTTGGTATCGTCTCTTGATTAACTCTTGAGCTTTATCAAAATATTCTAGTTTAACATTTTCGAATGGAAACTTACTTTCAATATACTCTTTTTCTGTAACGTAACCCAATTGCTCGAAATGAGTAGCGTAATAGGAGTGGTTGTACCAAGTAATCATGGTTCCCAGTTGATCAAATCCTTCAGTAAGAACTCCTACTTTATCTAGATTAGAAAATCCCATCGGGCCCTCAACGTGCTCTAAGTTGTTTTTCTTGCCTAGTTCGTACACTTTTTCAAGTAAGGCTTTGGTCACTTCAAGATCATCTATGACATCAAACCATCCAAAACGCACTTTCTTCTTCTGCTGGTTTTTTACTTCGGACCAATTTACAATTGCAGTAATTCTACCTACAATTTCATTGTCTTTATATGCTAGATAAAAATAAGCCTCAGCATTCTCGAAAGCAGGATTTTTTGTTTTGTCAAAGGATTCTAGCTCATCGGCTATGATTGGTGGCACCCAGAACTCGTTGTCTTTGTATAGTGAAAAGGGGAATTTGATGTAATCTGTTAATTCGCTTTTAGTGATAGCTTCTTTAATTGTAATCATTGTGGAATTTTATAATGTATTTTCTAACGCTTCTTTGCGTTTTTTATTTTTTTTTCTGCTTTTTTTGTGACTTTCATTTTTTGTTTCCTCCTCCGTCAGGACTCATACGCACTTCTTTGTAATTTGCATCATAGCGCCAAGAGAATCCAATACCACCATAAAGCACCGTGGGTGTGTCCTTAAAGTTAGTGCTTATTGATGCGTCAATTTGCATGTCATTATTCAATAAATAAGCGGCACCACCACGAACTATGGCATCGCTGTAGAAATCACTTTTAAAACCCTGATTTTCTACAAATCCAGACCATTTTTCATTAAAACCTTTTGTTAAAGTGAATACATAACCGTAAGTTGGATAATCGGTTGAAACGTAGTCTGCGATAATATTGGTTACAAAAACCCAGGTTCCATCACCGAAGTGATTTTGTGTAATCAACATGATTTTTGGAGAAATGTCGGCGTTTGAAGAAAAGTAATACGGATTGTCTGCCATCGTGAAATTGGCACCCGCAAAAACAGAAACGGCAGGAATTAATTGATGCCAATTAAAAGACTGATTTGCTTTCCAACTGTAAATATTTACTTTTTTCTCATAATTTTTAAATGGGTCGTAAATTAAATATTTAGCACCCAAAACGGTTTGTTTTAATGCAGATTTATTGATGCTGCTGAATGGTGTTGTGAAGTCTTCATTTTGATACTGTAAATCAGCTATCAACTCTAGTTTTTCCATAAACAATCCCCATCTTAACGTGAAGTCTAAGCCATAACCATTAGCATCATATTCTAATAGTCTATGGTTTTCCTGAATTCCATAGATTCCTGTTTCGACTTGAATCACGTTTTTCCCAACAGCAAAAGCTGACATAGTTTCTCCGGGTCTATTGGAATTAATTTGATCTGTATGTTGCCCGTAATTAACGCTCGGTATATAAATTAGAGCGAAAAGAAACACAATTTTAAGTTTTGACATATTATTTTTTGGGTTTAAAAGTAATAACGCTTTTCAAATGTACTATAATTTATTATTTATTTAAGAACGATAGTTTAGTTTTGAACGTAGGATTTATTAATTTTGAAAAAAAATATTAAATTATGCAAACTGCCTCTTTTTCGGGTTTTATAAAAATAGTGTTTTATATACTTACATTTTACTATGTGTTTAAGTTGTTGGCTAAGCTATTTTTACCATTAATAGTTAAAAAAGTGGTAGAAAAAGCTGGTGAAAATTTTCAACAACAGCAACAGCGTTCGCAAGGTAGTTCACGTAACAAAACGCAAACGAACGATGAGGTTATTTTTAATGCGAAAAATGATAAAAATCCTCGAGAAACTAAAAAAGTGGGAGAATATGTTGATTACGAAGAATTAGATTAGGTTTGAAGTAGTTAACATTATAAATATTTTAAAAAAAAATCCCAGAAAATTGAAAATAATAAATAAGTTTTACCCTCACGTGCTTGCCATTTTTGGTTTTGTATTCATCTCCCTCCTTTATTTTTATCCCGTTTTACAAGGCAAACAGATTTTTCAATCGGATATTGCTCAGTACACTGGTATGGCTAAAGAGCAAAACGACTTTAGAGCTTCGGAACATGTGGAACCTTATTGGACAAATTCATCTTTTGGAGGAATGCCTACATATCAATTAGGGGCTAAATACCCACACGATTATATAGGCTCTATTGATGATGTTTTACGATTCTTGCCTCGTCCGGCGGATTATTTGTTTTTATATTTCTTAGGGTTTTACGGTTTGCTATTGGTTTTGAAGGTGGATCCGCTAAAGGCCTTCTTCGGTGCTTTAGCTTTTGGTTTTTCTACTTATTTAATAATTATATTGGGTGTTGGTCATAATGCTAAAGCACATGCTATTGCCTATATGCCTGTTGTTATCGCCGGTTTTATATTGGTTTTCAGGAAGAAGTACGTCCTAGGAGGTTTAGTGATGATGTTAGCCACAGCTTTGGAAATCAATGCTAACCACTTTCAAATGACCTATTATTTATTAATATTCTTATTAATACTTTCGGGTTATTTCATTTATTTAGAGATAAAAAAGAAAGACAATAAAGCGCTTTTCAAATCTTTGGGTGTACTTTCTATCGCTGGGATTCTTGCTATAGGAGCTAATGCTACCAGTCTTTTGGCGACTGCGGAATATGCTAGCTTTAGTACAAGAGGGAAGACGGAGTTGAGCTACAATCCGGATGGGTCAAAAAACACTAGCTCTAGTGCAATGAGCCGAGAATATATTACTGAATACAGTTACGGAGTGGCGGAAAGCTTTAATCTGATTGCACCACGACTTTTTGGAGGGTCAAATAATGAAGCGGTAGGAACGGACAGTAGGATGTACGAATTCATGATCGGAAAAGGGGTGCCAGCAGAGCAAGCCAGCGATTTTGTGAGCGGAATGCCGACCTATTGGGGAGACCAACCTATTGTTGCAGCGCCTGCTTATATAGGTGTTGTAGTTTTCTTTTTGGGTGTTTTAGCCTTATTTATTGATGAACGAAAAATTAAATACGTGTTTCTTACTGGAGCCATCACGGCATTGATGCTTTCTTGGGGTAAAAACTTTCCTGTTTTGACAGATTTTTTTATAGATTACATTCCAATGTATAATAAATTTAGAGCTGTTTCGTCAATACAAGTAATACTGGAATTGTGTTTTCCTGTTTTGGCCATTATGGGGTTACAATCTTTTTTTAAATTAGAAAAAGATTCGCAGTGGAAAGCAATTAAACAATCTGGTTCTGTGGTATTTGGACTTATTATAGTTTTGTTTATAAGCAAGGGAATGTTTAGTTTCTCTGGAGTTAACGATGATTATTACCTTGACAGTTATGGTCCTGAGTTCGTTGAAGCACTCAAGGGGGACAGAATGAGTTTGTATAGCGCTGATTTATTGCGTTCTGGTTTTTTTGTTTTATTGGTCTCTGGGACATTATGGTTGTTTATAAAAAGTAAAATCGCCCAAAACACGGCTGTTATTCTTGTAGGCCTATTTATGGTTTCTGACTTATTTTTTGTCGATAAAAATTATGTTTCGGCAAAGGATTTTGTAAGCGGAAGAGAAGTATCGGTACCCTTCGAGCAAACTCCTTCGGATATAGAGATTCTTAAGGACACGTCTATTTATCGTGTTTTTGAGGTGAGTGGGAACTTCTCGAGTGCCAGAGCCTCTTATTTCCACAAATCAATTGGAGGTTATCATGCCGCTAAGCCAAGAAGGGTGCAGCAGTTATTCGATTACCAGATTTCTAAAAATAACATGGAGGTTTTAAACATGCTGAATGTTAAATACATTATTCAAACGGATAAAGAAGGCAAACAGTTTCCGACTGTAAATCCAAATGCAAATGGAAATGCTTGGTTTGTTAATGACGTCAAACTGGTTAATAAAGCGAATGACGAAATGAAAATGTTGGACAAGTTCGATACTAAAAAAGCAGCTATTTTTAATATTCACCTCTATGGAGATAAGTTTAAAAATGCACGTTTAAAAAGAAATCTGGATACAACAGGAGCGATAAAAATTAAGGAATATGAGCCGAACTATATAAAGTACATTTCCAATAATACGAATGAAGGCTTAGCAGTTTTTTCTGAAATTTATTACGAAAATGGATGGAATGCCTATATTGATGGTGTTAAAACAGATCACTTCCCTGTAGATTATGTGCTAAGAGCATTAGTTGTACCAGGTGGGAAGCATACTATTGAATTCAAGTTTGAACCTCAAGTGATAAAAACAGGAAGTATTATAACATTGATTAGTGTTGTTGGGATGTTGTTGCTTCTGATTGGTGGAATTTATTATGAACAAAAAAGAAATGCAGGAAAAAAAGAAGCGAACACAATTAATTAATGAGATTGTCTTTTTGAAATAGTATGTTTGTATGAGAAAAACGCACTAAAAATTAAATTATGAAAGAATTATTAGGGTTCAAATCATTTCAACAAATATTATTGTGTCTATTCGCTTTAGGCTTTGTTGTTGGTGTTTTATATGGAATTTATATCTTTTCAGACAAACTTAGATATTACTCTATAATACCTTTCTTGCCGGTTGTCTACTTTATTTCTAGAGGATTGTTTAAAAATAGTAGATTGTTCTTTGCCGATTTTAAATCTCTTACAATAAAAGTCTAAATTGGATTCAAAGAAAGTTTTAATAATTACCTATTATTGGCCGCCAGCTGGTGGTCCTGGAGTGCAACGTTGGTTAAAGTTCGTTAAGTACTTACCTGATTTTGGGATTCAGCCTGTGGTGTTTATTCCTGACAATCCAACCTATCCCATTATTGATAAAAATTTAGTCAAGGAGGTGTCAGAGAAAGCTATCATTTTAAGACATAAAATATTTGAACCCTATCGAATAGCTTCTTTTTTTTCGAAAAATAAAACAAAAAAGATAAGCTCTGGTATTATACCAAACCAAAAGAAACAGTCTTTTTTAGATAAACTTTTTCTATTGATTCGCGGGAATCTTTTTATTCCAGACGCTCGTATTTTTTGGGTGAAACCTTCGGTTCGCTTTTTGGAGAAGTATATTGCTGAAAATAAGATTGATACCATAGTTACATCAGGTCCGCCTCACAGTTTGCACCTTATTGGACTTGAATTAAAACAAAAAACAAATGTAAAGTGGATAGCCGATTTTAGAGATCCATGGACTACAATAGGTTACCATAAATCTTTGCGGTTATCAAACTATGCCTCCAAAAAGCATAAGTTTTTAGAACATAAAGTATTGAATACTGCGGATAACATTATCGCAACGAGTAAAACTACAAAGAAAGAGTTTGAAGCGATAACACGTAAGCCAATTGAGGTAATAACTAATGGCTATGATATTGAAGATATTGATAAGCAAGATTTGGATGCTAAATTTAGTTTGGCTCACATAGGTTCTTTTCTTTCCGAGAGAAACCCTGCCATTTTGTGGGAAAGTTTAGTGCTGTTATTAGCTGAGATTCCAGATTTTAAAAAGTATTTGGAGATCAAATTGATTGGTGCAGTGAGTCAGGAGGTTTTGGAGACTATTACGCAGTTTGGGCTAAACCCCTACTTGAATAACTTAGGTTATGTTTCGCATAGCGAAGCAATTGCCCATCAAAAAAAATCGCAGGTTTTGTTGTTGATTGAAATTAATTCTAGGGAAACGCGAAGTATTATTCCAGGTAAATTATTTGAGTACATGGTTTCAGGAAGACCTATTGTAGCTATCGGACCCAGCCATTCTGATTTTGCCGAAATTATATCTGATACGAATACGGGAGTATTTTTTGACTATTCTGAGAAAGAGAAACTGAAAAATGTAATTTTGCTTTATTATAATCAATATTTGGATGGTAAACTAAAGTCGAATGGCGTAGGTTTGCAAAAATATTCAAGAAAAAGTTTAACGAAAGAATTAGTTGAGCTCCTCAATAAATAATGTAAAGAGATTGCTTCGTGCCTCGTAATGATTAAGAATGGGAATAGTATTAAATCAGTCTTTAAAAAACACAATAATTACCTATATCGGTTTTGGTATTGGCGCAGTTAATACGATATATTTGTATCCCTTTTTTCTAGGAGCAACCTATTATGCATTAACGAATTATATTCTATCTGCGGCTAGTATTGTAATGCCATTATTCGCTTTTGGAATGCAGAACTCTTTGGTTAAGTTTTATTCGCAATGTAAAACAGAGCAAGAGCAGGACCGGTTTTTATCTTTTACAGTGCTACTACCTCTTTTGTTATCAATTCCTTTATTGCTGATTGGGTTGTATTTTTTTGATGACATTTCAACCTACTTATCTCAGAAAAACCCAATAGTTAAGGATTACTTGTGGCTGATTCCATTTACGGGATTGTGTATGGCCTACTTCGAAATATTTTATGCTTGGGCTAGAGTCCACATGCATTCTGTTTTCGGTAATTTTATTAAAGAAGTTGCTCTGCGCACTTTTTCATTACTAGCCTTGATTGGTGTGTATTTTAAGTTGATTACAGTTATTGAATTTGTTTATGTAACTGCCGGTATTTATTTTTTGGCTTTTATCGTGACTATGTTGTACGCTTTTTATCTAAAAAAACCAGAATTTCAGTTCTCGATTCCTCATAATGCCAAAGAGATTATGGTGTATACTTTTTTTATTATTTTGTCAGGAAGTGTCGCCACTTTACTTTTAGATATTGATAAGATAATGCTGAATCAATATATCAAAATCGAGAATATTGCGTATTATTCAGTGGCTACTTATATTGCTTTAGTTATTTCAGTTCCCAGTCGTGCGATGCATCAAATTGTGTATCCAATAACGGCAAAATTGATGCACGATAATAAGCATGATGAGTTGAATGATTTGTATAAAAAAACATCCATTAATTTACAAGTTGTGGGAGGTTTTGTGATGTTGTGTATTTTTGTTAATATCAGCCAATTATATGAGATGGTTCCAAAGGAATATGGAGGAGGCATTTTAGTCGTTTTTATGATAGGACTGTCAAAATATTTTGATTTGATATTAGGGAATAATAATGCGATTATTTTCAATACAAAATATTATCGGGCAGTACTGTTTCTCGGTGTCGTTTTGGTCTTTGTAACGGTAGGATTAAATATGGTTTTTATTCCAATCTACGGAATTTCAGGGTCCGCCTTCGCTACTTTATTGTCGATAACATTGTACAGCTTGGCTAAGCTAATGTTTGTCGTAAAGAGATTGCAGTTGTATCCTTTTACAAAACAAACACTATATTCTATCGGTTTAACATTTGTTTTGTTTTTAGTGTTTTACTTTTGGCAATTTCCTTTTACCCCTATTATAGCTATTGGACTTAAGTCGATTCTAGTAACGGGTTCTTACGTTTATGTTAATTATAAATTTAAGATTTCTATAGAAATAAACCAGGTTATTGATATAGCGTTAAAAAGATTAAAAATAAGATTATAATTAGTTATTAGATTTTGGCCAGAAATCAAATAAACAATTTGATTAGTAATCACCGTTTTTGTATATTTTCGACCATCAAAAAACAAGAAAACTACTAGAATCATGATTGTAGTGGTTTCTTTTACACTATAATAGTTATTCTTTTTTGAATCTCATTTTCTTGTATCGGTGTAAAATCTGATAGTTTTAATTCATCAATAGTCAAATGAAGATTTTTCAAATATCACTAAAAGTGGGTATTGTGGGGGATGGATGGTCTGATTACTTTTGTGAAGTACTCCTTAATGAATTTTATCAGGAAAAAAAATGAAAAGTATCGAAATCACCCAAATTACCAGTGAAAAAAACTTACTCAAATTCAAAATAGCCTTAAAGGATAAATTAAATAAAGGATTTGAAATAGAGGAAATAAATGATAAATTACCTTTCGCAGTTTTATCAAAAAGAGGAAGAAAAGTAAATCACAACTTTAATTTACTTCTATCTTTCATCACATTAGGAATATGGTCTTTAGCATGGGTTTATTTGTGCTGCGTTTCTTCGAAAGAGAAAAGAATATTGATTGCTGTAGATGAAGACGGTAATACTTTTGAGGACAAATGTTATAATTAGTTCAAATAATTATATTCTTAAAGGGCTTAAAAAAAACCATTTTTAAGCTAAAAACGAAGAGTTAAATAATATGATTAACTATTTTTCGGTTTAGTTACTTAATAGGCCATATTTATTAAATTGGCTATTTGTGATTAAGACTTTGATAACTTACAATTTTTCTTTTAAGTATTTTCCAGTAACTGACGCTTTTATTTTTACTATCTGTTCAGGGGTGCCCACTGCCAAAATTTTACCTCCATTTTCGCCACCTTCTGGTCCCAAATCAATAATCCAATCTGCACACTTTATCAAATCAAGATTATGCTCTATAACAAGAATTGAGTGTCCTTTTTCTATTAGTGCTTCAAAAGAAGCTAACAGTTTTTTGATGTCATGGAAATGTAGTCCTGTGGTAGGTTCGTCAAATACAAACAATGCTTTGTCTTTTGTAGCCCCTTTTACAAGGAAAGAAGCTAATTTTATTCTTTGTGCTTCTCCTCCAGATAATGTCGAGGAAGACTGTCCTAATTGAACATAACCCAATCCCACATCCTGCAGTGGTTTTAATTTTTGTGTTATTTTATGTTGTTTATTTACTTCAAAGAAGGCCACAGCATCATCAATAGTCATTGTTAGAATGTCATGTATGTTTTTGCTAGCAAATGTTACTTCAAGCACTTCTTTTTTAAATCGCTTTCCATTGCAAGTTTCACAGGGTAATTGAACATCTGCCATGAAAACCATTTCTACATTTATAGAACCCTCGCCTTTACAGCTTTCGCAACGGCCACCGTCCACATTAAAAGAAAAGTGTTTGGGCAGATAACCTCTAATTTTTGATAGTTTTTCTTTCGAAAATAAATCCCTAATATCATCATAAGCCTTGATATAGGTCACTGGATTAGAACGTGAGCTTCTACCTATTGGGTTTTGGTCCACATATTCAATGTGTTTTATTTGAGAAAATGAACCGCTGATTTCAGTAAATTGGCCTGCTTTTTCACCCACATTATCCAACTTTTTTTGCATTGCCGGAAACAAAATTTTCTTAATCAGCGTACTTTTACCGCTTCCTGAAACACCGGTGATAACCGTGAGAACGTCTAGGGGAAAGCTTACATCAACATTCTGTAAGTTGTTTTCTCTTGCGCCTTTTATATCTATGGAACTCTTGAATGCACGTCGTTTTTTTGGGACGGCTATTTCAAGCTCACCATTAAGGTATTTAGCAGTTAGTGATGTCGACTTCAGGATTTCACCATATGTACCTTGAGCGACTAACTCTCCTCCAAATGACCCCGCTTCTGGTCCAATATCAATAATCATATCGGCAGCTTTCATGATGTCTTCATCGTGTTCTACAACAATTACGGTATTGCCCAAGTCGCGTAATGATAACAGGACTTTTATCAATCGCTCGGTGTCTTTTGGGTGTAAGCCAATACTTGGCTCGTCTAAGATATACATGGAACCTACCAAGCTGCTTCCAAGTGAAGTGGCTAAATTGATTCGTTGGGACTCCCCTCCGGAAAGGGTCGAAGAGTTTCTGTTTAAAGTCAGATAATCTAGACCTACTTCAGTCAAAAAAGGATAATCTGTTGTTGATTTCCAATAATAGGCGTCGGGCAATTTGTTTTTCGTAAACGTCTAATTCTAAGGCTTCAAAAAAGTTCACCAAGTGTTTGATTGGTAAATCTACCAAATCAGATACGGTTTTTGAATTGATCTTTACATAAGATGCTTCTATGCGCAAACGCTTCCCTTTACAAGAATAGCACTTGGTTTTACCTCGGTAGCGCGAAAGCATTACACGGTTTTGTATTTTATAATTTTTCTCTTCTAATTCTTTAAAAAAGTCATTCAGACCTTGAAAATATTTGTTTCCTTTCCAGATTAACTCTTTTTGGTTCTCATTCAGTTGATAAAAAGGTTTGTGGATAGGGAAATCAAACTTGTACGCGTTGTTTACTAATTCGTCTCTAAACCAACTCATGCTTTCACCACGCCACGGAAAAAATGGCATTTTCATATACGGACAAAGTAGTGTTAGGAACAACCAGTTCGGCATCAATACCTATAATATTTCCGTACCCCTCGCAAATAGGACAGGCGCCATAGGGGTTGTTGAAACTAAACAAGTGTACGTTTGGTTCTAAAAAAGTAATTTCATCTAGCTCAAAATTATTGGAATAGGAGAATCTTTTTTCAGAATTTAATTCCTGCAAATGACAGATTCCTTTTCCTTCATAAAAGGCAGTTTGTATCGCGTCAGCTAGGCGGTTGTAAAAATCCTCTTCCTCTTTGACTACAATTCGGTCAATGATAAGTGTAACGTCTTTATTGTCTAAAGAATATTGGTCGATTTCGTCTAGGCGTATCATTTGATTATCAACCAAAATTCGGGAAAACCCTTGCTGCAACAGCACTTTTAGCTTGTCTTCCAGTTTTCGTCCCTCTTCGAGGTGTATCGGTGCCAGAAGAAGCCATTTGCTGTCAATGTCAAAACCTTTGACATCTGTTACAACATCGGTAACTGTATTTTTTTTGACTTCTTGTCCAGAAATTGGTGAAAATGTCCTTCCAATTCGCGCAAACAATAATTTCATATAATCGTAAATCTCAGTAGAGGTTCCCACCGTAGAACGAGCATTAGTGGTGTTTACCTTTTGCTCAATTGCAATGGCTGGAGCGATCCCCTTAATGTATTCCACTTTTGGCTTGTCTAAGCGTCCAAGAAATTGTCTAGCATAGGAAGACAAGCTTTCTACATAACGGCGTTGTCCTTCGGCATACAAGGTGTCAAATGCCAAACTGGATTTTCCTGAACCGGAAAGCCCTGTGATTACGACAAGTTTGTTTCTAGGAATCACAACATCCACACTCTTTAAATTGTGAACTTCCGCTCCTTTAATTATGATGTTTTTCTTTGGATCTATCTTGGAAAAGTCAACTTGCATAAAAAATATTGTATTTCTACAAAAGTAATCATTTTTCATTAGAGAAATGGGGTTCAACAATTCACAAATTTAAATTATCATTGGCTTTTATGATGTGAAAATTGATTTAGATTACTATTTTTAAGATTTATTTTTTGCAATAAATTAAACCATTTTTCAGATGAAAAGCAAAATTTATATAGTGCTGTTTTGGATATGCTCTAGTGTCTTTTCACAGGAGTTGCCTCCAATCGTGAAATACGCACCATCTACTTCTGGCGCAGGAAATCAAAATTGGATGATTTCACAGGATGAAAATAATTACATTTTCTTTGCTAACAATGAAGGTTTATTAGAGTATAATGGATCCAGTTGGCAACTCTATCCATCCCCGAATGAGACTATATTACGTTCTGTTAAAGTGATTGGTAATAAAGTATACACTGGAGGTTATATGGAGTTTGGTTATTGGCTCAGACAGGCTAATGGGAAACTAAAATATGTATCGCTAAGTAAAACAATAGCAAAAAATATTCTTGTTGATGAGCAGTTCTGGAACATATTAAATTATGATCAATGGGTAATTTTTCAGTCTCTGGACAGAATATACATTTATGATACTAAAGCAAGTGTTTTTAAGATAATAACGCCAAAGAATAAAATCACGCAATCTTTCAGCACTAGTAATTCGATCTACTTTCAAACGATCGATGAAGGCCTTTTTGAAATCGAAAGCGGAAAAGCGCGGTTGGTTTCGAATGATCAAGTTTTTAAAAGTAATAGAGTTGTTAATGTATTTGCTACAAACGAAGGACTGTTGGTTCTAACGCAACGTAATGGTTTTTATACGCTAAATGGAACAAATGTATCTAAGTTTGAAACAGAAGCTGATTCTGAAATGATGGCAAATAGCGTTTACAGCAGTCAGCTTTTGTCCGACGGTAGTTATGCTATTGGTACAGTTTCAAAAGGGATTTTTATATTGACAGCAGAAGGAAAGGCTAAATATCATATTTCCCAGAATAAAGGATTGAGTAACAATACTGCTTTGTCCTTGTTTGAAGATTATGATAAAAATCTTTGGGTAGGATTAGATAACGGTATTAATTGTATAAACCTTCAGTCTCCTATTAAAAATTTTGTTGATGACACTGGAATGTTAGGTACCGTATACGCTTCTAAACTGTATCAAGGAAGATTGTATATAGGAACTAATCAGGGATTGTTTTATAAAGATTATCATAGCAGTGGAGAGTTTAAATTTTTAAATGGAACCAAAGGACAGGTTTGGGCTCTATTCGAATATGATGGTACATTATTTTGTGGACACGATTCTGGAACGTTTATTATAGAGAATGGTACTGCTAAAAATATATTTCCACAATCTGGAACTTGGAAATTTGAAACGGTTCCAAGTCAAAACGGGCTCTTACTGCAAGGAAATTATTATGGAATTTCAGTACTAGAAAAAGTCAATAATCAGTGGCGTTTTAGAAATAAAATTTCAGGATTTAATTATTCTGCGAGATATTTTGAAATTACGGATGATTTTGACATTTACGTAAGTCATGAGTATAAAGGAGTTTTTAGGTTGCAAGTTGATAATGAATTACTTAAAACCAAATCATTTACTGCCTATGAGCAACCAAATAAAGGAAAAAATGCCAGTTTGACGCAATTTAATAACACAATTTATTACGCTTATAAGGAGGGTATTTTCAAATTGAACCACAAAACTAAGTTATTTGAAAAAGATAAAGTTTTAAGTTCCATTTTTGAAAAAGAGGGCTATACATCCGGTAAATTGATTATTGATAATTCGAATAAAATATGGTTGTTTTCTAAGAACTATATTTATTATTTCTCTTTGAGTAAACTAAGCAATCAGTTAAAACAAAATTTGATTCCTATTCCAGCTTCCTTAACTAATTCGATGTCTGGTTTTGAAAACATATCTCAGATCTCAAATTTCGAGTATCTTATAGGAACTACTGATGGGTATTATATAATAAATATAAACGATCTAAGTTTTAAAAACTATGAAATTTTTATTACAGGTACTGCGATAAATAAGCTGAACGAAAATTTTAAAAACAGTTCCATTCTGGAAGAAGGGAATTTTGAATATGATGAAAATAATATAATTTTCAATTATACTGTTCCTGAATATAATAAATATATTAGTGTAGAATATCAGTACTTGTTGGTAGGGTTTCAAGATGATTGGACGGAGTGGAGCACAAAGACTACCGTTAATTTTAAAAATTTGCCTTCTGGGAGTTATGTTTTTAAAGTGAGAGCAAAGTTTGCCAACTCTTTACTAGAAAACACGGCCAATTATTCTTTTACAATTGGGGAGCCTTGGTTTATGACTAGGATAGCCTTATTTTTCTACTTAATAATTGGTATTGTTTTGGCAAGAAGCGTCCACAAAGCATATAGGAGTTATTACCAAAAGAAAGAATACAAGTTAATCGAGGAAAATAACCGCTTATTAGAAATTAAAGAGCTTGAAATTGAACAGGAAATAATGAGAGTTAGAAATGAACAGCTTTCTGAGGATGTTGACAACAAAAGTAGAGAATTAGCTGCTTCTACAATGAGTTTAAATAGTAAAAATGAATTATTAGCTTTTATTAAGGACGACTTGAATAAAACTGATGATAACAAAAGTCTTAAATCGGTAATATCTACAATTACTAAGAATATAACAGGAACTGATTCTTGGAGTGTTTTTAAAGAAGCTTTTGAAAATACAGATAAGGACTTTCTAAAAAAGATAAAACTTGGGCATCCGTCGTTAACGCCAAGTGACTTGAGACTTTGTGCTTACCTGAGATTAAATCTTTCCTCCAAAGAAATAGCTCCTTTATTGAACATTTCAGTACGCAGTGTGGAGATAAAAAGATATCGTTTGCGTAAAAAAATGAATTTATCCCATGAGCATGGACTAGTTGAGTATATCTTAGCTGTATAGTGTTTTTTTTATATCGACTAAACACCCATACATCACCACAACATTAACGTTATTGTTGTGGTTTTTTTTATTTTAAGTTTTTTTTATGAGGGTTTTTAAAATAACTTTTTCCTTATTTTTATTGCGTTATTAAGATATAAACTGTGTTTTTTTTATATTGTATGTTTTTTGTAAAGGTTGTTTTTGAATATTTGACAGTAAGACCTTTGTAGTTTTATAATTCACAAAAAAACATAAATTATGAAGTCAAACTTTCTTTCATTTTTTCCTTTGCCTTTGGGCATATCTCGTTTTCCTGATCTTGTAACATTAGGGTTAGACTAATTCGTAAGGCATCTAGAAGTCACTAAAACTATTTACTGATTATAGAGAGACTTAAATTTCAAAAACAATAATTGTTACAATTAAAACAGGATAGATACATTAGTTAATTATGCATTATACTTTGTCTTGTTTTTTTTAAGAATAAACTAATAAATCAATAATAAAATGAAAAACAATTTCCTAAGATTAATATTTTTTTTATTAACAACAACAGTCTTTTCACAATCTAATAATGTGTCGGTTGTTACTAATGAGAAAGGAATGAAATTAGAAGTCGATGGTAAGGATTTTATGATCAACGGTATGAACTGGGATTATTATCCAATTGGCACTAATTATAGCTATAGCTTATGGAGTCAATCTGATGATGTTATTAAAGCAGCATTAGATTCCGAAATGGGTTTGCTAAAGAATATGGGTGTGAATACGATAAGACAATATGTAGGTATACCGTCAAGATGGATTGAATATATCTATAAAAATTATGGTATTTATACAATGTTGAATCATTCTTTTGGACGATATGGGCTTACTATAAATGGATCTTGGGTGCTAAACACTAAATATTCTGATCCAGATACGCGTAAATTATTGTTAGCTGAAGCAAAAGCAATGGTTGAAGAGTATAAGAACACCCCAGGTTTGTTATTGTTTTTATTGGGAAATGAAAATAATTATGGTCTTTTTTGGGATGGTGCAGAAACGGAGAATATCCCTTTAGAAGATAGGAAGTCGACTGTTAGAGCACATGATTTGTATAAGCTTTTTAATGAAGCGATTGTTGAAATGAAAAAAGTGGATAGTTCGCATCCAATGGCTATTTGTAATGGCGATTTACTTTTCTTAGACATTATAAAAAAGGAATGTCCTGCTATAGATATTTTAGGTACCAATGTATATCGTGGAGTATCTTTTGGTGATGCCTTCAAAAGGGTGAAGGATGAGCTAAATAAACCGATTATGTTTACAGAGTTTGGGGCTGATGCGTTCAACACTATAAATAATAGTGAAGATCAAAAATCTCAAGGGTATTATGTGTTGGGGAATTGGAAAGAAATTTACGAGAATGCAGCCGGTTTAGGGAAGGCAGGAAATTCATTAGGAGGTTTTACCTTTCAATTTAGTGATGGATGGTGGAAATATGGTCAAACAAAAAATTTAGACATTCATGATAATAATGCCTCATGGTCTAATGGTGGTTATCCTTTAGATTTAAATGGAAAGGATAATAATATGAATGAGGAATGGTTTGGTATTTGTGCCAAAGGGCCTACAAATGCTCGTGGTCTTTATGATCTTTATCCACGTGCTGCATATTATGTACTAAAAGAAGCACATCAAATAGATCCTTATGCAGAAGGAGCAACCATTGAGAACCTAGATAATTCTTTTGCAAATATTCAATTAATGGATGCTGTTTTAAGAGCTAGAGGAGATAAAGCAGCTCTAGGAGGTGGATCAAGTGAGAAGATTCGTCTTAGTAATATGAGAGCTGAATTTACAACTTTTAATACGGGAGGTAGTTTAATTACAACTCCAAAGAATGCAGATCCAGATAATATTGTATTTCCAAACCAACTAGGTTTTGACCATATGCAGTCTTATTTTATTGGAGTAGAAGGAAATCCTGCACCTAATATGAGAGCCGAAGTAAATTTTAACGTTTTAGGAAATGTAGCTTCTAATCCTATTGATGAAATATTTTATGAAAACAGAGGACGTGCGCAAACTGTAAATACAGATAATGGTAATCTTACTTTAACGGATGTCAATCGAGTACAGGTATATAATGCTGCATACGAATGGAATACAAAAGAGTTCGATTTAAGAGGTTTCTATAGAAAAGGACATTATCATTGGGGTTATGAAGGTGATTTCTTCGGATTATATCAAGAGGCAAATTATGGGCCAAATCTAGATATTTACAACGGAGAGATTCTTGGCTTTGAAATAGACGGTAAAAAAGCATTGACAGGACTTAAGGCGGCATTTGGCCCTCAATTGTGGTGGGGAGCGAATCCTTCTGTTTTACTTAAATACAGTAAAAAAGTTGGGCAATTTGACTTAACTAGTGTATATCATGAGGATATCGCTAATGCTGGGGATGCAGTTACTTCGGGCTTTATTCCTCTTCCTAAAACAAGAAGATTAACACTACATGCCAAAACTAAGATAGGTGCAGTAGGAGTTGAAGTTGGAGGTATTTATGGGGGACAACCTTTGAATGGAAGAATTTTTCAATTTACCAAAGGAGAACCTGGAAGTTACGTGGTTTATACAGATAAGATTAATTCAAAAGATAATTGGGGAGGAAAATTTAAGCTAACTTACTCTTCAGGACCTTTTAATTGGTATTCTCAGGGAGCTGCTATGGGATTAGTGGCTAATGGTGGGTCAGATAATACTCAAACATTCGCTGGGTGGAAATTAAAAGATTCTGGAAGTGGTAACCAAACTAATTTTTTAACAGGTATGACCTATACAGTTGGAAAATTCCAAGTTGCTCCAAATTTTTTATGGCAAAAGCCTATTGTAGCTGCCATGCCAAATGATGTTCAAGCACCTGGAAGACTAAGGAATATTCAAGACGATCCTTTTGCAGTAAGAGGAAATAGAGAAACTTTTGGTTCAGAAATATTATTTACCTATGATCCTACGCCAGCAACCTGGATGTATGAATGGGACAATGATCGTAGCGAAGATGCTAAGTTTGCAATGAATTTAGGATTTGTTTTTCGTCATCAACCAACTGCTCAAGATGCGGCAATTGGATTTTTAGCAGATCGTACTTTATTTGCTTTTCCAAATTCAGCTCCAGCCCAAGATTTGTGGGAAGTAAATAGCCGAATTGTATCTAAACTGCATTCAAATTTTGGAATTATAGCCAATCTTTATGGAGGAAATGCACAAGCAAATGGTAGCGATGATAGATTGGTAAAACGTATGGGAGGTGATTTAAGAGTTATTTATAATAAAGTTAAAATAATGGGCTTTGTTAAAGTTAATGATTGGGGGCCTTTTGATTATCACCGTGATTTCAATTTAACCTATCCAATGCAGTTAATGTTGGATTTATCCACTTCAGTTGGGAAACCAAATTGGTTTATTTTACCAGACACAAGAATGGGTATTCGTGGAACTTGGCGTTCAATGGATCAATATTCCCCAAGATATTCGCCAAATGAAACACTTCCCTTTGCGACTTCACCTATTTTAAGTCCAGTAGGATTTGGTAATGGAAATGAATGGGAAATTAGAACATATGTACATATCAACATTGGAAAATAAAAAACAAAAAAAAATGAAAAACAGAAAATTTAGTTATTTAACGAACAGCTTCATTTTAGTATTGCTTTTTGTCGGTAGTGTGAGTTGTGAAAGAGAAATTTCAGATGAAGTTGCGTTTTCAACTTTTCCAAGTACCGCGGAAGTATTTACAGATGGATTTAGTGCTGGATTGGAGTACCTACCATTTGAAGGTTCTTATTATGAGGCATTTACTGTCGATCAAGTAACAAAACACATGGGATCTGCATCTATGCGATTTGATGTGCCTAATGTTGGTGACCCATTAGGGGCGTATGCTGGTGCCATTTTTCGTACTGAAACTGCGCGTGACTTATCTGGTTACGATGCATTAACGTTTTGGGCCAAGGGAACTCAAGCAGGTTTAATAAACGAAATTGGCTTCGGACAAGATTTTGGAGAGAGCAAGTTCTTAGTGACTACAGACTTAGAGTTAACAACTAATTGGAAAAAGTATATTATTCCAATTCCAGATGCTTATAAATTAAAAGCTGAAAGAGGAATGTTCTGGTATGCTGAAGGACCAGAAAATGATAAAGGGTATTCCTTTTGGATTGATGATTTGAAATTCGAAAAATTAGGAACTATTGCACAACCAAGACCATCTATTTTGGATGGCGAGGATAAAGTAGTGCAAAGTTTTATTGGAGATGTTAGTACAATTAATGGTTTAACTCAAACCTTTAATATAGCTTCTGGCTTAAATCAGGTAGTTACGGCAGCTCCTTCTTATTTTACTTTTAAATCTTCGAATGTGGAAGTTGCAAGAGTTAGTGAGTTAGGAGTAATTTCTATTGTTGGTGCTGGTACTGCAAAAATAACAGCGGTTTTAGGAGGTGTTAAAGCCAGTGGGTCTCTTACAATAGAGGCTATTGACGTGTTTTTTGGAGTTGCTCCGGAACCAACTCAGGCGGCTGTTGATGTAATTTCTTTATTCAGTGATAAGTATAGCAATGTTCCAGTTGATTTTTTTAATGGTTATTACGGTGGTTCTTCTACTGAAACTGCAGATTTAAATCTAGGAAATGATCAGTTTAAGTATTACACGAAACTTAATTATGTAGGTATTGAATTTACGAATCCGGCGGTTAATGCTTCGGCGATGAGTTTCCTTCACTTGGATATATGGACTAATGGTTCTACTGCGGCTGATTTTATAATTAAAATTAGAGACAGAGGGGCAAACTCTGTAATAAATACAAATGTCAATACTGGTGCCCCTACAGAAGATGATAAGGAGATTGTTTACACCGTTGCAGGGAGTACTATAACTCAAGGGGAATGGGTTTCTATCGACATTCCGTTAACAGGGAATATTGCAAATCAGAAAAACAATCTTGCTCAAATTGTTTTTGTTGGAAATATTGACTTTATCCTAGATAATTTATATTTCTACAAATAGTGTTGATAACTTCAATTAAAATTAAAACACAAAAGAATGAATAAAATAAAAAATTACAAAGGCATAGCTAAAGGCATATTGAAAAAGTCTTTACTTATAACATCTTTTTTTGTAGTCAGTAATTGTTCAACTGACGAAAAGCAAACTGTAGCTCAATTTAATGAACTAGTTATGCAAGACGAGTTTGATACAAAAGGTGCTCCCAATAGCTCAATTTGGGGTTATGATATAGGTACTGGTAATAGTGATACAGGAGGAGGTTGGGGAAACAATGAACTCCAATTCTACACTGATCGTACCGAAAATGTAAAAGTCGAAAATGGATATTTACTAATTACCGCTAAAAAGGAGTCGTATAATGGTTCATCATATACCTCGGCAAGACTAACTACTAAAGGCCTTTTTGAACAAGAGTATGGGCGTTTTGAAGCACGTATTAGGTTGCCATACGGCCAAGGAATTTGGCCTGCATTTTGGCTATTAGGTGCTAATATTGACGAAGTGGGGTGGCCTCAATGCGGCGAAATTGATATTATGGAATATCGCGGTCAAGAACCAACCAAAGTTTTAGGAACTGTTCACGGTCCAGGGTATGCTGGAGGTCAATCAATTTCTAAAAGCTATAGTTTGGTTAATGATCGTTTTGATACAGGCTTTCACATATTTGGTATTGAATGGGGACCAGAATACGTTAATTATTACGTAGACGATGTTTTATACAACCAAATAACACCTGCTGATGTTACCGGTGAATGGGTATTTAATAAACCCTTTTATATAATTATTAACCTAGCTGTTGGAGGTGGTTTTGTAGGTGCTCCTACTAGCGAAACCGTTTTCCCTCAAACCATGTTGGTTGATTATGTGAGGGTATACAAGAAATAATAAATCGAACTAATAAAATAATAATCATGAAAAAAATACAGAAAATAGCTAAAGCTATCACGATCTTAATCTTAACTATATCATTGTTCGGTTGTAATAATGATGATAGTATTTTGCCTCAAGTTACTGCTGGTTATACCTTTACGATCGTTGAGGATGCAGGAATAGTAACTTTTATTAACGTATCTGATGATGCAATCAAATATGTTTGGGACTTTGGTGATGAAACAACTTCAACTGAAATTAATCCTGTGAAAAGTTTTGCTACTGGTACCTACACAGTTGTTTTGAGGGCCATAAATGCCTCGGGCGCCTCTGCTTCTTTTGAAAGTACAATAACTATATTGCGAAAAGGGCCTGCTTCTTTGCCACTTAATTTTGATGAGGCTGCCGTGAAATATAATTTTGCCGCTTTTAATGGAGCTTCATTTGAAATAGTTGATAACCCTAGTTTGTCTGGTACTAATGCAGTAGCTTCAAAAGTTGGAGCAATTACGAATAGTGGAGCTCTATATGAAGGGCTTAGTTTTCCTTTAGCAAATTCTATTGATCTAACTGCGGATAAATCAATAAAAATAAATGTTTGGTCTGACAAAGTAGTAGGTGTATTATTGAAACTGGAAAATGGGACTGCTGGTGACATAGAAAAAGTAGTTTCTCATGGTGGTACTGGTTGGGAAACCTTGACGTTCGACTATAGTTCATCTGCTAGTTATTCAAGTTTGACCATTTTTATTGATGGCCCTGGTACTTCTGCTGGAACATTTTATATAGATGATATAATGCAAATTCAAACACCGCTTCCACCATGTGTATCAGAAACAGCACAGTCTCTTCTCGCTGCAGACTTTAATTTAACGTTTCAAACAGATCCCACATCTAGTATTGTGAATGATGGAGGCACTTTTGAATGGATAACAAATCCTGATTTTGCAGGTCCTTTAAATTCGTCTTGTAAAGTTGGTAAAGTGGTTAGAAGCGCAAGCCTACAATATGCAAATAATCAGATTAATTTTGTTGCACCATTTAATTTTACTGCCAAGGCAGGATTTAAAATAAAGGTTTGGACAGCGGCTATAGGAACTAAAGTTACTGTTAAACTTGAAGGAGGTGTTGAAAAAGAAGTATCGAAAACAACAACTAAAGCGAATGAATGGGAAGAATTAACGTTTGACTTTGATAGTAGTATAACAGGTAATAAAAAGATAGTACTATTCTTTAACTTAGATTCATTTACTACAGGTACGTTTTATTTTGATGATTTTAAACTTTATGATCGATCTGGAGGTGGCGGAGGTGCCTGTGCATCAGAAACGGCACAATCTCTTCTTGCGGCAGACTTTAATTTAACCCTCCAGACAAACCCTACAGGAATCGTTCAAGATGGTGCGACTTTTGAATGGATTTCAAACCCTGATTTCAACAATGCCGTTAACCCTTCGTGTAAAGTGGCTAAATTAGTTAGAGATCCAAATTTTCAATATGCAAACAATCAAATTAATTTTGCTGCAGCCTTAGATTTTAATGCCAATGCAGGTTTTAAAATAAAAGTGTGGACTCCAGCAATTGGCACTAAAGTGACCGTAAAGCTTGAAGGCGGTGTTCAAGCAGAAGTATCTAAAACAACAACTAAAGCGAACCAATGGGAAGAATTAACTTTTGATTTTGCTACTAATGTGACTGGTAATAACAAGATAGTACTATTTTTTAATTTAGATTCATTCACGACAGGCACGTTTTATTTTGACGACTTTAAACTTTATCCGCGTGCTGGCGGTGGAGGTTCATGTCCTACGCCTGCAACTGGTCAGTTTGTTACAGATGGTGGTTTTGAAGCAAATGCGGGATGTTGGGAACTAATAGCCAATGGAGGTGAAGTAACAATTTCTACATCTATTAATAATGGCGGAAGTAATTCGGGTCAAATAAAAACAGCACCATTAAAAAATCCAGCATTAAAACAAACGAGATTCGGTGCAGGATTAATTAAAGCAAATACAGCTTACCGTGTTACCTTCGATATTAAGGCAGATGCGAATGATGTGTTGGCAGATGGTGCCGTTTTCAAAGCCTTTACCTTTTCTGAGGCTGCTGAAGGTTCAGGTCTAGGTGCTACACAGCATGTTTTGGTAGGAGGAGACGGAAATATTTCAACAACTTGGCAAACTAGAACTATTGACTTTACTACTGCGGCTAATGTACAGGGTGGATTGTCGTTATTGTTCGAATTGGTTTGTGGTGGTGCTGATACATGTAAAGGAACTATTAATATTGACAATGTTTCTATAACACAAGTCCCATAGCACTAAATATAATAACAAGCAGCATCAGCTTAATTCATATTTATCAGTTGTGCATATTTATGCTATAATAATATGCCATTAAATAAAAGTAAAAAATGAAAAAAGGTCGGTTTTATGCCGGCCTTTTAATTTAATAATAAAGGAAACAAATGAAGAATTCATTTTTATTTACATCATTAGCAATAAGTGCTTTGATAGTTAGTGCTTGCAGTAACAAAATGATTAATACGTCGGTGGCGTATTCAAAAAACAATCTACTAGAAACAAAAGTCGACTCTGTTTTAAATCTGATGACATTAGAGGAAAAAGTGGGGCAACTCAATCAATATAACGGATTTTGGGAAATCACAGGCCCCACTCCTAAAGACGGTCAGGCTGCAAAAAAATATGCTGATCTCAAAAAAGGACTAGTAGGATCGATGCTTAATGTTAAGGGAGTCAAAGATGTAAGAGCTTTGCAAAAAATAGCCGTCGAAGAAACGCGATTGGGTATTCCTATAATTTTTGGATTTGATGTCATTCATGGCTATAAAACAATTAGTCCAATACCATTAGCCGAATCAGCAAGTTGGGATATGGAAGCAATAAGAAAATCATCGGCAATTGCTGCCGAAGAGTCAGCTGCGGTGGGAATAAATTGGACTTTTGCTCCAATGGTCGATGTTGCCAGAGATGCACGCTGGGGAAGAGTAATGGAAGGAGCTGGTGAAGATCCGTTTTTAGGAAGTAAAATCGCGGTAGCTCGAGTACAAGGTTTTCAGGGCAATGATTTGGCAGCTATCAATACAATTCTAGCTTGCGCCAAGCATTTTGCTGGCTATGCCTTCGCTGAAGCGGGCAGAGATTACAATACAGTTGATGTTAATGAAACCACCTTACAAAACGTCATTTTTCCTCCATTTAAGGCTGCAGTCGATGCAGGTGTAAGAACTTTTATGAATTCCTTTAATGAGTTAAATGGAATTCCTGCAACGGGGAATAAATATTTGCAAAGACAAGTTTTAAAAGGAGATTGGAAATTTGAAGGCTTCGTCGTTTCTGATTGGGGTTCACTTAATGAAATGATTACGCATGGTTATGCTAAAGACAGCAAGCAAGCCGCAGAAATGGCTATTAATGCTGGCTCTGATATGGACATGGAATCCAGTGCTTATGTAGAACATTTGGTTTCTTTAGTAAAAGAAGGCAAAGTGCAAGAAAGTACCATCAATGATGCTGCAAGAAGGATTTTAAAAGTAAAATTTGAATTGGGATTATTTGATGATCCATATAAATACTGTGATGAAAATCGCGAAAAAGAAACAGTGGGAAAAAAAGAGTTTCAAGAAGGGGTTTTAGATATGGCCAAAAAGTCAATTGTCTTGTTAAAAAATGACAAAGGATTATTGCCTCTTAAAAAATCAGGACAAAAAATTGCAATTATTGGAGCCTTGGCAAATGATAAAACAAGCCCATTAGGGAGTTGGAGAATTGCCGCTGACGATGAGTCTGCAGTTTCTGTTCTAGAAGGAATGAGTAAGTATCAGGGAAACCATATTACATATGCAAAAGGGGCTGATGTAGCGATAGGAAGAACCCAGTTCATTTGGGAAACTAAAATCAACATGACAGATAAAAGTGAATTTCCAGAAGCAATTGCAGTAGCAAAAACAGCTGATGTAGTCGTGATGGTTTTAGGAGAACATGGATTACAATCTGGAGAGGGTAGAAGTAGAGCGGAAATAGATTTGCCTGGAGTACAACAAGAATTGTTAGAAGAAATATTTAAAGTGAATCCTAATGTTATTTTAGTTTTGAATAATGGTCGTCCCCTTGCAATTCCTTGGGCTGCCGAAAATATTCCTGCAATTGTTGAAGCATGGCAATTGGGAACACAAAGCGGAAACGCAATAGCACAAGTCTTGTATGGTGATTATAATCCAAGTGGTAAATTACCAATGACTTTTCCTAGAAATGTTGGGCAATTACCATTATACTACAATCATAAAAATACGGGAAGACCAACAATGAACGAACCAGAAAGTGTATTTTGGTCTCATTATATTGATGAAAAAACAACTCCTTTATATCCATTTGGTTACGGTTTGAGTTACTCAAAATTTGAATATTCAGACTTGCAGCTTAGCAGTAGTTCTTTTGATAAAAACGGAAAAATAGAAGTGAGTGTCAATGTTAAAAACGTAAGTAATATAAAAGGAAAAGAAGTAGTGCAATTGTATATTAGAGACCTTATCGGTAGCATAACAAGACCAGTTAAGGAACTTAAAGGATTTGAATTAATTGAACTGCAACCAAACGAAACTAAAAAAGTAACATTTACTATCGATAAAAAAAACGATAGAATTTTTTACCACTAATTTAAAATGGGAAGCTGAAACAGGAGATTTTAATGTTTTTATCGGAGGAAGCTCTGCAGCAACCTTAGAAGCTAGTTTTCAATACAATTAATCAAATATGAAGAAACTTATAATTCTGCTACTTGTAGCTAATTTTTCTATGGCCCAACAGACTAAAAGAAAGCTGGTTTGGGAAGAAAACTTTTCAGGCGAATCATTAAATAAAAAAGTCTGGAATATCGAGTTAGGAGATGGTTGTCCTAATTGCGGTTGGGGGTAACAATGAAAGACAATTATATACGAATGAGAATCATGAATTAGCACAAGGGAACCTGGTCATTACTGCTAAAAAAGAAGGCGATAAATATACTTCTACCAGAATAACAACAAAGGGTAAACAGGAGTTTAAGTATGGTTATTTTGTGGCCAGAGCTAAATTACCTGTTGGTCAAGGAATATGGCCTGCTTTTTGGATGCTAGGATCAAATATTAGTGAGGTGGGTTGGCCAAAATCAGGAGAAATAGACATTTTAGAATATGTTGGTAAAGAACCCCAGATGGTCTTCACCTCATTGCATACCCAAGACAGTTATGGTAACACCATAAATACCAAGAAAACTAAAATTGAAGGAATAGAAGATGGCTTTCATCTTTACGCTATAGATTGGACAAAGGATAAAATTGATTTTTTTGTTGATGATGCATTGCTTTATAGCTTTCAACCCGCTATTAAAAATGAAAATACATGGCCATTTAGCCAGCCATTTTATTTCATAGTAAATGTGGCTATTGGCGGTAATTTTGGCGGGCCCGCAGTTGATGATACCATTCTGCCCCAAAAATTTGTTGTCGATTATATAAAAGTATTTCAGTAAAGTTAAATTTGTAGTTTAATTTTTAAGGAGAGAAGGAGTTGTTCAATCAATAACCTTCTCTCTTTTTTTGTTCGCAATTTAACATAGAAAAGGCTATTTCTAAAATGAGATAAATGATTAGATAAATAGTAGTTTTTTTTTAATAACCTTCTTATATGAAATAGCAAAACTAACTCAGTTTTTAAGTCGTGTTTAAAAACTCAACATTTTTTTATTAAAGTTAATTTATTGCCTTTTTAGCATAAGTAATAAGTGTTGTTATTATAAGAATTCTTTTAATATTTTGTTTCAATGTTCTGTAAATCATATATATGGGTTGTGTTTAAGTGAAAAAGTTGTTTTTAATACCGCAAAAAATTAATATCTTTACGTATCAGGTAAAATTGGTGTTAAACAGAAAGACGTCGCTAAAAAAAACTTGGTAAACTCTAAATCTTGTTTTTATTTAAAAAGATAGAATCGTAAATTAATAGTGCTTATTGATGTGCTGGCTTCAATAAAGGAACGCGAAAATCAGTAAAGCGAATACTATATTAATACTAACGTTAATTTCTATTTACTAGCCAAACGCAGGAATTAAAAATTGTATTATGAATTCACTAATAAAATTTAAACGGAAAGGTTGGTTTGTATTGCCTTTTTGATTTTCGATAATTTAAATCATAAAGCTTAACACTGCAATTTATGAAAGCACCTAAAACACCAGATAATGAAGCCGATAGAATTAAAGCTCTAAAAGAGTATAATATATTCGATACAATGGGAGGAGGAGGACTATGATTATATCACAAAATTAGCCTCTCAGATTCTTAACACACCTATTTCTTTAATTAGTTTAATTTCTTAAGACATACAATAGTTTAAATCGCACCAAGGCTTGAATGTAAATGAAACGCCGAGAGAATTAGCGTTTTGCGCACATGCCATAAATTATCCCAAAGAAATTTTTGTAGTAAATGATGCTCGAAAAGACCCCCGTTTTACTGACAATCCACTGGTAGTAGAAGAGCCAAAGGTTGTTTTTTATGCTGGTGTTCCATTAGTAGATAATGGAGGGTTCGCATTGGGTACTTTATGTGCCATAGATAATTAACCAATAGAATTAGATTGTAAGCAAATGGATGCGCTAAAAATTCTTGGCAAATAAGTAATGAATTTATTTGAATTGCGGAAAAAGTCAAACGAGGTTATTGCTTTAGTTAATGAACTAAAAAAATACACATACTTATTTAACCAAAGTCAAAAACTAATTAAATTTGGCGCTTGGGAACAGGATAGTAAAACAGGTAAAACTATTTGGACTGATGCAGTTTACACTATTTATGAAGTGGACAAATCCTTTGATCCCAATAAAGAAAATGTAATTTCATTTTATCATCCTGAAGATCGGCACATAATAGAAAGTGCAATAAGTAATGCCATTCAAAAAGCTATTCCTTTTGATGTAATTTGTCGATTTATTTCTGCAAATAATAATTTAAAATGGGTACGAGTAACTGCTGAAAAAGTTAATTCTAAATTAGTTCGATCTATACAAGATGTAACTTCACAAAAATCAAAGGAAATTGAATTATCGTATAAAGAAAACTTACTGGATACTCTTTTTAAATTTTCACCTATTGGAATTACCCTAGCAGATTATGAAACAGGAAAATTCATCAATGCCAATAGAAACTTGTTAGAAATAACTTCTTAATCAAAGGAAAGATTTTTAAACCTCACTTATTGGGATATTACTTCTCAAGAAGATTTGCAAAAAGAAATAAAAGCAAAAGAAGAATTAGAAAAATATGGGGTGAATAAATCATTCGAAAAGAATATTTTAAGGAAATACGGCAGCAGTGTTCCCTTAGTCGCCAGGAGATTTACCGTTGAGGATTTAGATGGAAGTAAGAAGATTTGGTCCTCTATAGAAGATATAACAATAAAAAAAGAAGCGGAGCAAGAAAAAGCAAATTTTGCTAAGATTAAATCGTTATTAGAATATCCAGAAGAGCAAAATGCACAACTTAAAAATTTTGCCTATATAGTTTCACATAATTTACGTTCTCAGTCAGGCAGTATTTCTTCGTTAATCGCATTTCTAGATGAAGAAAATAAAGAGTTGGCACATAACGAGTTATTTCAATACCTTGATAAAGCAGCAGGGAATTTAGTGGAAACGATTTAGCATCTTAATGAGGTGGTCGAAATTTCGTTTTCAAGAACCCAGAAATGGGAAAAGTTAAATTTAAAAAATTGTATTATTAAAACAGTAGATAGTATTGCAATACTATCTAAAAAAGCGCATGTTACTATAGTTAATGGAGTAAAGGGGAATGTTGATTTATATACAATACCAGCTTACCTAGAAAGTATCATTTTGAATTTTTTAACAAATGGAATTAAATATAAGGCAGAAAATAAAAATAGCTACGTAAAAGTATCATCGTATTCCAGCGGTAAATATATTGTACTTCAATTTCAAGATAATGGATTGGGAATTGATCTAGAGAAATATAAAAAAGATTTATTTTGAGTTTATAAGACATTTCATAATAATCCGGAATCTAAAGGAATTGGACTATTTATTGCTAAAAACCAGGTTGATGTTTTAGGAGGAAAGATTTAAGTAGAAAGTAAAGTCGATATAGGGACAACTTTTAAAATTTATTTTCCAAATGAAAAAAAATAAGGTTGCTTTTATAATAGCTGATGACCCTATCCATGTTTTCTTAACAAAACGATATATGGAAAGGACAGGTGAGCTTGATTCTATTATGGTTTTTAAAAATGGAAAAGAAGCATATGATTACTTAACTGCAATCAACGGTGTTAAGGAGAAAATACCTGAACTAATACTTCTAGATATCAACATGCCCATTTGGGACGGCTGGCATTTCTTAGATGAATTTCAAAAGTTGAAATTTGAACAAAAAATAGATGTTTACTTGTCGACTAGTTCCATCTCTAAAGAAGATTATAAAAAAGCGGAAGAATACGGCTTAGATGACAAATACATCGTTAAGCCACTTCCCTTAAATAAGGTGAAAGATATAATAAACGTAATTCATTAACACGGTATAGAAATGCAATAAGGAAGTGTTTAGCGTAGTGATATTTGTTAATAATGCAAGATTGTGCAACAAAACCGATTTGCTAATTGGCGATTTATTTACTTGAAGCAAAAGCAGGAATACTCATTTTGAAAGCGCAATTACATGAAAATTTATGTTGTTAATTTTAGTAAATTTTTATTTTGGCATTTCCGCATTATAGTGCATAATGATACTGCTTATCAATGTTTTGTAATAGGTAGCAAAAGAGGAATTTCGTAATTTAAGTACGTAGGAAAAACAATTGAAATATTATTGCCGTAATTTTATTAAATAGTTGAAAATTAAGATTTTGAAACAGCTATTGTATGCTATCTAAACCTAAGTAATCACTCTTTTCACTTGTTTTAGGAGACTTTTATTTTGATCAATTACTAAATTTTGGGCTTAATTTTAACATATGTGATCTGTTCCTCTTAATTTTTTTGGTTTTATTTGTGATTTGATGTAAATAATTATTAAATTTGAGAATTAAATTAACCCAAAACTATAATTAGCTTATAACATAAAACTACTTTTTTAGAAAATTTATACAAATTTTAACCCAATCTAAAAGGTAAGACTATGGCTGATATACAACTCCCAGATGCTTTATTGGTACAAAACTATGTAGCAGGAAATGAAACTGCTCTGGCTACATTAATCAAAAGGCACGAATCCCGAATTTACGGTTTCATATACTCTAAAATCTCAGATAGAGATATATCAAATGATATTTTTCAAGATACTTTCATAAAAGTAATCAAAACTTTAAAGTCAAATTCTTATAATGAAGAAGGTAAATTTCTTCCTTGGGTTATGAGAATATCTCATAACTTGATAATTGACCATTTTAGAAAAAATAAAAAAATGCCTATGTTTAGAGAAACAGAGGAATTTTCTATTTTTTCAATTATGTCTGATGATTCTCCTACAATAGAAAATCAATTAATTTCTGATCAAGTTCAACTGGACATTAAAAAATTAATTGGGGAATTACCGGCTGATCAAAAAGAAGTATTAGTTATGCGGATGTATCAAGACATGAGTTTTAAAGAAATTTCAGAAATTACAGGGGTTAGTATCAATACATCCTTAGGTAGAATGCGTTATGCTTTGATGAATTTAAGAAAAGTTATTGACAAGCACCAAATTGTTTTAACAAATTGACAATATATCTACATTTTGTACGTTGTAGTAGAATAGCTAAATTCATACAACATGGCGAAAATTTACTCTAAACAATCATTGGTAACTAAGACAATGAAACCAAGAAAGGAAATCGTTTCTTTTTTATTAAATTATTCGAAAGCATTGACTGTAATAAAAACAGATAACAGAAATTTCGAAATAATATCGAATTAGATTTCTTTTCTATAAAACACTACAAGTTTCGGTTAAGATGTCTTGTATTAGTAAATGCCACTAATTTGAATTCAAATTAGTGGCATTTACTTTTTATAGTAATCATTCAGTACTGATTTTCTTCCTATGGTATTGGTGATAATATCTTTTTCTAAATTCCAAGCCCGTGCAGGTGAATACTCCCTTCCGTACCAGATAATTTGTAAGTGCAAATCATTCCAGATTGCTTCTGGAAAAATACGTTTAGCATCTTTTTCAGTTTGTACGACATTTTTTCCATTGGTCAGATTCCATCGATACATCAATCGGTGAATATGGGTGTCCACAGGAAAAGCGGGAACGCCAAAAGCTTGTGACATGACCACGCTTGCTGTTTTATGACCCACAGCCGGCAGTTCTTCCAAGTATTCAAAACTTTGTGGGACTTCGCCTCCATGCTTGTCTATTAATATATGGGAAAGCCCGTGTATTCCTTTTGACTTCATTGGCGATAAACCACAAGGGCGTATAATTTCTTTTATTTCCTCCACAGACATTTTTATCATATCGTATGGGTTGTCGGCTTTTGCAAAAAGTAAAGGCGTGATTTTGTTGACTCTAACATCCGTACATTGCGCCGAAAGTAAAACAGCAATCAATAAAGTATAGGGATCTTTATGGTCTAAAGGAATTGGGATCGTAGGATATAGTTCTTTTAACGTATTTATAACAAATGTTACCCGTTCTTGCTTGGTCATTTTAGTAATTTTATATCTTGTAAAAATAGAATAAATTTCAGGATGTGCCTAATCCAGCTTTCCGTTACAACTCCTCACCCAGTTAGCACAATTTTTAAGTGTTAGCAAGAGCTTCCTTTGGTCGCTTTGCAAACATATAAAATTGAAACTAACTGTATTCCGGGGTTTTCACGACAATCTGGGGCATACCGCAACTAACACATAAACCTAAAATCATGACAACATTAAAAAAAGGTGATAAAGCACCAAGTTTTTCAGGCCTAGATCAAGAAGGTAAAGAGCATAAATTAGAGGATTACAAAGGAAAAAAACTGGTGGTTTTCTTTTATCCAAAAGCAAGTACACCCGGATGCACTGCCGAAGCCTGTGATCTGAGAGATAATTTTGAGCGCTTTCAGGAGAACAACTATGAATTGCTAGGTGTTAGTGCCGATGCAGCTGCAAAGCAGGCTAAATTCAAAGAAAAACACGATTTCCCTTTTCCGTTATTGGCGGATGAGGATAAATCAGTAATTGAAGCTTTTGGGGTTTGGGGACCTAAAAAATTCATGGGAAAAGAATACGATGGTATTCATAGAACCACTTTTATAATTGATGAAAACGGAATTATAGATGAGGTTATCGAAAAAGTAAAGACTAAAGCACATGCTGATCAGATACTGAAATAAATGATCAGTAATTCAGTTTCTGGCATTCAGTAGCTATTCTCTCTGATTTAGCTTAGAAAGACCAAGTTCATAAAAAAAGTCCATAATTAAAGTTGTTCAACAGCTTAATGATGGACTTGATATTTTATATTATTTTGCCAATTTCAAATTTCTATTAGCTATCGTTGCAGCAAATGAAGATTAAACAGACTATTCAGCGCTTTTATTTAACAGTTCCTTGTAAACGGTTATTGGGCTCATATCCAAAAAGATGATACTCTTTTATGATTTCAGCAATACCAGAGGGAAGCATAGGCTCCCAGTCAGGTATTCCATCACTAATCATTTTCAGTACTTCACGGGAGAAAACTTCAAGAATTTCTGGATCGTAATCACCTATATCAACAACTTTTCCGTTGAACTTAAAGAATTTGTATAACTCTTTCATTCTAGGATGAACTTTTAAATTTTCGGAAGTGGTAATGTCTCCATTTTCGTCTAGCATTGGATATAAAAATACTTTCATATCGCGGAAAAATAGTTTTCCAAATGCTTCAAGTATTCCTCCACTTAGATGGCGGTAGTATTTTTCATCAAAAATATCAACTAGATTGTTCACCCCCCATAGCCAGTCCCATTCTAGCTTTGGTATAATTGGCAAAATATTCAACTACCTTGTAATACTCTTGAAAATTTGAAATCATTACGGTTTGTCCCAAAGAACAAAGTAATTCTGCTCGGTCCATGAAATCACGTTCGTCGATTTCTCCATCTGAACGTAAATTAGATAAGGTAATTTCAAATATGACTAAAGTGTTATCTTTTTCGACTTTGTTTTCTTGAAGGAACATTTTCAATGATTTCTCATACATGTCCATATTAACTTTTGTAACAGGCCTAAAGCTTCCTCTTAAGGCTAAGATGTTCTTTTTGTACAAAATAGCTGCCGGTAGAATATTCATCCCATTAGGATCAAACATTACGGCATCTGTCATTCCGTTTTTTACTAATTGTAAACTCATCAAACGATTGTCTACATCTGCAAAACGCGGACCTGAAAAATTAATAGTATCTATTTCCAGTTGATCTTTGTCTAAATGATCGTATAAATAACGCAACAATCGCTTTGGGTCATTGTATTTATAATAAGCACCATAAATTAAGTTTACACCTAGAATTCCAAGAGTTTCCTGTTGCAATCTAGCATCAGTCTCTTTAAAACGAATATGAAGAATGATATCATTATAATCTTCGTCGGGTTCAATTTGATATCGAATTCCAACCCAACCGTGTCCTTTAAATTGTTTGGCAAAATCAATGGTAGCGACAGTGTTAGCATAGCTAAAAAACATTTTATTAGGGTGTTTTTCCTTGCTCAATCGCTCTTCAATCAAATGGCCTTCTAAATTCAACATTTTTTTAAGGCGGCCTTCTGTTACGTAACGTCCATCTGCTTCAATACCGTATATAGCATCACTAAAATCTTTGTCATAAGCTGACATGGCTTTTGCAATAGTTCCTGAAGAACCTCCTGACCTAAAAAAATGTCGTACTGTTTCTTGTCCAGCTCCAATTTCAGCGAAAGTACCGTATATATTTTCATTCAAATTGATACGAAGTGCCTTGTCTTTGATTGAAGGTATTTGCGCGATGACCTTGTCACCTTTTAGTTTTATTTCAGTATCCATTTTTGTTTTAAATAAGGCTAATATATTACAAAGTTAATTAAATAGGGTTCTAATGAAAGAGATTTAATCCTATTTTTGTAAAAAAAACAAACACAATTGAAGGTATATTTTTTAGGAACGGGTACATCACAAGGAATTCCAGTCATAGGTAGCGATCATCCGGTATGTAAGAGCACTGATACCAGGGATAAAAGATTAAGAGTTTCTGTGTGGATATCATGGGGAGGGTTTTCGTACGTTATCGATTGCGGACCTGATTTTAGGCAGCAGATGCTTACTTCAAACTGCCAACATGTGGATGCAATACTTTTTACTCATGAACATGCGGATCATACAGCAGGGATTGATGATATTCGTCCCTTTAATTTTAAACAAGGGAAAATTCCTTTTTATGCACATCAAAGGGTAATCGATAATCTAAAAAGTAGGTTTGAGTATGTTTTTACGACCGTAAATAAGTATCCGGGCGCTCCTTCTGTACAAACGGTGGAAGTGATTAACAATGAATCTTTCGAGCTCGGAGATAAGACGGTAATTCCTGTCAATGTTATGCATGGAAACTTGCAGGTTTTTGGTTATAGAATTGATGATTTCGCTTATGTAACCGATGCGAAAACAATAACTGAAGATGAAATTTCCAAACTAAAAAACCTGAAAGTCTTAGTTATTAATGCTTTGCGTGAAGAACAGCATGCGACCCATTTCAATCTAGAGGAGGCATTGGATTTTATAGCCTTGGTCCAGCCAGAAAAAGCCTATCTTACTCATGTTAGTCATATGTTAGGTTTTCATGAAGAAGTCCAAAAAAGCCTACCTGAAAATGTTTATCTTGCCTATGATAATTTAGAAATCAACTTATAATTATACTTAAAATGAAAAAATCGTTATTCCTTTATGTTTTTATTATTCTCGTACTTATGAACATATTTACTTATATGTTTTATAGTAAGCAAGTTGCATTCGAAGAGGGTAGATATGAAAAAGTAACCAATAAATTAAAAGAGGATGTGAGTTTGCTAACAACTAAGCTCAATGATGCCAACTATTTTTCTTTGGAGAAAAACGAAAATGCCCAAAATTATTTTGACGCTACAAGTTCGGAAAAAGCCATTCAATATGAAAAACTGATTCCCTCTGTTACGGAGAAATTATTAGATTTTAATTCAAATGTCAAGGGAAACCCTTATGTGGGACAGGATAAAATTGGTGAAAATAAATTTATAATCAACAAAGTAAAAATTCTAAATCATCGTTGGATCATTGCTGACTTTAGCGATGGCGATATTTGGGGAGAAGTTTTACTTAAATATTTTGTCAACGATGATGAAAGTATTTCATTCGAAGTCAATCAATCATTACTTTATCCAAAACAATAATAAAAGAAGGTTCCTCGTTTGGAACCTTTTTTATGCTTTTAGCCAATTTTTAAAATCATTAAAAATTTGTGGAGAAATCCCATGACCAATTGGGTATTCTTTATAATCAAATGCGATACCCAGTTTGTCCAGGAAAGGTTTCGTTTTTCGAGCCCAGTCTACTGGAATTACTTGGTCAGCTGTTCCGTGTGAAGCAAATATCTTCAGTTTTGATAAATCATTTTTCAGATAGTCTTTTTCGAAAATGGCATCGCTTACATAGCCGCTAAGGGCAATTACTTTTTGAATCTTTTCGGGATGTGAAAGTGCAACGGCATAACTCAGGACTGCGCCCTGACTGAAGCCAAGTAATGCAATTTTGTCGGAGTCAATTGGGTAATTCGTTGTCAATTCATCTATGAATCCAGCGATTAAGTCTCTTGATGACCTTGCCTGTTCATTGTCTGAAAATTTGTTTTCATCGGCATCAAAATTAATAGCGTACCATGCATAACTGCCATATTGCAAGTCATAGGGAGCCCGTGCTGAAATGATGTAATATTCGTCTGGTAGCTCAGTTGCAAACGAAAATAAATCCTCTTCATTACTGCCGTATCCGTGAAGTAAAAGTATAAGGGGGTTTTTGTCTAATTTTATTTTTGGTTCTCTAATGAGATAGTTTAGTGATAGTTTCATTTGCTAAGATATTTTTATAAGCCATTTTTGAAAAAAATTGCCTAATAATGGAACCGGTTTTGTCTCTCCTTTTATGGCGCTGAAAATCCCATAAGACCACAAAACGGAAACAAAAACCCACATCGGTGCTGAGATCATCAAGCTGTCAAAATTGCTTATAATTAATCCTAATGAAATAAAAGTTAGTGTTAATCCTAATCCTTGGCGGATGTGGAATGAGGCAAAAGCATTCTTGTCATCTGCATTCATCGACATGGCAATAAATACTCCAATGCCTAAAATATAGCTTGTGATTGCTGCCGTTTTGCCTTTTTCAATAGTGTTATTCATGTTTTTATGCTAAAATTAATTTTCCTTGATTTAAAATTCCATAAACCTGACCTTTTGTTTCCATTCCTAGAAATGCAGAGTTTTTTGATTTGGACCTTATCGATGATTTAGTAAAAACATTTTTTCCTTGAGGATTGAATAAAGTGATGTTCGCTATTCCACCTTCTTTAATAGCTTGGTTTTTAATTCCGAAAACAGTTTTGCCAGATGTAAGTTTTTCAATTACTTTTTCCAGAGGCAATACGGTCATCAAAGCGGAATAAGCACTTTCAAGTCCGATAGTTCCATTTTTAGCCATGTCAAACTCCATTTTTTTGTGTTCAATGTCGATTGGATTATGATCTGACGTAATCATGTCTATAGTGTTGTCCATTATCCCATCCAATAACGCTTTTCGGTCTATTTCAGTTCTAAGTGGAGGTGAAACTTTAAATCGGGTATCAAATCCTTCTAGTTTGTCATCCGTCATTACCAGATGATGAACTGCAACGCTGCAGCTCACATTCAGGCCTTTTGATTTAGCTTCTTTAATCAATTGAACTGATTTCGAAGTTGAAACTGTAGGAATGTGTAGTTTACCTCCAGTGTACTCTAACAGAAATAAATTTCTGGAGATTTGCAGTTCTTCGGCAAGGTTGGGTATACCTTTCAGACCTAGTCGTGTTGAAACAACTCCTTCGTTGACAACCCCATTTCCTTTTATTTTTTCATCTTGGGGGAATACAATCACTAATCCATCAAAATCGTGTACGTATTGTAAAGCTATTTTCAGCAAATTTGCATTGGACTGACTTTTGTTATAATCTCCAAAACCAATAGCTCCCGCTTTTTTCATATCAAATAATTCCGCCATGTCATTCCCCTCACTAGCTTTTGTCAAGGCTCCTATAGGGTAAAGCTGTGTCGCACTGCCGTTGGCTTTGTTTTGCACAAAATTAACTTGGGATTGGTTGTCGATAATAGGGAAGGAGTTAGGTTGAAGGGCAATTGCTGTAAAGCCACTTTTTGCTGCTACATCTAATCCATTTAATATGGTTTCTCGTTCTTCAAAACCTGGTTCTCCCAGCGAGACGCTGCTGTCAAACCAACCTTGAGACAGATGAAGGTTTTCTAAAATTACTTCCTCTGCATTTTCCGTATTAGGAAGAGAGGCTCCAATTTTTTTTATTAAACCATCTACAATTAAAATATCTACTGACTTGTTGTGAAAAGGACTTGTATAATCGATAATTTTTGCTTCTCGGATGATTAGTTTTCATATGCGGATATTATTTTTTTTAATTCTGAACTCCAGAAACGAATTCGTTTATTTCATGAATCGTATGATTACTGTTTCTATCGACAGAAAGAGCAGTGCAAAGATAACAAACCATTTCCAAATTTGATTGTCCATTCTGTTCGTTTGCAAAGTATCAAAAAAAGAGGCTATAGAGTCGATTGTTTTATAGCTCACAAGCATTTTTTCAGATGTTTCGGCCAAATCACTTTCGGTTCTACTGTAATTAAAACTGATGTTTTCTAATTTTTCATTTTGATTAAATATTTCAAAATTCCCAGCTTGCTCGGGATAATCATTAAAAACTAATTTGACTTTATTGTTCAAAATCTGTTGTATGGGAATAAATTGTTCCGTTGTGTTTTTCACACTTAGCACCGCATCTTTCGACAATAGCACATACACAAGAAAAGGGTTTGAATTCCCTATTGTTAAGTTGTTTATGCCATTTTTACGATTGTTTATAGCCATTTTATAAAAAACAGGAACAATTAGTGGTGACTGTTGAAAATTCGAGTTTTCAGTGTTGATTGGCGCGGCGAATACATACACACTAGAAATAGAATTTGATATGGACGTCAGGAAAGCACTTTGGTCATCGTTAAACAAAGCTGCCGGACCAGATTCTGATAGTGTAAATGAGGCATTTGTTTTTGGGTATTGGAAATTTTTGATTTGATTTTCGAATACGGAAGTAAATAAAGGATGGTTGAAATTGATTTTAGTAATTAGTTTCTCGACTTTATTAAAGCTCTTAAATTGAACCTTTCCAAAATTCGTCAGAAAGGTGTTCATATTTGTGAGCACATTTTTTGCCGAGGGGATTATTATCAAATTACCTCCCTTTTGCACAAAGGACTTTAAAGTACTTTGTAGTGCCTGCGGAATTTCATCGAGTTCATTCAATACGACCGCGTCTTGTTTTTCAATAGCATTGTAATCTAACGAGCTTATTGTTGAATTGAGGAAATTAAATTCGTCATTGGTATAAATTCTACTTAGAAAGTTGCTCTTTTCAGTTTCGCCGATGCTGATTATATTTGCTTTTTTGATTTCCGAAATGCTAAAATATAAAACATTGTCATAAGGTAAACCCTTGTCTGTTATTGAAACATATCCGTGAAAGGCTTTTTTTGGGATTGTAAAATTGATACTCTTTTTTTGTGTATCAAAGTCAACGATCGTTTTTGCCACAAGATTACTTTGATTATATATCGCTATTGGCACTGGTTTAATACTAGATCCATAAGCGGACAAGTCAACAGTGATTTCATAAAAATTATCTAGTGTTTCATGAATGAAGACGCTATCGACGGCTACATTGTTTTTTTGTTCTGCTCTTGGTATTATGAAATGTATCAGGTTATTTTTATCACTGTTTTCGATTTTTTTACTGTCAAGGCCAATGGCATCTGTTATGATCACGATATCTTTTTTGAACACCGATTTGTGCAATTTTATTTTAGCAATCGCGTAATCTAGCTGAAATGGAATAGCGCTGTATTTTATGTTTTGTAGCGTATTGCGAATCGATTTTATATCTGTGTTCCAATAATTTTCAGAATTAGTGAGTAGAGAAAAACTTGTGTTTTCCGGAGTGTCTTCTAATAATTCTTGAACAGCCCTTTTTAGTAATTCTCCTTTTTTTCCTTTCGCCTGCATGCTGAACGAGTTGTCTAAAACAATGTACAATGTATTAGCCGTATTTTTATCATCTTTAGCTCTAAAGTAGGGTTGTGCAAACGCAAGAATGATACATGCAAGCAATAGCATACGAGTGCTAAGAAGCAGCCATTTTTTTATTTTCGAACTTTTGCGGGTCTGTACGGAAAGTGCTTTTAGAAATCGCACATTGGTAAAATATTCTTTTTTGAAACGACGAAATTGAAATAAATGAACCAAAATTGGTACGATCAGTAAAAAGAGAAAGTATAGAATTTCGGGATGTCTAAAATGCATTTTAATATTTAGTTTATCAAAAATACAATTTTGTTTACAGTTGTAAGTCGGTATTGTTTGATTTTTTTATTGCAGCCAATCACTTTTTTTCTTTTTGTAACAAATTAATTTCTAATTCACTTTATATTTTTTAATGAAGAGGAATAGGGTTCTGTATATTGTTTAATTTAGCTTTTCAATTAAATTTTGAAAAATGAAAAAACAATATTTCACACTTTTTTTACTTTTAACTTTCAGCATAGGGCAAGCGCAAAAGGATAAGTTTAATTTGCTAATTGGGACTTATACTAAAGGATGCGAGAGTAAAGGAATTTATGTCTACGAATTTGATTCAAAGACGGGCGATTTCAGCTTTAAAAACGCCTCTGAAAACATTGTGAATCCAAGTTATTTGGCCGTTTCACAAGACAATAATTTTGTATACTCTGTAAATGAGAATGGTGCTCAAAGTAAAGTAAGTTCTTTTGGTTTTGATTCCGCAAGCGGAAAATTAGATTTTATAAATTCTCAGGATTCCAAGGGAGCGGATCCTTGTTATATAATTAATGATGATAAAAACGTTATTGTGGCCAATTACTCCGGCGGGACTATCTCAATTTTCGGAAAAAACACCGATGGAAGTCTTTCTGAGGCAAATCAAGTGATTCAACATTACGGAAAAGGACCTAACGCCAAAAGACAACAAGGGCCACACGTACATATGGTTCATTTCTCTCCAGACAGAAAGTTTGTTTTGTCTAATGATTTAGGGAATGACAAGGTTTATTTGTATGAATATGACGCAAACTCTTCTAACAAGAGCTTAAAGGTGAAAGATAGCGTTTCAGTAGCTGCGGGGAGTGGCCCGAGGCATTTGACCTTTAGCAAAGACGGCAAGTATGTGTATCTGTTGCAAGAATTGAACGGTGCTTTAACTACTTTTTATTATTCAAAAGGGAAATTGAAAAAAGTGGGTGAAACTACCATTTTGGCAAAAGATTTCAAAGGAACTTCCAGTTCCGCAGATATTCATATTTCGCCGGACGGAAAATTTCTGTATGCGACAAATAGAGGTGAGGCAAATGACATTTCGATCTTTCAAATATTGAAAAATGGGAATTTGGAATCGAAAGGACAAACAAGTACTTTGGGTAAAAAACCACGTAATTTTGCAATTGACCCAACTGGGAATTTTCTATTGGTGGCGAATCAATATACAAACGACATTGTGATTTTCAGAAGAGACCAGTCAACAGGTTTAATTACCGATACTGGAAAAAGAATCGATTTATGCTCTCCTGTATGTTTAGTGTTTACTAAAAATTAGAAAACTGTAAAATTATATTTATTGGAAAAAAAAAGGCTAAAAAATGAATTTCATTTTTTAGCCTTTTTTTGTGCTATTTGTTTTTGTCTTTGCGCTTTTTGTCTCTTGTTTTTAACATATTACGGTTGACAGATCCATGAGTTTTTTTCTTAGTTACTCCAGGTCCACCCAAATTGACTTTCTTGTTCTTTTTACTTTTCTCCTGGAAAGCGCCATCACCCTCAAGCTTCTTCTTTTTCGTTAAGAACTTGACTGCTTGTCGTTCTTTCTCAGGTTCAATCAGTTTTGAGGAAACCTCCACTTCAGTGGGGAATGGCTCGATTTCTAATTCCATATTCATCAAGACTTCGATCTCTACTTTAGACTCTTCTTCACGAGGAGCAATAAAACTGATTGCAGTACCGGTTTTATCCGCACGACCGGTTCTACCGATTCTGTGCATGTATAACTCTGGCATGTCTGGCATTTCGAAGTTGATAACATGTGTAATATTAGAAATATCCAATCCTCTGGCCATAATATCCGTAGTAATAAGACCACGAAGATTTCCTTCTTGAAAAAATGCCATGGTACTCAAACGATAATTTTGAGATTTATTGGAGTGGATTACTCCAAATTGATCCTCAAAATCTTCCTCGATGCGCTCATGTAGCATATCCGAAATTTTCTTATTATTTACAAAAACTAAAACACGACTCATGTTTTCGTTGTTAAACAATAAGTGTTTTAATAGGTTAACCTTTGTATTAAAGTTGGGAACATTATACGTGATTTGTTTAATGTTTTCTAATGGAGTTCCAGACGCAGAAAGTGTAACTTCTTCAGGGTAATCAAAATAGTCATTCAAAATGGCATCCACTTCATCTGTCATGGTTGCTGAAAAGAGAATGTTTTGACGTTTTCTTGGCATCATAGCCAAAATAGCCGTTAATTGGGTTCGAAACCCCAAATTTAGCATTTCATCAAACTCATCGATAACCAGTTTTTGCATGTCCTCAAAACGGATCACATTGTCTAATGTCAAATCCATGATTCTTCCCGGTGTTCCTACTAGTATGTCGCAACCTTTATAAACTGTTGTTTTTTGTGTGTTGATATTAACACCACCAAAAATAGCCACAGTACGAACTGACATGTACTTGGTTAGTTTTTCTACTTCTTCTGCAACCTGGACTACAAGTTCACGGGTGGGTACTAGAATTACTATTTTAGGAGTATGTCCTTCAGTAAATTTGTATAATTTTAATAAGGGTAATAAATAGGCAAATGTCTTACCAGTACCCGTTTGCGCAATTCCCATCATATCACGACCAGACATGATCACAGAGAAAGTTTTTTCCTGAATAGGAGTAGGTGTTGTGAATCCTAGATCGTCAATTGCTTTCTGTACTGATTTAGGAAGATTGAATTGCTCAAAAGTGGTCATTTGCTTAATTTTTTTGCAAAGGTAGTCTTTTTGAAAGTAAAGATGAAATTTGAGTTTACAGCACTATCTATAATTACTTTTGGGAGTCTAATGCAATAAAAATAAAGGAATTAAAAACCTTCAAATACTCCCAAACCAAACAAAGCAAAATCGTACTTTACGGGGTCATTTGGGTCTAATTTCCTAAGTTCTAAATCTAATTCAGCCACTGCTTTTCCGTCATTTTGTTTTCTGGTTAATAAACCTAGCTTACGCGCCACATTTCCGGAATGAACATCAAGTGGGCATGATAATGCAGCGGGGGAAATGTTTTTCCAGATTCCCAAATCGACTCCTTTATTGTCTTGACGTACCATCCATCTCAGAAACATATTGATTCGTTTGGCAGCTGAATTGTTCATTGGGTCTGATACATGCTTTTGAGTTCGGTGCTGATGCGGAATTTCAAAGAATATTTTCTTGAATTCTGAAATGCTTTTTTGCATAGTTTCTAATTGTTGGTTTTTAGAATATACGCTTTCCAAGCCATTGTGGTTTTGATAAATATTTTTTAAGCTTTTAATAAAGAAAGTAAAATCATTACTATTAAAGGTGCGGTGCACAAAATGTTCTAATCCTGCCAAGTCTTCGTCTTTATGAGACATGACAAAATCGAAGGGTGCATTTCCCATTAAATCCATCATTTTATGAGAGTTTCTGATGATCATTGTGCGGTTTCCCCAAGCTATGGTTGCGCTCAAGAAAGCTGCAATTTCAATATCTTCTTTTTGTGAAAATAAATGCGGAATTTGTACAGGGTCGCTATCTATAAAATCAAGGGTGTTGTATTGAATTACTTTCTCGTCAAGGAATGATTTGAGATCAGAATGGTCCATTTAGTTGTTTAATGTTTAAAAAAGAGTAGTGTTTCAGTTAAACTTTGTTGAAAGTGTGAACTTGTTTAGTTACTAATCAGGCCGTCTATCATTACCAATTTTCGGTCTGCCATATTAGCTAATTCCTTGTTATGGGTGACGATCACAAATGTTTGACCTAATTCATCGCGCAATTTAAAAAATAATTGATGTAAATTTTCGGCAGAGGCTGTGTCAAGGTTTCCTGAAGGCTCATCGGCAAAAATGATTGCGGGTTTATTTATTAGTGCTCTTGCAACAGCCACTCGTTGCTGTTCACCGCCAGATAGTTCATTTGGTTTATGATTTATTCGATGAGAAAGTCCTAGATAGTCTAATAATTTTTTCGCCTCTATTTCTATTTCCTGTTTTGATTTATTGGCAATAAAAGCAGGGATACAAACGTTTTCTAGAGCTGTAAACTCTGGTAAGAGTTGGTGAAACTGGAATATAAAACCCAGGTTCAAATTTCTGAATTTCGATAGGTTTTTGTCGTTCATGGTCAAAATATCCTCATCGTTAATGCGTAGCATGATCTCGTTTTCAGGACTAGGTTTGTCTAAAGTCCCAAGAATTTGCAATAAGGTGGTTTTTCCAGCACCAGAAGCTCCCACGATAGAAACGATTTCTCCTTTTTGAATATGCAAATCAACTCCTTTTAAAACATGGAGTTGGTCGTAATATTTATGTAAATTTTTTGCATGTATCATTTGAACCGTTTTCCACAAAGAAACAAAGTTTTTTTAGTATTTTATTATGGTCAGATAATAAATTTTAGTTAATAGGACTGTCCGAGCGTCTTTAATAGCCTAAATTTGAAATAACTTAAATTAAAGATAAAAATGGGATTACAAGAAGGAATGGAAGTAGCGACATTTGCTGGCGGATGCTTCTGGTGTACAGAAGCAGTGTTTTTAGAGTTAAAAGGAGTAAAAAGTGTTGTTCCAGGATATATAGGCGGAAAAACAATTGATCCAACTTACAGAGAAATTTGTGGCGGAGCAACAGGGCACGCAGAAGCAATAGAAATCACTTTCGATCCTAATGAAATGGGTTTTGGAGAATTATTGGAGATCTTTTTTGCAACACATGACCCTACTACCCTAAACCGTCAAGGTAATGATGTGGGTACTCAATACAGGAGTGAAATATTTTGTCATAATGAAGAGCAGAAAAGGATTTCTGAAGATTATATTGCCGTAATGACAAAAGAAGATACTTTTGGGAAACGAATAGTCACCAAAATTTCTGAAGCATCTAAGTTTTATGTAGCGGAGGATTACCACAAGAATTATTACAACGACAATAAATCGCAGGGTTATTGTTCCTATATCATCACTCCTAAGATAGAGAAATTGAAAAAGTTATATGGAAATAAACTCAAAAGTAAATAGGAAAGAGATAGCCTCGAAACGGACAAATCATACTTAGAGAATGACGACAGAGGAGTTCAAAGTAGTAAATAGGAAGCTTAAAAAAAGAAATTTATTTCTTGGGCTTTTGTTTGATTCCATCGGAATGCTTTCCTTTACAGTACCAATAGTAGGTGAGTTTTCCGATGTTATTTGGGCTCCAATATCAGCATATTTAATGACAATAATGTACAAGGGGAGTGTTGGAAAAGTGGCTGGCGTCGTTACGTTTCTCGAAGAAATCATCCCCTTTACCGATATTATTCCATCCTTTACGTTAACTTGGATTTATAATTATTGGATTAAAAAACAGGGATAATTACAAAGAATATTAATCTTTAAATAGGAAGCCTAAGCCCATGCGTTTTAGCATTTTCTTCTCGAAGGCCCAAAAGAATTTGAATTGGCCAAAAACAAAACCAATTAATACTAATAGAACTTGGTAGAGTGGAAAAATTATAATCAATCGTGCAGGTGTATGCCAAAAGCCAAAGTCTTCCTTCATAATCCCCAACCAGAGACACACCGGTTTTGATAACCAGGCCGATGTGGAACCTGTAATTGCAAAAACGATAAATATAATTGCTAGTTGGAAGTTGGATTCAATTCCCCAGCGTTTCTTTAATGAATTCATTTTTATTTGTAATAATTACAAATGTACTGACATTATCTGGCTGGAACATAGCCAAAAAGTTTTTGTTTGTTGGTATTTTGAAAATAAACCAAATAATTATATATTAAATAATTAACTTCATATCCATAGTCGATATTCGAGTTGTAATCGATATTCATTCCATAAAGATTGGGATCGTAGCGAAAAGGCTGCAAGACGCGAGTATTCCATTCGATAATCCAAAACCTGTTTTTATTCTCCATAAAACTCTGCGAGTGGTAGTCTCTGGGAAAGGCTCTTGAAAAGAGCCAAGTATTAAAACCTGGATCGATAATGATTACTTCGTATTCTAACTCGTCATTTGCAATTCGTACTGTATCGTTTTGTGTGGTGATGGTTTGCTCAGATTTTGAGACGACTGATTTCGAACTAGTACAGCTAATGATAACAGCTAAAATAATCCCAGCTATGTAAATATAATTTTTCATGGCTTTAATAAATTGTTTTTTAAATTTACGAAATTAATTAACTAGTAGCTAGCTTTGGACAAAAAAAGGGATTCATTAAACAACGTTAATGAATCCCTTTTTATATTTTAGGTAAAAAAAACTAGCCTAATATACTGATAATTTGTGACGCTAATTCAGTACCGATTCTATCTTGAGCTTCTCCTGTAGCAGCACCAATATGCGGAGTTAATGAAATTTTTGGATTCATTAAAATAGTCATTTCTGGTGTTGGCTCATTTTCAAAAACATCCAATCCGGCAAACAATACTTTCCCACTATCCAATGCTTTTACTAAAGCCACTTCGTCAATAACTCCTCCACGTGCGCAGTTTACAATACCTACGCCATCCTTCATGATAGCCAATTCTTTTTCCCCAATGATGTAACCATCTTGGGCAGGAACGTGTAAAGTTATGAAGTCGGCTTCTTTAAATAAAGACTGAAGAGATTGAGAAACAATTGTAGTAGTAATTGACTGTCCATCAAAGAATTCTACTTTAATGTCCACTTTGGGGATAAAACTATCTGCAGCAATCACTTTCATACCTAGCGCTAATGCCATTTTAGCCGTAGCTTGTCCGATGCGACCAATTCCTATAACGCCAAGAGTTTTTCCTCTTAGTTCAACTCCGTTTGCGTAAGCTTTTTTCAAACTATCAAATTTGGAGTCCCCTTCAAGTGGCATGTTTCTATTTGAATCATGCAAGAAACGTACACCAGAGAATAAATGAGCGAAAACTAATTCTGCTACAGACTCTGATGAAGACGCAGGCGTATTGATTACGTGAATACCTTTGCTTTTTGCATAGTCTACGTCAATGTTGTCCATTCCTACACCACCACGACCAATAATTTTTAATCCAGGGCAAGCATCAATAATATCTTTACGAACCTTAGTTGCGCTTCTAACCAAAACTACGCTTACGTTATTCTCATTTACAAAATTAGCAACTTGTTCTTGCGCTACTTTTGTTGTTATTACTTCATATCCACCTTTTTCTAAAGCTACAATTCCACTTTTAGAAATTCCATCGTTTGCTAATACTTTCATTTTTTTATATTTTTCGATCAAAAATTTAAAGATTCAATCTGTTTTTTTATTTATGTATTGAATGATTATCAATTGAATTTTAAAATCTTTAAATCATTCTATATTTTAATTTTTAAATTGCTTTTTCCAAAGCCTGCATCACATCTACTAAAACTTGCACGCTTTCTATAGGAAGTGCATTATACATAGAAGCTCTGTAGCCACCCACTGAGCGGTGTCCTGGTATTCCAGAAATCCCCGCCGCTTTCCACATAGCATCAAAAGTTTCTGTATGTGCTGCATCATTCAATAAGAAAGTCGCATTCATAGTAGAACGGTCCTCCACAGCTGCAGCTCCTTTGAATAAAGGGTTTCTGTCTATTTCAGTATAAAGTAATGCGGCTTTTGCGTTATTCAATTTTTCAACTGCTGCAACTCCACCTAGTTTTTTTAACCATTGTAAAGTCAACAATGAAGCGTAAACTGGAAAAACGGCAGGAGTGTTATACATACTCTCTGCTTTAATATGCTTTTCGTAATCCAATATGCCTGGAATAGTTCTACCTGATTTGCCAAGAACTTCTTCTTTGACAATTACTAGCGTAGTTCCTGCAGGTCCCATATTTTTTTGTGCTCCAGCGTAGATTATATCAAATTTTGAGAAATCCAATACTCTTGAAAATATATCAGAACTCATATCGCAAACAATTGGCATGTCTAACGATGGGAATTCCTTCATTTGTGTACCAAAAATTGTGTTATTACTGGTGCAGTGAAAATAATCAGCATCAGCAGGGACACTGTAGCCTTTTGGTATATGATTGTAATTTTGTTCTTTTGAAGAAGCCACAACAATTGTCTCTCCAAAGAATTTAGCCTCTTTTATTGCTCCGCTTGCCCATGTTCCCGTATCAAGATAAGCAGCTTTACCTCCTTCTTTCATCAAGTTATAAGGCGCCATTAAAAATTCTAGACTTGCCCCACCTGCCAGGAAAAGAGCTTTGTAGCCTTTGCCTTCCAGTCCTAATAATTCAATAGAAAGTGATCTTGCTTCGTCCATCACCGCAACAAAATCTTTGCTTCTGTGTGAAATTTCTAAAATAGATAAGCCGGAGTCATTAAAGTTTAAAATAGCTTGTGCTGATTTTTCAAAAACTTCTTGTGGTAAGATGCATGGTCCTGCGCTGTAGTTGTGTTTTTTCATGGTGTAGTTTATGTCCAAAAAATTAAAAAGCAAATTTCGGGAATAGGAGTTTAAAAAGTGTTAAATAATTCGCAATAATTGCACTAATTTGGCCTATATTGTTAACAAAAACGATATCGTATCTACGTTATCTGCATAATCCCATAAATTTGGCTGCTGTGTTTGTCCAAAAGGAATTGAGTTTTCTATAAGTTTATCGCTTACGATACACTGTAATTGCTCGCTTTCTGAGCTTAAGCGAGTCTGTAGATCATCGATGTTATCATAGAACTCGTAAAACACACTCGAAATAGGGGAGGCATGGCTTTTATCTTCTTTTAAAGTTAAAAAACCGTTGTCCAGCAGCTTGAAATTACTCATTAAAAATACGGCCTTATTGTAGTCATAATTGTTGGCGTATTTTTCATAATGAATGACCTCCTGGTATGCAAAAATTGCTTCAAAAAAAGCTTCAAAAGTATAGCCTTTTGGCACAAAAAGTTTCGATACATTGCGACATCCCAAACCGAAATATCGGAATATATCTTCCCCTAAAGCGATCAGTTGCTCCTTACTCTCAGTGCCTTTTAATACAGCAATCGAGTTTCTGCTTTTTCTGATTATGGAAGGTTTATCTTTAAAATAATATTCAAAATAACGCGCCGTATTATTACTTCCAGTAGCGATGACCGCATCAAAATGTTCTAGTTTTCCCTCCACAAAAGTGATTTTCTCAAGAAACTCAGGCTCAATTGATATGATATATTTGGCTAGAAAGGGGAGTAAATGTTGATCGTTTGAAGATGTTTTTACGAGAACTGAGTTGCCTGTAATTAAAACAGATAGAAAATCATGAAAACCAACTAATGGGATATTTCCAGCTAATATTAACGCAATTTTTTTTGGTGTTGCAGAGTCAATCTCATAACTAGAAAGCCATTTTCCCAAATTTTCTTCAGTCAATGCTTTGGCCCATGAATGAATGGAGAAGTATACCTGTTCCGGTGTATACCATCCATTATGAGATTGAGATAGTTTTATTAATTTTATAAAATCATCAAAAAACAGATCGTTATTTAGAACAGTTGCTTTTCTTGCACTAGTTTCTTCGGAAAATTGACTTAAAAATTTTCCTAATTCAACAAAAACACTTTTTTTTGTTTCTAATGTCATAATGTTTGCTTATGAATAGTTTTGATTGTAATTTTGCACAAAAGTAGGCTTTAATAATTCGAAAGTCAAAAGTCTTAAAGTCAAAAGTCATTTAAGAGGTTTTTTTTGGCTCGAATAACAAATAATATATCAAATGGCAATTATAATAACTGATGAATGTATCAATTGTGGCGCATGCGAACCAGAGTGTCCAAACACAGCAATATACGAAGGAGCAGACGACTGGAGATATAAAGATGGGACTAAACTAACAGGTAAGGTAATTTTACCTGACGGCACGGAGGCCGATGCCGATGCGGCCCAAACCCCAATTTCAGATGAAGTATATTACATTGTACCCGGAAAGTGTACAGAATGTAAAGGTTTTCACGACGAACCACAATGTGCTGCTGTTTGTCCAGTAGACTGTTGTGTGCCGGATGATGAGCATGTCGAGACAGAAGAGACCTTGCTTAATAGACAAGCATATCTGCATAACGAATAGAGATTTAAAGAAGAGTGTAAAAAAAACCTGAGTCAATGCTCAGTTTTTTTTTACTTAAAACTATTTTACGGAGTCTGTATATAATGTTTGCTATTAAATCTACTTTTTTGTCCTACAGTTCCTAAATTCTTGCCAGAAGATCTTAGCCAAGTGATGCTTTGTTGTCGAATTTATAGACGAAATTTTTACTAATAGCCTTATGCGCCATCCTAAAAAAGAAGCTAACCATATTCCTAAGTTCTAGAAGTTCTCTTTTTTTGCTATAATGACATAGGTGTCATAAGCGTATGTTTTTCGGTCTATCGTTTTTATGATTTCAAAATTATTTAGATATAAAAATAATTGCATTTCATTTATTGTAAATACGCGAACAGTAGAAAAATCATCTGCTATTAGATCTTTCTTAGCATTTATATCGGTGTAGTATTTTGCAGTCCAGTCCACCATAAAATTATCAGCACTAGTCGTTTCCCAGTGGCTTTCTCTTATATAATTTATTCCCTCGTAATCAGCTTGATGTATGATTGTTTGATTTTCATTTATATACGGTATAAAGCGATTAGCATCTATAAAATCAAATACAATTATGCCCTCTTCGGTGAGGTTGTTGAACAATGAAGCGAAGGTTTCATTCACATCTTCGTTAGTAGTCAGGTAACTCGTGGATCTTCCCGTTATGATAATGGCATCGACTTGATTCTCAAGATTAAAATCTCGCATGTCCCCTTGAATAAAAGCGCAATCCTCATTTCTCTGCCGGGCGATGGCAATCATACTTTGGCTATAATCAAGTCCTATATAGTTCTGCCCATGTTCCTTAAATCGTTTGGCTAGATTACCTGTACCGCTTCCTATTTCTAGTATTGTTTTGCAGTTGTTTTCCTGGATAAAAAAATTGTAGAAGTCATACTCTTCATTATAATCAACGAAGCTCTGATACATGGCATCATAGATTGCCGCCATTTTTCCGTCATAAAGGGTTGCCATATTTTTCTGATTTGAAATTCACGTTAGTTCTAATCGCACTGTAATTATAAAATAGGCACTTGAATAAGGCAATAGGCTTTAAGCGATATATAAATTTATGAAAAAATAGTATATGAAAAAGGGCTACCAATTGGTAGCCCTTTTAAATTATTCGATAATCGAATTAGAATTTGTAGTTCAACGATAAGTTAAACATTGTTCCTAATTGGCTAAAGTGATATCCATCATACGTCATTTGAGAATAACGTTGGTTGAAAGTAATCAAGTTAGATGGAGAGTTTTTAACAGCTGCACCGTCAAGAATTGCTTGACCTGTAGGAGTTGCGTTTGTAAAACTCCATTCTGGCAATACATTAAATATGTTATTTAGATTTAACGAGAATGTCAACTTTTCAGTAGCATTAAAATTAATTCCTAAATCGGTTACAACTTTTGGAGTAAATTCTGTTCTTAAATCAGATCCACCATCTTGTAGGGCTCCTGCTGGTATATCAGCTGGATTAACAAAAATGCTTTCTAAATTTTGTAAACCTTGTTGAGCAAATTTCGTTTTACCAAAATAGGTATTGTTTAAATTGAATGCAAATTTACCAATGTCATAGTTAATCCCTAAAATGAATTTCATTTCTGGTCTTGAAGTAAAGAATAATGCTTCTTGAGTGTCGTTAACTACAGATTGTCCTGCAGCTTCAACAATAGCTGGGTTTTTAACTGCTCCATCTCTTGCGTTTTCAATAACATAGTTTCCAGATAAGTTAAAACCTAATTTACCATCACCCACTTCAAGTTTGTCGTAAGTTAGTACAAGATCTAATCCAGAAGTTTTTGTGTCAATAGCATTTGTAAAAAAACTTAAATCACTCAAATTATTATCAGTCAAAATTTGGTCTAGAGCGGTACCACCAGTTGCAGATGCTCCAATTTCAGTGCTTAAAACAACTCTGTCTTTTAAATTTATACTATAATAATCTAGTGTAAAACTAAAGTTTCTATTTACTTTTCCACCTACACCTAATGTAAAGTTTGTTGAAGTTTCTTGTTTTAATTTAGGGATACGTAATAAACCTGCTTGAGAAGAGACGTTGTTTACCAAACCACCTACTTGAATACCTTGTCCTGGAACAAAACTATATTGTGCTTTTTGAGTATAAATTTGGTGTAATGTAGGTGCTCTAAATCCTGTAGATAATGAACTTCTTAAAGTATATTTATCATTAATAGTATACGCTCCACTTGCTTTCCAAACGAAAGCATTTCCAAAATCAGAATAGTTTTCACTTCTGATTGTACCGTCTAAAGTTAAGTCTTCAATTGGATTCCAGTTTAAAGAAGCATATCCACCAAAGTTATAACGAGTAAATTTTCCTGAATTTTCTGGGCTATTACCTGCAAATGAATCTGCACCACCACCATCATAAGATCCTAATTCTCCTTCTACAACTTCAAAAGTTTCATATCTAAATTCGGAACCAAAAGCGACACTTAGATTTTCTGTTAAAACCTTAGAAATGTCTAGGTTACCAACATTGTGATAAAAACCTGTACCTCCTGGATCAAAAGATTTTTTACTGTTCTCTCTGTAGATAGAAGTTGCATCAAATTCTCCCGTATCTCCATTATATGTTGGCACATAAACGAAGTTTCTGTTATGAGATTGATTTACTTTATAGGTTTGTGAGTTTCCACCAGTTGTAAAACTAGCATCTACATTCCAGTCATTTATTACAGATTTAAAACCTATGGTAGCGTTGTAATCCTTTAGGTCTCCTTCAAAAGTAGGAACATAGCCGTCATAACCACCTGCAGTATTTGGATTATTTCCAGGGAAAAAATCTGCTAAATATGGCATAGATTCAACCGTTCTCCAATAAGGTGTTCTGTAGTTTGCGAAAGAGTTTACTTTTTTATTGATAAAAGCAGCGTTAAAATACATATCAGATTGCTCGCTTAGTTTATAGTTACCATTTACTAAAAATTTAGCTGCAGCAGTTTCAGGCGCACCATTTATATTTCCTGCGTCTGGACGACGAGCTAAAAAACTTTGAACACCACCTAAGGTTATAGGCGTTGTAGCATCTGGATCATAAAAATCTGCAAATTCACCAGCAGCATCGACAGTACCTGGTCTATTTGATAAACTCGTTTTAGAAAATTCTACTGTATAATTCATAAAACCTCTATCATCACCAATAGAGGAGCCATTGTTTAGAGAAACACCAATCATTTCACCATCACCAGCAGAAGTTAAGCCTGTTCTTAATGTTGCAGACCCTCCATTAGGGGAATCTTTCAAGATAATATTAATTACACCTGCAATTGCATCAGAACCGTATTGTGCAGATGCACCGTCTCTTAAAACTTGTATGTCTTTAATCGCATCAATTGGAATTCCTGAAATATCAGAGCCCGTTTCACCACGTCCAGGAGATGTTTGTGTATATAACAAAGCACTTAAGTTTTTACGCTTACCATTGATAAGAATCAAAGTTCTACTTGGTCCCATGTTTCTAATTTCATACGGGTCTAATAGAGAAGTCGCGTCATTTACCGGAGTTTGTACCGTACTAAATGATGGTATTCTGTACTGTAAAGCTTTGTCAAAAGTAGTTTGTCCTGTAGAAACCAGATCTTTTGCAGATACTATGTCTATTGGTAAAGGACTTTTTGTATTACTTCTTACCGGTGTTCTAGATCCTGTAACAACAATTTCCTGCAATTGTTGACCGCCTTCTTCAGCTAAAACAACATTTACTGTAGATCCTGTTGCCACTTTTTCTACATTAGAAAAGCCAATGTAGCTGAAAATTAGTGTAGCACCTTCTTTAACTTTAATTTTGTATGCCCCATCAATGTTTGTGGAGACTCCGTTAGTAGTTCCTTTTTCGACAATGTTAACACCTGGAAGCGCCGCTCCGTTGTTATCCTTTACTACTCCAGAGATTTCTTTTTGTGCAAAAAGAAAACTGACGTTTAGCAGTAAAAATAATAAAGTAATTTTTTTCATAATTAAATTTTGGTTTTTGTTTAGTTGAATTTGATGTGCAAGATATGATTTTTTTTAACAGAACATTAGCATAACTACGGTATTTCTAAAAAAACTGACGTTATTGTTAAAATTTACATATATAATTGTGAAAATGATAAATTTGTGTAAATATTTTATTACATCAGCAATTTTTTAAACAGGAGGGACTCGATGTAAAGTTTCATTATTACATTTATTATAATATTATCTATTCTTTTTTTTGGACATAGAGATGGTATTGTTAATAAAGACTTTTCGTTTTCGACTTGGTTGTAATAGCTATACTTTCTAGGAGAATAAGTTTTGTCATCCATACCGTTGTTTTTGTTGTTTAGCAAAATGCTGCATTAGGATAAATCCAAGTCTTGTGCAATAATGAGTTCCATGATATCAAATTTGGACCAAATTTCCTTCTTGGTCTGTTTCATTAGCTCTGTATTTAATCTTGTTCGGCCTACTATAAAAAGACTAGTTTGTTACTCTAAGTAATTAATTTTAATTGTTTAGTAGTTTGGAAATGTCCTAATTTTGGTTGGACGTGATCAAAGTACAATTGATGTTGCTTCTGTTTTAAGGTATTTAATTGACGACGAAAATATATATTTGAGTTAAACTCGGGTTTAGTGCTGAAAAGGAATACTGAAAATTTGCTGACTAACTGCATTATACCTTATATTTGCAAACTTTAAAAAAGGAATTACTAAAAACAGTTAGTATAATGTCACTATCTGTAAAAATAAATGTCATGAAAGCAGGAATTGTAGGATTACCAAATGTTGGAAAATCAACATTATTCAATTGTCTATCAAATGCAAAAGCGCAAAGTGCTAACTTTCCTTTCTGCACTATCGAACCTAATATAGGAGTTGTAAACGTTCCTGATCCTAGAATTGAAAAATTAGAGGAGTTAGTTAAGCCGGAACGTGTTCAAATGGCTACCGTGGATATCGTAGATATTGCTGGTTTAGTTAAAGGCGCAAGTAAGGGAGAAGGTTTAGGAAATCAGTTTTTAGGTAATATTAGAGAATGTAATGCTATTATTCACGTATTGCGTTGTTTTGACAATGATAATATTGTGCATGTTGACGGAAATGTAAATCCTATTCGAGATAAAGAAACAATTGATATCGAGTTGCAGTTAAAAGATTTAGAAAATGTTGAAAAACGTTTGGAAAAAGTAAACCGTGCTGCTAAAACTGGAAATAAAGAGGCACAGACTGAAAAAGCGCTTTTGGACAGAATAAGGGAAACTTTACTGCAGGCTAAATCTGCAAGGATTATTTTTCCTAAGGGACCTGAAGAGGAAGCCTTGATGGAAAGCTTTCAATTGATCACTGCGAAACCAGTGTTGTATGTTTGTAATGTAGATGAAAATTCAGCAGTTAGCGGAAATAAATATGTAGATCAGGTTCGTGAACTAGTTAAAGATGAAGATGCCGAGGTAATTATACTTTCCGTAGGTGCAGAAGCTGATATTACAGAATTAGAAAGCTACGAAGAACGTCAAGTTTTTCTCGAAGATATGGGGTTAACTGAGGCAGGTGCTTCAGTACTTATCCGTGCCGCTTATAAATTATTGAAGCAACAAACTTATTTTACTGCAGGAGTCAAAGAAGTCCGTGCCTGGACAATCGATATTGGCTCAACAGCACCACAAGCTGCTGGAGTAATTCACACTGATTTTGAAAAAGGATTCATTCGTGCTGAGGTAATTGCATACGAAGATTTCGTTCATTACGGTTCGGAGGCTAAATGTAAAGAGGCTGGAAAATTCAAAGTGGAAGGGAAAGAATATATAGTAAAAGATGGTGATGTGATGCATTTTAGATTTAACGTCTAGTTTCTAGAAAAACTAAAGAATAAAAAAGGAACCTGTAAAAGTAATTTTGCAGGTTTTTTTGTACCCAATCCAGCTTTGCAATGCAAGATTTTATTGTCTTGCCTTTTTTTCTAAGTCAAAAAAGTAGCTTCCGCTAATCGCTCTTTTTTGCCAAGAAAAAAATAGCCAATCCTTTTAAAATCCTTTTCGTTTCAATCTGGGGTAATTGGAAATCAATGCTTTGTCCGCGTAGTTTTGAGGCCCATTTTAATCTTGGAAATACTGAGCTTTCCAATTCTGAATTGAATGGGATACTTAAAAAAAATGTAAATAACTTCTAATTTTTTTAATTCGCAGACTTAAATACTACAATTAAAAAATGTCAATATCATCTTGATAACTTTGAAGGCATCCTCTTTTAATTTTTAGCAATTTAGACTACATTAGCATCAAATCGTTAAAACTCCAAATGTCAGATCAAAATCAATATACCGAAGATAATATTCGTTCGCTCGACTGGAAAGAACACATTCGTATGCGTCCCGGTATGTACATTGGGAAATTGGGTGATGGTTCTTCACCTGATGATGGTATTTATATTCTTCTAAAAGAGGTAATGGATAACTGTATCGATGAATTTGTAATGGGGGCTGGGAAAACGATCGCAGTTACCATTAAAGACAAAACAGTTACAGTAAGAGATTATGGTCGGGGAATCCCACTAGGGAAAGTGATTGACGTAGTTTCTAAAATGAATACCGGGGGGTAAATATGATTCCTTGGCTTTTAAGAAGTCAGTAGGATTAAACGGAGTGGGAACTAAAGCGGTAAATGCTTTGTCTAATTACTTTCGTGTGGAATCTGTTCGGGACGAGAAACAAAAAGCCGCCGAGTTCTCGGCAGGTAATTTAGTTCTCGAAGAAGATATTATCGATACCACAAAACGAAAAGGAACCAAAGTAACTTTTATTCCGGATGAAGCGATATTTAAAAACTACAAATTCCGCTATGAGTATATAATTAAAATGCTGAAGAACTATTGTTACCTAAATAACGGGTTAACGATATTGTTCAATGGCGAAAGGTATTTTTCTGAAAATGGATTGAAAGATTTATTAGAAGAAACCATTAGCGCAGAAGATTTGGAATATCCAATTATTCACCTGAAAGGGGAGGATATCGAAATTGCTTTAACGCACAGTAAAACACAATACAGCGAAGAGTATCATTCCTTTGTAAATGGTCAAAACACCACACAGGGGAGGAACGCATTTAGCGGCCTATCGAGAAGCGATTGTAAAAACTATAAGGGAATTCTACAACAAAAGTTTCGAGGCTTCTGATGTTCGAAAGTCTATCGTTACCGCCATAAGCATTAAAGTGATGGAGCCCGTTTTTGAGTCACAAACGAAAACCAAACTAGGTTCTACTGATATGGGTTCTGAACCGGGAATGCCGTCAGTGCGAACTTTTGTGAATGATTTTGTAAAAACTAAGTTGGATAATTTTTTGCATAAGAATTCTCCAATAGCGGAAGCATTATTGCGAAAAATTCTTCAAGCAGAAAGAGAGCGTAAGGAATTATCGGGAATCAGAAAATTAGCCACTGATCGCGCCAAAAAAGCGAATTTGCACAACAAGAAATTAAGAGATTGTCGTGCCCATCTTCCAGATACCAAAAACCCAAGAAATTTGGAAAGTACTCTTTTTATTACCGAGGGAGATTCTGCTTCAGGTTCGATTACTAAATCACGGGATGTAAATACACAGGCTGTTTTTAGCTTACGTGGAAAGCCACTAAATTCCTATGGAATGAGCAAGAAAATTGTTTATGAAAATGAGGAATTTAATTTACTGCAATCGGCATTAGATATTGAGGACGGCCTAGAAAAATTACGCTACAATAATATTGTGATCGCAACAGATGCGGATGTCGATGGAATGCACATTCGATTGTTGCTGATTACCTTTTTCTTACAGTTTTTTCCTGAATTAATAAAAGAAGGACATTTATACATATTGCAGACACCTCTTTTTAGGGTTAGAAACAAAAAAGAAACAATATATTGTTATAGTGATGATGAAAGAAAAGTAGCGATTGAAAAATTAAAGCCAAAACCAGAAATCACTCGATTTAAAGGGTTGGGGGAGATATCCCCTGATGAATTTCAGTTTTTTATTGGCGAAGACATTCGCTTGGATCCCGTTATGATGGACAAAAATACATCTGTTGAGCAATTGCTGTCTTTCTATATGGGGAAAAATACGCCAGACCGTCAAGAGTTTATCATTAAAAACTTGAAGGTGGAACTGGATGTGGCTGAAGCTGTATAATATTTGAAATTGAACTAATATGATTACTAAAAAACGTTTCTTCTCTATTCTTTTGATATTTGGTATTGCTTTATCTACCACCTAGGTTATTACAAGAAGTAACGACCATAAAGAATGTGATACTGTTGTAAAAAAAGAGTTAAATAAAAATGGGCATAAAGTAGTAATAAGAGAGCATATTTGCAAAGAAAAATATTCTTTTTAGGATTCAGAATACAATGATAATTAATTACTATTCAATAGGGTATATTTAATGAAAGACGACGAAGAAGAAAATATAAATCCAGAAGGGCAACAAGAAGAAAAAAAGCCTAAAGGACATTTTTACGATAACCAAGAAGACGAGCAAGACACCATAACCAAAGTTACAGGAATGTATAAGGACTGGTTTTTGGATTATGCTTCTTATGTTATTTTGGAGCGTGCAGTTCCCGCGATTGAAGACGGTTTTAAGCCGGTGCAACGCAGAATCATGCACTCACTTAAAGAGTTGGATGACGGACGTTATAACAAGGTAGCGAATGTCGTAGGTCACACTATGCAGTATCACCCGCACGGTGACGCGAGTATAGGTGATGCCATGGTACAGATAGGTCAAAAGGAATTACTGATTGATTGTCAGGGCAACTGGGGAAACATACTAACCGGTGATAGTGCAGCGGCTTCTCGTTACATTGAAGCGCGTTTGTCTAAATTTGCCTTAGAGGTTTTATACAGTCCAAAGATCACAGATTGGGGAATGTCCTATGACGGACGACGAGCGGAACCTAATAACCTACCCGTAAAGTTTCCATTATTGCTTGCTTCTGGCGCAGAGGGAATTGCAGTGGGACTTTCCACGAAAGTGTTGCCTCATAATTTCAACGAACTTATTGATGCATCCATAAAAATTCTGAAGGGGAAACCGTTCACTATTTATCCTGATTTTATGACACAAGGTATTGCCGATGTGTCTAATTATAATGACGGGTTGCGTGGTGGTCGGGTCCGCGTGCGTGCCAAAATAGGGCAGATGGATAAAAACACTTTGGTAATTACCCAAATCCCCTTTTCTACTAATACGACTACCTTGATTGATAGTATCTTGAAAGCAAATGAAAAAGGTAAAATCAAGATTAAAAAAATTGAGGACAATACTGCCGCCAATGTTGAGATCCTGATCCATCTTTTCCCTGGTGTTTCCCCAGATAAAACAATCGATGCCTTGTTTGCTTTTACCGCTTGTGAAACATTGGTGGCGCCATTGGGTTGTGTGATTGAAGATAATAAGCCTTTGTTTATTGGCGTGTCGAATATGCTGAAAATATCAACAAACAGAACCGTTCAGTTACTTAAAAGTGAGCTTGAAATTCAATTGAGTGAACTCGAAGAGCAATGGCATTTCTTATCTCTGGAACGTATATTTATCGAAAACAAGATCTACCGCGATATTGAGGAAAAAACGACAAGGGAGGATGTAATTCAAGCAGTTGATGACGGTTTAAAACCACATGTTAAAGATTTAAAGCGTGCTGTTACGGAGGAAGATATTCTACGTTTGTTGGACATTAGAATCATGCGCATTTCTAAGTTTGACAGCAACAAGGCGCAAGATAAAATTGAAGCTTTGGAAGGGAACATAGAGCAAGTAAAACACGATCTAGAACACCTTATTGATTTTGCTATAGCCTATTTTGCTAAGCTAAAAGAGAAATACGGAAAAGGGAGGGAACGCCAAACGGAACTTCGTATTTTTGATGATATTGAGGCCACGAAAGTAGTTTTAAGAAACACTAAATTGTATGTAAATAGAGAGGAAGGGTTTCTAGGTACAAGCTTGAAAAAAGACGAATACCTTACGGACTGTTCTGATATTGATGATGTGATTGTTTTTCTGCGAGATGGAAATATGATGGTGACCAAAGTGGATGCTAAAACCTTTGTAGGTAAAGACATTATTCATATTGCTATTTTTGATAAAAGCGACAAGCGTACCATCTATAATGTGATTTATCGTGATGGTAAATCAGGTCCTTCTTATATTAAGCGATTTAACGTTACAGGAGTTACTAGAGATAAACTATATGATTTGACCAATGGTGCTAAAGGATCCCAAATTCTTTATTTCACTTGTAATCCAAATGGTGAAGCTGAAGTAATTACGGTATTGTTGCGTCAGGTAGGAACTATCAAAAAATTGAAATTTGATATCGACTTTGCTAATTTAGCCATCAAAGGTCGTGCCTCAAAAGGGAATTTGGCTTCTAAATATCCAATCAAGAAAATAGAAATTAAGGAAAAGGGAATTTCAACTCTGTTGCCAAGAAAAGTTTGGTATGACGATACTGTACAACGATTGAATGTTGATGAAAGAGGCGAGTTATTAGGCGAGTTTAGACCCAGTGATAAAATTTTGATTATTCAACAATCAGGGAAACTGAAAGTAGTGACGCCCGAATTATCGACGCATTTTGATGAAGATATGATAGTGTTAGAAAAATGGGTTCCTAAAAAGCCTATATCGGCGATTTATTATGATGGAGAAAAAGCGCGCTATTATATTAAGCGCTTCTTTGTGGAAACTGAAAATAAAGAGGAGAGCTTTATCACAGAACATGTAAAGTCACAATTAGAAATTGTATCAACAGATTATCGTCCTGTAGCCGAATTGGTTTTTCCAAAAATTAAGGGAGTACAAAAAGAAAGCTTGACTATCGATATTGAAGATTTTATCGCCGTAAAAGGGTTTAAAGCAATGGGAAATCAATTGACGACTGATAAGCTTAAACAAGTGAATCTTTTAGAACCCTTGCCTTACGTAGCTCCTTTAGAACTTAGGGTGGTGGTTGACAAAGGCGATACAAACAGCAATGATATCGACGTACATCTCGATGAAGATGGCCAAATTATCTTATTTTAAATAAAAAAGCTTCCGTCACGCGGAAGCTTTTTTATTAGTATTCAGTTTTTGCATTATTTCTTGTTTCTTGTTTCTAGAAACCTTAATATTTAATACTTCAACATATAAGGAGAACGAAATTGCAAAATACAGGTAGCTCTTCGGAACCTTTGTTACGCGGCTGCCAAGTATTAGTGCATTTGATAAATGGGAACTTTCGGTAGCTAGCATCATTCCAATTAAAATTAAAAACGAAAGTCCTAAGAGCTTACTAGATGGATGTTTGTTTGCAAAACTCCCGACGAGAACAGCAAACTGCATCAGTATTAAAACGGAAAGCACAACAGCCGCAGCCGTAATCATAATGTATAAAGCCACCTTCGACTCCATTAGTAATCCCTTCGGCAGCAATAATACTGTCAAAAGAGAAAACTAGGTCAATCACGATGATTTGCAATAACACATTTTAACAAACTCTTTACATTCATATCACAAACATCATATTAATCGTACATTATCTTAATTTAAAAGAAATATTAAGCTAACCATAGATTCTTTTTTTAACAATAATTTTGGAGAAATATAAAAACAATTAAATATTCTTCAATTATGAAAAATTTAAAAATTCCTGTATTAAATTATTTGGTTTTAATTCTAGTGGTAACGAGTATTATTAGCTGTAGTGAAGACGGTGCTGACGGGATTAACGGTGCTGATGGTGTTAACGGTACCGATCTGACAAATACGGGAACTATGTTTGAAAACAAATCAAATTTGAAACCTTTAGTAACAATGCATTCAGGGTTTAGTGATGTAAAAGCGTATTCTTTAGTAAGTTCTTCAGATGTATTGGCTAATGGTTTTCAATTATTAGGAGCACAAGACGGTGCGGGTTTATTGAAAGACCCAAAAAGTGACGGGTATATCTATTTATCAAATGCAGAAGATGATTATTCAGTTTCTCGTATATTTTTTGATAAAAACATGAATCCAGTAAAAGGAGATTGGTTGCTAAATGGATTAGTTGGAGATAGAGCTCGTCAATGTTCTGCTACAATGTGGGAAGCTGCGATTCACGGAGGATCAAAGGATATTTTCTTATCTGCTTCAGAAAGTATAGCTTATCATGTGAAGGCAATTGACCCATACATAGAAACTCCAACTCCAACAGCAGATTTTGGATTAAAAGCTTTAGGTGAATTTTCATGGGAAAATGCAGTACCACTACCAAGAGGAACATATGCTGGTAAAACCGTTATTATTGGTGGTGATGATGATTCTAGTGGTTCAGAAGGACAAGTAACTTTATATTATTCTGAAAACGGGGATGCGGATTTAGAAAACGGAAAAATCTTTGTATTAAGATTTAAGCAATATTCTAATGCAGGTATAACTTCGTCCGTAATACCTGGGACAATTTACAATGAAGGGCAGTTAGGTTTTCAAAAAACTTATGATGTTGAGTTTGTTGAAATTGAAAACGGAAAAGACTTGACTAAAAATGAGATGGAAGCCGCATGTATAGGCGTTCAAGCTTCACAATTTATGAGAGTGGAAGATGTTGATTATCAAAAAGGTTCTGATGCCAATGGTAGAAATGTGTTTTTTGCAGTAACAGGTAGAGGACCAGATAGAGGTACTTACAATGATTGGGGAACAGTTTATAAATTAGAATTAGACCCTATTACGCCTACAAAAGGTAAATTAACTCAAATTATTAGTGGTAATACAGATACTAATAATAAAGATGGAAATGTAGCATCATTACAAAGTCCTGATAACATTTGTGTAACTGAAAATTTCATATATTTTCAAGAGGATCCTAACTCATTTAGTAGAAATCACGCAGCATATATTTATCAGAGTAATCTTTCTGGAAATAATACTAAAGTTGTTTTAGAAATGGTTATCGAACAAAACTTAGCGGAAAATGGTTTTACTGAAAGAAGTGGCGAATTTGGGGCGTTAACGGATGTTTCTGACAAACTTGGTCAACCGGGTACATTTATGTTGAACTTACAACCACACTACTGGAAAAGGAATGATTTTGTAAAAGGAGCTACGTTTCCTCACAACGAAGGAGGTCAAATAGTTTTACTAAAAGGTTTACCGAGATAAATTTATTATTAAATCAAATATAAAAGCCTCTATCTTATAGGGGCTTTTTTTCCTGTAAAATAGACGATAATGAGTAAAAGTAATAGATTTAAATATTTAGCGATTTGTATATCGGTTTTTGTAGTTTCATGTAAAGACAAAAATAATAATGGAGCAACAGCAGCTAACGTAAATTTTGATATTGTTCAAGGTTTTTACAGTAAAAGTATAAATGAATCACTTGTTTTAATTGATTCGTTAGCAATGTATCCTAGCGAAAGTGGTGAAGCGAAAGATATTTTTAAAAGGTTAAGAATAGCGTTTAAAAAGGCTGAGCCTTATGCGTCTTATTTAAGCCCAGAAGTAGGTCATAAAGCTAATGGCCCTGCATTGCCGAGTTTCACGGATGATACTCAAAGAGTTTTAGCACCAATAGGTCTCCAGCAAATAGAACAAACAATTTATGAGGGAGGAGGTTCAAAGGAAGTTTATCAAGAAGAAATTAAGTTAACTAAGGGACTTTTATACGTGTTGCAAAGGAATGTGGAGCAACGAGAAATGAATATCCAAAGATTTTTTATTTCCACACATCAGCAATTATTAAGGATTATAAGTTTGGGTATTTCAGGTTTTGATACTCCCGTTAGTCATCTTGGAATTCATGAAACAATTATTTCCCTTGAGAGTTTGCGATTTGTGTATGAAAATAGCATTCAGTATATTGTTATTTCTAAAGATAAAAAACTGAACGAAAAGCTTTTAGATAATATTTCTAAAGCGATAGCTTTTATAAAAATAAACAATGATTTTGACACTTTTGATAGGTACACATTTATTCGAAATTATATGAATCCAATTACTAAAAATTGGGTTGAAGTAAGAAAAGTGAGTGATATATGGAAACCCGTTGCCTCGACACCATTTAATTTTGAAGCTCCTACTTTTTTTGAAGAGGATTCGTTTAATACAGACTATTTTACACCACCAGCTAATAGAAAACCTTCTAATAAACAAATAGCTTTAGGAAAAAAATTATTCTTTGATAAAAAATTATCACTAAACAATTCTGTTTCTTGTGCATCATGTCATAATCCAGATAAAGCGTATGCAGACGGATTGCGGACAAGTATTGATAACAGAGGAAATAAAACACTTAGAAATGCACCAACACTGATAAATGCAGTGTTTCAAAAAAGTTTCTTTCTTGATGGAAGATCACAAACATTAACTGAGCAAATTAGTGAGGTTTTCATGAATAAGGATGAGTTTAATACGGAGATCCATCAGTTTTCTGATAAAATTTTAACAGATACGACTTATACTAAAATGTTCATTGATGTATTTGGTCATGTTCCAAGTAAAAATACGGAAGTCATTAAAGCGATTTCATCCTATATTTCTACCTTGAAAGGAATGAATTCTAGATTTGATAAAAACATTAGGGGTGAGGAAGATAATTTTACTGCATCTGAAAAAAATGGAGTCAATTTATTTATGGGGAAAGCTTTGTGTGCAACCTGTCATTTTATGCCGTTAACTAATGGAACCGTTCCTCCTTTTTATAGCGAATCAGAAAGAGAAGTAATAGGAGTGCCAAAAACGAATAAAAATGAAGAATTAGATACTGATTTGGGGTTTTATTGGATGTATAATAATGCTCTTCACAAGGGAATGTTTAAAACTCCAACCATTCGTAATATTGAAAAAACAGCTCCATATATGCACAACGGAGTTTACAATACCTTGGAAGAAGTAATGGATTTTTACAATAAAGGAGGAGGTGCTGGCTTAGGTTTTGATCTGCCACACCAAACACTACCTTTTGATGAATTAAATTTATCAAAAGAAGAATTAGGAGATCTTATTGCTTTTATGAAAACGTTAACCGATAATTATTAAATAATAAAGACTGTCTTAAGTTCAGTAAAACAGAGACAGTCTTTTATTTATTGTTTGATGCTAAAGTAAAAAAAAAATCAAAGACAGCAGATTTTACTTGTTTTTCTTTGACATTTTCATATTGATAACTTCTACAAACAGGGAGAACGAAATGGCAAAATAGAGGTAGCCTTTCGGAACCGGTGTTACATGACTCCCAAGAATAAGCGCATTAGATAAATGAGCGCTTTCAGTAAGTAGCATCATCCCAATTAAAATTAAGAAGGAAAGTCCTAAAATTTGAATAGAGGGGTGTTTATTTACAAAACTCCCCACGGGAACCGCAAACTGCATCATTACCAAAACAGAAATTACAACAGCCGTAATCATAATATATAAGGCACCATCAACGCCATTAGTCATCCCTACGGCAGTAAGAATACTGTCAAAAGAGAAAACCAAATCAATCAAAATGATTTGTAATAATACACTCTGAAAGGACTTTGTCGCTGCCTTAACAAGTTCTTTTTCTTCATGGCCTTTTTCATCTACTTTTTCGCGAATTTCACTAGTGCTTTTATAAATAAGGAATAGACCTCCCAAGAATAGAATGATACTTTGTCCCGTTATTCCGGCAGAGAACCAACTTAGGTCTATGCTGAACCAGGGTTCCTTCATTTGTATTAATAAGTTAATTCCAAACAATAGTGCAATTCTCATGAACATGGCTAAAAACATACCTATTTTAGTCGCTTTTTTACGGCTTTCTATTGGCAGTTTACCCGTTGCAATCGAAATGAAAATAATATTGTCAATCCCCAGAACAATTTCTAGAAAGGTTAGTGTTAGCAAGGCAATCCAGGCATCAGGATTTAAAAATACTTCCATTTTTCTTAGTCGTTAATTTGTTATAAGCGCGAACGTAACAATCATTAAGAGGCTTTACTCTCCGAGTTTGGTCACGACTCCTTTTTGCTTTTGGTCATTGCCTACCATTCCAAATTCAAAGGTATAAGTGTTTCCTGATGTTGATAAAATTTTCATTCCTATTGCTTTTTCTTCCGCCATGTTTTTGGGGTGTAATTTTCTCAAAATGTACTCGCAATCGTTTACCCATCTTATCGACGCAGTGTCTGTTTTACCCTCAAAAGTTTCGATTTCGATGCTGTCATTTCGTTCAAACAGCGTTATTTTTTTTTCGCCATCGACCTCGTATTCAAAACTGAATTTGCCGGTTTTAAAATCTTTGCAGTTTCGTTCGACATTGTAGCAAGAAACAACTAATAGTAGTAGTGGTAATAAGAGTATGCTTTTTATATTCATATTGTTTTTTATTGAATTTTAATATCATATTTATCCAAAAGTCCCGGTATGCCTTGAGTAGAAAAACGGGCTTTTTTCATTGGGTTAAACTCGGGATCGATTTTATAATTGTAAGCGGTCAGGAAATTGACTTCCTTTAGTTGAGTATCATTGAAAATGGCACTATCTAAATTGCAGTTGTCAAAAACGGATTGTGTAAGATTACTTCCTATGAAACTTACCTCTTTCATCGAGCAGTTGTTGAATTTCGTTTTGGGCATTTTCTTATTTGCGAAGGAAGAGTAGTCCAGAACGCAATCCTGAAAATGAACTCCAAACAAGAAGTCTGTGCAGCTCTGAAATTCAATTCCCAATAGTTTGCAATTGCTAAAATTGACAGTTTTTAAACTTGTGCCACGCAATTGTGTCATCGACAGATTGCAGTCGATGAATTCGCAATCCATAAAAGTATTACTAGAAAAGTCACTGTTAGAGAAGTCACAGTTTTTAAACGTACAATCCTCAAATTCTCTATTATTAACTTTCTTGTTGATGAAAACAACTTTTTCAAAAGTCTTTTGAATATGAATAAGATCTTCCATTAGTCGTCAAATAAGCTTTTGATAATTGTTTTCAATCCCATATACATGACAAACATAGCGCCTAGGCATGCGATGATTCCGATTGCCAAAACAAGATAATGCCATAGGTTTTGTTTATTCATAAACGCATTATAAATCAATGACGGACCAATAAAGAAGAGGGGCAAAGCGCCCGCTAAATATTTTATTCCTTTGGATAAGACCTCTTTATTTGTTCCCATTAATTTATATTTAAAGTTGCATTTTATTTTGTTTACTAAAAAGAGCTTACTACTTACTGTTATAAGAGTCAACTACTTTTCTTACACTTCCGTGTGTATTTAATAATTCAGCTGCTTCTTCATAGCTGACTGGAATTTCTCCCATGATCATTTTTATGCCGCGGTCAACTAGTTTACTGTTGCTCAATTGCATGTCGACCATTTTGTTTCCTTTGACTTTTCCCAATTGAATCATCGTGGCTGTCGAAATCATGTTGAGCACTAATTTTTGCGCTGTTCCAGCTTTCATTCTTGAGCTTCCGGTCACAAATTCGGGCCCTACGACCACGTCGATTGGGAATTTTGCGGTTTTAGAAAGTGGACTTTCTGCATTGCACGAAATACTTCCCGTTATGATGTTATTTTCATTGCAGGTTTGTAGTCCACCAATGACATAAGGCGTTGTTCCAGAGGCTGCAATCCCTATCACGACATCATTTTTGTTAATTTTGTACTCTAATAAATCTTTCCAAGATTGGGCCGTGTTATCTTCTGCATTTTCCACCGCTCTGCGAATGGCCGCATCACCGCCGGCAATAATTCCCACAACCATATCGAATGACACTCCAAAAGTAGGTGGGCACTCTGATGCATCCACAACTCCCAAACGTCCTGAAGTTCCTGCACCTATGTAAAAAAGTCTCCCTCCCAGTTTCATTTTAGTAACAATTTGTGTCACTAAACTTTCAATTTGGGGCAATGCTTTTTCGATGGCAAAAGGCACGGTTTTATCTTCCTGATTGATGTTGGCTAACAATTCAGTAACAGACATTTTTTCAAGATGTTCATATTTTGAGGATTGTTCCGTGGTTTTGGTAAAATTCATTTTTTGTAATTAGACTTCCCCAAAATTAACCTTTTTTCGGGCAATGGCATAAAGATTTTTGCTTTAAAACTTCAGTATTGAATATTTGTTATTGAATATTCAATATTGGTTTTTATTAGGTAAGAAGAAGCAAACCACTGGGTTTCCATTTTTTTTGAATATGCAATTTTAAAAAATGAATTTTGAAATTATCAACTGCTGCGTGAGTAATGGAAGCAGAAATCCTCTTTATTATTTTAAATAAAAAGATTAGCTCATATTATTTTTATTTTAGTCGGAATTCGGTGAATTTCATTTGCAGCGAATTGCGCGACCCTGCCGTCCCTTTAGTGGAAGTGGGTGCACGCTCAAAATCACAAGAAAAACGCTAATAGAATTCCGAAAATAATCACGGAAACTTTGGCAATATTAAATTTATGACCTTCACTACTTTCAAAAATAATAGTCGATGAAATGTGGAACAATATCCCGATGACAACGGCTGTGATTTGCGTAGTATATTGATTCAAAATAGGTAAATAATCGGATGCTAATGTTCCTAACGGAGTCATAACAGCAAAAGTGATCATGAAAGCAAAAATCGCTTTTTTATTTAGGTTTGAATTAATAAAAAAGGTAGTCAGGATAATAGCAATGGGCAAATGATGAATCGCTATCCCAATGGCTAAATTATCATGGTGATGCCCTACAGGAAACCCTTCTAGGAATGCATGAATACAAAGACTGATAAACAATAGCCATGGAATATGGCTCATGTTTGGATGCCCATGTACATGCCCGTGTTCTGCCCCCTTTGAAAAAAATTCCAATATAATCTGGAATAAAATCCCCATCATGATAAATAAACCAGTGTTACTGTTTTTACTTTCGTAAACATTCGGAAGCAAATGCATCACGGTCAACGATAGTAAAAAAGAACCACTGAAAGCCAACAACAGCTTCAAGTTGGTTTTGTTCTGTGGTTTTAAAATTAATGCGACAACATATCCTAATAGGACGGAAAGTAACGGTAAAAGATAATTCATTTCTAGTATTGAATCGGTTAAAAAGGTCTTCGATTGACAATTGGTTTGCGATTAAACAAAACATTAAATTTCCCTATGGACTATTTAAAAATCATAATTAATCTTTCACTTTCCGTTTTGTGGAACTTTTTCAACTTGTAATCTCCAAAAATATCTAATAAGTAAATTCCGGCTTCTTCCATTAAGGTTTCAAAATCGTTCAGTGTTAATGCTTTTACTCTTTCAGTAAAGTGAAAACTTTGTCCTTTATCTTCAAAGTCAATTTCTTTATAGATATATCCGTCTTTCAAATATCGTTTGATGTGAAAATCGATGTCGTCTACCGTTTTTGTCTCTTCTGGAACCAATGTGTTCAAGACTTGGGCCACGTTCATAAAATCAATCACGGCGAACCCATATTCAGACAAGCTTTCTTTGATTGCTTTCAAAGTGGTAAGGTTGTCTTCGTCATTTTCGAAATAACCAAAACTGGTAAATAAATTAAAAATGGCATCGTATTTTTCTTCGAAAGGCTCACGCATGTCGTGCACTTTAAAACGCAAAGTTTCATTCGCGTTTTTATTGGCTATTGCAATACTGTTTTCTGATAGATCGGCACCCAATACGTCGAAACCCAATTGATTAAGGTAGATCGAGTGACGTCCTTTTCCACAGGCCAAATCAAGCACTTTTGCTTTCTCAGGAAGGTTGAGGTAATGCGTAATGTTATCCATAAATACTTGGGCTTCCCTGTAATTACGGCCTTTATAAAGGATGTGGTAGTAAGGTGTATCGAACCATGAACTGAACCAAGTTTGAGTTGGTTCATCCTGGTTTCTTATCGTTGGTTTTTGTTCTTCAGACATTTATTCTTTTTCAATTTATTCTATCCGGCAAATTTAGTGTATTTTTGCTGAAATATAAAGAATACGAGTATATACAAGGACATTCTCGTAACAAATACTAAAATTTTTATTACAGGTAGGGTTTTATTTAGAAGAATACTTGTTTTAATTGACAGAAAAAAATGGAAAATAATTTTAAGATGGTTGCCAAAACCTTTTTTGGTTTTGAAGAAATATTAGCAAAGGAATTACTGATGTTGGGCGCACAAGACGTTGAACAAGGTGTAAGAATGGTTAGCTTTAAAGGCGATAAAGGATTTATGTACAAAGCCAATTTGGCTTTGCGTACGGCTTTAAAAATATTGAAACCCATTTACTTTTTTAAAGCAAATAATGAGCAAGCTTTATATAAAGGAATATCAGGTGTAAACTGGTCAAGATATATTAATGCCAATCAAACTTTTGTAATTGATGCTACCGTTCACTCTGATAATTTTAATCATTCTGAATTCGTTTCACAGAAATGTAAGGATGCGATTGTGGATCAATTTAGAGAAAGAACAGGACAACGTCCAAGTATTGATAAGGCACATCCTGATTTGCGAATAAATATTCATATTGACAGAGACCAAGTTTCTGTTGCATTAGATACCTCAGGGAATTCATTGCATCAGCGTGGATATAGAACCGCTACTAACATTGCACCAATAAACGAAGTGTTGGCGGCGGGAGTATTGTTGCTTTCAGGTTGGGACGGACAAGGCGATTTTCTAGACCCGATGTGTGGCTCGGGCACATTTCTTGCTGAAGCGGCTATGATTGCCTGCAACATTCCGGCGAATATTAACCGTAAAGAGTTTGCTTTCGAAAAATGGCACGATTGGGATAATGAGTTGTTTGACAATATCACCGACAGTTTGTTGAAAAAAGTGCGTGAATTTCATTATACGATAAAAGGATTTGACAAAGCGCCATCTGCTGTTAGCAAGGCTAAAGACAACATCAAGAATGCTAATCTTGAAGAATATATCAGCATCGAAGAAAGGAATTTCTTTGATACCGAAAAAACTACAGAAGGGAAATTGCACATGGTTTTCAATCCTCCTTATGATGAGCGACTAGATATTCACATGGAAGAGTTCTATAAAAACATTGGCAATACCCTTAAGAAAAACTATCCTGGAACAAACGCCTGGTTTATCACAGGTAATCTAGAAGCCTTGAAATTTGTTGGATTGAAACCTTCAAGAAAAATCAAACTTTTTAATGCGAGTATTGAAGCCCGTTTGGTGAAATACGAAATGTATGAAGGAAGTAAGAGGACCAAGTTTCAGGTAACTGCTGATGATAGCGTTGAGTAAGCAGTCTTCAGTGAGCAGTAATAATTGTTCAGTGACAATTGCTTTAAGTGCAGTTGCTCGAACGTAAAACTTTTTAAAATTTAAATAAATAAAACAAAACAAAATGACAAAATTACAGATAAGAGCTTTTCTATATCAATTAGGATGTTTTGCGATATTATTCATCTCAGCACGCTATTTAGTGGAACATTATACTGAATTAACCGGATATTGGATTCCTGTGACTGCATTTTTTGTGGGGACAATAGTATCGCCAAAGTTCCAAGCAATAAAATCCAAAGACGGTGAAAAGTTGTTTATGAAATGGGTTTTTATGAAAGGCGTGAAGGAAATAGGATAATTTGTTTGTGACAGTATAAAAGAAAAGGAGCTAATTATAAATCATTTATAATTAGCTCCTTTTTCCATATGTAGAAACCCTATCTTTTTTGTTACGGTTTGTTGGGAAGGACAACGGCCGGTACTTTCTTTTTATATAGCGGGATGAAATACGAAACCGTATAATTAAATCCTACTCCAAAATCGCCATCATAGGTTCTGTTGAAACCGGGTATGTATAAATTATCAAAATTCCCTGGTTTTTTATTAGAGACCAAGCGGTTCAGACGCAAGCTGAAGCCCACGAATACGTTATTAAATACTTTTGCTTTAATACCTGCCACTACTTCAATCCAGCTCGCTGTTAATCCATTGAATTTTTCTCCGGACGCAATTGCTGGTACTTCTCCAAAATACGGGTTGGCATTGTAAATTTTGTAACTGTTGAGTTCCTGGTTAAAGCTGCTGAAACCATATCGTAAACCAATGGAGATGATGTTCTCCATGTCTAGCCAATTCTCATAGGCATTGTAATCAAAACCTGCTTTCAGGTAGGAGCCTTTCGTGGTAAAGTTCAATCGGCTGTCATCAGTAGTTTTGCTTTCATTACCTAACTCGGCAGCTAAAAAATATTTTTTGGTCAACCTATAGTCTCCTACAAACTCGATTCCCTTATAATCTTTGTCATACAAAGCGCGAGTCAGTTTATATAAGTCAACCCCTACTCGCAATCCGTAACGATTTGTTTTTGTGTTAGAAATAGTGTCATTTATTATTTGTTTAGGCAGTTCTTCGATATTTTGAAACGAGTTTTCAGGAATAACGCCGTCCTCCGTTTTATTACTCTCGGAAGTGCTTTTTTTTTGGGTTGTTTCTTGTGCTTCAACTAAAAACAAAGAAAAAATGAGGCAGATACTAAAAAAATATTTCAAGGTGTGTTTCATTTTCGTTATCAATAGTACTGTTTTTTACCGCCATATACTGAATCCACTTTTCATCAGCTACTGCTGCATCAGTATGGACATAAGGAATTAAGGGATCTAAAGTATATTTTGTTTTAAAACCACAGGCTCTAGAAACAAAAACAGTAGACCTAGTGTAATTAAATTGCAAATGGTCTTCATTAACTAAGGCTGTATTTGAATTACCAAAGTTTAAAATAAAACTAAAGCTAGTCAAATCAGCGTCAGTTTTTAAGGGAATAGAGACGGTACTTCCGTTGATTACTGTACTTCCATTAAAAGGAACCCCATCTGTCATTCCTTCTCCTATAATTTTTAAATTAGTCACGTTTTTCAAAACCGATGAATTGTTTATGTCATAAAACGATATGACTAATCGCGATGTAGTAACCGTATTCGCATCGCAAATGTCATCTTTCTCACAGCCTGTGAAGGACAGTGAGAAAAGGAACAATAGTAATAGAATTATTTTTTTCATAAATCTTAAATGTCTAAATGGTGGGAAGCCTGGCAATGGTAAAATGTAAATAATTTAGCAGTTGAAACTGATCACTGATTACTAAACACCACAATCAACTATCTTCTTTCCAAAAGAACCACATTCTCCACGTGATGCGTTTGAGGAAACATATCTACAGGACGTACGCGAGTCACTTTGTATTTCTCGTCCATTAATGCTAAATCACGCGCTTGTGTGGCTGAGTTACAACTTACATACACCACTTTTTCAGGAGCAATTTTCATGATTTGTGCGATTACATCTTTATGCATTCCGTCTCTCGGCGGGTCAGTGATTATTACATCTGGATGTCCATGCTGTGCGATGAAACTGTCGTTAAAGACCACTTTCATGTCTCCCACATAAAATTCACAATTGGTGATTTCATTGCGTTCCGCATTCAGTTTCGCATCTTTGATTGCCTCGGGAACGCTTTCTACACCTATTACTTTTTTTGCTTTTTTCGAAACAAATTGCGCAATGGTACCAGTTCCGGTATATAAGTCATATACGATTTCATTTCCGGTCAGTCCGGCGAAATCACGTGTTATTTTGTATAGTTCGTACGCTTGGTCTGAATTGGTTTGGTAAAAAGACTTCGCATTAATGCTGAACTTCAAACCTTCCATTTCTTCTAGAATATAATCACGCCCTTTATATAGTTTAATATCCGTATCGTATAAAGTATCGTTCGCCTTACTATTCACTACATATTGTAATGAAGTAATATTGGGGAATTTCTCATATAAATGGTCTAAGATTAATTCTCTGTTGGCTTTATCATTTTCAAAAAACTGAATCAAAACCATGATTTCGCCTGTAGAAGCTGTACGTAACATTAAAGTTCTCAATAAACCAGAATGTTCTCTGGGGTTGAAAAAAGTGAGTCCGTTTGCATTAGCAAAATCTTTCACTTCGTTTCTGATCGCATTCGATGGATCTTCTTGTAGGTGACATTTATTGATGTCTAGAATCTTATCCCACATTTTTGGGATATGAAAACCAAGTGCATTTCTATTTCCTAAATCTTCGGTGCTTCCTATTTCCGCTTCGGTCAACCATCGGCTGTTCGAAAACGAAAATTCCATTTTGTTTCTGTAAAAAAACTGCTTTTCAGAACCTAAAATTGGTTCAAATTCAGGAAGTTCTACCTTTCCGATGCGCTGTAAATGATTGAAAACTTCATTTTGCTTGTAATACAACTGCTGACTGTATTTCATGTTTTGCCATTTACAACCTCCACAAACACCAAAGTGCTCACAAATAGGTTCTGTACGGTGTTCTGAATATTCGTGAAAAAGAACTGCTTTCCCTTCGTAATAGGATTTTCGTTTTTTAAACGTTTGTACATCAACCACATCGCCGGGAACCACGTTATGGATAAACACTACTTTACCATCTGGAGCTTTCGCAACCGATACGCCTTTTGCACCCGCATCAAGGACTTTTATCTGATGAAAGACAACTTTGTCTGTATTTTTCTTAGCCATGCCGCAAAAATAAGCGTTTGTAAACTTTTATAAATTCAATTTGGCAACTATTTTCGAAAAGAAGTGTTTTTTATTTGGGCCAAATCCCGCTTTCTGCTACAAATCCTCGTTTCGATAGCCCATATCCGGCAATAAAAGGAGCTTGCTACGGTCGCTCTTTTCTTGCACGGCTTTGTAGGCTGTTGCAACTACGGGTTTTTCGCTGCAATCTGGGGCAGGGGATTTTCGGTTATAATTGCGATTGGATAAAAAACAAATTCATAATATTTAGCTAAACCAAAGAGAATGTTTTTGATTTCCAGATAAAGGAAGTAATTTTAGTAAAAAGTATTATTATGAAAACTTCTTTTAAGAATTTATTTTTATTGTTTTTTATATTTTTTGGTCTAGGATCCCAAGCGCAAAGTGATGGAGCTTCTCGAATTGAACGTAATGCCCCTTTAGTTGTAATCGAATCATTTAATGCTGTATTCTCAGCCAAAGATCCAGTCTGGTTTACTAGATATCAAGGCAAGAATAATCAAGAATTAGTTTATGTAGCTAAATTTATATTAGGAAATAGATATTGTAAATCAGTATATGATTTCAATGGCAATCAAATTGTTTTCGCTGCTACGGTTGACTACAATGAATTACCTGAAGTAGCCCGTAATTATATGAAAGAAATGTATCCTTCTTTTCCAATTATTGAAGCCTTAATGGTTACGGATCATGAAAAAGTGGTTACTTATGAAATAGGAATTTATATTGATCATCAATATGTGATACAAGTTTTCTCTAATGATGGCGATTTTATAAAAAACACAAAAGCATAATTACAATCCTTGTTACCACTTTCAATTGTAGTTGTACTCAAAAATGATTTTTGCGCTTCATCCATTCGTAGTTCACAATCGATAGAAAGTAAAATAGGAAATCAGCGCAGAGTTTCCCCGCTATGATTCCCGTTACTGCATTTCCCGTCAAAATAGGCAACCAGTACATGCAAAAAGGACGCAGCAATAAAATGTCTAAAAGAGCAGGGTAGCCAAACTCCAACACTAAGTTTTTGACAATCCTTAAAAGATCATTTAAAGAAGTCTTTTTTTGTAGAGTTTTATTTTTTTTGGTAAGTTGAAGGTAGGCCATGCTGATAATAACCCCATAAAAGGCAAAATACTCCATAAACGTAATCAAGTAGGCCGTTGTCAAACCGTCAAAAACCCTGCTAAATTGCGAGCCCAACAAAGCCGCAGTCGTAGCAGCTAACTCGGCATATTTATAACGATCAAACCATTCTTTAAACTGTAAGTTGGAAAGCATAATAAGATGTTGCTGTTTTTAGGAAAAGCAAAATTAGACTAAATTGGGGATAGGAAGATGAAAAACCGACTTGTTTAGAGGAAAGGTGCAGGATATAGGATGTTGAGCTATTTCTTTTTATTAAATTTAATTTTCATCAAGAGCAGATAACTTTTTTTTTTCAAATTATTAAGGGTTAGTTCACGATTTTTATTTCAGATAGATTAATCCAATCTACTTCTAAAGTTCAAGAAAAATATACTGAAATAGTGTAGAAAAATATTTATTCGTAGTTTTTATAGCAATGGTGTTATCGTTTTTGTCGCTTATTAACTTGGCAATTAGTTTCTATCGTCTTAAGTCAACCGCTGTTTTTCTAAATTAATTAACAGCTTTGAATTGCTTCATTTCTTGCAACGGTTCTATGGCATTGTAATCCTTCCATATCTTAGGATCATAGGATTTGATATTTATATATTTAAAATCTTCTTCCTTAACTTTAGCAATTGCTGCTACTGTTGTTTCAGAGCGGGAGATATTTAAAAATTCTGTTTTATTGAGAGTATTTGCTTCAATTTTAAAATCAAGATCTAGTACATCTTTTTCACCACTAGTTAATTCGATAAGTTTTAATGGGCGATTGAGATAAAAGTAATTTCCACTTTCTGTTGTGGCATACTGCATATAATAGTTGTCGTCTCCAGCTCTTTTTTTATAAATGATAGTTCCTTTACTCACATTCTCTGACACTTTAATTCCCAAAAGTAACTTCATATTAAAATTACTAAGCTTTTCGCCGTCGTCAAGGACATAATCTGCTCTGAGGACAGCATAATCAGTTTCAGAAATATATAGCTTACCCACATACATCGCTTTTCTTTTTCGAGGTTTAAAAGTAAGGACATAAGCAAATTCATTTTGACTGGTGTAAGTCGTTCCTTCATAAGCATAGTCGTATAGCTCCGGTTTTTGTATAAAATCGAATCGCTTGTTGTTTAAAAAATTATTTTCATACATGAAGCTATTCAAATTAGTTTTCGCCGCTTTAATTTGATTCTTTATCTCTTTCTCTTTAGTAGTTTTTTTGTTATTGAAGTCTTTACGCAATGATATTGTATCGCGAGATCCTACCAGTCCACTTTTGAAGCGGTAATATTTAGTAGTGTCCAGATGCTGTAACATCAATTTTTTGGCCGTTTTTTCTAAATCATCTAAGGAGGTAGATTCTCCTTCATTTTTTAAAATAGTAGCTTTTAAAACATCTAGTTTGGAGGTAAACACAAACTTATCTGCTTTTTTTGTTTTAACCGAATAGTAATTACAAAGAACATCAGTAAATGACACCGGTGGCTTCGAAATTAACTTAGTAGAAAAAGACTGCAAGTCTTTGTTGACTTTTGATAATGCTTGCTTACTAAAACCAGTTGATTTGTTAATCTCCACGTCTATTATGGAAGGATTGAAATAATTTGATTTTCTAAAAAAGAACATTTCCTTTGATCCTTTTTCGCCAGTAGTATAATTACGGATTAAGTTGGCTTTTACATTTGCCATAATCTCATACGGATTTGGTTTTACATTAGACACCGCTACATCATCAAGCTCATAAATTCCGGCTAAGAGTTTAATTGTAAAGTCGAGCTTTTTCAATTCAGCCACGGTCAACAGCTGATTAACAAAACCCAAATAAGAAACCGCAAGTAGTGTTTCGTCCTGACTGTTGCTTTCAGATAAAGTAAAATAGCCTTCTCCATTAGAGACCAAGTTTTCCGATTCGTTTACTCTAATGTTTGCATAGGGAATACTTTCCCCTGTTTTCGAATCGATAATTTTCCCCCTAATGTTTTGGGCAAATCCTGTTTGAAATAAAGACAGAATAAAAAAAGGATATAGTAATAAGCTAGATTTCATATTTATTAGCTGCTTAGATTTAATAAGACGAAACTATGTCCGTTTTGTTACAGCTTTTCGGGATGCTTACTATTAAATAATAATCCTTTCATAAAGTTCTTTGTGCAATGCATCCTCCTTGTAAATAAACGTGATATAAAATACAACAACAATACCCACTTTTAGTGATATTGCGAATATTCTTTCAAACTAAATATTGAAAATAGAATTAAACTAAATATATTTACAGTTCTATAATCAGCTATTATTTATATGAAAAAATTATTACTTACTGCGCTTTTAGTGATAACTACATGCGTATTTGCACAAAAGGACAGTCCGAGCACTGTTGGTGAAAATTACACTAAGAAAGAGATACATATTAAAATGCGCGATGGCGCTACTTTATTTACTGCCATTTATACGCCAAAAGACCTCTCTAAAAAATATCCCATCATTATGCAACGTACTCCTTACAGTTGTGCGCCTTATGGGGAAACCGAGTTTAAAAAAAGCATCGGTCCCAGCGAAACAATGATGAAAGAAGGCTATATTATTGTGTACCAAGACGTACGTGGACGCTGGATGAGCGATGGCTTGTATGACAACATGCGTGCTTTTATCCCCAATAAAAAGGGAAAAACTCAGGTTGACGAAGCATCAGACACTTATGACACCATTGACTGGCTAGTAAAAAATGCAGCAAACAATAATGGTAACGTAGGTGTTTGGGGGATTTCCTATCCGGGCTTTTATTCCACTTATTCGTTGTTGAGTAACCACCCTGCGTTGAAAGCGGTTTCGCCTCAGGCCTGTATCAGTGATTTCTTTTTTGATGATTTTCATCACAATGGTGCTTATCTGTTGAGTTACTGGAAAGCGACGCCTTTATTTGGTATTCAAAAAACAGAACAAACCACCAAATCTTGGTACCAATTCCCCGATTTAGGGACCAAAGATGACTACCAGTTTTTTCTGGATGTAGGTCCTTTATCTAATTTGGATAAATTTTACGGTAAAGACAATGAATTTTGGCAACAGCTAAAAGACCATAGCAGCTATGATGAATTTTGGCAAAAAAGAGGAATTCTACAACATTTAAAAGATATCAAACCTGCTGTAATGACCGTAGGCGGTTGGTTTGATGCCGAGGATTTATATGGTCCTTTGAATACTTACCAAGCGATTGAAAAAAGCAGTAAAAACTACAACACGATTGTTATGGGACCCTGGAGCCACGGCGATTGGGCTAGAAACAGTGCGAGTGCGGTTATTGGGAACATAAAGTTTGGGGATAATATATCTGCTTTCTTCCAAAAAAATATTGAAGCCAACTTTTTCCGTCATTTTTTGAAAGACAGCGGAAAAGACGACAGCAAATTGCCGGAAGCCTATGTTTTTGACACGGGCGTTAAAGACTGGAAAACCTATGATGCTTGGCCGCCAAAAAATGTTGAAAAAGAGAGCTTTTATTTGGCACAAGATAAATTAACTACTGCAGTGCAAAATGATGGAGGATTTCAGGAATTCATCAGCGATCCTAAAAAGCCAGTTCCTTTTACCGAAGATATTAATCAACGAGGGATTACGCCAAGAAAATACATGACTGATGACCAGCGTTTTGCTGCGAGACGCCCGGACGTTTTGGTTTTTGAAACAGAACGATTGAAGGATGACACCACTTTAGCGGGAGAAATCTTGGCACAGCTGCAGGTTTCTACCTCTGGAACGGATGCGGACTGGATCGTGAAAGTAATTGACGTGTTTCCTGATGACGAACCAGAAACTCCAGAGATTGCAGCATATTTAAAGATGAGCAATTACCATATGATGGTGCGAAGCGAAGTGATGAGAGGTCGTTTCAGAAACAGTTTTGTTAATCCGGAACCTTTTGTGGCTGATGAGAAAACGGCGGTGAATATCAAACTACAGGATGTAATGCATACGTTCAAGAAAGGACACAAAATCCAAATCCAAATCCAGAGTACCTCGTTTCCTTTGATTGATTTGAATCCGCAAACTTTTGTAGAGAATATATTTTATGCAAAACCAGAAGATTTTAAAAAGCAAACACATCGCGTATATGCCGATTCTAAAATAGTATTTTCTGTTTTGAAATAACTGAAAGCATTTTTTAAATAAAAACCCAATCCTAGAAATAGTGGTTGGGATTTTGTTTTATAGGGTTTTGGGATTATTGTTTTGCTAGGATGCCTTGTATAGCATTCTCTACTAGCGGACCCATGATTTCATAGCCTGCTTTGCCCGGGTGTACTCCGTCATTGGAGTAGGCTAGTGGTAATCCATTTTGATCATCAGCGATTGCCGCGTGATAATCTACAAATAAGATTCCATTGGCGATAGCGTAAGCACTTAAAAGCCTATTTAACGCAATGATTTTATCTGCAGGTTCCTGATTGGGTCTCCATGGAAAATCAAATGCGGGCAAAACCGAACAAAGGATGACTTTGATATTATGAGCTTTCGCCAAATCAACCATGGAGAAAATATTGTTTGTGATCATATCTAAAGTTGCAGGACCAGTATTGCCAGCAATATCATTGATACCTGCTAAAACAACTACTACAGATGGTTTTAACGCAATTACATCAGCCCTGAAACGCAATAACATTTGCGGTGTCGTTTGGCCGCTAATACCGCGATTAATGTAGTTATGGGTTTGAAAATACTCTGGCGCTTCCCGACTCCAGAATTCAGTTATAGAATCGCCCATGAATACAACCCTATTCGGAAAAGGCTGCGCATTTTGTAATGAGACATTATCTTTTTGATATTTGTTTAAATTAGGCCAGTCTTGGGCCTGTAGCTTTTGTCCCATAAATGAATATATAAAAAGAATACCGAAAAACAATCTGTTAGTCTTCATAAGTAATCAAATTAGCTAGTTGAAAATAGTGCGGTTTTTAATTTAAACAAACTTAATAATTTCGAATCAAAAAACAGAATTTCATTTCATAGAATTGATGTCTAAACCTCTCCTAGAAAAAAAACATCTAGGTCTTCGAATTGAATTCTGCTAGTAGAAATAAACTAAAATTTAGTTAAAAGAATGCTAGACTGAAAAGCTTCCATTTTAAAATGGCTAAATTTGAGAGGATAAAAAAATTACAAATTATGAAAAGAAATGCAACCGCAGTATGGAACGGTTCCGTGAAAGAAGGAACTGGAAAACTTACAACACAAAGTAACACATTATCAAACACACAATATTCATTCAAATCGCGTTTTGAGGATGGAGTGGGTACTAACCCGGAAGAACTGATCGCGGCAGCGCACGCAGGATGTTTTGCAATGCAACTTTCGGCATTTATTGGTGAAGAAGGATTTACTCCTGAAAGTATAGAAACTAAATGTGAAATTAACTTAGTAGATGGAGCAATAGTGGGATCTCACATAATAGTGAAAGCAAAAATAGAAGGCATTTCAGAGTCTAAATTTCAAGAACTAGTGACTAAGGCTGAAAAGAACTGTCCTGTTTCTAAAGTATTAAATGCAGACATTACATCTGCCGCTACTTTGTCTTAAAATAGCGACACATTAATTATATAAAAAGAGGCTCCATTACGTAATGGAGCCTCTTTTTATTTTAAAATTGATTTGCTAAAACAAATACTATCTTCTATCCCTTCGTATTGTCCATAATTTGCGGTTATGGCGAAACCGTTCTTCTTGTAAAGTGCAATGGCCTCTGGATATTTTTTGCCAGTTTCCAAAATGCAGCTTTTAAAGTTTGCTTCTCTTGCCCAAGATTCCAGTTCTTTCAGTATTTTTGAGGCTATGCCTTTTCCGCGATCTTCCGGATTGACATACATTCTTTTTATTTCGGCAACTTGGTCTTTGTACACTTTAAAAGCGCCGCAACCAATCGCTTTTTGGTTTTCATAAACTACTATCGCATACTTTATGCTATCTGTTTTGTTAAACTGCGCATAGAAGCTGTGTTCTGCTCCATCGCGCACTTCAATATCTTCGTTGAGTTTCTCTATTAAGGCAAGAAAATCAGGGTTTTCAGCAGATGTCCTTATAACTTGTGTCATCTTAATCAAATAAATCAGATGATAAATAGCGATCACCTCTATCGCAAATGATAGCAACGATCACTCCAGATTCCATTTCTTCTGCAATTTTCAATGCTGTAGCCACCGATCCGCCGCTGCTCATTCCCGCAAAAACGCCTTCCTCGAGCGCTAGACGTTTAGTCATGGCACGAGCTTCTTGTTCACTCACTTCAACAATGCGATCCACTTTTGCAGGATTGAAAATTTTGGGCAAATATTCCTGAGGCCATTTCCTGATTCCAGGGATTTGAGAGCCGTCACTTGGTTGCGCCCCGATGATTTGGATGTCTGGGTTTTTCTCTTTAAGATAAGTAGAAGTCCCCATTATGGTTCCTGTGGTTCCCATTGCCGAAACGAAATGGGTCACAGTTCCCTTCGTATCATTCCATATTTCCGGTCCGGTTGTTTTGTAATGTGCTTTCCAGTTGTCGTCATTGGCAAATTGGTTTAGCATCACGTATCCGCCCTCGGCCACTTTTTTGTCGGCATAGTCTCTCGATCCTAAAATTCCTTCCTTTGCGGGTGTCAGTATGACAGTGGCCCCATAGGCACGCATGGTTTGCGTGCGTTCCTTGGTAGAATCTTCTGGAAGTATTAATTCAATTTCGATACCTAGCAGCTGGGCAATCATGGCTAGCGCTATTCCTGTATTTCCACTTGTAGCCTCAATTAGTTTGTCTCCTTTTTTAATATCTCCTCTTTCAAGTGCTGATACCATCATGTTGCGGGCTGCGCGGTCTTTAAGGCTTCCTCCCGGATTGTTGCCTTCAAGCTTCAATAAAAGTTTTACGTTTTTGTTTTTGATTAAATTTACACTTTCCATCAAAGGCGTATTCCCAATTAGGTCTAATAATTTTTGTGGCTCCATGTTATCTTAACTCTTTTATTTTTACTTCTGTCGTTGTGGTGTTGGTAACTAGTGATCTTGGTGGTATGGACTTGGTAATCCATGCATTTCCTCCAATTATACTGTCTCTACCAATTATTGTTTCTCCTCCTAAAATCGTTGCATTAGCATAAATACAGACGTTTTTCTCAACGGTAGGGTGTCTTTTATCATTTTTCATGTCTTTGCTGACACTCAGTGCTCCCAAAGTTACCCCTTGATAAATTTTAACGTTTTTTTCGATCACTGTAGTCTCCCCAATTACAATACCAGTTGCGTGGTCAATAAAAATAGGAGAATCGATACAGGCGCCCGCATGGATGTCCGTTCCTGTTATGCGATGGGCGTATTCGCTCATCAGTCTCGAGAATAAAAGCAGGTCTAAAAGGTATAATTCATGACTGAGGCGATAGATAGCAATCGCGTAAAATCCTGGATAGGCTAGATATACTTCCTCGATGCTATTAGACGCTGGGTCATTTTCTACGAAGAAATTGGCATCTTGATTTATCTTTTCTAATACGGAAGGCAATTTTTCAAGAAAACTATCCCAAATGGAATCGCAGATCCCCTTTGGTTTTTTGCAGGCGATTACGGATATCTCTTTGAAAAGAAACTTCAGTTCGTCAATGCTTTCGCTTAAAGGGGCATTCGAATCAAACAAAGTGTAGAAAAGCTTTTCGGTAAAAGCTTCCGTTTTTGTTTTTATTCCGTAATTGATGTTCGAGTGTCTCTTTAGAGAGCTGATATGGTTAATAATCAGATCTTTTGTCATGATTATGAGTTTGAATTATTAATAGAAAGGGCTTAAAACGTGGTGTTTTTTAAGAAGGACAACAACAATTCAATAAAGAAATTGAAAAACTAAAGTTGAAAAAGGATTGATTGTTGCTCATCGCTGTGCTTTTTTAGTTCAAATATAAAACGAAACAAAGATATTGAACTATTTCCAATAATACTGCAAGAACTTATAGAGTCTATTAATAGCGTTATAAGTTTCAATTGGAGCTAAAAGAGGATGTAGTATTATCTAAATTTTGAATAATTTTAAATGCGTAAATTAGCAAGCTAAAAATAGAGTAAACAAAACTGGACCAAGGTTTACAATTGAGCACGAAAGGAAGTAAATTCCTTTAACTGACAAGGTTTGGAGTAAGCTGATTCGCGAGCTAATATTGACTTTGATGAAAGAGAATTTCACGAATTAACAGCGAGTAGTTTTTGTGCATCACTTAAATGAAATTGTTTAGGGAGATAATAGTGATAAGTACTTATACTCCAAACTAGCTAAAAAAAGGAAAGGAATTCAAAAAGGAACAAATGGAAATGAAGTATTTACTAGAATAAATAAATAATTCTACTTTGTAATAGTAGGATAGATCAGTAGTGTTTGTAGATATATCCGGCAATCATAAAAATGACGTTTATTAGCGCCATTGTCAGAATCAATTTTTGAGAAAAAAGACGTCTGTTTATAAAATGAAAACCAATAAACCCCAAAAATAATAGGCTTGTAAATAGAGCGGGATACATCTGGAATGAGGCTGTAAAATCCCCTCTTAAAAGTAGGACCAATGACCTCTGAAAACCGCAGCCTAAACACTCCACTCCAAAGAGTGTTTTACTAAAGCAGGGAAACATGTATTTTTCTAAATCCAATGGTTTTATTTTTCAAAATTTACAAAACAGTAACAAAGCTCATTAATAAAAAAAGCAAGGCTATTTTAAATTTATTACTTTTGGAAAATTATATGTAAAGAAATGAAAAAAATTATAATTCCAATTATGATTGTTGCGATACTAGTTGCTTTTTTTGAGCAGGTTAGTGAAGATAAAAATGTGTATATTACGGTCATTGCAATCGCTATTTTTATGTTTGGAATGATGCGATTAAGTGCCAAAACGCCTAGTAAAAATCAAGAAAAAGACGATAAGGATGTTTAATAAAGGAGATAAGGTTACCGTGCTTGACGAAGCTATAAACGGAGTGGTGTTGTCAACCAAAGATAAAGAGGTGACGGTAGAAACAGAAGACGGATTCGTGATGACATTTCTTGTCAAAGAATTACTTAAAGTAAACGATTCCAATAACTTAATGGATTCTATTAGAAAAATTGATGTAGATAAAATTTCAAAGGAAAAAGAGATTCCAAAACCAAGAAGTTTCGTAAAAGAACGCAAAGACAAGAATGAAAGAGCCGCTCCTGAATTTGATTTACACATTGAAAAACTGGTTAAGAACAAACATGGTATGTCCAATTATGATATCCTTACTTTGCAATCGGAAACTGCGAAGCGACACATCGAATTTGCCATTCTAAACCGAATCCCGAAAATTGTTTTCATTCACGGTGTTGGCGAAGGAGTGTTAAAGTCGGAGCTGGATTTTTTATTGGGACGATATGACAATATCGCTTTCCAAGAAGGAAATTATCAAAAATACGGACAAGGCGCGACGGAGGTTTTTATTAAGCAAAACAGCAAATAACAGCGTTTGATTTTAAATGTAAAAGCTCCCATTTGTAATGACAAATGGGAGCTTTTTTTGTGTTGTTTTTTGGTAAAAAATTTAGCTTAATTGGTTGTTAACAATTCACCGTAAGCATAATTATCTCCTAGTAGGAAGTCGTTGTTTCCTTTCTTTAAAGTTACTTTTTTAAATACGATAGTGTGTTTAAAACTACTAGGTCCGTTAGTTGTTGTAGTTACCTCTACGATGCCACTAACGTCTGCTACACCTGATACAGCGATCCATTCTTGACTTATCGCCGGAGTAGAGGGCGTTGCCGTATTGCAAAAATAAGCAGACGTTAGCAGACCTGTAAACAAGCGATACTTAAGAACATTTGTGCTTGTACCTACTATTCCTGTCCTAGGACTGTTTAAAGGAGTTACCTCATTTGCAATCAGGTTAGGGTCTATTGTCAGTGTCAATGATTCACTGCTTGTGTAGTTGTAAATTAAATTGGAGCTACTGCATTTTTCAACTGTTTTGTCGAAAAGGAAGGGTAGAGTAGAGGCCGATGTCACATAATTGCCAAAAGGAAGAGTTTCATATACCTGTGTTCCGCTGCTTTTTGCAAAAGTGATGTTTTTGAAAGTGATATTATGGTTGTATCCTGAAATTCGGGTACTATTATCCGTCGCGTTGACGGTTTTAACAGCTGTTGTGAATATTTGTATTTTTCCTGCCGCGGCATTCCACTGGTCAATTACGCTGGGTGTGGCAGGAGGTATGGTTTCGCAAATATTGTTTGCTGATACGTTACCGTTATAAAAACGGTAAACAACGCGATTGCTGGAATTGATGTCTAGAGTAGTTGATGTTCCAGTCGAAGAAGGCTCGTTTGTAAAAGAACTTTGAGGAATTTCCACGAGTAAGGCTTCCTTCTCTTTTAATTTATATATAACGTCATTATTATCGCAGTTTTGAGTATTTATCTCTTCAAAATTGATGTCTTCCTGAGTTAAATTTCCGTCATCGCAACCGGTTATTATCAGTAGAAAAATCATTAGGCTTAGAACTCTATTCATCATAAAATATATTTTTACAAAAATAGCGAAAAAATTGACAATTGATATTAGAGAATACACAATTGATATTTCATAACTTTGCAGTAATGAAAAAAGTATATCTCGATAACGCATCAACGACAGCCATTCGTGCCGAAGTCATTCAAGAAATGACAAAAGTAATGGCAGAAGATTACGGAAACCCATCCTCAACGCACAGTTTTGGTAGGAATGCTAAAAGTGTTTTGGAACTTTCCCGCAAATCCATCGCTAAGCAATTGAACGCGCCTGCGCAAGAAATTATTTTCACCTCTTGCGGAACAGAAGCCAACAATTGGATTCTTCGTTCGGCCGTTGTGGATTTAAAAGTAAAACGCATTATAACGAGTAAGACCGAGCATCATGCCGTTTTATATACTGTTCAGGCACTGCAAAAAGAATTTGGTATTCAGGTAGATTATGTCGCAATCAAGCCAAATGGGGACGTAGATATCACTGACTTGGTGCAGTTGCTTTCACAAGAGGATAAAACTTTGGTTAGTTTGATGCATGTGAATAATGAAACTGGAGCTGTTTTAGACATAAAGAGGATAGGGATGATTTGTGCTGAGCATAATGTTTTATTCCATTCTGATACGGTACAATCCATTGGAAAGACAGAATTGGATGTGCAAGCGTTCCCCATTGATTTTCTGGTTGCCAGCGCCCACAAATTTCACGGCCCTAAGGGAGTAGGTTTTGCATATATAAGAAAAAACTTAGGTTTGCAGCCTCTTTTTTACGGTGGCGAACAGGAAAAGGGATTAAGAGCAGGAACTGAAGCGGTACATCAAGTTGCAGGAATGGCAAAAGCTCTGGAGCTTTCATATGCCAAGTTAGAGATAGTGAGAACTCATATATCCGAATTGAAAAGCTATTTGATCGAGCGACTTGAAATCGAATTTCCGGGCTTTTCCATAAACGGAAGCCAAAACGGGTTTTACAATATGCTGAATGTTTTGTTGCCATTCTCAGAAGATAAAACAGCAATGATTTTATTTCATCTGGATATGAAAGGAATTGCTGTTTCCAGAGGAAGTGCCTGCCAGAGCGGCAGTATTAAAGCTTCACATGTTTTAGCAGAAATGTTATCCAATGCCGATTTAAAAAAGCCAAGTCTGCGAATTTCGTTTAGCCATTATAACAGCAAGGAAGATGTAGATTTGCTTATTGAAGCTTTAAAAACTATCTAAAAAACAGAAAAAACCGCTTCAAGGCGGTTTTTCTGTTTTTTAGATAGTAGAGAGAAGGTTTTATTCTTGAATACTTTCCTCTTTGGCTTTTCGTCGTTGTAGTATAATTGACTCCCTTTTTTTGGCGGTCATCATCAAGCCTAGCATCATGACCACAGCAGTTAACAAGATAACCTGAATAATCACGGATTTATCAATCAATAATATCTTGTGCTCTGGTGCAATTGAAAGGAATAACAAGATGGTTATAAGTCCTCTTGGTGCCACGAATAGCAGTGGGAAAAGAGGTATTTTCGAAATCTTTAGTTGAATCGTTCTTAAAATAAAAATACCTAATACAATCCCGACAGACCATACTAATGTGTCTAAGTTCAGTATTTCAGAGGTCTGTATCAAATATCCAAATAAAAGAAAGAATAAGGCTCTAACAAGAAAAGTGGCTTCAATTATAAGTTCTTTAAACTTCAATACTTCCTTGTTTAATAATAATAAATCAAGTCGGAAGTTTTGAATCCATTTAAAATGTTTAAGTTCATCTAAATTACCAATTGATAATCCAAATACCAAGATGAAGATAAGTGCAGGTAGATGCAAGATTTTCGAAATTTCATAAATCAAGATGATAAGCAAAACGATTGGAACAAATTTTATATGATGGTCAATTTTCTTTAGAAGAAAAGAAAGTAAAATGGTAGCGACAAATGAAATCACGATAATAAATAAAATCTCTAGACAGAAATATCCGAAAGTTTCTAGACCAAAACTGGTGTTGTAAATAATAAAGTTGAAGAATATTACCCCAAAAATATCAGATAAACTACTTTCATATGTAATAAATTCCTTTTGAGTTGAGGATAGATTTCTTACACTTGGTATCGCAATGGCACTACTTATTACACAGAAAGGGATGGCGTTTGTAAGGCTGTCTTTAAACGAATATCCTCCGTAATATTGCAAAAGATAAGCTAGGGAAAATGCTAAAATGAGTAAGGGAATAAATGCCCCTATTGATGATTTTTTTATGAGCCCAATTTTAGACCTATTAAGTTCCAATTCCAAAGAACCTTCGAGCACGATAAGAATAAGACCTATGGTTCCCAGCACAGGCAATGTAGAGGAAAGATCAGGAACTTTGATGCTAAATAAGAACGTAGCCTCTCTTACTATAAAGCCCAAAAGCAGTAATAATATTACAGATGGTATTTTAGTCATTGCCGCAGTAAGGTCAAATACATAGGCAACCAACAATAGTAGACAAAGTGAAATTATTATTGTCATAGATAATTATTATTTAAAACTTTATTGGGTGTCCAGTAATATTTCTAGCCGTTGTGAAATATAACACATTTGATTGTTAAAACATAAAAATCGGTGTAAATATAGGAAAATATTTGCCGTTTGTTAATTCCAATTCCTGCACTTAGCTGTACCTCAATGCTATTTCGTTATATCCCTTTATGACATCTCAGTTTTGTAGGCTAATTTAAATACTTTTCCATTATTAATTGGGCTTTAAAGAACCATAATGCAGATTCAGCACCCTGATTTATATTAATGCACTTATCCTCTAGTCCATCATAAGAGGCACCATTTTCAAGATTATACATAATTTGCCGAAGGTGGTTGTTTCCTAAAAACCAAATAAAAGCTAGCTTTAGCAGATCTTTGTATTTTCTGTTTCTCGTCACTTCATTAACCAAATCTAAAGTAATAATTGTTGTAGCAACTTCAATGGGTTGTTCTCCATAAAAAGCTCTTTCCTTTTCTTTTTTGAACCAACTTCCATATAAAATTAAACTAATCCATTCTTTAAAGTAAAAAGGCTTCTTATTTTGTGTTACATTCAGTGATAAACTTGCGTAGTCTAAAATTTTCAGAAATAAAAAACACTTATAACTCAAAATTAATTCTATTTTTGTGTTTACCCTAAAGGTTGTTGCTGTTAATCAGAAACTTATCCCGTTTTAAAATGCGGTAAAAAACATTGTTTTACATGAAAGAAACGCCTACTATTTCTAATGAAAAAGACCGTATTAAGGCGCTTGAAAGTTATTCAGTAATGGATTCTTTGCCTGAAGAAGACTTTGATGCCATTACAGAGTTAGCTTGCTATATATGCGATACACCAATTTCATTAGTTAGCCTCTTGGATAAAGACAGACAGTGGTTTAAATCAAGTGTTGGGTTAGAGTTAAAAGAAACCTCAAAGGAATTTTCTTTTTGTCAATATGCAACAAATAAAGAGGAGGTTTATGAAGTTCAAAATGCTTTGAAAAATGAATTATTTGCAATTAATCCATTAGTTACAGGTAGTCCATATATTCGATTTTATGCTGGGGCTCCACTAATTGATCCTGAAGGCTTTAACTTGGGTACACTTTGTGTAATTGACACAAGACCTAGAACTCTTACGAATAAGCAAAAAGAGGCACTTAAATTACTGTCTAATCAAATTATAAGTTTATTACAACTGCGCAGAAAAAACACCACACTAAAGAATACTCAAAAGGAATTTGGAAATTTTTTAGAGTTATCAAAGGATTTAGTTTGTATTGCTAATGTGAACGGAATGTTTTATCAAGTAAATCCTGCTTTTACAACTGTATTAGGGTATTTAAAAGAAGAATTAGAAGGCACAGCTTTTACTAATTTTGTTCATCCGGATGATTTAGAGGCAACATATAAAGAAGTTGAAAAGCTTGCTGCAGGAGCAAAAACAATAAGCTTCGAAAATAGATATCGATGTAAAAACGGAAAGTATGTTATATTAAGTTGGAATAGCTCTCCGGATCCAGTAACAGGAAATTTATATTGTATAGCACGCGACATAACTAAAGCAAATCAGCAGAAAGAGTTGCTGCGCGATACTACTACTAGTTTAGAGGCTATTTTAAATTCAAACGAGTTCTCAATAATTTCTTCAGACGTTAAAGGAGTAGTTAAACAATTTAATCGAGGAGCAGAAAAATTATTGGGATATAAAGCTGAGGAGGTAATAGGCAAAATTACTCCAGAAATTTTTCACGTCAAGGACGAGGTAGTCACACGATATAAAGAATTATATAAAGAATTTGGTAAAACTGTTCAACCAGGATATGATACTTTTGTGTTTAAAGCTAGAGAGCTAGGAATTGCTGATAGTAATGAGTGGACATATGTAAGAAAAGATGGTAGCACTTTTCCCGTTCGAATATCCGTTACGGCCATAAGGAATGTATTCGGAGAGTTAACTGGCTACTTAGGGATTGGTGAGGATATCACAAAACAAAAAGAAGCAGAGTTAAGTTTAAAAAGCAGCAGTATTCTATTGGATGAATCTGAAAGTATTGCTAAAATTGGAAGCTGGAAATTTGATGCAATTGGTCGTGAACTTATTTGGTCAAAAGGGCAGTATGATATATTCGAGCTAGAGGAATTACCTTCAAAGCAGCTTTTTACGGCTTATAAAAGTAGACTTCATCCCGATGACTTGTCTCGGCTTGATGAAATGCTTACTAATACATTGACATTGGGTGTCGAATTAAGTTACAAGCATCGAGTTCTGCTTCCAGATTCAAAAATTAAACATGTTATAGTTATAGGACAACCTTATAAGAATCAAAAAGGTGAAATAATTGGTATTCAGGGGTTCAATCAAGATATTACAGAGAAAACCTTGGCCGAAGAAATAATAGCTGAAAAATCAAAAGAGATAAATGATGTTAGGTCAGCATTAGAACAGGCTGCTATTGTAATAATTGCTGATCAAAAGGGAGTAGTTACGTTTGTAAACGATAATTTTTGCTCTATTTCAAAGTATTCAAAAGAAGAGCTTATAGGTCAATCATATAATGTTGGTAATCCTAATATTCAATTGAATAAGTTTGTAATGAAGATATGGAAAACGATTGCCGATGGAAAAGTTTGGAAAGGGCATTTAAAAAACATAGCAAAGGACGGTTCTTTTTACTGGATGGATTCCACAATTGTTCCTTTTTTAGATAATGAAGGAAAACCATACCAATACATAGCCATCAGTTTTAATATTACAGCTCAAAAGTTAGCTCAGGATAATTTAAATACGGTTTTAGTAGATCTTGAAAAGAAGAATATAGAATTAGACCAATTTGGATATATAGTTTCCCATGATTTAAAAGCTCCCTTAAGAGCCATCTATAATTTGTCTGAATGGATTATTGAAGATATGCCAACACTTCCTGAGACAGTAACTGATAATTTTCGACTGTTGCAGGGTCGTGTTCAAAGGATGGAAAACTTAATTAATGGAGTTCTTGATTACTCCCGAATTGGCAAAATAAAAATTGAAAAAGAATCAGTCGATATTAAAGTACTGTTAGAACAGGTCGCGGAAACATTAGTGCCAAAGAAAAATTTTGAAATTTCTATAAGTGGTAATTTTCCGGTCATAAGAGGAGCTAAGATTTTATTGTCCCAAGTTTTTAGTAATATTATCAGTAATGCCATAAAATATAATGATAAACCTATTGGAAAAGTAGAATGTATTTATGAGTCTATTACCGGTTTTCACCAATTTTCTATAAAAGATAATGGAATAGGAATAGCAGAAGTGTACCATAAAAAAGTTTTTCAGGTTTTCCAAATTATTGACGCTAGGGATGAAAATGAAAGTACTGGGATTGGGTTAGCTATTGTCCTAAAAATAATTGAAGAATTGGGAGGAAGCATCAAGATCGAATCAGAAGAGAGCAAAGGGGCAACCTTTATTTTTACTATTCCAAGATAAATAAAGAAGCGGAAAATATTTTTTAAGAAGAGTTCGTTTTTAGTGTCTTCAAGAGATAAATATATCAACGCTAATCGCTTTTGTTTTCATATTAAATTAGCCTTTTATTTTTAAAAAAAAACAGAACAGTAATTTCATCTTTATGTTACTGTGGTCCATAGAACTACAACCAAAATCTATTTACAGTTCTACCTGATTTAGTGACTAAAAAAGGTATGGAAAAAGTTTACTGATTAATTTCAATTCACTTATCGACAGAATAAATAAAAAAATATTACTTTGGATGAAAATTTGTTAAAAGTAATATTTAACTTACCTGTGAGTTTTGTTAAATAGAATCTTTTTTAAAAAATATAGCAGTAGCTAGGTTTTATAAAACAACAATGATTTCTGACGATGGTCAGGGAATTCTGGACGAATTGGAATTCAAAAATTTCCACGGTATTGTAGAGGTTAAAGTCTAAATATATTGGTGCAATATAAACTTTTGGCAGTAATATTAAAAAATTATTAGAGTAACGATTGATCGTGTTATAAGTAGCGATACTGTTTTTTTAAATTTAATGACCAAAGTAGAATCAGTATATGAAATTAAATGTATGAAGAACAGCTTAGAATCTATTTTATTGGTAGAAGATGATGAGGTTGATGTTATGAATGTTAAACGAGCATTTTCCAAAAATAACATTAAAAACCCCCTTTTCGTTGCCGGTAACGGCGTCGAAGCTTTGTATATGTTAAATAACGTAATCGCTTCTTTGCCAAAAATCATTGTTTTGGACATCAATATGCCAAAAATGAATGGAATTGAATTTCTTAAGTTATTAAGGAAAGATGAAAAACTTAAGAGCATATCTCTATTTGTGATGAAGACTTCAAATGAAGAAAGCGACAAAATAAACGCTTATCATCTCAATGTTGCCGGGTACATATTAAAACCATTGTCTTTTGAAAAATTTGTTTCGTCAGTGGCCACACTTAAATACTTTTGGCAAATATGCGATATGTAATTGATAAGAAAAAAAATATATGATAAGCTCAAACATGCTGCTGGTAGATAATAATAAAATGGATGTTCTAAGTACTAAAGCTGCTTTTTCGACAATTGGTATAGATACTACATTGAATTATGCAGAAAGCGACATTGAAGCTTGGGCAATGCTTCAGGGAGATGATAAAATATCACCAATTCCTAAAATTATGCTGATTGACATAAACCAGAATGGTATTGACGGGCTGTTTTTATTACAAAAAATAAGAAAAGACCCTGTTCTAAAATCAATGTTGGTATTTGTAATCACAAGAACAAATAATAAGCTGAATTCAAGTTACAAATGCAACTTTTTGGTTAAACATATAATTTGGTGTTTCAAAATTAAATCTTTTTCTCGGACGATTATTTAATTTTTCTTGTATTTCTATAATTCTTTCGACGGTTATTTCTTCAAAAGAGGTCGATTTGGGTATATACTGCCTTATAAGTCCATTTAGATTTTCATTTGCTCCACGTTCCCAAGGACTGTAAGGATTTGCAAAATAGAAGTCAACTTCTAATACTGTAGCGATTTCTTGATGCATTGCAAACTCTTTTCCATTGTCGGATGTTATTGTAAACAAATAGGGCTTCCAGTTCTCTAATAATTCAATTGCCGCTTGTCTAACCAATTCACTTTCTTTAGCTTTTATTTTTTTCATCCTCAGTATTCCAGTGGCTCTATCGTTTATGGTCACAATGGCACCTTTGTGATTCTTACCGATTATAGTATCGATCTCCAAGTCTCCAAAACGTTGCTTTAAATCGACAATTTTAGGTCGATCTTCAATCAATCTTCTGTTACTCAAGACACCTCTGGAGTCTTTTTTACTTCCTCTTTTTCTATACCTTTTCCCAGTTGTTCGTAGACTTAAATACAAATTCCCCTTTTCTTTTTTATCTTTCCAAATATGTTGATAAATAGACTCTGTTGACACACATGACAATCCGTTTTTTGAGCAAACGCCTACTATTTGTTCTGGACTTAACTCTTGATGGAGGTATTCTTTAATCCGCTCTTTAATTTCAAGAGTTAAGTCATTTCTTTTGGTTTTGCTTTTTTGTCGTTTTTCATATTTTCGCTGAGCTAAATCAAAATCATATTTACCACTGCGTAAATCACAATTACGTTGAAGCTCTCGTGTTAAAACGGACTTGTCTTTTTTAATAACTATTGCTATTTCGCTTTTGCTGAAATTCTGCTCTAATAATACACTAATAGTATATCTTTGTTCGCTGGTTAAATGGCTCATTATTTACAACTTTGGTCAGGAGTAAATAAAGACAATTTATTCCATTCGAACGAGAGGACTTTAATGTCCTTTCTTTTGAAAAAATTATCCAATCCCTTTTCCTGAGAGTTGCATTAACTAATTGAATCTAGCTAATGAAAATAAAGAGGCTTCTTTAAATTTAAATGTCGCGGCATAGATGCGTAAGCCAAGTGATAGCGAAAATAAAATTGAGTTTTTTTCGAAACTAAATGACTACTGGAATATCATTGAATACCCAAGTTATACGATATAAATGTTAATGGCTCTAAGCAAAAAAAAGGGGTAACTATAAAGCCGATATGAGTACTAGCAATAGTTCGATTTCTAAGTTCCATTTAATTTTTGGATAACAGCTGCCAAATAGCTAGGTTTTATCTCTAGGCTCTGGCTAAATGACATAGCAAGCTGCACAGATTTATAATTACAGCTTAGAAAGGCTAAGTTTAACATACATTCCTATAAGTTCTACTGAATAACCCTGCTTTCCTCAAGGGGATATTTAAAACACGAATAACCTGCCGTAATTTTAATTGATAATGAGGTGGTTTCTATCTCTTTTATGATAGATAGTGGAATTGTTATAAACAAACATTTTTCTTTACAATGTAATTATAATATTGTCTGCAAAAATCAATTTGCTTTCCTGTTTTTTAGCATTTTCATATTTCTATTGAACATCGGTTAAAAAGATTTATATTTGCATTTCTTGGAATTTAGATGATTTTTCCAATTCTTTTAAGTCGTTATCCCTTTTTCTGTTTTTGTTAAAGAGAACACCTCCAATTTTTTATTGGGTAATAATCAGTTTCGGATTTTTTATATTTCCGAAATCATATATTTTAGAAATTTTTATAAAAAAGAATGAAACAGTATTTAAACTTATTTGACTTTACACAAAAAGTAAACTATAGGACAGAAATTTTAGCTGGTTTGACGGTTGCTATGACCATGATTCCAGAATCACTTTCCTTTGCTATATTAGCTGGTTTTCCCCCGCTAGTCGGACTATATGCCGCATTTATTATGGGCTTGGTCACTGCTATATTTGGAGGTAGACCAGGCATGGTATCTGGAGGTGCGGGCGCAACAGTTATCGTATTAATTGCGTTAATGCAGTCAAGTGGGCTGGAATATGTATTTGCAGCTGTGGCTTTAGCCGGAGTCTTGCAAATTTTGGTTGGCTTATTTAGGCTGGGTAAATTTATCCGTCTGGTTCCGCAACCCGTAATGTTTGGTTTTGTGAATGGATTGGCCATCATTATTTTTATGTCACAGCTGGAACAGTTTAAAACAATGGTAAACGGCGAGAGCGTTTGGTTATCCGGAAACCCATTGTTTATTATGTTAGGACTGGTACTCTTAACCATAGCAATTGTGTTATTTTTTCCAAAAATAACTAAAGCTGTACCAGCGTCATTAGTTGCGATTGTTGTGGTCTTTGGAGTGGTTTTAGGACTAGGTATACAAACGAAGACAGTAGCCGATATCGCTTCTATTAGCGGTGGTTTTCCACCATTCCATATTCCGGATATTGCATTGACTTTTGAAACCTTCAAATTGATTTTTCCTTATGCCTTAATTATGGCTTCTGTTGGATTAACAGAGGGATTATTGACGTTGAACCTGGTTGATGAAATGACTGGGACTAAAGGCAAAGGAAATAGGGAATGTATTGCTCAGGGTGGGGCTAATGTCCTAAATGGTTTTTTCTTTGGTATGGGCGGCTGTCCTATGATAGCACAAACACTGGTCAACCTTTCTGCAGGTTCTCGAGCGCGTTTGTCGGGTATCGTGGCAGCATTAACTATTTTAGTGATTATTTTATTTGGAGCGCCTATAATAGAGCAATTGCCCATCGCTGCACTTGTTGGAGTTATGGTCATGGTAGCTATTGGCACTTTTGAATGGATTAGCTTTAGGATTATTAATAAAATGCCAAAACAAGATATATTCGTAGGAATGTTGGTTGCGGTGATTACCATTTTATTGCACAATTTAGCTTTGGCTGTTCTGATAGGTGTTATTATTTCGGCTTTGGTTTTTGCTTGGGAAAGCGCCAAACGTATTCGGGCTAAAAAATATGTTGATGCTAACGGCGTAAAACATTATGAAATATATGGACCTTTATTTTTTGCATCCACTACTGCATTTGCAGAAAAATTCGATGTTTTAAATGATCCAGATGAAGTGGTGATAGATTTCAGGGAAAGCAAAATTGCTGATATGAGCGCCATCGACGCTGTTCACAAACTTACCGAACGCTACGCTAAGGAGGGTAAAAAAATTCATTTACGCCATTTAAGTTCCGATTGTCGAAGACTGCTTCGCGATGCTGATGATGTTATTGATATTAATATAATTGAAGACCCCACTTATAAGGTTGCAGCTGATTAAATAAAAAAAGGACTTGAATTTTTTTAAGTCCTTTTTTTGTGCGCATTATTTAACTGTAATTAAAAATAACTGAATTACTTGATTTTTAAGAGGAGGAAACTCCTTTTGTAATTAAATACATGTTTGGTTTTATCAAAGTTTTTTCGGCCAATATGTTTTTACATTTTTTTTTCATTACCAATTCAAAGGTGAATTAGTAATGAAAATGGAGGCACATACTATACACGTTTTTAAAAATGGCAATGAAAAACAGCTAGATATCTTGCTTTAAACAATCATTTTCCCATTAGAATCTGTAGTCAAAAGTTCGCTCATATAATCGAAAAAGGGTCTTACTGACTGGTAGGTTGAATTTGCTTTTTCTAAAAAATCTGCTGAGAGGATTTCCTGATCGGTAAAATCGTGTCTAAAGTAAAATTGTTTGTGACGGATTAATTCAATAGCCACATGGTCTTTCGGGAATCCTCTAGGGTAGTCAAAACGCTATTGCCTTTTAGGTCACCAAAACTAGATAGGATTGACTTTTATTGCAGTAACGCATACCATTGCGTATAGTTCACCGTAATGTCCTACGAATTCTTTTTAAATCTGCTGGAGTTGGTGCAAAAAAGCCGCAGGCCAAATAGCTATTACCGGGCTTAATATTCATATAATAGCCGCCTCTTCTCTGTTTTCCGGATCTCTTCAAATCAAAGTCAAATTTTGCGTGGTACGGCAGTTTGTCTTTGCTGAATCTAATATCGCTGTAAATACGACAGAGGCTTTTTTTAGCGGTTCTATTCTGGAGTTGGTCGTGTTTGTTAATTTCTAAAATAAGAGTGTCGATAAACGAATGTATATTTCCCTTAGCCTCGAGATAAAATTGCTTGTTCGTTTAAAACTAATACCTATTGTTGTTTTTAGTAATATCGCTAAGGAAATTTAATGTTGAATTGTTTATTTCTACAGTTTCCATCTAGAATTGAATTTTATTAATTCAAATTATCGGTTTTCAATTACTTCTCTCGAAGATCTAGTTTTGACTTCTAAGGCTCAATAAAATTAGTTTTTTGAAAGAATGGTGTTGATTGCTTTAATCATATCATCCGTACTCGTGTTATTTGTGTCGACCGCTACACTATGATTACCATAAGGCTCATATTTATCAATAATAGTAACCGAAAATAAGCCAAGAGTTGGTGTTTTTGAAGCGCTTGCCAAGTGCATCATGCCGCTATCAGCTCCTACGAAGATATCCGTATTGGCAATAAAGGAAGCTATTTGTCGAATGTCTTTGCTGTAAAATGAAGGCGCTTTGAAACCTATTTGTGAAACATTTTCAACTGGCAAAAGTTCAATAATATTGTAGTTGTCGTATTCCTTTTTGAGTCTCTCATAGAGTGCGTTCCACCAAATCTCCGAATAGCACTTTTCTCCCGTTGCGAAAGTAAATAGGCAGATTGTTTTTTTATTTTTATTTATTAGTTTTTCTAACTCAAGTTTGGCCGCCGCAATTTCGGAAGGACTTAACTTAATGTCTAAGGATGGCACTAAATTCTTGTTGTTTGGGATTCCACGTTTAGCCAGGTAGCTTCTTAATCCGTATACTGGAGATTTCGCTATGTGTTTGTGATCTGGGTATTTTAATTCAAAATCAGTCTCTTCATCTCCGTAAAATTTATAATGTGATCTTGTGAAATTTGTAGAAAACCTACCTGATGAAGAGTTTTTTTCCACATTTATAACAAGGTCATACTGTTTTTTCTTGAGGGCTAACCAGCCTTTTATGTAGGGAAGTAGGTCGTTAAAGTGTTTTTTTGGCAATTTAATAATGCTATCAATATTTTGATAGTTTTCAAATATGATAGGAGCTATGTTGCCTTTTACAAATAAATCTATTTTACAGTTTGGAAATGTGTCAGTAACTTCTTGGACAAGTGGTGTGATTAATAATTGGTTTCCCAATCTGTGATTGGGTCGAGAAATCAGTACAGTTTTTATGTTGTCCTTATCTATCATTTTTAGGTTTTGATTCATTGAAGAGCCACTAATTTTTTTAGCCACTCCCTGCATCAAACTCCTTCTGATTACATTTATGTTTTTTAAAATATTCATGGTTGTAGAATAGTATTAATAGTAGGTTTTGTTTTTAGTGAAAAAGACGGTTTATATTATCGTACGGTAAATTTTTAATAGGATGTACTATGCTGGTATTAGGTAATAAGCTATTCATTGTATTACAATTTTTGAATTACAAATATAGTCTAAACTTTGGGGCGTCCATTACCTTTATTGAGAATCATCTATTAAGGCTTCTTTTGTAATTTTTCCTAATTGACTTTTAAAACTCTCAGGAAAGTATCTGCTAATACTTGGTGTACTTATTTCGTTTTAATGCCTTTATTGACAATTAGTTAGTTGGTAAACAGATAATTGGTAGCATCATCTTGCTGTAGCGGAAGTGCTTCAGTTCGATAAAAATCGAAGTTTAATTTTGCATGATGTCTTCGATTTTATATATTAATTTTTTGAAAAGAACATCTTGTTAAAATTATTATCGAGTTTGGTTTTGTTTAATAAAGTCGCAACGGACTAATGATATTTATTTGGAATACAATTGTTTAGTGACCTTTAATAATTTGACAGGAACCCAATGTTTATTTCAGACAATCTCATCAAGTCTAAACCGCCATAGTTTTTATCTATTGAAAAAAATATTTTTGATCGTATAAAATATGTAATTTTGAGTTATACAATTAAAATCAAATATATTATGGAAAATATGAATAATCAAAACGACGGAGGCAAGTGTCCATTTGCAGGTAGTGGCGGTACTGTTGCAAAACAATCTGCCAATACCGCACAAACCAATCGTGAGTGGTGGCCAAACCAACTGAAATTAAATCTTTTGCGTCAGCATTCCGCATTGTCTAACCCAATGGGTGAAACTTTTAATTATGCGGAAGCTTTCAAAACCTTAGATTTTGATGCTTTGAAAAAGGATATAAAAGAATTAATTACAACTTCACAAGATTGGTGGCCAGCAGACTATGGCTATTATGGTGGTTTTTTCATGAGAATGGCTTGGCATAGTGCGGGTACATATCGTACATCAGATGGACGTGGTGGTTCAGGAACTGGAACGCAACGTTTCGCACCACTAAACAGTTGGCCTGATAATGCTAATTTAGATAAGGCACGTTTGTTATTATGGCCTATTAAACAAAAGTACGGTCAGAAAATTTCTTGGGCTGATTTAATTGTTTTGGCTGGTAACTGTTCTTTAGAGGTTGCTGGTTTTAAAACTTTCGGTTTTGCTGCTGGACGTGAAGACGTATGGGAACCAAGCGAAGATATCTATTGGGGATCTGAGCGTGAATGGTTAGGAGATAATCGTTATAATGAAAGTCGTGAATTAGAACAGCCTCTTGCTGCGGTTCAAATGGGACTGATTTACGTTAACCCAGAGGGACCTAATGGAAATCCTGACCCACTATTGGCTGCTCATGACATACGTGAGACCTTTGCTCGTATGGCTATGAATGATGAAGAAACTGTCGCACTATGTGCGGGTGGTCACACATTAGGTAAAACTCACGGCGCAGCAGATCCAGATAAATATGTTGGTCCAGCACCAGCAGCTGCACCAATTGAAGAACAAAGTAAAGGTTGGAAAAATGCTTACGGAAAAGGGCACTCAGAAGATACTATCACTAGCGGTTTAGAAGGAGCATGGACGACGACGCCATCTAAATGGAGTTACAACTATTTAGAAAATTTATTCGGATACGAATGGGAATTAACTAAAAGTCCAGCAGGTGCTCACCAATGGAGACCAAAAGATGGAGCAGGAGCAGGTTTAGTGCCAGATGCCCATGATCCTTCAAAAAGTCACCAGCCGTTTATGTTGACTACAGACCTTTCACTAAGATTTGATCCAATTTACGAAAAAATATCGAGACGCTTTTTAGAGAATCCAGCTGAATTTGATGATGCTTTCGCTAGAGCTTGGTTCAAACTTACACACCGTGATATGGGACCTAAATCCCGCTATTTGGGACCAGAAATTCCTGCCGAAGAACTAATTTGGCAAGACCCAGTTCCTGCGGTTTCTCATAAATTAATTGATAACGAAGACATTGTATCACTTAAAAAACAGGTTCTTGATTCAGGTCTATCTGTTTCTGAATTAGTATATACAGCGTGGTCATCAGCTTCTACTTTCCGTGGTTCTGATAAACGTGGTGGAACTAACGGTGGACGTGTCCGTCTCGCTCCGCAAAAAGATTGGGAAGTGAGTAATCCTTCTCAACTGTATAAAGTGATTACGGCCCTTGAAAAAATACAAGCTGAATTTAATACTGCTCAGTCTGGAGGTAAATTAATTTCTATTGCTGACCTTATTGTTCTTGCTGGTGGTGCTGCAATTGAAAAGGCTGCAAAAAATGGAGGTCATACTGTAACTGTTCCATTTACATCGGGACGTACAGATGCTTCACAAGATCAAACAGACGTAGAGTCCTTCTCATTTCTAGAGGGAGAAGCAGATGGTTTTATAAACTATATTAAGACTAAATATACTGTATCTGCAGAGGAAATGTTAATAGATAAGGCACAATTATTAACTTTAACGGCGCCAGAAATGACGACTCTTGTTGGTGGTATGCGTGTTCTTAATACGAACTTCGGTCAAACTAATCATGGAGTGTTTACTAAAAACACAGAAGCTCTTACTAACGATTTCTTCGTAAATCTACTTGATTTAGATACTACCTGGAAAGCAGAGTCAGAAGCTGATGATGTGTTTGAAGGTCGTAATCGTACAACTGGTGAATTGAGCTGGACTGGAAGTCGTGTAGACCTTATTTTCGGTTCTAACACAGAGCTTAGAGCTATCGCTGAAGTTTATGGAAGTTCCGATTCTAAGGAGAAATTTGTACATAACTTTGTTGCAGTTTGGGACAAGGTCATGAACTTGGGTCGTTTTGATCTAGCTTAATTTCAATCGAGAACTAAGCTTAAAGGATTGCAATATGCATCTTGATGGTTATTGAATAGTAAAAGGTGGTCTGGGTAACAGACCACCTTTTTTTGTTTTTACTAGTCTATGTCTTTATTTGGTTGTCAAAGAGTAAATTGTGATGTGTCAATATATTGTTTGTATTATTTGCAATTAGCCTATCGGCTTACCGCGTATTTATTAATAATAAAGTGACCAGTCTATGGGATAAATTACTACATTTAGCGACTGTAATAATTGCTAATGAATCATTTCGAAGAAACTAAAGGATTATTAAATAATTCCGCTTTATTTTATGTAGTAACTACCAGTATGGATGGCAATTATTTGTATGTAAATGACAATTATGCTAACGCATTTTCATCCATACACGGCAATCTTGTTGGACAACCATATCATATTACAATGCATCCGGATGATGTCAATACTTGCATAGAAGTTGTTGGTAAATGTTTTGAAAGTCCGACTGAATTATTTCCCGCAACAATTAGGAAACATGATGGGAATAATGCTTATGTGTATACTCAGTGGGAATATAAAGCTATGTTTGATGATGAAAAGAATCCTATAGGAATATATTGCGTAGGATACAATATAACAAAGTATGTTGCTGAGGAATTAGACTTGAAAATTGCATATGAAAAGATTGAAAAAAATAGTACTGTATTGGAAAAAATTATTTTTCAACAATCACATCTTATTCGTGCGCCACTTAGCAATATAATTGGACTTACGAGTCTTTTAGACAAAACACTATTGGATACTAATACAAGTAATATTTGTGATATGATTTTAGAAAGCTCCAACCAACTTGATGAGGTCATTAAAAGTATTATAAAGATTGCTAGAAGCTAATTTAATCTTCGAATTAATGCTCTGTATCCAAGGTAAAATTATTCTTAAATTACAGTGAATTCAGCAGTAGTGTTTATAAAGCCTACTTTTATATTTTGAGAGTAATGGTCAACTTTATTTTTATTTTGAAATCTTCCATTCGTAATAATAGTAAATTATAAGTAATGAAACGGAGGTTTTATTTATTGTATGTTATTGGTTTCAGATTTTCTATGTTTTTCATTGACCCTCAAAAGATTACTTAAAATTATTACTCTTAAGCGGATTGACACTTTTTTTGGGTAGCCACTATTCTACTTTTATTATTGTCTTGGATTATTTGTTTTAATTCCTATGTGATATCTTCTCTATTAATTACAGCCTCTAATTTTGACTGAAGGTTAAAAAGTAAGTGATACCATTTTTGTTGCTAAGTTCTTTTAATTCAAAAAAGGCGGTAGATTTTTCAATACTTTCCCAACCATCGATTATTTTAGCAAAACGGATAGGGCAGGCAAGTGCTATGTTAAATTTTAAATGAGATATAGCTTTAGTAGTGCTGTTTGCCTCTAGGATGGACCAGGTTCCCTGATACGAGTTTGTGCCATCAGTTACTGTTAGCAAGTCATAGGCTCCAAAAGTAAAATTAAATTCATTAAAATTAATCATTTCATTTCGTTCACTTTTCCAATAACAACTTATTTCCCAAGCCCCATTAGTCACAATTATTGCAATAATATCTTGTTCGTATAAAGACGTCCTTTCTTGCGCATTAGCGTTAACATCTGGATTGTGCTTATCAGTTGGTATTATAGAAAATTTTACCATTACCAATATGGGGTCTAAACTGAATTGTTTTAGGATTTTCATAGTTAAATAGTTTAAAAAAGTTAGTATTTTAACATATTTACTTAAAAACGAAGGCCGGTACATTCAAATTTACGGATTAATAAATATTTATTTGTTAATCCAAAGTCATATTTTTAGATTTTTTTTTATTTAAACAAAACAATCCGATTTGCGAAAGCAGATCTGATTGTTTTGTTGCAGAGACTGTATTGCATCTCTGAAAGGTATTTTGGTATTTACAAATGGATAACCTCGCCATAAGCATCAGCCACAGCTTCCATAACAGCTTCACTCATAGTAGGGTGCGGATGTATTGATTTTAGGATTTCGTGTCCTGTAGTCTCCAGTTTACGGGCTACAATTGCCTCAGCGATCATATCCGTAACCCCGACACCTATCATGTGGCAACCCAACCATTCACCATATTTTGCATCAAAGATCACTTTTACGAAACCATCAGGAGTTCCTGATGCTTTTGCTTTCCCTGAAGCAGAGAAAGGGAATTTACCAATTTTCAATTCGTATCCTTTCTCTTTGGCTTGCTTTTCAGTCAAACCTACTGAAGCAATCTCTGGAGTTGCGTAAGTACAACCCGGTACGTTTCCGTAGTCAATAGGTTCTACATGTAATCCTGAAATTTTTTCCACACAGTTGATTCCTTCTGCAGAAGCGACGTGAGCCAAAGCTTGGCCTGCTGTAACATCACCAATGGCATAATAACCTGGAATATTCGTTTGATTGTATTCGTTTACCAATATTTTATCTTTGTCGGTGGCTATTCCCACTGCTTCCAGACCGATGTTCTCGATATTCGTTTTGATCCCAACAGCCGATAGTAAAATGTCTGCTTCCAGTACTACTTCTCCTTTAGCAGTTTTGACATAGGCTTTTACACCTGCTCCAGTAGTATCAATTTTTTCTACAGAGGAGCTGGTCATTATTTTTACACCTGCTTTTTTCATAGAGCGTTCCATTTGTTTCGAAATGTCTTCATCCTCAACAGGAACAATATTTGGCATAAATTCAACAAGGGTCACCTCTGTTCCCATTGCATTGTAGAAATGCGCAAACTCTACACCAATCGCCCCAGAACCTACAATAATCATTGATTTGGGTTGCGTAGCTAAAGTCATTGCTCTTCTGTATCCAATTACTTTTACGTCATCTTGTGGCAAGTTCGGTAACTCACGGGAGCGAGCTCCAGTGGCAATGATGATATGATCTGCACTGTATTCAGTAACTTTATTGTCTTCGTCTGTAACATCGATTTTCTTACCTGGTTTTAGTTTTCCAAAACCGATTATAACATCAATTTTATTTTTTTTCATCAAGAATTGAACACCTTTGCTCATATCACTTGCGATAGTTCTGCTGCGCTGTACAACGGCAGGGAAATCTTTGTCAAAGGATGAAACAGTCAATCCATAATCAGAAGCGTGTTTTAAGTAATCAAAAACTTGCGCTGATTTTAGTAAAGCTTTGGTGGGGATACAACCCCAATTCAAGCAAACTCCGCCTAAGCTTTCTTTTTCAATTACGGCAACTTTAAAGCCTAATTGTGATGCTCTAATGGCAGTAACATATCCGCCTGGTCCACTTCCTAAAACAATGATGTCGTATTTCATATTGTGTGTGTGTTTCTTCGATTAATTGATTTTGCGAATTTAAGGATTTATTCTGTTTTGGGAAAGGTTATAGATTTATTAATTTGAAGGTTTGTTAAGAATTGTGAAAAGTGTAGTCGCAAAAAAAAATGCATAGAGCTTAAACGGCAAAGTTCAGGGTAAGAAATTAATGCTTCACTGTCTATCCGAAGCTTTTTTTTTTAAGATAATTACCTACTATTACTACTACTACTACTATCTTTCTATTTTCTCTTCCAGATTCACTAATCAGCTACCGAAAACTGAGAATCATACAAATTCTTGTAATACCCACTTTCGCGGTTGATTAATTCCTTGTGTGTTCCTTGTTCGACAATCAAGCCTTTGTCCATCACCACAATTTTATCAGCATTCACTATAGTGGCTAATCGATGAGCAATCACAATCGAAGTCCGACCTTGTGTAATGGTTTCGGTGGCGCGTTGTATTAACTCTTCTGAATAGCTATCGATAGACGAAGTTGCCTCATCTAGAATAAGAATACTTGGATTACTAACATACGCTCTCAAGAAAGCGATTAATTGGCGCTGACCAGAGGATAACATTACCCCGCGTTCTTTGACGTCAAAATCATAATTGTCAGGCAAAGTCATGATAAAGTTATGTACTCCTATCTCTTTCGCTGCAGCCAAGACGTCTTCGCGGCTAATTTCCGGATTATTCAGCGTAATGTTATTGAAAATGGTGTCGGCAAAAAGGAAAACATCCTGCAGTACCACTGCAATCTGCTTTCTTAGAGAATCCAAAGTGTAGCTTTCTATATTTTGATTGTCGATGCAAATTTCACCACTATCAATTTCGTAGAATCGGTTCAATAAATTGATAATCGTAGATTTTCCTGCACCTGTAGAACCCACGATGGCAACTGTATCTCCTGCGTTTACGATCAGATCGATACCCTTGATAACTTCTTCGTCAGGAATATAGCTGAAATGTACATCTTTGAACTTTAGGTTTCCAAGGAAAACGGGTGCTTCAATTGTGCCCGTATCCTGAATCTGGTCCTGGGTGTCAATAATGGCAAATACGCGATTCGCGGCAATCATTCCCAACTGCATCTCATTAAATTTATCAGCAATCTGACGCAAGGGGTTAAACAGCATTCCGATGAACATAGTGTATGAAAATAAATCTCCAAAAGTGGTAAATGTATCTCCATTCAATATTTTGAGTCCGCCATATAGAACAATAAATCCAAGTGTTAGGGACGAAATTATATCGGCAATAGGAAAAAAAATCGAGTTATAGAGAATCGTTTTGATCCATGCCTTTTTGTGCTTGTTGTTGATGTCTTTAAATTTTTCAGCTTCAATATCTTCCCGATGGAATAGCTGTACAATTTTCATTCCCGTTACTCTTTCCTGCACAAAGGAGTTCATATTCGAAATTTGGTTGCGCACATCCTCAAAAGCGACCTGCATTTTGCGTTGAAATATTCGTGTGATAAAGACTAAAACCGGCATGGCAACAATCACAATCCAAGTTAATTGCCAGTTCATGTAGAACATGAAAATAAGAACCACAACCATTTTCATTAGATCACTGATAATCATAAACAAGCCTTGGCTGAAAATACGGGCAATCGATTCAATGTCCGATACAGAACGCGTGACTAGCTGGCCAACTGGAACGAGGTCAAAATATTTCATTCTAAAGCTCAAAAGATGCTTGAATAATTTAGTTCTAATATCCTTAACAATGTCTTGACCCAGCCAGTTTGCCCAAAAGACAAAGTAAAACTGTGAAAAAACTTCGCATAGAAGAACTACTCCCATTAAAGTGATGTAAAATAAAAACCCGTCGGGATCTTTAGTCTGGATGTAGTCATCCACTGTTTGCTTCAATAAATACGGGCGTAATGCTGCAAATACGGATAGGGAAATCGCGAATGCTATAACGCCGTTAAATCGCCATTGGTACGGTTTTGTATACTGTAATATGCGTTTGAATAATCTGGTATCGAATGCTTTTGCTTTCATTTTTTTTGGAGCTGTTTCCTGCTATTCGTTGCAATCTTCTTGTTTTTTTTAAAGAAAAAACAGGAAGGAATTTCACTGCTATCAGGGCTATTTCGTTATGTAATCGTAATCAATTTCGGTTAAATATAATCCGTGTGCCGGTACCGAAAAACCAGCCTTATCTCTATTTTTGCCTTCGATTATCAGATTGAAATCGTCGAGCGTAATTTTGTACATGCCTATGTTGACCAAGGTCCCTACGATAGAACGGACCATATTTCTCAGGAAACGATTTGCCGATATGGTAAATACCAGTTGGCTGTTTTCTTGTTTCCAATATGCTTCAAAAATAGTGCAGTCAAAGCTGTTCACGTCCGTACTCACTTTTGAGAAACATTGAAAATCGGTATGGTTGAACAATAGTTTCGCTGCCTCATTCATCAAGTCGACATCTAGTTTTTGATGAAAGTACCAGCTTTGTTGCATCACAAACGGATCTTTGAAAGTGTTGATGTGGTATTCGTAGGTTCTTTTGGTAGCATCAAAACGAGCATGTGCTTCATCAGAAACCAGAATAATATCGTAAACTACAATGTCTTTTGGCAAATAGGAGTTGAGTTTGTGTACTAATTTCTGAACATCTATAGGAGATTCAAAATCAAAGTGGGTATACATTACTTTGGCGTGAACCCCAGTATCCGTGCGTCCTGCACCCATCAGGTTGATGTTTGAATTCAACAATATAGATATTGCCTTGTTCATCGTTTCCTGAACAGAGGAAGCGTTAGGCTGGTATTGCCATCCATGATATTGTGTTCCGTTGTATGCTAATTTTATAAAATACCTCAAGTTATTTTTTTTCTGGAAGCAAAGATACTTATTAATTTTTTTGCGAAGCGGCTGAGACACAAAGTTTGTTAAGTTTCAAATAGATTTTTTAATTGGAAACTGAATGAGTAGTTTTACAGTTAAATCTAGCCCTGATTGACCCCCGGAAATCCTTTTTATCTCTTTTTTTGAGATAAAAAGATTGGAGTGGAAAGCAGGAAAAAGCTCCTAAAAAAATATTTTGAAAAAAATTCTACTCCTTTCAGACACACACAGTCACATAGATGACATCATTATAAAGTATGTGGACCAAGCAGACGAAGTGTGGCATGCTGGCGATATTGGTGACCTTAGCGTTACTGACAGCTTGAAGATAAGGAAACCGTTACGGGCGGTTTATGGTAATATCGACGATGCGACAGCGCGGTTGGAATTCCCGCTGCACAACCGTTTCATGTGCGAAGGTGTCGATGTGTGGATTACACATATTGGTGGTTATCCTGGTAAATACAATCCTAGTATTAAGGGAGAGATGACCTTAACCCCACCTAAATTATTTATTTGTGGGCATTCACATATTCTAAAGGTAATGTTCGACAAGAAGCATGATTTGTTGCACATGAATCCTGGGGCTTGTGGCAAAAGTGGCTTTCATCAAGTTCGCACCATGCTGCGTTTCGTGATCGATGGAGATAAGATTAAAGATTTAGAGATTATTGAGATAGAGAAACGGGCATAATTATCTATTGATATGTAATGGGCGCTCTAATTTGGATTGAAGTCCCAGATTTTACTTTAGAGATAATCGTTATTTCTCCTCCAATATTGTTTATTCTAGCTTTAATTTGATTTAGACCAAAGCCTTCAATGGTATAGTAATCAGCAGAGTCAAATCCCTTGCCGTTATCTCTAACATGAATGAAGAGAGATTTGTTTTTTTCTTCGATACCAATAAATGCATTTGTAGCTCCACTATGTTTGATTATGTTATTCAAGAGTTCCATGATAATAGAATATATTTTTATTTCAAAATCATCATTGTAACGCACTGTTGTTTTCATTGTGCTAGAGTATTCAAAATTAATTCTGGAGTTTGAGTTTTTTTCGCACAAATCATTGAGCGTATAGCATAATCCGAAACGAGTTAATAATGAAGGCAAAAGCTCGTGGGACAAGTCACGTACCTTATCGTGCGCTTCTCTTAGTATTAGTTTTGTTTTAACTATTTCTTCAACTTCCAGTTGGTTTTTAGAGCTAAAAACGCTTAAATGTAATCCGGCCGCTGAAAGTAGAGCACTAATATTATCATGCAGAAAATTGGCTATTTTTTTTCGTTCTATTTCCTGTCCATTTATCGAAGCGTTAATTATTTTCTCCTGAATTTTACTCTGTATATCCTTGAGTTTATTTTTTTGTTTCAATCTTGTATTCTGAAACAGAAAATAGAATAGGATGATAATTAAGATAAGCAATGAAATGATAATAAGACTTATTTGTTTGTTTTTAGACTGTTGCTCTAAAAGGATTTGCTGCTTTGTCTTGTACTTAGTTTCGATTACATCAATTTCTCTTTTATACTCATCTAATTCAAGATTTATCCCCGCAACGTTGACCTTTTTTCGTTTGTCTTCGTCTATCACTTTGGCGTTTGTAGCATTGTAAAGATCGAGGTTTTTATATGCCTTTTTATGGTCGTCGTTTTTTAATAAAAATTTAGAGTATTCTAAATAGGCAAATGCTAAATCAGACTTAAAGTCTTGTTCAATTCCTAATTGTATCGCTTTTTGAAAGTAGGACTTTGCTTTTTGAGGTTCATCATTATAACTGGAATACATACCGTTGAGCATATTTAAAACTCCATTTGAAGATTCATTACCAAACTTGTCATGGTACTTGTTGATAAACTTTAGATAGGGCAGGCCATCATTAAACCGACCTATATCAAAATAAGCCCAAGTAATATTTAGTTTTGTAAAAACGATTTCTGCAGAATCTCTATTTTTTGTACTGTATTCTAGGGATTTTTTATAGTGGGAAATTCCTTTTGTGTATTGCTTTTTATCGAAACAATAAATATTTCCCAAATTGTTGTTTAACCAATTTTTAAGCTGGTTGTTTGTTGTTCTGTTGGCATTAATAAGACCTTTCTGGTAGTAAAAAAAAGCTTTGTCAGGCTCAGTTAGTTCGTCAAAATTAGCCGCTATAATATTGTAACAGGTGGCGATTGCATTATCATCTTTAGCTATAATAGCGTACTTTAAAGCAATTCTTGATTTCACCAGAGACTTTTCGAATTTCCCCTCTTTCATTAGGTTGGTTGCTTCTGTAGTTAGTTCGGTGATTTCTTTTTGAGAAGGAATTCTATTTTGAGAATACAGGACATTACCAAAAAGAAATGGTGAGAGGAAAAACAATAATACGAATCGGTTTTGAATCATGAAAAAAGGGTGTCGATTATAAAATAGTTGTTTTTTTGGATTGAATTATTTCTAAAACACTTATCTATTGTCCGTTGTCTTAGGATTTAATCAGTTTGTTTTTAAGAGCAAATTTAACCAAGCTGATGGTGTTTTTTGCTTTCAATTTTTTCATTATGTTTTTTCGGTGTGTTTCTACTGTATTGTTACTGATGAACAAATGTTCGCTAATCTCCTTACCGCTAAACTCTAGAGCGATGAGAGTGATAATCTCAATTTCGCGCCCCGTTAATAAAGAATTCACACTTGGTCTGTATTTGTTTACTTTTGATTTGTCTTTGGTTGCGGTATTAAATATTTTTTCCCTAACCGTATTACAGAAATATTCTTCTCCATTAGTAACAGCGTGAATTGCTTCTACAATACTTTCTCCAGCGCATTGCTTTGTCAAGTAGCCACTAGCTCCTAGTTTCATAACCTCTTTTATAATTTTTAAGTCATCATAGCTCGAAAGGATAATTACCTTGCAGGGGAAACCTTTTTGATAAAATTCTTTAACCACTTCAATTCCGTCCTTTTTAGGCATGCTGATATCAAGGACAAGAATGTCACTTTTGTTGTCTGTAACATCTTTAAAAATTGTGCTGCCATCTGTGGAGAAGCCAACAACTTCAAAATTAGAAACTGTATGCAGTAAATTTTTCATGCCGTCCATAAGAACCTGATGGTCGTCTGCAAGATGTATTCGTGTTTTATTTTCCATGTCGTCGTTATATAAATTCAAATTTATAAAAAAAACAACAACTTGTTCTTTATATGTTTTTATTTGTTAAATGCTTCTTTTTGAAGCATAAAAAAACCCGAATGTTTCCATTCGGGTTTCTTTCGCACTAATAAACTAATTTTATAGGTTTACCTCAATCTGTCCACAGATTTTACAAGATCCTCATCCTTTTTGATGGCCTTATTAGCCAAGACTAATAATACGATAGCAACGATAGGTAGAAACATCCCAATACCTTTCTCAGAAACAAGAACTGTTTCTCCAGATATATTTAGTGAACGATAAACAAACAATCCTAATAAAATTAAATTTAATATCATATTCAATCTGCCCATGACAAATTGATTCTGTCTTTTTTTATAGGAAACAATAGTCAAAACGCTAAGCGATGTGCTTAAGCCCAATAAGATTACATAAATCTGGTTTAGCATAAAAAAATAGTCTTTTCCGCCGTTCATTGTCCATAAAGGAAATAAAAATGGTAAAATACCGGTAACTACAAAAGCAAGTATTAAATATATCGTCTGTATTCTCTGTATCATTGTTTAATTTTGTTGTACAAAAATATATTTTCTTTTTTTAAAATACTATTGTATCATTAAATTTTATTCGTATTATTGCACAATAATACCGTAAGCACTTCATACTGCGGTTGATTCGAAATAAAAAATCACTACCTATCCTTTTAGAGTGTTACCAATTTAATTAAACTCATAGAACATTCATGTTTGATATTTCTGCATTAAAAGAAATGAAGCTTTCTGAGCTTCAAGAAATAGCTAAATCAGCTAAAACCATTAAATTTAATGGTGTAAAAAAAGACAACTTAATAGGGTCGATTTTAGATCATCAAAAAGCTGTTGCTGATTCAACTTCGGAGAAGAAATCAGAAACTAAAGTTGAAGAAGACAAGCCCAAAAGAGCTCGTATTGTTCCTGCTAAAAAGGTTGCTATTCAAAAAGCTGCGGTCAATTCTGCATCCTCTAGTCCCGAAGAACTTGTGGATAAAGATTTACAAGCTAGAGTTGAGGTGCCGGCAGAGGTTACTTCTCAGCTTGAAGCAGTAAATGATCCAACTGAAACTGAAGATGAGAATCCGTTATCTGAAAAGAAAGTGATTAAATTCAATAAATCTGCGTACGAAAAGAAAATTGCTCTGAAAAAAGATAAAGAAGAAGCAAAAGAAGGGTTGAAAGAAATTGAAGAAGTTAAGGATAGTGAAGCAAAAGAAACTCAGGAAGTTGTAGCTCCAGCTAAAAAAGTTAATCCAAACCAGTTAAATAAACAAAATCAAAACCCGAATTTTAAAGCTAAAAAAAATAACTTTAGAGATTCTGATTTTGAATTTGAAGGAATTATAGAAAGTGAAGGTGTTCTTGAAATGATGGCTGATGGCTATGGTTTTCTTCGCTCATCAGATTATAATTATCTGGCATCACCAGATGATATCTATTTATCGACATCGCAAATTAGATTATTCGGTCTTAAAACCGGTGATACAGTCAAAGGGGTGGTTCGGCCTCCAAAAGAAGGGGAGAAGTTTTTTCCTTTAGTTCGAGTTTTAAAAATTAACGGACACGACCCACAAGTGGTTCGTGATCGTGTTTCATTCGAACATTTAACTCCCGTTTTTCCATCGGAAAAATTTAATTTAGCCGAAAGACAAAGTACTATTTCAACTCGTATTATCGATCTGTTTTCTCCTATCGGGAAAGGACAGCGAGGTATGATTGTCGCGCAGCCAAAAACAGGTAAAACCATGTTGTTAAAAGAAATCGCAAACGCGATTGCAGCTAACCATCCTGAGGTTTACCTTATAGTTCTTTTAATTGATGAGCGTCCAGAGGAGGTTACAGATATGCAACGTAGCGTTCGCGGGGAAGTAATTGCCTCTACTTTTGATAGAGAGCCGCAAGAACACGTTAAGATTGCAAATATAGTTCTCGAAAAGGCAAAACGTTTAGTGGAATGTGGGCACGACGTAGTGATCTTACTAGATTCGATTACACGTTTGGCTAGAGCTTACAATACGGTACAACCTGCTTCAGGTAAAGTACTGAGTGGTGGTGTGGATTCTAATGCACTACAGAAACCAAAACGTTTTTTTGGAGCTGCTCGTAATGTAGAAAACGGAGGTTCATTAAGCATCATTGCTACTGCATTGACTGAAACAGGTTCTAAAATGGACGAAGTTATTTTCGAAGAATTTAAAGGAACTGGTAATATGGAATTGCAATTAGATAGAAAAATTGCTAATAAACGTATTTTCCCAGCAATCGATTTAACCTCTTCCAGTACAAGACGTGAGGATTTGTTGTTAGACGAAAAGACCTTGCAAAGAATGTGGATTATGAGAAAATATCTCGCCGATATGAATCCAGTTGAAGCCATGAGCTTCATAAATGACCGTTTCAGAAAAACCAGAAATAACGAAGAGTTTTTAATCTCTATGAATGATTAAGGGAGAGAAAAGAGAATAGAATAAAGAAAATAGAATGTTTTATTTTTTATGTATCAGATTTTTTTTATAATAAAAAACGCCTTCATATTGAAGGCGTTTTTCGTCGTGTGTAAGGTAACAATATTAAGCTTTTGCCTCTTTTACTTTCACTTCTTTAGGTTTCCCTTCTTCCTTTCGTTCCAAAAGAGCCATGTAAAAACCGTCAAAACCAGATTCTGACGCCAGTATCTTTTGGTCTTTGATAAAATTAAACTCTTTTCCAATATCTGTTGTTAGAAAACGCTCAATTTGTTCTTGATTTTCAGAAGGTAATATAGAGCAGGTAGCGTAAACCAGTTTTCCTCCCGGTTTTACTATTTTAGAATAACTTTCTAAAACCTCCGATTGTATCTTGCGCATGTTATCGATAAACGCAGGTTGTAATTTCCATTTGGCATCTGGATTTCTTTTAAGGACTCCAAGACCGCTACATGGGGCATCGATTAAAACACGATCTGCTTTTTGGTGTAACTTTTTAATCACCTTTGTGGTATCGATTATACGGTATTCTATATTAAAGGCGCCATCTCTTTTAGCTCTTATCTTTAATTGCTTTAATTTACTTTCGTATAAATCCATGGCAATCAATTGTCCTTTGTTTTCCATCAAGGCGGCAATGTGCAATGTTTTTCCACCGGCACCGGCACAAGTGTCTACAATACGCATTCCTGGTTTGACGTCAAGGAAAGCAGCTACAAGTTGAGAGTTGGCATCCTGAACTTCAAAGAATCCTTGTTTGAAAACGTCGGTCATGAAAACGTTAGCCCTTTCTTTTAAAACTAACGCATCAGGTTGGTTTTTTAGAGTATCTGTTTCGATGTTTAAATCCATCAATATTGCTCTCAAGTTTTCTTTGGTTGTTTTGAGTGTATTGACTCTAAGAACAACTTTTGCTGGTTGATTTTGAGCAGCTATTTCAGTAGCCCATACTTTCTCTCCTAACTCTTTTACCCCCAGTTTATCCATCCAATCTGGAATGGATTCTTTCAGGGTTCGTACTTTTGAAAGTTCGTCGAAACGACCTTTTATTTTTCTTTCGGGAGTTCCTTCTAGTTGACGCCAATCTGGAATAGGGAAACCTCTTAATACAGCCCATACTGCAAATATTCTCCAAAGGTTGTCTCTGTCAAAGGGTTCTTTCACTTCGGCAATTTCTGAATATAATCGTTTCCATCGTACTACTTCGTAGATGGTTTCAGCAACAAATTTTCTGTCTGAGCTCCCCCAACGTTTGTCTTTCTTTAAGGCTCTTGCAACCACTTTGTCAGCATATTCCCCCTCGTTAAATATTGCATTCAGGGAATCAATGGTGGTGTAAACTAAATTTCTGTGTAATCTCATTTTTAATTATTGAGGTGCAAAGGTAGTATTAATTGATTGAAAGTTAAATTTTTAATAATGAATGTTGATTTTTAATTTTCGTCCTAAAAAAAACACTGCTTACAAGAGCAGTGTTTTTAGCTTTATTGAATGAAATGATTTATTTAACTCGGGTTAAGCCTATGTTTTCTGGAGCATGTAGCACCATTGGGAATTTCTCTATTTTGACCGAGCTACTGTCCAAACCGAATGCTCTTTCTTCAGACAAACTTAGTTTCTTAATGAAGAAATACGTGTTCATCACTATTTTTTCATGCCATCTCAAATCGCTATCAAAGGAAAGGAATTTTTCGGAAAGTACGAATTTGAAATCACCAATGATATTGTTTTTATTCAACGATTCATAGCGGCTAGTAATATCCACTTCTCCTTTTTTTACCATGTCTTTGATTACTTCGCGGAACATCAGGTTAATTTTGGTGGGTTCCCTAAATCCGAGATTAAAGTCAATACGATACAAATCATCCTTTATTATTTCGGTCACTTTATATTCGGTTTTGTAAGGTTCTGTCAATATGTTCACATGGACAAACCAATATATGTCGGCTCTTTTGGGTCTTTTTTGTAAGATAGAGTACATCACTTTTTCTTCAATTTCATCCACGCGATTGGCATTGGTCATGTAAACTAAATGGGTTGCATATTTAGGGATGGATAAGTCGGCTCCTAATTCGGTTAATACTTTTTTATAGTCTTCTATTTTTACAATTTTCGTATAGGTCTTGTTAATTTCTTTTGCTAAATACCAAATCGTCATAATTGATATTAAGGCGGCCGCAATAATTATTGTTACATAGCCACCTTCCGCAAATTTTGTAATATTGGCGATAAGGAAACTAAATTCTATCAGTAAATAGGTCGCTATCAAGGGAACGATTAGGTATAACTTTACTCTTTTCATTATTAAATAGAAATTAAGTAAAATAGTGGTCATTATCATACATAAGATGATCGCCAATCCGTAGGCATGCTCCATATTGCTTGATTCTTCAAAGTGTACTACAATTCCAACACATCCAAAGAATAACAACCAGTTGATGGAGGGAATGTATAATTGTCCTTTCAATTCCGTAGGGTACTTTATTTTAACTTTTGGCCAAAAATTTAATCTCATGGCTTCATTTATTAATGTAAACGAACCACTAATAAGAGCTTGGGATGCAATAACTGCTGCGAGTGTCGCAATTACAATACCGACAGGTTGAAACCAATCGGCCATTATAAGATAGAATGGGTTGCCATTTGACCCTCCTAAGCTCTGCAATGTTTCTCCTTCATGGTGGATTAAATATGCCGCCTGTCCAAAATAATTAAGTACTAATGTAGTTTTTACAAAAATCCAGCTAATTCTAATATTCTTTCGACCACAATGTCCCATATCTGAATACAAGGCTTCTGCCCCTGTGGTACAGAGAAATACAAATCCCAGAACAAAAAAACCGTCAGGGTGAATGGAAAGCAAATTGTACGCATAATAAGGGTTGAAAGCTTTGAAGACTTCAGGATGTTTTGTTATTTGTATCAGACCGAGGATTCCAAGCATGCTGAACCAAACTAGCATCATTGGAGCAAAGAATTTTCCGACCAGTTTTGTGCCAAATTGTTGAATAGTAAAAAGTACGAATAAGATTCCGATTACAATCGGGACGGTGTTTATTTGAGGGTAGTAGGTTCTAATTCCTTCCACTGCTGATGAAACAGAGATTGGTGGAGTAATGATACCGTCAGCAAGTAATGCACTTCCTCCGATAATGGCTGGGACTATCAACCACTTAATCTTTGTTTTTTTGACCAGAGCATAAAGCGCGAAAATCCCACCTTCACCATGGTTATCGGCACTTAGTGTAATAAGGACGTATTTGATTGTGGTTTGTAAGGTAAGAGTCCAGAAAACGCATGAAATACCTCCTAGGACTATATCAGCATTAATAACGCTAGTACCAAGTATGGCTTTCATCACATATAACGGAGAGGTTCCAATGTCACCGTAAATTATTCCCAACGTAATTAATAAACCACCTAACGTTAATTTTGAGTGCAGGTTTTTATGCGATGTGCTCATGAATTATCTTTAAAAAACTAGTCAAATTTACTCTTTTAAAATAAATTAGAAAGGTTTATCTGCAAATAAGACATAAAAAAACATGGCTCCGTAAAACCATGTTTTTTTTATTTTTTTCTCGAAGTTACTATCTTCTTCTGTTGTTAGCTTTTGGTGAATTATTTCCGTCTTTGTTAGAGGCAAAGTCGCTTCTTTTACTTTCATTTCTTTGCGAAGTACTTTCTCGTGAAGAAGCCCTTCTGTTTTGGGAATTGTCTCTCTGCCTTACATTTCTTTGTGATGTATTTTGTTTCGACGAAGTCGCTCTGTTTTGAGAATTGTCTACCCGCCTTTCAGTTCTTTGTGGTCCCCTCTCTCTTGAAGAATCCCTGCTGTTTTGGGAGTTATCTTTCTGCGGTCCGGTCTTTTCTGCGGCACTTTCTCTTGAAGAAACCTTTCTGTTTTGGGAATTGCCTCTCTGCGCTTCTGTCCTTTGTGGGGCACTTTGTATAGAGGAAGCAGTCCTGTTCTGAGAATATTCTCTTTGATTTCTAGATTTTCTGCTTCCCGCTTCTCTCGGCAAATTATTTCTGTTCTTAGAATATCCAGTCTCATTGCGTGAACTAACACTTCTGGTACTCCTCGTTTGGTCTAATTCATAACGGTTTGAAACGCGAGCGTTTCTTCTTGAAAAAGCATAATTAGGATACTGTCTTTCATACCCACTTGAACGTATTGAATTATACAAAACAACGGCCTGGTTACTTCTTCTTGAGCTTACGTAATTATAGTTGTTGTATATATTCAAGCTAAGCTGAATGTTATTTCTATATTTGTAAACTGGAAAAGGATTCCATGCATAATAATAAGATGGGTAAAAATTCCAGTACCAGTTTGAAACGTATGGGTGATAGTTATAAGACCATAATGAGGCATATATTAGAGGTGTACTGTAGTAATCAGGTTCATAAATATAATTTGGTCCATACATGTATTCGTTACCCACAACCTGTATATGAACCCTATTAAACCTATCTTTTTCAACCTCGATAGTCGCAACATCTTGATATACATCACTACCAAGTACCGACTGAATGATGATAACATGTATATTAAAATCAACTGTTTCTATAACTCTGAGGTAATCTACTTCATTATCGTAATTCAGATCTAAATTTGATATTTGCAACTCTGGATCATTGAGCTGTCTTTCAAAATCCTGAAGGTTTCTAGAATCTCCGAAAATATCGGTTACAGCTCTTAAGTCTAGATTATCACTAATTTCGTCGTTCATCGCATTTACCCGAGTTCTATTTTGCCCGTGCATTTGCACCACAAAAAGGGAGGTCATAAGGCTTAATAATAGTATTTTAGTTTTCATAATTAGTGTATTAAAATATAACGCTTTTGAATATCCAATTACTGTGCCATTTAATTTTAAGGCGATTTGCCATTCCTGTAATTAATTGTAAATTAGCTTTAAATAAACGGATAATGAAAAAATATTTTTTTTTAACAGCACTAACTATTTTTGTTTTAGTCTCATGTAAAACAGCATTGTATGAAAGAGAAACTAAGGATAAAACTATTTATAAGGCAGTTGTAATTGATACGCTGTTTGAGGATAATATAAGTATCAGAGCGATAGCCGTTGATCAAAATAAAATTTGGTATGCTGCAAATAAGTCAAGGTTTGGCTTTTACGATTTGAAAAAAAACGTAAAACTTGAAAAGAATATAGGTAAAGACAGCTTAAATCTGGAATTCAGAAGTAATGCACAAACAACGAATGCTGTTTTTTTATTGAATGTTGCTAATCCTGCTTTACTTTACAAAGTGTGTAAAATAGATTTCACAACTACATTAGTATATCAAGAAAATCATGAAAAGGTGTTTTATGATAGCATGAAATTTTGGAATGACAAGGAGGGAATTGCGATGGGCGATCCCATAACAGACTTTCTTTCGATAATTATTACTAGAGACGGTGGGAATTCATGGAGCAAAATCTCATCTAATAAATTACCTAAAATTGCTGATGGCGAAGCGGCTTTTGCGGCAAGCAACACTAATATAGTACTAAAAGGAACTAATACCTGGATTGTCTCTGGGGGTAAAAAAGCAAGAGTTTTTTATTCCCCAGACAAAGGAAGTACCTGGGAAGTTTATGATACTCCCATTGTTCAGGGCAAGGCGATGGCCGGTATATTTACAGCTGACTTTTATAATTCTAAAATTGGATTTATTGCAGGAGGGGACTATGAATCCCTAAATCAGAATTTCGGAAATAAAGCAACAACATATGATGGGGGAAAAAATTGGGAATTAATTTCGGAAAATAAAGGTTTCGGATACGCTTCTTGTGTACAATATGTTCCTCATAGTAACGGAAATTCACTAGTTAGTGTAGGAGCGTCTGGACTCTATTATTCCTACAATGGGGGGTATTCATGGGAACAACTGGCCGCTGATAAGGATCTTTTTACAATACGTTTTGTGGACAAGCGCACTGCAATCGCTGCTGGGAAAAACAAAATGATTCGTATTAAATTTTTGAAATAAAAAAGCCCTGTCCAATAATTTAAATTATTGGACAGGGCTTTTTCATTATGGATGTAAAGTAAGAGATTATTTTTTCTGACCTCTGTCTCTATATTGGTGCAATAGTTTTCTGTTAAAATCTTCTTCAGAAACTCGCAGCTTTACAATCTTTATCGCGGGGAGCACTTTTTTTAGATTTTCAATAAAACCCTTGCGCAAAAGGAATAACTCTTCATCCGTATTTTGCATTTGCGTTAGTAAAAGACTTGCTTCTTTTTCGCTCATTTTATCCAAAGTTAGCTCACTCATTTGGTTCTTATACGCCTTCATTTTCGTATGCCTTAATTCAAATTGTTTGTCATCAAAGGAGTTGTATACGGGCCAAAATTTTTCGGCTTCTTTAGCGGTTAAATCTAATTCAGTAGTTAAAAAAGCCACTTTCAAAACTTTTATTTTTTCTTTTTTTTCTTTCATGTTTTCACTTTGAGCGTAAAAACTAAAAGTGCTGAGCAGCAAAAGTATCGGAAGTATTTGTTTTATTTTCATTTTATTTATTTGTGAGGGTTAAGAAGCGCTGTCCTTATTCATTCAGGAGTTGCTCTAAATCAGGATTACTAGCCAGCATATCTTCGATGGTTTTGTCTTCGAGGACAGCCGTTGTGTTTATATTGTTAATATCCTCAAAATCTAGTCCTCTCATCAAGTCATATTGATTTATATTGGATTGAATGCTTAAGTAATTTTCTAATGTAGCGTTATCTAATTCCGTATTATCGGTCGTATTGTGTAAGATAGGAATTAGCATTGCAATAATTAAAATAGCCGCTGCAATCATAAAGAAGCTTTTTCTTTTCTGAAAAATTGAGACTAGCTTTGGTTCACTCTTGGGTAAGTTTTGCATTATGTTTCCTGAAAAACTTTCAAAGTATTGGTCAGGGGCTTTAAACCCAGACTCGATTTTCGATTTTTTTTCTAATTTAAATGCTTTCATAACAATGATTTGACTTAGTTTTTGATAAAAGGTTTAATTTGCCATGACGAATAATTCGATTTTCTTGACGGCATGATGATAGCTGGCCTTTAAGCCTCCAACGGAAGTGCCTAATATTTCAGATATTTGTTCATATTTTAGTTCTTCAAAATATTTCATTTTAAAAACTAATTGTTGTTTTTTAGGAAGGGCTGCAATGGCTTTATGTAATTTAATTTGAACTTCATCTCCGTCAAAATAAGGATCAGATTTGAGATTATCAATAGTTTTATTCTGCAAGCTTTCAGATGAGATTCCATTTTTTTTTGCTTTTTGACTTATGAAACTAAGCGCTTCGTTTGTAGCGATGCGGTATATCCATGAAAAAAGCTTACTTTCTCTTTTGAATTTTTTCAAATGTTGAAATACTTTTATAAAAGTGTTTTGCAAGACATCATGGGTATCGTCATGATTTAGTACGATGTTACGTATGTGGTTGTATAAAGGTTTTTGATAGGATAACAAGAGTTTATGAAACGCTTCATTCTGCGTTTTTGGATTTAATAACTGGTCAATAAATTCCTGTTCTTCTGGCAAAGTTATTATTTATGTAGTTAGAATGGAGTTTATCGAATAGGTTTAATCAAATAAAAAAAAATTAAAATTCAGATGGTTCTTCTTCTTTAACTTTAGGTGCTACCGTTTTCTTAGAGTCGTTAGTTTTTAAAGGAGTTTTAATGACTTTTATCGGTTCAGACACAATCGGAATCGCCTGCTCAGGGGGTATCGGACTACTTGTTGCAGATGGTCCATATACTTTTGCTGGAGCCGCTTTCGGGAGTATTGGCATGTAAATCTCGGTAGACCATTTTGATGGGTTCTTGATGTTTGCTTTTGCGGTAGAATAAATTTCTATATGCGAAAAAACAGGGTTTGTTGAAAGTTGGTTTTTGTTCAGGTATTGTATTGTCTTGTCATATCCTTTTTTGTTGTGTGATATGTCTCCAATCACTGTAGTTTTGACCCCTTCAAACGCTTCTAATTTTCCTGACAGTATATCACTTCCAGCACTTGTGAATATTTCATTTTTTATTGGAATACAAATGGATATTTTTGCTAATCCTTTTTGCAAATCATAAGTGTGGTAAATTATAAAAGGATTTCCGCTGATTACAACATTGTTTGCTTTGCAAAAAGTTTCAATTTGAGGAACTACAATTTTAAAATTTTTATTAATTTTTGCTATTTCAGAGGTGAAAGTCTGACTCAAATAAAAGGTTTCGGGCTTTTTGACTAAGCCGTTAACTTTTATGGAAAAGGTGTTTATTTCATAATCAAGAGCCTTGTCTAAATTGGCCAGACTTTGTTCGTACATAGTACCAATAACTTTGTCAACACCCCCATTCAGTGCGGCATAGATTTTAAATAAAAAACTCATTTCTCCAATTGATCTCCAGCTGACTTTTGTACCTCTAGTAGTATCCTTGAAACTCCAAGAAACAGTTGCCAATGTCCCATTGTAATCCATTTTCTGAGAAATACTGTCATTTTCTTTTACATATAGAGTACGCATTTGGCCTGCACCATCTTTTCCTTCCCAAGAATAAGATGCTCCTTTGCCAATTGTTTTTTGAGGATATGCTATTTTTATTTCAGGATCTTCTATTGTCCAACTTCCAAAATCTCCCCAGTTTTTATAGTCATTTACATAGTGATAAATTGCCGGCTTTGGTGAATTGACAACTTTACTTCTTTCAACATTAAAATCACCTTTTTGTGTAGCTATAAAAATCGAGAGTGCCACTAAACTCAGTAATAATAATAGAAACATGTATTTTAAAATCCTCATGATATATTGGTTGTATTCAGTCGTAAAGTTAGAATTTTTATTAATATGCAAGACTAATCATAGAGAAATTATAGGTAAGCTGTTTTTCTTTGTAGATTATCTTTTTTAAAGGTTTGATCGTGTTTCCATATTTACCACTAGTAACTTATCCAGCTAAGGCACTGCAACAGATTTATATCGATTTTGTTTGTAGGTCGATTTTGCATTTTTGTCACTAGAGAGGCGATGCAAAGAAGCTTTTTTATTGTTTCTTTAAAGAATATGTATATTTACGGAATAATAGTTTAATTAATCTTTAAAATCATAATAATGAAATTACTTAGAATCACAGGTATTTTTATGACTCTTGCTTTTTCCACTATTTGTAATGCACAAGTGGAAAAATCGATAGACGTAAATAAAAAACATAATACCGCTTTTGAATACTTTGTTGAACAATTTTCCGATATAAAAGTATTAAGATATCAAATCCCGGGCTGGGAAAACCTAACACTTAAAGAACAAAAACTGGTCTATTACCTTACTCAGGCCGGAACTTCTGGGCGTGATATCATGTGGGATCAAAATTATAGATATAATCTAAAAATCAGAAAAGCGTTAGAACATATCTATCAAAGCTACGAAGGGGATAAATCTGCTAAAGACTGGGCGAATTTTGAAATTTACTTAAAAAGAGTTTGGTTTTCAAACGGAATCCACCACCATTATTCTAATGACAAAATCCAGCCTGATTTTTCGGAAGTGTATTTTTCGACCTTGATGAAAGAAACAAAAACGGAATTAGCACCAAGCATTGCTGCTATTTTATTTAACGACATCGACTCCAAAAAAGTCAATTTGGATGAATCTAAAGGATTGTTGGCCGGTTCTGCCATCAATTTTTATGATAAAGGGATTACTTTGAAAGAAGCGGAAGATTTTTACAATAATAAAACAAGTCCAGATCCGACGAAACCATATTCTTATGGTTTAAACTCTAAATTGGTTTATAATACAAAGGGGCAATTGGAAGAAAAAGTATGGAAAAGCAATGGAATGTATGGTGAAGCAATCGATAAAATTATTTATTGGTTAGAGAAAGCCAGAGGTGTTGCCGAGAATAAAAACCAAGGAGACGCTCTAGGATTGTTGATCTCGTATTACAAAACAGGAAGTTTGCAAACTTGGGATGAATACAACATCGCTTGGTTAGCCGCTACTGAAGGTAATATTGATTATATCAACAGTTTTATCGAGGTATACAATGATCCTCTAGGTTACAGAGGGTCGTATGAAGGAATTGTTCAGATTAAAGATTTCGACATGTCGAAAAAAATGGAAGTCGTTTCAGGAAACGCCCAATGGTTTGAAGATAATTCTCCATTGATGCCACAGCACAAAAAGAAGAATGTTGTGGGTGTTTCTTATAAAACAGTAATTGTTGCAGGTGAGTCAGGAGATGCTTCTCCAAGCACACCGATTGGGGTAAACCTTCCAAATGCAGATTGGATCCGTGCGGGTCATGGTTCAAAATCTGTTTCACTAGGAAACATTATTGATGCATATTCCAAAGCTGGAGGAAAAGGAAAGTTACAGGAATTTGCAAACGACGAAGAAGAAGTTGCTTTAGCGGAAAAATATGGAGAGATAGGAGATAAGTTGCATACCGCGCTACACGAAGTCGTAGGTCATGCTTCGGGACAAATTAATGTAGGCATAGGAACTCCAAAAGAAACCTTGAAAAGTTATGCCTCCACCCTTGAAGAGGGAAGAGCTGACTTAGTGGGCTTATACTATTTATACAACTCTAAAGTTCAAGAACTTGGTCTAGTGGATGACTGGAAAAAAACAGGTATGGAGTCTTATGATAGTTATATCCGTAATGGATTAATGACACAGTTATTCCGCTTAGAGTTGGGTGCTAATATTGAAGAGGCACATATGAGAAATCGTCAATGGGTAAGCGCCTGGGCATTTGAAAAAGGGTTGGAGGATAATGTAATACAAAAACTAAGTCGTAATGGTAAAACGTATTTCAATATTACTAACTATGAAAAATTACATGATTTATTTGGACAATTATTACGAGAAGTTCAACGAATCAAGTCAGAAGGAGATTATGAAGCGGGTAAAGCTTTGGTAGAAAATTATGGTGTAAAAGTAGATCAAACACTGCATGCAGAGGTTCTGGAGCGTAACAAACAATTCTCTTCGGCAGCATATAGCGGTTTTGTAAACCCTATATTAGTTCCTAAATTAGATGCAAAAGGAACAATTATTTCGATAGAGGTAAAGCAACCGAATTCCTTTGTGGAACAAATGTTATACTATTCAAAAAACTTTTCTTTTTTACCTCTTGAGAACTAAGAATATTTAGACTAAAGCGTAAATAAAAGGCCACCTAAAGTGGCCTTTTATTTGTTTTAAAAAGAAAAACTACCTTTTAAAAAATACTTTTATCACAAACAATATCCCAATAAAAACAACGAAAGCGATCAGAATCTTATAACTTCCTTTATAAAACAGGTTGTGTAATTTGACGTCTTTTCGATAGGAATATATCATTGCGATAACAAATACAATGAAAAAAAAGCCTGCAAATACTAATTGTCCTTGACTAAACATAGTTTGAATTATTTTTCCACAAATTTAGCTAATTGTTTAGAAATAGTTGCTACTTTGTCTTTTCATTTAATATAATTTAATTTAATTATGCAAAAACAAATAAATTCAGTTAAGGAATTTCATAAAGCATTTAAAATAGGATATAGTGAAACTCCAGTAGCGGACTTGGGTGAAAGCAAAAGTGCACTTCGCTACCATTTGATGAAGGAAGAGAATGAAGAGTACCTTGACGCGGTTCAAAATAATGATTTAATCGAAATCGCCGATGCCCTAGGTGATATGATGTACGTTCTATTGGGAACCATTATAGAGCACGGATTGCAGCATAAAATAGAAGCGATTTTTGACGAGATCCAAAGAAGCAATATGAGTAAATTAGATGAAGAGGGAAATCCGATTTCTCGCGAAGACGGAAAGATAATAAAGGGAGCCAATTATTTTAAGCCTGATTTCTCCAAAATACTCAAATAGTACACAAAAGCGGATGTTATGGTACAATTTTGCGTGGTCAGTTATTTGAACTTAGACATAAACTATGTTAATTAGGTAATCCTTTTGCTAGTTCAAATAAAGGAATAAAAAAAGGTGATTTTCAGATTGAAAACCACCTTTTTTTATTACAACAACAAAAACTAAACCTTCACTGTCCAACCAAAAGTATCTTCAGCTAGTTTGTGTTGTATGTTTGTTAGTTTGTCTTTTAATTGAGAAGCATAAGAGTTTTCAATTTTAGGTAATTCATGATAAACGTCTTGGTATGAAAACCCAATAATTGGATTAATTACGGCAGCCGTTCCTGCACCAAAAATTTCTTTTAGAGTACCGTTTTTAGACGCCTCCACCAATTCAGATACGAGAACAGGGCGAACTTCGACCTCAATCCCTTCTTTTTTGGCCATATCTATAATACTCTTTCGGGTAATACCATCAAGAATTCTTTCACTTATCGGAGCAGTAAATAATGTGTCATTTATTCTAAAAAACACATTCATTGTGCCTGCTTCTTCTAGTTTTGTATGAGTGGCATCATCAGTCCAGATAACTTGTTGGAATCCTTTTTTATTTGCTAAGCTTGTTGGGTAAAACTGCGCAGCATAATTACCAGCAGCTTTTGCAGCTCCAATTCCGCCATTTGCCGCTCTACTGAAATGCTCTGCAATCAAAACTTTTACCTCACCTGAATAATAGGATTTTGCAGGCGACAAGATAATCATAAACTTATAGTCATCCGATGGGTTTGCAATTACACCATGACCGGTTGCAACCATAAATGGTCGTATATACAGAGTGTTTCCTTTTCCTTTTTTAATCCAAGCTTCATCAAGCTTTAGTAATTCATTTAGTCCATCCATAAAAACATCTTCCGGAACTTCTGGCATTGCCATTCTTACAGCAGAGTTGTTGAAACGCTTGTAGTTTTCGTCAGGTCTAAAAAGCCAAACTGCATCTTGATCGTCTTTGTAGGCTTTCATTCCTTCAAAGATGGCTTGACCATAATGAAAAACTCTGGCTGATGGGTCCAATAAAAATGGTGCATAAGGTTTAATGACCGGCTGTTGCCATTCTCCATTTGTAAAATCGCATTCCATTAAATGGTCTGTAAATACCGAGCCAAAACTCAGGTTTTCAAAATCCACTTCATTGATTTTTGAAGTTTGGGCTTTTATTATGTCAATTTTGTTGGCTTGAGTTGTGCTCATAATAATATGTTGTTTTTTATTTTTATTATTGGACAAGTATTAAGCAAAAGCCTAAAATGTCTGTTTATTGCATGTTGAACTTTAATCCATGCAAAATTAAATAAAAATCAATGAATTCCTTGTGAAAATATCATTAAATATAGCTTTTAATTGTGATTTATTGATGTTAAAAAAAAACCGAAAAACAGTACTTTTTTATCTAAAATCTATATAATTTGGCATTCTTTTGAGCTGTTTATATCAGTTTTTGATTAATTTTGACCACAGGTGCAGGATAAAACAGTAAACAGGATTAAAAATAATATTTTGGAAAGAGAAATTATACAAACACTTGATGGTTCGACCACTATACAGATAAAGGAATGGGATGAATGTTACCATTCTAAACATGGTGCTATTCAAGAAGCAAAACATGTTTTTATAAAGAATGGTCTTTCTCTTTTTGAGAACAGGGAAGTTTCAATTTTGGAAATAGGATTTGGGACTGGTTTAAATGCGTTTATTACTTTTTTGGAAGGGCATAAGATGAATCAGTCCATCGAATACGTTGGAGTAGAAGCGTACCCCATATCGTCTGAGGAGCTGATTTCTATGAATTATGTGGAAGAACTCAGTGTAGCCGATCAAAAAGGGCTTTTCGAAAAAATGCATCAATGTAATTGGGATGAAAAAATGCTGCTGAGTGAAGAATTTTCATTAACGAAGAGGAAGCAGTTATTTGAAGAGATAGATGACTGCAATCAATACGATTTAATTTATTTTGATGCTTTCGGATATAGGGTTCAACCTGAATTATGGAGCACGGCTATCTTTAAAAAAATGTATGACGCTCTAAAAACCGATGGTGTATTGGTCACCTATGCCGCTCGAGGTGTAGTAAAAAGAAGTATGATCGAAGTCGGGTTTACTGTTGAAAAACTGGAAGGGCCTCCGGGAAAAAGAGAAATGTTTCGTGCGAGAAAACTTTAATAGCTTAGTTTTTGTCGCTAAATGTTTTAAAAGAAATAGTTGTGATATTTGAAATAATAATTAAAATTATACGTTAGCTTGATATATCCTAATTATAATAAATGTATTTTTACTAAACCTAAGAATCATAGTTTAACCTAAAAACCATAATTTATTATGTCGAAAATCATGTTTGATTACACAAAATCAATACTAGAAAGAGTAAGTTTCGATCCGATACTTTTTTGTAAGGAATTAGAAAAAGCCATCAAATCATTATTGCCCTATGAAATGGAACAGTTGCGAGAATGGTTATTTAACTTTATCATCGAAAAACCAGAATTAAAACAGTGTTTAGTAATTATAAACCCATAAATAAAAAAGGAACCTGCGAAAAGGTTCCTTTTTTATGTTTTGCCTTTTTTAAAGAGATCTTACCTATGAGGTACAATGTAAGATTTATTTTAAAATAAATTAAAAAACATGTATTTAAACAGTTTTTTAAGTGTTTAATCGTTTGTTTTAATAAAAATAAAAGTATAATTCTTTGTATTTATAATATAATTAGATTTATAACTCTTTAAATAACAGGTTATGTCTAGATTAATTTACTTTTATACAAAGGACGCTCTTGAGAGAGTCAGCTTTAGTTCTGACTTGTTTAGTAAAGTAAAAAAAAACCATAAGAAACTTGTTGCCTTATGAGATTGAGCATTTGTAAAACTGGCTGAGGTTTTATACTCAAAGCAAGCGAGAATTTAATAAATGTATTTCTGCAGTTTATCGATAAGCCAGAAGAGATTAATTTTTATTTCTTCGGGATTGGACTCACTATCTGTACATTTTGAAAAACAATCGCCCCCTTTATAACTCCTGCTATAGTAGTCCTAAGTGCGTCAATTATTTGGATTTTCAATTCACTTTTAGGAAATATTAAACTCACTTCTCGAGCAGGTCTAGGTTCTTTAAAGTTTCTTAATTTTAATTTATCCACTTCCTTTAAATCTAATGTATGTAGATAAGGCAATAAGGTTGTACCTAATCCTTCATCAGCAAGTTTTATTAAAGTTTCAAAACTTCCGCTTTCTATTTTAAAATGATTAAAGTCATTTTTCGGATTGTTTTTACACAAATTCAATATTCCATCTCGAAAACAATGTCCGTCTTGAAGTAAAAGGAGTTCGTCGAGGTTTAGATCGGCTACTTCAATTTCTTCTTTGTGAAAATCACGGTGACCTTCGGGTATGTAAGCAACAAATGGTTCAAAATACAAAACAACTTCTTTAATTTTTTCTTCCATCAGTGGGGTAGATGCTATTGCAGCATCAAGATGGCCGTTATTCAGCTTTGTGATTATTTCCACGGTATTAAGCTCTTCAATAATGAGTTTTACTTTTGGATATTTTTTAATAAAATTATTTAAAAACATCGGCAGTAACGTAGGCATAATCGTTGGTATGATTCCTAATCTAAATTCCCCGCCAATGAACCCTTTCTGTTGCTCAACTATATCTTGTATCCTGCCAGCTTCATTTACAATGTTTTTGGCTTGATTGACTATTTTTTGCCCAATATCAGTTAGTTGAATTGGCTTTTTTGACCTATCAAAAATTAGAATATTTAATTCTTCTTCAATTTTCTGTATCTGCATACTCAGGGTGGGTTGAGTAACAAAACATTTTTCTGCTGCCAATGTGAAGTTTTTATGTTCTGCAACAGCTAACACATATTTTAGTTGAGTAATTGTCATGTATTGTATTTTATGATACAAATATAAAAACAATCAATTTGGTTTATAGTGTATTTCCCCCTTTTATTCCTTAAATTCGCTAATAACATAAAACACACAACATGAAAACAAACATTTTAGGTTTACCAGTTCAAGAATCAGAATTAATAGTAACGGAATTAAACTCTTTGTTATCTAACTATCAAGTGTACTACCAAAACCTGAGAGGGATTCATTGGAACATTAGAGGGAAACGTTTTTTTGATTTACATGTTAAGTTTGAAGAGCTCTACAACGATTCGCAATTAAAAGTGGATATGGTTGCTGAACGTGTTCTTACGCTAGGGGGAACACCTTTGCATACTTTTGAAGATTACATTAAAAACAATAAATTAGAAGTAGGTAAGAATATTTCAAACGATGAAAGAGCAATTCAATTGGTTGTTAGCTCATTGTCTGATCTATTGGTAATTGAAAGAGAGATTCTTAATAAATCAGCGGCAATAAATGATGAAGGAACAAACTCCATGATGAGTGACTTTATAGTTGAGCAAGAAAAAACCTTGTGGATGATGCAGGCTTGGCTGCAAGAATAATTGAACCCCAAGCAAGATAGATACCTAAACCAAAATACTAGTTGACTACTATTTTGGTTTTTTTATGAATGTTAATTTTTTATGAAATTTTTAAGTATTTTGTTTAGATTCAGAACTTAAATCATATTTTAGCAATAATGAAATTAATAGCGCGCATATTTTTATTTTTATTTATAGCTTTTCTAGCCACGCCCACAATTGTGAAGATGGTAGAGAAGTCATGTGACACATCTATGTTCTTTAGTGAGTCAGAAGAAGAGAGCGCTCAGAAAGAAATCAAAGCTTTTACTTACTACGATGGAACTCAATCAGGGTTTCTAATTGGTAAAGACAATAAATCAGGCCTTATACTTTACGAAAACTTATCTAAACATGATAAGATTACTGCCAGTGTATTCTCCCCCCCGCCAGATTTTACATAATACATATTTTTATTTTTCAGAACAAAACAACAGCCTGCATTTTTTTATGTAGCAAATCTTTATGCATAAATTATTATTGAATTATGACAAAAAAAATCAATCTTTTCGCTAACCTGAAATCAGATTTTGCTTCTGGTTTAGTTGTTTTTTTGGTGGCACTACCGTTATGTTTAGGAATAGCAATGGCCTCAGGAGCACCTTTATTTTCAGGAATTATTTCGGGGGTTATTGGCGGAATTGTAGTAGGATATTTGAGTACTTCACACATAAGTGTTGCGGGTCCCGCAGCGGGTTTAACAGCAATTGTTTTAACTGCTATTAGTGATTTAGGTGCTTTTGACATTTTTTTAACTGCTGTTTTTATTGCTGGTTTACTGCAATTGATATTAGGATTTGTTAAAGCGGGTAGTATTTCTAATTATTTTCCAACAAATGTTATCGAAGGAATGCTCGCGGGTATCGGAATTATAATTATTATGAAGCAATTGCCTCATGCATTTGGTTATGATAATGACTTTGAGGGAGATCTTTCTTTTTTACAAGCCGACGGGACAAACACTTTTTCTTCATTATTAGGGATTTTTGATCATATCCAATTGGGTTCAATACTAGTAACAAGTATATCATTGATAATATTAATTTCATGGGATAAACTTCCTTTTCTTAAAAAATTAAAGTTAGTTCCTGGAGCACTCGTAGCAGTAGTGCTGGGTGTTGTTTTGAATGAAATTTTTATTGCTTCTGGAAGTTCATTAGTTATTTCAAAAGAGCATTTAGTTTCTTTACCAGTTCCAACAAGTTTGGAAGAGTTTAAATCAATAATTATTACGCCTAATTTTGCGGGGGTTCTAAATCCTCAGGTGTGGGTTGTAGGTTTAACCATCGCTATTGTTGCATCGATTGAAACTCTTCTAAGTATAGAAGCTGCGGATAGGATGGATGTTCAAAAGCGCTATACAAACACTAATATTGAGTTGAAAGCGCAAGGAGTTGCAAATGTTATCAGTTCATTATTAGGAGGTTTGCCATTGACCTCAGTGATTGTTAGATCATCAGCAAATTCAGCAGCCGGTGCTAAATCCAAAATGTCGGCTATAATTCACGGTCTTTTATTACTAATATGTGTTTTGGTAATTCCGTTCATACTAAATAAAATTCCATTGGCTACGCTAGCTGCAATTTTACTTTTAGTAGGGTATAAATTAGCAAAGCCATCAACTTTTATGCATTTTTGGGAAAAAGGAAAGTACCAGTTTATCCCTTTTATTGTCACCTTGTTAGCCGTTGTATTTATGGATTTATTGAAAGGCGTTGCATTGGGAATTATAATTAGTATCATTTTTGTTCTTAAAGGAAATCTGAAAAGAGCCTATAGTTTTAAAAAGGAAGAATATATTGATGGTGACATCATTCATATCGATTTAGCTCAGGAAGTCTCTTTTTTGAATAAAGCAGCTATAAAAAGTACGCTTAATGCTGTTCCTGAAAATTCTAAGGTAGTAATAAATGCACATGACACGGTTTATATAGCTCACGATATCTTAGATTTAATAAGGGAGTTTAAGGAAACTAGAGCTGTCAATGAAAATATAAAGGTAAAACTTAAAGGGTTTAAAAACGCCTATGATCTAGTCAATAGTCCTGATGTTGAAAACCATGTTTCTTTTGAACATTATTACGATGTTGCAAAAAGGGTGATGGTTAAAAAAGAAGTTGTCAAAGAAAATTTTGATAATTAATTTAAAAAAATTAGACCTCGATGTAATTCAGAGCTGAAAAAGATTTTTCTTTACATTGCTTTTGAGTTAGATACGGGATTCAATATTTAAAACATAAGAAAATGAGTGATTTTTATAAAAAAATATTAGATAATAATAAGGAATGGGTTGAAACCGCTTTAGCGAAAGACCCGAATTTTTTTGAAGAGCTGGCCAAAGGACAAACACCGCCATTATTATGGATTGGTTGTTCTGATAGTCGTGTTCCTGCAAATGAAATCATTGGTGCTAAACCTGGTGAAGTTTTTGTCCACAGAAACATTGCTAACATGGTAGTTCATTCGGACATGAATATGTTGAGTGTCTTAGATTATGCGGTAAACGTATTGAAAGTTAAACACGTAATTGTATGTGGCCACTATGGTTGTGGAGGTGTAAAAGCCGCGATGGGTAATCAATCAATAGGGATTATTGATAACTGGATTAGGCATATTAAAGACGTGTACCGACTGCATAAGCAATACCTAGATATGATCGATGACGAAACAGAACGCTTCAATGCTTTTGTTGAAATCAATGTAAAAGAACAAGTTTACGATTTATCAAAAACTTCAATAGTACAAGCAGCTTGGAAGAATGGTCAGGAATTAAGTTTGCACGGCTGGGTGTACGGATTAAATTCAGGATTTGTTACTGATTTGAATGTCAATTTTAGTTCCAACGTAGAATTAGATGAAGTATATCAGTTAAATTTATAAAATAAAAAAAATCGCCCTTAGGCGATTTTTTTTTATTCATTATCATAAAGGTTTTCATTAAAAGCGGAGGGCAACATCTTTGGGATAAATTTTATCATTATAGGTAATAATAGACTGCCTCCAGGCAATAGGAAAATAGTTAACGAAGGGACAGATTTACAAATATCTAATAATTGATTTTTGACCTTTTTCTTTTCTTTTTCGTCTAAATCTCGGCGTGTTGAAATAGCTAGCAAAATCATCAACTCTTTACTTTGGACGATTTCTTTAACTAATCGATTTTTATTGCGTCTAATTAATATGATTACGCTTTGTGTCGCTTGATCGTAGAAATGTTTAACGGGATTAGAGTAATTAAAGTAGGATATGTCTTTTTTATACTTTGTTATAAATTCATCGGTACTTTTTATGCTTGTAGACACAAAATCGTCGGGAACTGAAATTAGTTCGGCTAATTTATGTAAAAAGTAGGCTTCTTCATTTTCAATTTCCCCGTCACTCCATAATGCCATTCCTGCCATGTCAATTAAATAAAACTTTTCCAATTCTGAATTGAAATAGCTCAAATCCAGCTCTTCAAGATTTTGGGTGTTTATTTTTGAAAATTTGCTGTAGCGAACTGATGCTTCGAAAAGTTTAATCAATAAATCATCATAATTAGACTTGTTAGTTTTCGTTTTTAAGGCGAGTGAAACAACACTTATAACTGCTTCTTCAATTTTTTTCAAGTATCTTTCGGGAATAACTCCATGTATCAAATATTGTCGAAAGGCCAAAACATCAATAAATAGTAGTGCATTTGTTACTATATGCGAAAAGTTTTTACTGATAATATCGATATTAGTTTGAACCCTCTCATCAATTATTTTTTCTAAATTTAGAGAAGGGGAACCATTGGGTAGTACTTTTTTAAACAAGTTAAACCCTTGAGGATTCATTTCGTCATAAAAGGCTAAGGTTTTAGATATAAAACTAGTAGAATCAGCTTCCTGAGTTGTGAGTCCATAAATGGCATGTAAGCTATTCAGTAATGCAACTTTTGGGATGTCATTTTGACCCCAGTCTTTAGGTACTATAGGAACAACTGTTTCAAATGAAACAATATGACCATATATAAAGCCTGTTTTTCTTATATTCTGATAAAACAATTCGGGACTTTTATATATCGCTTGTTCCGTCAGTTTTTGTTTAAGAAAATATTTGTCTATCCAACCTGTTGCCGAAGGGTTAATCATGGTTCTGTATTGAAGTCGTAAAGCTATGTTTTTTTCTTTACGTTTAAACATTAAAAAAACAACCTTCTCTGTTACTATAGGAGAGGGTTATTTTATATTAGGTTACTTATCGGATGATGGCTGAACATGCTACTCTTGCTCCAGCATCACCAGACGGTTGTGAAACAAAATCATCAGTACCTTTATGTACTATTAATCCTTTCCCCAGAATATCTTTTGTAGGATCTCCAGAGCCCATATCCCATTCATCAGTTGTCAAAGTAATGGTTCCGTTTCCGCTAGCATCAGCGGTAAAGTTACCAATATCTCCTTTATGGTGTTCTCCAACGCCCCATTTACCGTGTTTTTTAAAAGTGGGGTTCCAATGTCCTCCAGCAGAGCTTCCGTCTGCAGCAGAACAATCTGATTTCTCATGGATATGAATGGCGTGAACACCCGGCTCTAAACCTGCTAATTTTGCAACGAAACTAACTTTACCGTTTTTTTCAATAAAAGTCGCAGTACCAGAAACGTTACTATTGCTTTTGGGCTCAAAAGTAATTATTAGTTTTTTTGAGTCGTTAGAGGTGCTATTTGTTTTACAACCGATAAGAACTGCAATAATAATTGCAGTCGAAAATATTATTTTTTTCATGATGTTAGGTGTTTTTATTAATACTATATAAAATTACATATAAAAAAAGGATCAGATGTGTAATTATAGGTTAAATATTTATTAGCATTATCTTACAAAATAAATATGGTGTTTGGGAAGTTCAGTTTTAGTACTAGAGTAATAATGAAATTGCACCATAAGTTATTTGTATAAACACAAGACTAATTATGTAATATTTTAAATGGATATAACAGATTATGTTAAAATATATTTTTTACTATAGTCATGAGAATTGATTTAGTTTAGTTTTTTCGATCTTTTATAATGAGTATTTTTAGCAGTATAAATATATATATGTTAAATTTTTCACTATATCGCTGTGATTTTCTCTTAAATAAATTAAATTACTGATTTATAGTGCATTAACCTTCTTTTTTACCTACTTTTGCTCTCCAAATATTTTACTTTTTTAAGACTTGCTCTGATCAAGCAGTTTGATATTGATTAAAAATCTTTAATCATTTACTTATTTAAGTTTCTTTTTTTGAAATACGTACTGTAGTATCTAGCTATAGTATAAGCGATGTTTTTTTTTACATTTATTTACAAAAGAGGCATTGTCGGAAGCTAATTAAATTTACTGCCATACTCATGTAGAAACAATTATTTAAGAATTTTCGCTTTTTTTTATTTACAATTTATTAATTTTAGAATCACTACATGTTAGAAAAAATTACGAAATTACAATTCGCAAAAACTTTATGCCTTGTATTTTTAGGCTCGCTACTGGCCTTTCCAGCAATGGCTCAAGACAAACCAGAAATCAAAATTGGTGGGGCATTGCGTTTCAATTATAATATGTCCTCCTGGAAAGACGGTCAGAAAAAACGAGGTGGAGATTTTGGATACGATGTGTTCAGAGTTAACGCTAAGGGTGCTTACAAGGGAATACTTATGAATGCAGAATACAGATTGTATTCTGAAGGTTTTGGTGGTGGAATGCTAAAGCAAGGTTGGTTAGGTTATAATCTTAATGAACAAGATCAAATCCAACTTGGTTTAACTCAGGTTCCTTTTGGTATTCAGCAATACAACTCTCACAACTGGTTTTTCAACCTGACTTACTATGTAGGACTTGAAGATGACCATGATATGGGTTTTAAATACATGCACAAAGGAGAGAAATTTGAATATCAATTGGCATTTTTTAAAAATGCCGAAGAATTGAGGTTTGGTAGCAATTCCGAAATTTCACCTAATAGATATTCTTATGACATTGCAGGAAGAAACAAAGAGGTAAACCAATTCAATGGAAAAATCATCTACAAATTCGGTAAAGAATCTGCGAGTAGATTAGGTGCTTCAGTAGAATATGGTGGACTTTATAATCTTGATACCGAAGAAATGGGGAATCACTCCGCTTTTGCCGCGCATTACGAATTAAACAAAGGGAAATGGAATGTTAAAGCCCAATTCATTACTGCTTTCAATAATCCAGAGAATGCCGCAGGAGAATCTACTGATGTAGTTACAATGGCTGCATACGGATTTCCTTATCAAGTCGCTTCTGACTTTAATATGTATACATTGGGCATATCTAGAAATGTTCCAGTAGAATGGGGACCTGTTTCAAACTTACAGTTTTATAATGATTTTGCTTGGATGGAGAAAAAAGCTGCTGGATTTACTGATTCTTACATGAATACCACAGGATTTTTAATCTCTGCTGGAAATGTATATACCTATATCGATTATGCTGCGGGATACAATCATTCTTGGTTAGGTGGTAATTTTGTTGACGATTTTGCTCAAGGGAATCCGGATGCTAAATGGGAAGCAAGGTTTAACGTTAATGTTGGATACTATTTTTAGAGTTTATATAGTACTGAGAGCTTCAAACTCTTAGAGAAATTAAATTTCATTAAAAAAAAGATGAATTATGGCTAAGAAGATTATCAGAAGCGATGAAAAGAAATCCATTTTTGGATTAGATGTGAATGGACCGGTATTTTTTACCTCTGCTATCACAATCATCATCATAATAGCGTTGACCCTTATGTTTAAAGAAGGGGCAGAAGAGGTCTTTACCGCAACTCAGAATTTTGTTGCAAATAAGGCGGGTTGGTTTTTTATATTAAGTGTAAATGTTTTTCTAATATTTATGATTTATTTGGCTTTCAGTAAGTTTGGTCAGTTAAGAATAGGAGGGCAAAGTGCTAAGCCCGAATTTAAAACTCTTTCTTGGTTCGCAATGTTATTCAGCGCGGGAATGGGAATTGGATTGTTGTTTTGGAGTATTTCAGAGCCTATTTATCATTTCCTTAGTCCGCCAATGGCGGAAGGAGGGACCCCTGAAGCAGCTAAGGAAGCTATGAAATTTACTTTCTTACATTGGGGTTTACATGCTTGGGCAGTGTATGCATTAGTTGGTTTATCTTTGGCCTACTTCACTTATTCCCGCGGACTTCCACTTACTATTAGATCTATTTTTTATCCTTTTTTAGGAGATAAAATTTACGGTAGAATTGGAGATACGATAGATGTTTTTGCTGTTCTTGCTACTGTATTCGGTTTGGCTACTTCTTTAGGCTTGGGAGTGCAACAAATTGCAGCAGGATTAGAGCACTTATTTGATGTACATAGCGGTGTACAAACTCAAGTTATTTTAATTGTTGGTGTAACCGCCATTGCTACTGTTTCAGTTGTTTTAGGAGTAGATAAGGGAGTGAGAGTTTTGAGTGAATGGAACATGAGGGTAGCAGCGCTATTTCTTTTGGTTGTAGTCATACTTGGGCCAACAATATTTATTTTTCAATCCTTCGTACAAAACACTGGAAATTATCTGTCTGGTTTTTTAGAAGCTGCAACTTGGACAGAAAGTTATACCGGATCTAATTGGCAAAATGCCTGGACCGTCTTCTATTGGGGATGGTGGATTGCTTGGTCTCCTTTTGTAGGTATGTTTATTGCCCGTATTTCGAAAGGGCGTACTGTACGCGAGTTTATTTTAGGAGTTTTAATAGTACCTTCTATTGTGACTTTTTTCTGGATTTCAGCTTTTGGAAGTTCAGCGGTACATCAAGTGCTACTTGGTGATGATACTATTGCAAATGCTGTTAATGATAACGTTGCTACAGCATTGTTTGTTTTCTTAGAAGACTATCCTTTCGCATTTATTCTTAATATAATTGCAATAATTTTAATTGCAGGGTTCTTTGTTACTTCCTCAGATTCGGGATCTTTGGTAGTTGATAATTTAACTTCCGGAGGTAAAATTGATGCGCCAGTAGGACAAAGAATATTCTGGGCTCTCGCCGAAGGTACTGTAGCTGCAGTTCTTTTAATAGGAGGTGGTTTACAGGCGCTTCAGACAGCCACAATAGTAACCGGATTGCCATTTGCCATTATTTTAATAGTGATGTGCTTTTCGCTTTATAAAGGATTAGATGAAGATTTTAATAAACTTAAAAAGCGGGAATCTCAAAAAGAACTTGAAAATTATGAGGAAATAGTTTCTGACTTAGTTAAAAAACAAAATAGTAATCAGCAAAACAAAATTAAATAATCATGACTGAAATAAAAAACATCTTGGTCGCTTTAGACCTTTCAGATACTGATAATACTTTAATTGAGTATGCATCATTTATTGCAGATACTCTTAAGGTTAAAAAAGTGTACTTTGTACATAATATCAAAAAATATGAGATCTCGGAATTATTTGAAGAGCAGTTAAAGGATGTTAACCTTGATGAAATAATAGGAGATGAGTTAAACGAAAAGGTTGAAGAAAAATTCACATCCCATGTAGAATGGGAAGTACTTATTTCAGAAGATCCTTATTCGGAAGCCTTGATCAATTATATTGTCAATAAATATGAGGTTCAACTGGCCTTAATTGGAAATAAAAACAAGATAAAAGGTACTGGCGTTGTTAGCGGTAAATTGCTACGTTTGCTTAAATGCAACATCCTATCTATACCTAAAAGCGCAAAACCAGTTATCAGTAATATTTGGGCAGGAACAGATTTTTCAAGTGCTTCGCACAAGGTTTTTGAAGTTGCTGAAAATGTGCAAAAAGCCACTGATGCGACAGTAAAAGCAGTACACGTTTACAATGTTCCGATTCAATTCTCTCCATATATTCCAAAAGAGCACCTTGATAAAAAGGTAGAAATTCATTTAAAGGAAAAGTACGAGAAATTTATAAAGAAGATTGGTTATGAGGGGGTACTGACTACAGAGATTATTGCAGGAAGAGAAAATGGGGTTGCAGAAAAAATGCGTAGTAAAGCTCAAGCTGCTAAAGTAGATCTTATTATTGTAGGAGATAAAGGTAGAAATACGTTCTCTTCTTTACTTGTAGGAAGTGTTACTGAGGAGCTTTTTAATCATGACTTAGAAGTACCTTTGTGGATCGTAAAGTAGCAAATTCAAACTTGACTTAAACGCTCAGTAAAGATTTGGTTTTTAAGGATTGATGTTGACTTCAGAATTTTTCTAGATTTTTACGAAAGAAGCTGAACTCAACAAGTAGATTTCTTATCTAAAAAGAAAAGTAGCCCACGATTTTAATCGTGGGCTTTTTCAGTTAGGATGTTTCGAATAAAAAGGTCTAGACTATTTTTACCAGTAGTTCTTATTAGGGTTATATGGAATAAGGAGCTTTTTGAGGCTTCTCTATAAAGGCAGTACTTTATTTGTAATACATTACTATGCTTTAAATGATTTGCGTTTTATGGATTGCTATTTGAGGATTGATAGTAACAAAAAAACCACTCGTTTTCACGAATGGTTTTGAGATAGTATATAATAGTTGATTTTTAGTTATGGGTAAATCCTGAGCTGCAACATTGTTGATGCATATAGCTATGTGACTCCTCATGCCATGGAAAATTAGCATTGTAATCATTATTTTCCCAATAAAAAGCATCTCTGTTTTTAGGCTCATTTCCTACTTCATTCATTGTTTCGGATTCATACATTCTGCCATTTGCAATAGTGTACAATAAGGAATTGGAGTTTTGAATGTTATCTAAAGGATTTTTGTCCAACACTAAGATATCAGCTAGTTTTCCCGTTTCCAAAGAACCAATATCTTTTCCTGCTCCAATATAATCGGCCGCATTAATAGTGGCTGTTTTTAAAGCTTCTAAATTGCTCATTCCGCCTTGTTTTATGCTCCATAACTCCCAGTGCGCTCCCATTCCTTGAAGCTGTCCGTGTGCCCCCATATTGACTTTTACGCCTTTATCAGCAAGTGCTTTTACTGTTTTAGACGTAAGAATGTGATCGTTTTCATATTCTTCATCAGGAGCCATCATGCGGTATCTTGAGCGGGAGTCAATTACTGCTCTAGGAGTAAATTGAAGTAGTTTTTTGTTCTCCCAAACATTTGTTTTTTGATACCAATAATATTCGGCATTCAATCCTCCATAATTAACAATTAAGGTAGGAGTATAACCTACTGTGCTAGTGCCCCAAAGTTCGAGTACATCTTTATAAACTGGTGCTACAGGGATATTATGTTCTACTCCAGTATGTCCGTCAATCACCATGGTCATGTTAGTGAAAAACGTAGATCCTCCTTCTGGCACGACATTTATTTCTTCTTCTCTCGCAGCTTGTAATACCTGCTGGCGTTGGTCACGTCTTGGTTGATTATAGCTTTTCACAGAAAGTGCTCCAAAAACTTTAGTTCGCTTTACTGCAAAACGGGCATCATCAAGATTATTGACAACCGCTTTAAAGTCTCCTTCAGCACCGTACAATATGAATCCAGTTGAATAGATTCGTGGTCCTACAATAGCTCCACTTTTCACCATCTCTGAAAGCGTAAAAACAGATTCAGTATTAGAGGAGGGATCATGAGAAGTCGTTACACCAAAAGCTAAATTAGCATATAAAGGCCAGTTTTGTTGCGTTGTCAATCCATAACGAAAGGCGCCGATATGTGCATGTGCATCTACCATTCCCGGCATAATAGTTTTACCCGTCAGGTCGTAAACTTTTGCCGTTTCTGGAATAGTAATACTACCAGCATCACCGATGGCTTCAATTCTATTTCCATTGATTATGATACTGCCGTTTTCGATTACTTTATCACCATCCATAGTGATGATGCGAGCATTTGTTAAGGCAATCTGACCTTTAGGTTTGTCAACTTTTGATTTTAAATCTATTTTGATTCCAATATCAGATGGTTTTTCAACCTTATCCGGTGAACCTGGTAAAAAAGTGAATCGGTTTTTTATAGCATTCGAAAAATAGGAGTCGCCTAACATCCACATCACATTTTTGCTATTGGGTGACCAATGTAAATTAATTCCAGCCTCTTTTGATAATTCTGAGACAGGAACATTCGTGGTTTTTTCATCTAAATCTACTTCCTGCCCGTTGATATTCAATGGGGCCACGTAAGCTTTGTGTAAATGGGTGAAAGCGATCCATTGATTGTCTGGGCTCGGTACCAGTCGGTTGGCATATTTGGATTTGATATGGGTACGTTCTTCTTTTCCGTTTAGGTCAACACTCTTCAGTTCTTTGGTTAAATCTCCAAAAAAAACACCGCCAGTTTGAAAGAAAATACGATTGCCATCTTTGGTGAATAGCGGATATTCTCCTTTTGAGCTAATAAATTTTGATTCGCCTCCTATAAAATTCATGGTATAAATACCTGGTTTTTTTGAAAAAGCAAAACCTTGATCCATGTTTCCATCTTCTTTGACATATACAATTGTTTTTTGATCAGGGGAGAGGCTCGGTGTTCTGTAAATTCCTTTTTTAGAAGTTAGTTTTATAGATTTTTTACTTTCTAAATCAATTTTTCTAATAGCACCTAAATTGGTGTCGTTCCAACTAACATAAACGATCACTTTACCATCAGAGGTAAATGTAGGTTCTGCTTCAAAATCAGTATTCTTTGTCAATCGTTTTGGACTACCGTTAGGTAAATTTTTAGTCCATAAATACCCTAGTGCTCTGAATACTAATGTTTTTCCATCGGGAGATGTTACAGCATCACGTATCATTTTTACCGTAAAGTCTTTGTCTGATATCGGAGTGTTAAAGTGGACGCGATCTGCAATGTCAATAGCGACATTTACTGTGAAAGGAATTTCTGTTGCCTGATTTGTTTTAATATTTATCTTCTGAATTGTACCTTTAGTCCAAATTATAATATCTTCATTGTTGGGTATCCAATTAAAATTTGGATACACACCAAACAAGGCCCAAGCTGCTTGTTGATCTTTGTTCAGTTTATCATAAACGGGACCTTCTTCGCCTGTTTCTAAATTGTGTACATACAATACTGTTGCGGTTCGTACTCGTTTTACATATGCTAATAGTTTGCCATCTCTTGAAATTTGTGGTCTTGCGGCGCCTCCTGGCCCACCGGTAATTTTTTCTGTTGCACCCGATTCAAAGTCATAGCGCTTGATAGCGTAGATTTCACTATTAGGATCCTTATTGTATTTGAAATATCCACCCGGAGCAACGTCTTCACTGTAGTACATGTACCTCCCGTCAGGAGAAATTACAGGTTCGTTGACATCTTGTTGATCGTTTTTACGTTTGGTTAATTGTACACCGCTACCACCACTAATGTGGTATTGCCACATTTCACCAGCTCCTAGAGAACGGCTTGAAGTAAAGTGTTTTCTTGCTACCAGATAATTGCTGTCAGGCATCCAAGTAGCATTGTTTAAGAGTTGAAAATCTTCCTTAGTAATTTGCTTCGCATCACTTCCATCGGCTTTCATGGTCCAAATGTTATCACCTCCTCCAGCGTCGCTAGTAAACGAAATGTATTTCCCGTCAGGGCTATATCGGGGTTGAATTTCAAAAGGAATACCGGAGCGAAGGATTTTCGCTTTTCCGCCAGTAATTGGGAGTTCGTAAATATCTCCCAACAAATCAAAAACGATGGTTCGACCATCTGGACTGACATCAAGGTTCATCCAAGTTCCTTCGGAAGTTGTAAATTTATGCGTTTTGTAATTGAACCCTTCTCCTGGTTTGGCGACATCCCATTTGGGTTTCTTTTGTCCATTGATAGTACAAATGAAAGAGAAGGCTAAGAGAAACAAGCTTATTTTTTTTGACATTAAAAAGGATTTAAATATTGATAAGGGATAAATGTAGGGAATAAAATGTAGGAATTTGTGTGTCTCTATAGATCTTAATTGGTATAAAATCAAAAGACCACTCGCAGAAGCGAGTGGTCTTTCTATTAATTTAATTATATAATTATCTTCTCGTTAAAAGCAATATTCGTTTTCTGCAACTAATTTTGAAGTAATAGTTTCTCTTAGCCCAACAACATTAGGCATGTTAGTATATTTAGTAAAACGTCTTAAGCCCATTAGCATCATACTTTGTTCGTCGCCTTCAGCAAAAGAGATGATACTTTCTTTTCCTTTTTGGGTTACAACATCAACTGCTTGGTACAAGTATAATTTTGCCATCGCAATTTGTTCTTGTATTTTGTCTTCACCTTCTTTTTTAGCAGTTTTCTCTGTTCTTAGAATAGTACTTTCGGCCATATAGATTTCGATCAAAATGTCAGCAGCTGCCATTAATAACTGTTGATGTGCCTCTAGATCCGGTCCGTATTTTTGTATAGCTCCACCTGCAACCATTAAGAATGCTTTTTTCAATTTACCAATCATTTCTTTTTCTTCCGCAAATAATTCAGAATAATCAGGGGTGTCAAAAGAGGGTATTCCCATTAACTCTTCTTGTACTTTTGAAGCTGGTCCTAGTAAATCAACATGACCTTTCATAGCTTTTTTGATCAACATTCCTACCGAAAGCATTCTGTTGATTTCGTTAGTACCTTCGTAGATACGTGCAATACGTGCGTCTCTCCAAGCACTTTCCATAGGTGTGTCTTCAGAGAATCCCATACCACCAAATATTTGTATTCCTTCATCGGCACAATTTTGAACATCTTCAGATACAGCCACTTTTAGTATAGAACATTCAATAGCAAATTCTTCAACTCCTTTTAATTCGGCATCTTGATGTGATACTCCTTCCGCTTCACGAGCAGAAATTCTATCTTCAATATCTTTTGACGCTCTATAAGTGGCACTTTCACCAGCGTAACAAGAAGTTGCCATTTCCGCTAATTTTGAACGAATCGCTCCAAATTTGGAAATTGCAGTATTAAACTGGACTCTTTCGTTTGCATATGCAGTTGCGTTGGTAATCACTCGACGTTGTGCGTCAAGACAGGCTGCAGCTAATTTAAGACGTCCAACATTCAGAGCATTCATTGCAATTTTGAAACCATTTCCCCTTTCAGATAACATATTTTCAACTGGTACCTTTGTTTCGTTAAAGAAAACTTGACGAGTAGAAGAAGCACGAATTCCTAATTTGTGTTCCTCTTCTCCCATTGAAATTCCGTTCTCTTTCTTGTTTTCAACGATAAAACCAGTGATGTTTTTATCGTCTCCAATACGTGCGAAAACGATGAATACGCTACAGAATCCTGCATTCGAAATCCACATTTTTTGACCTGTAATAGAATATGATTTTCCGTCTTCAGACAAAACTGCCTTTGTTTTTCCTGAATTGGCATCTGATCCTGCACCTGGTTCAGTAAGGCAATAAGCACCAAACCATTCACCAGAAGCTAATTTAGGCACGTATTTTTGTTTTTGTTCTTCACTACCATACAATGTGATTGGCATTGTTCCGATTCCTGTATGTGCTCCAAAAGCAGTAGAGAATGACCCCGTTGCTCCAGAAATATAATCACAAACCAAAACCGTATTTACAAATCCCATTCCCATTCCACCGTAAGCTTCAGGAACTGCAACACCAAGAAAACCTAGGTCTCCTGCTTTACGCATTGTTTCTTCAGTTAAAGCATAGTCCTTTTTTTCGAAGCGCGCTTTATGTGGCCATAATTCTTTATCCACAAACTCTTTTACAGAGTCGCGCATCATTATTTGTTCTTCATTGAAGTCTTCTGGTGTAAAGATATCTTCACACTTGGTTTCTTTTACAAGGAATTGACCTCCTCTAGTTACGTTGCTCATTTTTTTTGTTTTTTTAGATAAAAGATTTTAGAGTAAAGAATATAGATAATAGATTAGTGAGAATTGCCGACAGCATTATTCCAATCCATTTTGAAAACCCATAGTCATTCTTTGAAATTCTTTTATTTTTGTTTCTACTGTATTAAATTTTTCTTCGTTAATGTATTTTCTATGCTTTGCAACTAATAGTTGGGTAATGAGTTCAAATGAAGAGCCTAAAGAGATATCTATAAAGTGACTAAAAGATTTATCAGTTCTTGACGAACCTTCAGCAATATTACTGGGAATTGAAACTGAATATCTGCTCAATTGAGAACTCAAATCAAATCTTTCATGTTTTGGAAACTCTATAAGTATATCCGAAACATCATTTGCGATTTCGATCCCGCTTTGCCAAATTTTTAAATTCTTATAATTATGGCGCATACGCTGTCTTTTTAAACAATATTCTATTTTCTATACTCTATATTCTTTGTTCTATTCTTCTCTACAATAGCTCATAAACTCCAGCAGTTCCTTGACCTGTCCCTACGCACATGGTAACGATACCATATTTGCTGCCACGACGTTTCATTTCGTCGAATAACTGAACGGATAGTTTAGCACCTGTACATCCTAGAGGGTGTCCCATTGCGATAGCACCACCATTTACATTTATAATATCAGGATTTAAATTAAGTTCTCTTGTTACGGCTAGCGATTGTGAGGCGAAAGCTTCGTTTAATTCAATCAAATCAATATCATTTATTGATAAGCCTGCTTGTTTCAACACTTTTGGTATTGCTTTAACAGGTCCTATTCCCATGATTCTAGGTTCAACTCCTGCAGAAGCAAAGTTTACTAATCTTGCGATAGGTTCAAGGTTCAATTCTTTTACCATCTCTTCACTCATCACAAGTACAAAAGCGGCACCATCACTCATTTGTGAAGAGTTACCAGCTGTTACGCTTCCGCCAGCTTCAAAAACAGGTCTTAAACCTGCCAAAGCTTCTTTGGAAGTTCCTGCTCTTGGTCCTTCGTCTTTATTAACTACGTAAGACTTCGTTTCTTTTTTACCGTTCTCGTTGATAAACGTTTGTTCAACAGTAATAGGAACAATCTGTTTGTCAAATTTACCATCAGCTTGCGCCTTCAAGGCTTTCATGTGAGAGTTGTAAGCAAACTCATCTTGGTCTTCTCTAGAAACTTTGAATTGTTGTGCAACCGCTTCGGCTGTCAATCCCATTCCCCAGTAGTAGTCCTCGTTTCCTGCTTTTGCAACAGCATAATCTGGAGTAGGTTTGTACCCCCCCATAGGAATAAAACTCATGCTTTCGGCACCACCTGCAATGATACAATGCGCCATTCCAGACTGAATTTTGGCGGTCGCCATACCAATTGTTTCTAATCCAGAAGCACAATAACGGTTAACCGTTACGCCAGGGACGTCTTCAATTTTTAATCCCATTAAGGAAATCAAACGCCCTACATTCAATCCTTGTTCCGCTTCCGGCATAGCATTTCCTACCATGACGTCATCGATACGCGTTTTGTCAAAATCAGGCAGCTCATTCATCATGTATTCGATAGTTTCTGCAGCTAATTCATCAGGTCTTTTAAATCTAAACACTCCTTTTGGGGCTTTTCCCACGGCTGTTCTATATGCTTTTACTATATAGGCTGTTTTCATGTTTTTTCTTTTTAAGAGTATAGAATATAGACTCAAAATTATCTGTCTTCCATATTCTATTCTCTTTGTTCTAGTTTCTAATTTCTAAGCGGTTTCCCTTTGGTTAACATAAACTGGATTCTTTCTAACGTTTTTCTTTCTGTACAAAGTGACAAGAAAGCTTCGCGTTCCAGATCCAACAAATATTTCTCACTTACCAATGTAGGTTCCGATAAATCTCCACCGGCCATTACATATGCCAGCTTGTTAGCGATTTTCTTATCGTGCTCAGATATGTATTTTCCAGCTTGCATTTGGTCAGTTCCTACTAAGAACATACCCAATGCCTGTTTTCCTAATACTTTTACATCAGTTCTTTGAATAGGCTGCGTGTATCCTGCTTCGGCCATAATCAATGCATGTTTTTTAGCTTCTGCAATCTGACGGTCTTTGTTCACCACAATGATGTCTTTTCCTTTTTGTAAAAGTCCGGAGTCAAAAGCTTCATATCCAGAAGTGGATACTTTAGCCATAGCGATAGTCAAGAAATATTCTTGCAACACATTCAGCTCCACATCATTTTTGTGGAATAAATCAGAAGCGCGCAGTGCCAGTTCTTTTGATCCACCACCACCGGGAATTACTCCAACTCCAAATTCAACTAATCCCATATAAGTTTCCGCAGCAGCGACTACTTTATCAGCGTGTAAGCTCATCTCGCAGCCACCACCAAAAGTCATTCCGTGAGGTGCAACTACAACTGGAATACCAGAGTAACGCACACGCATCATCGTATCTTGAAAGGTTTTTATTGCCATATTCAACTCATCATATTCTTGCTCAACAGCCATCATGAATATCATTCCGATATTGGCACCAACAGAGAAATTTGCTGCTTGGTTTCCGATAACAAGACCTTGATATTCATTTTCAGCCAAATCAATCGCTTTATTGATAGCTTGTAAAACATCACCACCTATGGTATTCATTTTAGATTGAAACTCAAGGTTTAAAATTCCATCACCTAAGTCTTGAATGATAGCGCCACTATTGCTCCATACTTTTTTGCTTTCGCGAATGTTGTTCAGGATTATAAATGAATCTTGACCTGGAACTTTAGTTTGTGATTTTGTAGGGATATTGTAGAAAAAAGTAGCTCCTTCTTTTATAGAGTAGAAACTTTTGCATCCAGAGGTAAGCATCTCAGTTACCCAAGCGGCAGGATCAAGCCCTTCAGCTTTCATGATTTCTATTCCCTTTTCGACACCTATAGCATCCCAAATTTCGAATGGGCCGTTTTCCCAACCGAATCCTGCTTTCATGGCATCATCGATTTTGTATAATTCGTCTGAAATTTCAGGAATTCTATTCGAGACATAAGCAAACATACCTGCAAAGCTTTTACGGTAAAATTCACCTGCTTTGTCTTTTCCTTTTACCAGAACTTTAAAACGATTAATTGGTTTGTCAATTGTTTTTGTCAATTCTAAAGTCGCAAAAGAAGCTTTTTTAGCCGCTCTGTATTCTAAAGTGTCTAAATCCAAAGTCAGGATTTCTTTTCCTTCTTTTTTATAAAAACCTTGGCCAGTTTTACTACCCAGCCATTTGTTTTCCATCATTTTATTAACAAAATCAGGCAATTTAAACAACTCATGTTGTTCGTCATTAGGGCAGTTTTCGTAGATTCCGTTGGCAACATGTACTAAAGTATCTAATCCAACAACATCCACTGTTCTGAATGTAGCCGACTTGGGTCTTCCTATTACTGGTCCAGTTAATTTGTCTACTTCTTCAATGGTTAATCCCAATTCTTTGACCAAATGGAACAAGCTTTGAATTCCGTATATACCAACACGGTTTCCAATGAATGCTGGAGTGTCCTTAGCAACGACAGAAGTCTTACCTAAGAACTTCTCTCCGTATATAGTAAGGAAGTCCAAAACGTCTGTTGAAGTTCGTGGTCCAGGAATAATTTCAAATAATTTTAAGTAACGTGCAGGATTAAAAAAGTGAGTTCCACAAAAATGCTTCTGGAAATCTTCGCTTCGTCCTTCACTCATAAAGTGAATAGGAATTCCCGATGTGTTTGAAGTAACCAAAGTTCCTGGTTTTCTAAATTTTTCGATTTGTTCGAAAACCATTTTTTTGATGTCTAATCTCTCTACTACCACCTCGATAATCCAGTCTACATTGGCGATTTTTGCCATGTCATCCGTAGTATTTCCAGTTGTAATTCGGTTCGCAAATTTCTGACTGTAAATAGGGGAGGGCTTCGATTTCAGGGAATTCGCTAAATGCTCATTTACCAATCGGTTTCTAACGATTTTACTTTCTAAAGTCAGACCTTTTTTCGTTTCGGCTTCAGTAAGTTCTCTTGGAACTATGTCCAAAAGTAAAACTTCAACTCCAATGTTTGCAAAATGACAAGCAATTCCTGAACCCATAATTCCGGATCCTATCACTGCAACTTTCTTAATTGTGCGTTTCATATATGGTTTGTATTTATTTTTATTAAATCCCGATGACTATCCGTGGAAGGGGCCAATCTTAGATTGTCTCAAAGACTTATGACGCCATCATTTTCTATATTTTCAGTTATGTTAAATATATTCTTCTCTTGTATTAATTCATTGATTGTTTCTGAAACTTCTAAAAAATGTTGGAGTTTTTCATCAGAGATATTTTGTTTTACGGTTTCGTTAAACTTCAAAACGGTACTCTTAGACAACTCCCTTTTTTCTTTACCAAAATCAGTTAGATAAATCAATACACCACGGCCATCCTCAGGATTTTTTTTTCTGATAATAAGGCCTTTTTCTTCCATAGACTTTAAGGTTCTGGTCAGACTGGTAGCCTCCATTCCCATTTTTGGACCCAAGGATGTTGAAGGCGTCCCCTTATCTTTATCCATGCTTAGTAATGCAAACCCTGTTGCCATAGTCGCACCATATTTTGAAGCTTCTTCATTGTACATTCTCGAAACTGCTTGCCAAGTTGCGCGGAGGACGTAATCGATTGTTTTGTCTTTCATAAGTAACTATATCGATTTCAAATATAAGAAAAAAATACTATGCATGCATAATAAGTTAATATATTTTTTATTAAAAAATATAGGGATACAAAAGGAATCGGTGTAAATGGCGGAGCATTTACTATAAATTGGTGTTAATTGTATTTCGTCTTTTCGTCGACAATGTTAACGACAATTCAAATAAAGTAGCTAATATTGTTGAAATGACGAGATCAATTGCTATCCTTTCTAAGGTCGAATGGATTGTAGAATTTATAGAAAGTTAAAAGAGAAAATCACGAATGTCCCTCTTATTTCTCTGCTAGTTAATCTATGAATGGAGTTGTAATTCCAAAAAATTGCGTAAACATATAAAGTAAAAAATAAGCTATCCTAGAATCGAAGAACTTATTTTATTGAGGGTGATTTTTCTGCTATGATTTCTTAAACTCCTCACTATCCACATCTTTCAAAAACTTAATCACACCTGGGAAATAGGTTTTGGGATCGTCGTACTGCGAAAGATGGCTTCCGTTAGGGCAGTATAAAAACCGTCCGTTTTGCACTTCGTTTGCAATCCATTTCATGTGTTCGGGATCCATAGTGTCGTATTTTGAACCGATGGCTAGGGTTGGAACCGTTAGGGTTTTTAATCTGTCTTTGACATCCCAGTTTTTTAGGGAAGCGTTTCCAGTGATACCAAATTCACTATGGCCTTGCATAAACACATATACTTCTGGGTTGATGTGCTTGAAACATCTGTTGATCGATTCAGGCCATTGGTCCAGTGGCATTCTCAAAATATGTTCCGTGTAGTAATATTTAAAAAGCAGTTCACTGTATTTTGGATTATCAAAATCATTATTGTTCTCGATGTCTTGCAATTGCTTAAGGATTTTCGGGTCCATTTGAGGCGCTAGGACCTCTTTTGCGTAAGCGTTATATTCAGGAATACTGGCCATCATATTAGAGATAATCAAGCCTTTCATATTTTTTTGGTACTTCAAAGCATATTCCATGGCTAGGATTCCGCCCCAAGATTGTCCCATTACATAAAAATTAGAACTATCACAACCCAGAGCAATTCGCACTTGTTCCACTTCTTCGACAAAGCGTTCGTTAGTCCACAGACTACTGTCCTTGGGTTGGTCGCTATAATAGGAACCCAATTGGTCGTAGTAGATGTATTCGATACTTTCGTTAGGGAAATAGCCGTCAAAACACTCGTAAAGTTCATGCGTTAGTCCGGGTCCACCATGCAGCAGCAATACTTTTATTGTTGGATTGTTCCCTACAGTTTTAGTCCAAACCTTAAAAGTGCCTTTTGGTGTTTTGATTGGAATCATTTTGATACCGCCAGTGAGCTGGTCATCGCGTTTTGAAAAATCCAAGTAATTTGCTTTTACCGAATCTTCCTTCGGTTTTTCCTGACAGGCAGAAAAAAAGAGCAAACTAATAATGGAACAAATAAGGACTTTTAGTTTCATAAGAGGTCTCTTTTATAATGCGCTAGTTATATATTTTATGGAATAAATCGATATATTTTTCCATGACCAACTTGCGTTTCATTTTCAAGGTTGGAGTCAGTTGTCCGCCTTCGATAGACCAAATGTCAGGCGTCAGTTCAAAACGTTTTATTTTTTCCCAGTTCCCGAACTTAGCATTTAGAGAGTCAATTTCTTCTTGGATACGTGCGATTACTTTTTCATTTGAAATCACTTCCTCATTACTCACTCCCACATTTATTCCGTGAATGGTTCCCCATTCTTTTACAAATTCAAAATTGGGTTGAATGAATGCGGCTGGCATTTTTTGTCCGTCACCTATAACCATGATTTGATCAATGAAACGAGATTGTTTCATCGTGTTTTCAATGATTTGTGGCGCAATGTATTTTCCTCCAGAGGTTTTAAACATTTCTTTTTTACGATCAGTAATTTTCAAGAAACCCTCTTTGTCAAAAACACCTATATCACCAGTGCGGAAAAAACCATTTACAATCACTTCATTAGTTAATTTTTCATCTTTATAATATCCCATCATCACGTTAGGGCCTTTGCAAAGTATTTCGCCATCTGTTGCAATTATTACCTCTACGTTATCGATTACTTTACCTACGGTTCCTACCTTGTAGCCTTTGTTTCTCATATCAGTAACAGCAATTACAGGAGAAGTTTCAGTCAAGCCATAGCCTTCCATAACTGGAATTTCGGCAGCAGCAAAAATTTTAGACAATCTCGTTTGTAATGCAGCGCTTCCAGATACCATCAATTCTAAGTTACCACCTAAACCTTCTTTCCATTTGCTGAAGATCAATTTACGAGCGATTTTAAGTTGCATTTCATACCACCAGCCATTTGTACCGTAAGGCTCATATCGCAATCCCAAATCAATAGCCCAAAAGAATAACGCCTTTTTGATTCCGGTTAATTCGGAACCTTTTGCATAAATCTTGTCGTAGACTTTTTCAAGTAGTCTGGGAACTGCTGTAATTACATTTGGTTTTACTTCTTTAAGGTTGTCACTGATTTTATCAATCGCTTCTCCAAAATAGATCGAAACACCATAGTACTGGTATAAGTACAAAATCATTCTTTCAAATACATGACAAACGGGAAGAAAACTCAGCGCCCGAGTTTTTCCTGCTTCAAATGGAATCCTCGAAGCACTGTCCAAAACATTAGAGACAATGTTTTTATGCGAAAGCATAACTCCTTTAGGTTTTCCAGTTGTCCCTGAAGTATAAATGATCGTTGCTAATTCTTCTGGCTTTACATCATTTTTTCGAGACTCAACCTCATTTTGGTTGCTTGGATCAAGCCCAAGAATCAGCAATTCATTCCAGTTTTTGCAGCCTTCAATTAGGTTGAAAGAATACACTTCTTTAAGATTTGGAACTTTGTGTCGTATTGAATTCACTTTTTCAAGTACCTCTACATCAGAAACGAAACAATAAATTGCACCGGAATGATTCAGAACGTATTCGTAATCGTCCTCAGAAATCGTAGGGTAAATAGGAATAGTTTGCGCTCCTGTTTGCAAAACGCCAATATCCATTATATTCCATTCCGTTCTGTTACTTGAGGATATTAGCGCAATTTTATCGTCTTTTTGAATGCCCATTCGTAAAAGTGCCCTTGAGACGGAATTGGCTTTTGCAATATATTCTTGTGTTGAAGTCTTTACCCAAACCCCGTCTTGCTTTGTCACTAAAGCATCTGGAATTGAAGTGTATTTATCTTGCTGATAATAAGGGAAATCAAAGAGTCTGGTTATAGAAGTCATTAATCAAAATGTTAAATTTAGGTGCAAATTAGATAAAAATTCATTGTTATTTTTATTTTTCAAAAAATAAATAAAAAATTAAGTCTAATCAACGCAATCGATTTCTTGTGCATTTGTTTAAGTTGTTGATTATATTGCAGGATACTAATTAGTTAACTTTTCGGGTGAGTCTGCATAGTTTTTACTTCTGTCCCCGGATATAAACATTTTCTTTTTTTCGAAATGGATCGAAAAGTGTGCATAAGTCCACTGGGCATCGTTATCTCCTTTGCTTTTATAATAAAGTGAGTATACAGCATAATTAAATCCTTTTTGGTATTTTGGAGTACCATCTTCAAAACATTCGATTCCCCAATCCATGTTTGTTTTTGACAAATCATGCAACTGAAAAATCCCGGTTCCATCAGAGTTGAGTTGAACGATGGGTTCTAGCTCTCCTGCAATCAAATATGTTCCCGTTACCGTGTAATTAATGCTTGTAGTGATATAATGCAGACCACTTTTTGCGGTGATTTTTTCGACTTTTTGAGCATAAATATCAGATATAAATAATAGTAATGCTATGGCAAGGACATTTAAGTATTTCATGCGAGGTTTTATGCAAAGGTTGTATTCAAAACTAGTTAAAATTATTTTTTTTTGCAAGTGATAAGTGATACAAAAGGGAGCATCAACGTAACAAAAATCATAAATAATGGTCTGATTTGTTGTGCTTTTGTAAATGTTTTGGTTGTTTTTTTACGATTTAACAAACAGTAAATAAAAATAATAGATAAGATAAATCTTATTTTATAAATTAATAAATCCTGTTTGATTTGATGCTCACTAATTTGATCGCGAGACAGTAGTCTTCAGAAGAACAATGGTTTTGCCGCTGACATACGAGTAACGACATGGTACATGAATTGGATAGCACAGCATATATCGTAAATAGTATTGCTAAACAGCTTATTTTGTCTAATGCTAAGTTATTTATGGAAGAGAATTCAAGTGACGCGCCAGGTACACGCCCATACTAAAGCAGGATTGAAGCAGATATCCGCCCGTAGGAGCATCTAAGTCCAGCATTTCTCCGATGCAATAATGGTTATTCATTATTTTTAATTGAAAATTTTCATCCAGAGAACTTAACTTGATTCCGTCAGTTGTAGATATAGCCTCATCTAACAAGGCCGATCCTGTTATTTTTATGGGGAGTTTTTTTATGTTTTGTGCCAAAACCGCAGTATTCAGGTAGCTTTCTTTTGAAAGATAAGTTTTTAAAAGTCCAATTTGCGCAAAATTCAATTTAAGCTCTTTCTGTAATTTTTCGCTGGTTTTTTTTAAGTTTGATTTTTTGATCTTTTCAAGTAAATCAGTATAACTTAATGTTGGCTTTAGATCTAGAAAGACAGTAGCGGTTTGATTTTTTTCAAGTTCCTCTCGAATTTGCGGGCTTATTGCATATATGGCATTGCCCTCTAAACCGAAACGCGTTATTACTAGCTCGCCTTTTTGAGTTTAATCTCCACAGCTTATCGCAATGTTTTTAAGTGGATTCCCTTCATTTTTATTGATAAAACCCAGTTCCCAGTTTACTCGGTAAGCACAATTTGAAGCTTTAAAAGAAACAACATCAACCCCTTGTTTCTTGAACAGGCCAAGCCAGGTTCCATCAGAGCCGGTTACTTTCCAGCTGCCTCCGCCCATGGAAAAAATGGTATAATCAGACTTGACCGCTGAGTCAGTATTGAAAACAATATCATGCTTGGCATCCCAGCCAGTCCAGGTATGCTGATAATGAATTGTAACCCCTCGCTTATTGAGTACGTCAAGAATTGCGTTCAGTACTGCAATAGGTTTAATTCCGCTTTCAGGATATACACGTTTGCTACTGCCTATATAGGTTGGAATACCCATGAGATCAATCCATTTTTGAAAATCATGATTGTCAAAATCTAGTAGGGCTTCTTGTATAAAATGGGATGGTGTGTAACGCTCTATCAATTGCGCAATTGGTTCTGAATGAGTAAGATTAAATCCGCACTTTCCAGCCGCAAGAAACTTCCTTCCAAGGGTTTTATTTTTCTCGTAAATGCTTACATTGAATTTCTGAGGATCGAGAAATGCGGCTAGTAAAAATGCTGCGGGCCCTCCACCTATAATTGAGACTGATTTTCTTCACTCCGCAAAAACACTCTTTGTTTAAGGATTAAAACTGATATCATTTTTTTTTATTAGCTGTTGCGGTAGCAAAGCGAAATATAATCTGGGTCGGCTTTTCCACCCCAAATGAGATGTGTTTAAATTATTCGCTGTCGTTCCTGTGTCCTTGTGCTTCTAACATAGCAGGCATAAGACTTTGCTTCAGGTTATCTTTGTTAATTTAAGTGCAAAAGCAGCTTTTAATTGAGTCAAAGAACCAAATCAGATTTAACCGCTGTTATCCCTTAGAGTCTTTTCTATTCAACAAGGTCAATTTCTGTATAGGCTTTGAATGAAAAGTGTTGGATGTATTGAAGTCGTTTCCAATTTAGAAGAAAATAGGTAATTTGTTTTTATTCAGAATGATATCAAGAGCAATTGTGTAGTGAGTCAAGAGCATTTTTTTTAGAGATAAATTAAAACGGGAAGGCTTTCGTTGTGAATAATGCGCTTTATTTGAACAAAGGTTAATTATAAGTTAAAGCAGTGATCTGTGATCAGTTTGCAGCTGTTAAAAGATATTTTTGATTTTGAAAACTATTAAAAGCCAAAACATGAATAAAATTCTCGTTTTAATCTCAGTCGTCCTAGTCATGCTATTTCCAACATCGCAATTTGCGCAATCGAAGCGCAAAAAGAATAAGAAAACCGAAGTCGCTGTGCTGCCTGCTGCAGAAAAAAAGCCGGATGTCACCATCAAGGAGTACAGCAAGGTAATAACTAAGGAGGCAATTTCTGATACTGGATTGTTTACGGTTCACAAGGTAGATAAAAAATATTTTTT